>CAYTJD010000198.1:0-14866 GCA_964438005.1 uncultured Solibacteraceae bacterium | reverse complement strand
GTCCAGACCATGTGCCGCCAAGCCGCGGAGCGGCGTCGCAATCCAATCGCAAGGACCCACGCTATGCCCAAAACCACCGTGCCTTTGAGTGCAAGATTCGGCAGAAACATTTATTTGCCTTCCTTTCTGGCTTTCTCGATCAGAGCCGCCATCCGATCGAGTTCTTCGGCCGTCAAGCGCCGGGAAGATATGTCCAAAAGCGCGGCCACCGCCTGCTCCGGCTCGTCGTGAAAGAACGTCTCCAGCAGATGCTTCATCGCCGAGCGTCTGGCTCGCTCGGGTCCGATCACCGGCACATACACGTATTTCAATCCCTCGGCCTGGTGCTTCACATGGCCCTTCTCTTCGAGTACCCGAAGCATCGCGCGTACCGCCGAATAGCTGGGTGCATCCGCCATCGCCGCCCGGACGTCCGCCGCCGATGCCCGGCCACGCAGGTACAGGATCTCGAGAATCTGCCGTTCCCGCCGGCTCAAACCCGCTAACGCCATCTCGGTTCCTTATGCTGGTTTTTTAGCATCATGCTAGTAAACTAGCACCTCCTGCGAACCAGTGTCAACGGAAATTTTCTGTCGCCAGTCGCCAGTCGCGCAAACCGGCCCTGACGCAAAACCGCGACCGCGGTGCCCCTCTTTCGGGGTCAGGAAAGGAAAGCGGAAGCTATTTCGGAAAACGCGAGTCCTAGAGGCTCTCGACCCAAATCCGGACCGGATGCCGGTGAGGAAAAAACGTGATCGCGTCAAAAGTGGCCGAGGCCGCGCCTTCGATCGTCAGGGCGTCGATCGTCGCCGCCGGAAGTACGGTATCTACCTCTCCGGCTGCGCCGCACGTGTCGCAGATCCAGGGAATTTTCACCGACATGGTGTGAGCAGAATAACAGGAATGCCTTCCCGGCGACCCCGTTAGAAGTACCATTGGCCCCGCGTCGCTGTACTGGCACTGTGGTTCCTGTGCGGCATGCATCCAGAAGTCTCGAATACAGGAATTCCCCCAAATCAGATTTTTGGCTCACTGCGAAAGCGTGGAGCCATTCGGTAATCCCCCGAGCACCTGGGTCAAATCGGTCGGATAATAGTGAGGGACACATTTGTGAAGCCCCTGACCGAGCAGCAAATCCGCGATCACACGGTTGGCGCGTTACGGCCGTTAACGGGAAAAATCGAGATTACCGACTACGATCCCCGCTGGCCGGATCTCTTTCAGCAGCAGGCGGCACGAGTACGGGCCGTGCTCGGCGTGCGCGCGTTGCGGATTGAGCACACCGGTTCAACCTCCGTGCCGGGCCTGGCCGCCAAGCCGATCCTCGACATGCTGCTGGTGGTCGCCAATTCAGCAGATGAACCAGGCTACGTCCCGCCTTTGGAAAAAGCCGGTTACGTCCTCCGAATTCGCGAGCCGGACTGGCATGAGCACCGCATGTTTCGTGGGACAAGCCCGGACGTCCACCTGCACGTCTTCCCTGCCGGCTGTCCGGAAATCGAACGAGTCTTGCTCTTTCGAGATTGGCTGCGAAGTCATGAAGAGGATCGTGACCTCTATGCGCGCGCCAAACGGGAACTCGCCCAGCAGAACTGGAAATTCGGCCAGAACTACGCCGATGCCAAAACACCGGTCATCGAAGAGATTCTCGGGCGCGCCCGCGCCGCTCTACACGACAGCGCGACTCCCGAATCGGTCTAACGGTCGAGGTTTAGTCCTGGGGCTTGCTATCCAGCACCAGATCGTGAACGATTTTCAAAACGCGCTGATACTCGGCGCGCGCCTCACCTTCCGCACGTAATGCCCGTTGATACGCATAATGGCCGTCCGGAGTTGGCACAGTGCCTGCGATGCAGTCTTCCTCAACTTCCTTTGCGTAATGCGCCGCGAAATCAAGTTGCAGTTTCGCGTCCCTCAGTCGCTTCCGCCACCGGTCGTGAAGTAATGCAGGATACATCGTAGTTGTCTCCGCGCGGGAGGTAAAAGCAATTCTGGTGCCTTACCGCAAGTCTCGCCAGATTGGCATTTTGGGGCTTCCTGCCAAACGCTAAGGCCCGCTCCTCCGTGTAATTTATGCCGGAGCACGGCCATATCGCTTTCGGCCAACGCCAGAACGGAACCGCCTGAGAGCCTACTCGTGTGGAAGCGATGCGCAGCAGTTGTCGAGACCACTCTACATCGGTGACGGTGGCGGCAGCGAAGGATTCGCGCGTCCCTTGCGGTCCGGAAGCGTCGCTTCGTACCAGTTCGAGCCAACCACCGTGACCGAATCAGGTGCTCTGAGAAAGGTGAAATATTAACGCGAGAGGGATCAAAACCGTATCGGTCGCTAGAGGGACACGCCGCTTAATTCGTAACGTCGGTCGGTGTGGCGAAGAGAACGGAGCCGCTAGGCCTTATGAAGGTTATCTGTTGTGTGCTCGCCGCAACTGCCTTGCACGCGCAGGCGATCAGCGACTGGGCTTTTGGCGGCCCGGACCATCGCCTGCATTACAGGACTGACCGCCGAGGAAACGGCATCATGGATTTTTCCTCGGCCGGCTATCGCGGGGGCGGCGTGAAATTGCCCGCTGTCATCGCTTCCGAACGGCTCACAGCCGCTACCGGCGACAACACCGCGCGCATCCAATCGGCACTGGACACGGCAACGGGCGCGGTCGTCTTGGCGCCTGGCGAATATGAAATCGCGGGGACCTTGAGCATCACGCGCCGCGGCGTCGTGCTGCGTGGCGAACAGGGCGCCAGCATACGGCTGACCGGCAAGCCACATGGTTTCCTCGAAATCCGCGGCACCGGCACGTGGCATGAGGAAGGCCCTCGCGTGCCTATCCTCGACACCTATGTGCCCGCGGGCGCCACTGAATTTCGGATTCGCGACGCTTCGGCTTTCCATTCCGGGGATCGCGTCCTCGTGCTCGATCAGATCACCACCAGGTGGATCCGTTTCATGGGCATGAACATCCCGGCCCGTGACGGCCAGCCGCCGCTCTGGCTCCCTAGCGGTGGCGTGATCCGCACGGATCGGGTGGTGGAGTCCGTGGAAGGTGATCGCGTCACACTGGACGTCCCCCTCAGCGACGCATTGGATTCCCAGTTCACGGCTGCCTCGCTCGTTCGTTACAGCTTTCCCGGCCGCATCACAGAGGCCGGTGTGGAAGGCCTGCGCATCGTCGCAGCGTTCGAGGATATCCCGATCTCCGGTTCCCCGCGCACTACCGTTCGGATGGATGCTGTTGAGGATACCTGGGCCCGCGACCTGGAGATTCAGGAGACCCGGAATGCATTCGAGATCGGTCCGGCCGCGAAGCGTGTCACATTGGCGAATGTCCGCATCACGCATTCGACGGCGCATTTGAGTTCGGCCGCAACGACCGATTTTACGCTCCAGGGAACCCAGATTCTGTTGGACCGCTGTAATGTGACCGGCGAAAGCGCGGGGCCCGTGGTCACGGAGGCTGCGGCGATCGGTCCGCTGGTCGTACTGAACTTCACCGCCGAGCACGGCGGTGTCGCGCCTCATCAGCCATGGGCTACGGGTCTGCTGGTTGATGGCGGCAGATTTCCCGGTGGGACCGAGAACAGGCCGGGAGTGGCCTTCGCAGCAGGATCCGGCCACGAGTGGAATATTGGATGGGCGGTAGCGTGGAACGTCGTCTCACCTTTTCTGCTCGTGCAGCAGCCGCCCGGTGCCCTGAACTGGTGCATCGGCTGCGTGGGAACGCCAGTCCCCATTGCCCCTGCACCCATCGGCATTTTCGACTCACGCGGAACCATGGTCGCGCCAACCAGCCTCTATCTCCATCAGTTGCAAGACCGGCTTGGACCAGACGCAGTGCGGAGTATCGGGTATTAGCTTCAACTCATAATTCGGGACAGGCTATTACGCCGGCGACGGCGCCGGCAGCGGAGGATTCGCGCGTCCGTTGCGGTTCGGAAGCGTGACCGTCACCGGCATCTCTTTTTTGTTGCGGACAACCGTGAGCGTGAAGCTGTTCTTGTTGCGATTGGAGCGCAGCACGCTCGTGATTTCGCGCGGGCTGGTCACCTTCGCATCATCCACTTTCACGATGACGTCTCCCGCCTTCAGACCGGCTTTCTCGGCAGCCGAGTTTCGAACCACAGACTTGACCAGCACTCCGTCTTTCACGCCGAAGAAGTCGGCCAGTTGCCCTTCCGGCGCGAGCGATTCGCCTTCAATGCCAATCAGCGGACTTTGATACGACATCTCGAAGCGCGGGATGTCCATCGGCGGCATGGGCGGGATGGGAGGAATCGGCGGAATCGTCACCGGGCCGCCAGGCGTTTCGATTACCGTGCCGCGCCGGGAGCCCACCGTGATCGTCAGATTCTCGGTCTTGCCGTTGCGCCATACGATCATCTTCACTTCGCGTCCCGGCGGCGTTTCGTGCACCAGCCGGATGAATTCATCCACGCCTTCGACTTTCTCGCCGTTGTACTCCAGAACCACGTCGCCTTCCTTCACACCGGCTTTCGTGGCAGGCGTGTCCTCCTGCACATGAGCCACTTCGACGCCGCGCTCCTCTTTGAGGTTCAGCGCTTTGGCGCGCTCCGGAGTGATATCAATCGCGCCGAGGCCTAGATAGCTGGTTCCCGATCGCTGGACGATGACGCGCCGCCCGGTTTGGGCAATCATGCCGGGCGCCGCCGCGCTGATCGCAATCAGACCGAGTATTGCTGGAATCCCCAATTTCATAACGAGCCCCTATGGTTGACGCTTGATAAAAATCGTGCCGCCGGTGCCGGCGATCCGCAACAGCGGGCCGCCGCCGTTTACCGGCCCCTCCGCCACCACCTGCATGCCCCGCATCCGTACCGGAATGCCGGGAAAGTCGCAGACGATGCGGCGTGGTGAGTCCGCCAGATCGTTTTCCGCGCGGATCGTCACCCCTAAATTGGACGGAATCAAAACTGTGATGTCCCCATTGCCCGTCGCCAGGAACGAATCGGAGAATGGACTCGAGCCCAGCAGGCTGGCGATGATGCTTCCCACTGCCGTCGAAACGCGCAAGGGACCCGCGATGTTGGTCAACTGAATGGCGCCTGTGCCGGACTCGCTGCGCACACCCGGAGCGCCGCCCACCTGCACCGGTCCGGCCATGTTGCGTGTTATCACCACGCCACCGGCATGGCCGATCACAATCGGACCGCCGCCCGTAGTCGCGGTGACCGCGCCCCCGGCGCTGTTGACGCGCACCGCGCCCCCGGACGTATCCGCGCGAACCGAGGCGCCGGCCTTGGTGATTTCGATATCGCCGCCCGAGGTCTGCAGCACGGCGTCGCCGCCGACGTTCTTCACCATAATGCGGCCGCCGCCCGTCGCGCCATGCAACCCGCCCGTCACGTCGCCGACCTGAAGATCGCCGCCGCCGGTGGTGAGCCGGGCGTCGCCGCGAATGCGGTCGCATTTCACGTCGCCGCCGCCGGATTCCGCCGTGAGCGAGCCATCCACGCCGTTCGCTTCCACCGTCCCTTCGAAGGTGGTAATCGCGGCTGCGCTCAGACGCGGCGTTTGCAGAAATATTTCTACCGGAGGCCCGCCATTAAACGAGGAGACCGTCAATTCACCAGAAGCGGAAACACGAACAACTCTCTGCGCGAGAATGCGCCGGGCCTCCGCTTCGGTCCGGACCGCCACGCTGAGGCGCGCCGTAAAGCTGCCATCTCCGGCAGCGCCGGCTTCCAGATGCACCGGGCCTTGACAGTTCGCGCGCAAGCGGGCGCCCGCCGGCGCACTGCCCGTGATCGTCTCCACCCAGCGGTTGCCTTCACGCACTAAGGCGGGCTGAGCGAAAACCGCCAGCGGCACAACGGCCCCGAGGCAGGCTGCAAGCCTGCGCCACCTAAAAGGTCCCAAGGGAAGCATTCATTTCCTTCAGCGCCTTCTCCGACTTCAGGCGCACGTAACTGTTGTTCTCTTTCTGCATCAGATCCTGCAGGACGCCCACAATCGCGTCGTCGCGGTGCTCCACAAGCAAATCGACCACTTGCATGCGAACGGCCGAATTGTCATCCGCGAGCAGTACCTGAGCCAGGATTTTGCGGACATCCGGCTCGGCCGCCAAAGGCTTGAGCCCTTCGATCGCTTTCAGACGCACGCCCGGATTGGGATCGTGGGCCACCGCATTCAGCAGCGCATCGCGCACATCGCCCGAACTGGATCGGCCTTTCAATAAATCCATTGACTCGACGCGCACCGCGGGATTATCCTCCCGCGTCGCCGCCAGCAGCAATTGGCGGATTCGTTGATCGTCCATCGGGCCGGACACCACCCGCCGGTTCGTTTCATCGAAAGCGATCTGCACGCCGCCTGAGGGATTCGGCTGGATCGAACGGACCGTGGAGAAACTCTGATCGGTCGGCGTCACCACCAGGCCGGCCTCGATGCCTGGGGTCTTCATGGTCGTCATGCGCGCAGCCAAGAAACCGATGGCCAGCAATGCCAGCGCTCCGGCCGGTTGCTGGAAGCGCGACCAACCGGAAAAGCTGTGGGACAGAGCCTTTAGAAACAGGCGCCACGGGCTGGCCGAGGCGCCGTCCGGAACCCCGGCGCCTCCTTGAATCGCGGCCATCAGATCGGTGCGGCACTCTTCCAGTAATCCGGACGGAGCCTCCGCCTGCCGCCGGTCCAGTTGCGCGGATAAGGCGCGCTGCCGCTCCAACTCGCGGGCGCACGCGGCGCACTCGTGCACGTGCTGCTCTACCTGGTCTTCTTCGGCAGGGCTCAGCTCGCCATAAAAATAGAGCGAAAGAACTTTACCAACCGACTCGCACGTCATACAAAATCTCCCAATGCCGAGCGCATCTTCTGGGTCGCCCGGAACAGGCAATTCTTGGCCGCGTCTTCAGTGGTTCCGAGAATCTCACCGATATTCCTCAAGCGCAACCCGTCATAGTGGCGCAGCTCGAAAACCATCCGTTCGCGCGGCGTCAGTTCTTGAAGGCTCTCTTCGATTCGCTCCTGCAGTTGCCGGTTCCACAGTTTTCGTTCGGGATTGGCGATGGCCGACCCTTCTTCGAAATTCTCCATCCGGTCCACTGGGCCGTCTCCCGTCTCTACCACCGCCGGCTCTTCTTTGCGCACGCCGCGTTTCCGCAGGTGATCGAGGCACACATTGGTCACGATCCGGTACAGCCAGGTGTGAAAGCTGCAATCGAAACGGAACGTGTGCAGGTTGCGAAACACCTTCAGAAAGACCTCCTGGTAGACGTCCCGGGCCTCTTCCGGCGAGCGCAGCAGATTCATCGCGTGGCGGAGCACACTCTGGTCGTAGGCGCGGACCAGTTGCTCGAAAGCATCCTGGTCGCCCCGCTGGGCCGCCCGGATTAGCGAATCAGCTTGTGGTGTCAATCGGGCGCCTGCCGCTTCGGCCACGTCCTGAACCATTTACCTGTGGAATATGACGTAACCGTTGAAGAATGGTAACGAACCGCTCCGGGAGGTCCCTCGGAAGGTCTCCGTTATAACCAAGAACCCTCATTGTATCAATTAGTTCCGTCTACCTGGAACAGTCTGCCCCAGGCCCGGTTGGTACCGGCATGACTACACGCGCCCCGGCCTTCCGTCGATAATGGAGACACGGCTAGCTCGCTCCAATCCAATCCCAACACTGACGTCCGGCTTCAGGATCTGGAGTCTCGTCTGGCCCAGCGGCGCACCCTGGAAGCGCAGCACCACCGGGGTCCCCACGCTCACGGACATGGCGATTTTCCCTTGCAGCACGAGCGCGTGCTGGCCTGGGGCCTCAAGACCGCGCTGCGGATCTGTGGCTTGTACGCGAAGGGCCGGGCCAATGCCGTGCACCCGGTTGTCCGCGAATTGCGGTTGGCGTTTCCAAATCTCGCCCCGGCGCTGGACGGTTTCCGCATTCTGCATCTCAGCGACTTCCACATCGATGGCGTCGATGGCCTGGCGGAGGCGTTGGCCGACCGGCTCAAGTTCATTTCGACCGACTTGTGCGTCCTCACGGGCGACTATCGTTTCGAAATTCACGGCCCGGCCGATAAGGTCTATCCGCGGATGCGCCGCTTGCTCCACGCGATTCGCGCGCGGCACGGCGTGGTCGGTATTCTCGGAAATCACGATTGCGCCGACATCGCGCCGGGGCTCGAGTCGATGGGCGTGCGGATGCTCATTAACGAGTCGGTGGCGGTGGGTCCTTCGAATGATCCGCTCTGGGTGGTCGGCGTAGACGATCCTCACTTTTACGGCTGCGATGATCTGGAGGGCGCCCTGCAAGAGGTGCCCGAGAATGGCTTCAAGCTGCTGCTGTCGCACACGCCGGAAATGTACCGCGAAGCAGCCGAGGCTGGCATTAACCTTTACCTGAGCGGACACACGCACGCCGGCCAAATCCGCCTGCCGGGGATCGGCGCGCTGTCTACGATGGCCGATAGCCCGCGCCGGTTTGCTTTCGGGCATTGGCGGCACGAGAGCATGCAGGGCTACACGACGGCCGGCGTCGGATGCTCGCTGCTGCCGGTGCGGTTCAACTGTCCGCCGGAAATCGTATTGATCGAGTTGGCGCGCGCCTAGCGGTGTACAATCCGCTGTATGACTCGCTATGCACTCGCATTGTCCCTCATGGCGACGGCTGCATTCGCCGCCGCGCCGGAAACCTTTTCGACTTCAGCTGGAAATCTCCAGCTCACGCCCATTCAGCACGCCAGCCTCGTGATTCAGGCGGGCGGCAAAGTGCTGTACGTCGACCCGGCGCAAGGCTCCTATGACGGCTTGCCGCAGGCCGACTACATCCTGATTACCGACATCCACGGCGATCATCTGGCGCCGCCGATCATCAACAAACTCAAAAAGGCGGACACGGTCATCGTGGCGCCGAAAGCCGTGGCGGCCCAGGTGACGGGCGCGAAAGTCGTGGGCAACGGCGAGAAGACTACGCTCGGGCCGTTTGCCGTGGAAGCGGTCGCGATGTACAACCTGACGCGCGGGCCTTCGGCCGGACAGCTGTTCCACGACAAAGGCCGCGGCAACGGCTACATCGTCACCTACGGCGGCAAACGGTTGTATTTCTCCGGCGACACCGAGGCGATTCCCGAAATGAAGGCGCTCAAGAACATCGACGTTGCTTTCGTGTGCATGAACCTGCCGTATACAATGACGCCGCAGGAAGCAGCCGAGGGTGTGCGCGCGTTTCATCCAGCGATCGTCTACCCCTATCACTACATGGGTTCGGATCTGAACGCATTCGCCAAGGCGTTGGACGGCAGCGGAATCGATGTCCGGATTCGCAACTGGTACTGATATCATGTAACGAACATGTGGCCTGAACTGGTGGCGGAGTTCCTCGGGACGATGGTCCTGATGATGTTCGGTAATGGCGTCGTCGCGATGACGGTGCTTTTCGGCAACGGCTCGATCCCGGGGGGAAGCTGGACCAACATCAATTTCGGCTGGGGCCTCGGCGTCACCATGGGCATTTATATCGCCGGCCGGATTTCGGGTGCCCACATCAATCCGGCCGTCACATTGGCCGTCGCGGCGTTTCGCGATTTTCCCTGGCGGAAGGTAATTCCCTACTGGATCGCCCAGGTCTTGGGCGGATTTGTCGGCGCTGCCCTGGTCTTTTGGGATTTCCGGCCGGCATTCCACAACTTCGATCCCGGTCTGGTCAAAACCGCCGGCATCTTCACGACGTTTCCGACATTTCCGGATCTGCTCTCGGCAGGATTGCTGGACCAGACGATCGGCACCGCGCTGCTGCTCCTCATGATTTTCGCTCTGATCGACGACCGCAACATGCCGCCGCAAGCGAATCTCACACCCGCGCTGATCGGCGCGGTCGTGGTGGCGATCGGCATGTCGTTCGGCGGCCTGCACGGGTACGCGATCAATCCGGCGCGTGATTTCGGCCCGCGGCTGTTTACGGCCGTCGCCGGTTTCAAGAATAACGGGCTCACCGATGGCCCGCCGGTGTTCTGGGTGCCCATCGTAGGTCCGCTGCTCGGCGGCATAATCGGCGCGGCGGTCTACGACTTAGGTGTGCGCCGCTTCTTGCCGCCCAAGCAGGCATGACCCGGGCGATATAATAGCGCCTATGAGCAGAAAAATCGGGGCTCTCAGTATGTTGTCACTGGGGCTCGTTGCTATCGGGGCCGCCCAGGAGGGATCCGCCCCCACGGTGGCGCCCGCCCAGCCGGCGCCGCGCCTGGCCGACGGCAAAGTCGATTTCGGCGGCAAAGGCGTCTGGGCGCCGATCTGGGTTCTCGATTGGGCCGACAAGAAATATGTCGAGAAAGCGGTCGACGTCCCATTCACCGAGCTGGGACTGAAGCTTTACAAAGAACGCCGCGCCAACGATTCGAAGGACGATCCCGAAGGTTATTGCCTGCCGCCCGGCGTGCCGCGCTATACAGGCACTCCCTATCCATTCCAGTTTCTGCAAATGCCCGGCCGCACCGTCATTCTGTACGAAGGCGCGTCCCATATGTACCGGCAGGTTTTCATGGACGGGCGCAAGCATACCGCAGCCGACAAACTAAACCCGACCTGGCTGGGCGAGTCAATTGGCTCGTGGGAGGGCAACGACACGCTGGTGGTGGATACGATCGGCTTCAACGGCAAAACCTGGCTGGATTACGTCGGTCACCCATCGAGCGAAGATCTGCACGTGGTGGAAAAATTCCGGCGGCCGAATTATCTGACGCTCGAATACGAGGCGACCATCACGGACCCGCAAATGTACACCAAGCCGTGGACAACGAATTTCCGCGTTCCGTTCAGGCCGGGATGGGACCTGCTGGAATACGTCTGCCTGGAAAACAACAAAGACTTGATGCACCTCGGCACCAAAGAGCCGAAGTAAGCGTTACTTGTGCGCCGTGGCGGCCTGCGGTTCGGCCGGCTCCAGGATAATGCGGGCCCCTTCCGGCACGCCGTGGATCACCGTTCCTTTGGGTAATTCGAGCGGTGTGCGCAAGACGAACGGGTGCGCGAACTGCGGCTTATATTCTTCCATCCAGAGCAGCGGCTCGACGGCGCCGTCAGGAAGCTCGGCGGTCATTTGGAAGACTGCTTTGTCGGGTACCTGATCCGGCACCAACCCGCCTAACAGAAACGGACGGGTCAACTGCAACTCGCCGCTGACGGGAAGATCGCCGCGCTGATGCGGCAGGGGCGCGCCGTCGGCGAACTTCGGCGCAGGCGGCAAGTCCTTGTCTTCGCCCTCGGGAACTCCTCCATCGACCCAACTGGTTATCACCTCAAGCTGTTCAGGCGTAAGCGCCTGATCGTTCTTGAAGTCGCCGAATCCCTTGACGGCGCCCCACGGCGGCATGCGCCGGGCGAGCACTTCTTCTTTGATCGCCACCGCCCACGGACGGGCGTCCGAATAGGTCATCAAGGAAAACGCCTTGCCGTCCGGATGGTGGCAAGAGTTACAGCGGTCGTACAAAATGCGGATGATTTCGCGGTCGTACGTGATTGGCGTGGTGATGATGTCGTGAGCCTGCGCGGCCGTCACACATGCACCGAGAATGAGAAGAGCACGTTTCATTGCCGATCCGGTCTTCTCTTTGAATTCTATCAATTCCGGGCGACGGCCACGGTGGTGGTCGGCTTCAACTCCACGCGATAGGCCTGATACCACTCCTTGCCGAGATTCTCGACCGAGTGTACGGGCTGGCTGTCGGAATCGTAGCTTACCTGCAGCTTAGTGAGCTCGGCGCGCGGCGTCTTCTTGCCATCGGGCAACAAACGCTGCGACGGAGGGAGGTGAAAGTACACAACCACGGCCGGCCAGGTGTGCGTATGCCACGGTTCTTTTTCACCGGGCGCCACGCGCACGCTGAGCACGCGCACGTATTCGTTTTCGAGCGCCACGGTCATGTTGGGATCATGGATCTTGACCGCGTCGGTGGCCGGCAGGTCGGCGAGCGGGGCCGGCTTGCAATCGGTCTTCTTCAGCTCGATGAGCAGATTGTGGCGGTCGCGGTCGCTGCTGTCGAAGCCCTTGCTGGGCCCGCCCTTCGACCAACGGATGGTAACCGTCTTCCAGGGCTCGTTGACCGGCGAAGTCTGCTCGAAGAAGACGCTCGGCCAAAAGTGCGTATGCGGCACTTCGCGGCTGTGAAGCGGCACGGTGGCTTCGAGCACGCGCACGGCGTCGTTTTCGAGGATCACTTTGTGGTTTTGCGGCGCCGCGGTGACGGCGTCGGTCGAATCCGGGGTCATCTGGCTGCAACCGGCGGCTGCTTGCAGGCCGGCGGGAAGAAGGAGGGCCGCGGCCGCTCCGAGCAGGCAAAGTCTAGCCCTAATCATGGCCATTGATCTTATCACCTACGGTTGCGCGTGTCCCACACGCGAGGCAAATGGTGTATTCTTCAGAAATCCTGATTCCGGAGGGCGTATGACTCGGAAACACTACGCGGTGTTCGGCCTCACGCTGTGCGGCTTGCTGACGGCGGCCGAACGGAAAAGCAATATGGAACTGGTCGGCTATAGCGATCTGCAAGCGAGGAGCGCGTATCAGCCGGTGATCCAGAAGCAGGGCGAGCGCTGGATCGCGTACGTCGGGCATCACGCCGGCGTGCAGCCCAATCCGCTGACCGGGCAGGACGAGCCGAATGGAACTTCCGTGGTCGACGTGACCGACCCGAAGCATCCGAAATACATCGCGCACATTCCGGGCGAAGGAGGAGGCGGCGGCGAGGCCGGCGGCGCGCAGATGGTTCGCGCGTGCAGCGGCGCCGATTTGCCGCGGGCCGACAAAACCAAGTTCTACCTGCTGCGCAGTTACGGCAGCTCCGCGCACGAAATCTGGGACGTGACCGACCCGGCCAAGCCGTCGCGCCTCACGGTAGTGGTGAGCGGCCTGCGCGATACGCACAAAAGCTGGTGGGAGTGCGACACCGGGATCGCCTACCTGGTTTCCGGGGCGCCGAACTGGCGCGCGAAGCGCATGGCGCAGATTTACGACTTGAGCGATCCGGCGCATCCGGTGTTTATCCGCAATTTTGGTCTTCCCGGGCAGCAGCCTGGCGCGCGCGGGCAGACGCCGGAAGATATGCACGGCCCCATGTCGACCGGCCCGAAAGGCAACCGCGTCTATTTTGCTTATGGCAACTCGCGGAACGGCGTTCTCGAAATCGTAGATCGCGAGAAACTGTTGAAAGGGGCGGCGGAGCCGACGGACGAAAATCTGGAATACCCGGTGGTGGCGCGAGTCGACTACCCCGATGACGTGGGCGCGCATACCGCGTTCCCGATGATGCGGGTTCCGATGACCGAATTCACCAAGCAGAGCAAAGGGGAAGTGAAAGACTTTGTGGCTCTGGTGGGTGAAACGGTGGCCAATGAATGCCAGGAGTACCGGCAGATGGTGCGCTTCGTCGATATCACGCAAGAAAAGAAGTCGGTGGGCGTTTCCACCTGGACAGTGCCGGAAGCGAGCGGCAATTTCTGCAGCGCGGGAGGCCGATTCGGCGCGCACTCCTCGAACGAGAACATGACGCCGATCTACTACAACCGCATCCTGTTTCTGGCGTACTTCAATGCCGGGGTGCGCGCGATTGACGTGCGCAATCCGCTCCAGCCCAAGGAAATCGGCTATTACATTCCGGCGACGACCGACAAAACCGACAAACGCTGCGCGGGCCGGGGCGCCGAGCAACACTGCAAGATCGCCATTCAGACCAACAACGTGGAAGTCGACGACCGCGGCTATATCTATGCCGCTGACCGCGCCAATACCGGCCTGCACATTCTGGCGCTGACCGGCCCGGCGCGGCAGGCCGCCGATTTCAGCCATGCCGTGAAGTAGCGGCCCGAAAGGATCGTTCATGCGCAAAATCATTAGCGGAGTCACGCTGTTCGCCGCCGGCATGATTGCCGGCATCCTCATGATGCAGCCCAGCGCGGCGCAGCCCGGCCAGAGTCTGGGCCTGCGCCTGAACCACGTCGGGGTCTTTGCCAAGGACTACGACGCATCGATGCGTTTCTACACGCAAACGATGGGGTTCAAGGAAGCGTTTACGATCCGGGACAACGCCGGCAAGCCGACGCTCTCGTATCTGCAGATCACGAAGGACACGTTTCTGGAAGTGGCGCCGGCGACGGGCGATCGTACGCCCGGCCTGAGTCATATCGGGATCTGGCCGGAAAACCTGGGGGCCACGGTGGCGGGTCTGCGGCAGCGCGGCGTAACGATTGCCGATCCGCGCACCGGGTCGACCAAGACCAGCATCACCAACGCGACGGACCCCGACGGAGTGCGCCTGGAGCTACTGGATTTTCTGCCAGACTCGCTGCCGCGCAAGGCGATGGACAACTGGAAGTAGCGTTTTCGCCCTTTTGGGAAACGGTCGTTGCGGAGTTTTCGCGACGGTTGTTGTAGTGAAAGGGGTTGAGGCAAGGTTTCCGCGTGGTACCAAGCGAACGCTTTCGCTCCTGTTTGAATTTGTGCCGGTTCGATTCGGCCGGAGTGTGACAGGAACCTTCCCACGTCCCCATTGTCTCGCGCGGGGGCCGCGGGGCGGGCTTGGGACCGGGCGGGAATGGCTGTAAGTCACTGATGTGGCGACGTGGAAAAAATCCGCGCGGGCTGTGATGAGTCTCTGAGCGGGAATCAGCACGTTACGCGGCTGTAGCGGCCGGAGGCGGGGGACCCGCGGGCGGCACCGGCACTGCGTCGGATTCCAGGGCGGCCAAGATCCGGCCTAAGCTCTTATTGAACATGGCCGAGTCGTCGAAGGTTCCCTGGAACGGCGTCACGTTTTGCTCGCACAACGTCTTGAGCAGCGGGTCCTGGTGCCACGGCGAGTCCGCATCCAGGCAGTCGTCGACCGAGACCGGGAGGAGTACCCGACCGGTCCCTTCGGTTCTTTCTCGCTGTATCGCATGCTCTAACTCGAA
>CAYTJD010000197.1:0-100563 GCA_964438005.1 uncultured Solibacteraceae bacterium | reverse complement strand
GACAACCTCTACTTTTTCGGCCAGTCGGAATATTCGGTGTGGGCGCTTACGACGTCAGAAGGCATCATCGTGCTCGACACGATTTTTGACTATTCGGTGGAAGACGAAGTGGCCGAGGGAATGAAGACTCTGGGGCTGGATCCGGCGCAAATCAAATATGCGATTGTGAGCCATCCGCATCCCGATCACGACGGCGGTGCGCGGTTTCTGCAGGAGCATTATGGGACACGGGTGGTCATGTCGCCGGCCGACTGGGATGTGCTCGACCGCAGAACGGTGGGCACGAAGCCGAAGCGGGATATCGAGGCGACCGACGGGCAGAGACTCACGCTCGGCGACACGACGGTGACATTGTATATCCTGCCCGGCCACACGCCGGGCACCATCTCCTCGCTGTTTACCGTCAAGGACCATGGAACCCCGCACGTGGCGGCATTGTGGGGCGGCGCGGGGCTCAATCCGGACACAGAGTCGGTGCGGGCCTATATCCGGTCCGCGCAGCGCTTCAGCGCGATTGTGAAGCAGGCGGGTGCGGAGATCATCTTCACCAACCACACCGACTGGGACCGGTCGAAGATCAACTTGCCGCTGCTGGCCAAAGATCCGGTGACTCCGAATCCGTACATTGTGGGGAATGCCAGGGTGCTGGCTTTTCTCAAGGTCGCCGAGGAATGCGCGACGGCGCGGGTGATGGCAGCTTCGGCAACCAACTGATTCTGTAGAACATAAGAGGATCCATTCTAAATCGGCTCCCTCCCGCCGATAAGGGTGATTAGGCGGACTCCGTAGCCTGGAGCCACCGGTGTATTGGATGCGGGAGGGCATCTTGATGACCGATCGAACGCGGCTCCTTCTGGCCGTATCCCTGGCGCTGCCGGCATTCGGCTACGACCCATACCCGGCCACAATGCCGAGGAACCTCGTTTCGGGCACGGTCCGGTTCAACGGCGCGCCTCTGCCAGGCGTGACGATCACGGCTTATGCGACGAATTACAGTACTGTGTACGCGGTCGCCGCCACTGACCAGAACGGCGCATACCAGTTTCAGTTGCCCGCTTGGTCGCACTGGCCGCCCACGCCGAATCCCGGCGACAACGCGGATTACCATCTTTGGGCGAGCAAGCCGGGATACGGCTTCTATCCTTCGGTGGCTCCCAGCCTCACGGCGAACGTGACGCGGGCGGATCACACCGGCGATTTCCAAGGCAATCGGGTCACCGATATCGGAATTTATTTTACAGTTATCCATTACTCCGCACTGCCGGCCCCCGGAAACCAACCCACTCCCGGCCCGCCGCTCACCGGCGCGGATTTCATCGCCTACGACGGGAGCAACCCGTTGGTGAGCCTCGCGGCGACGAGTCAGGCCGCGCCGGATGCGGTCCTGCGGATGCAGCCCCTTCTTTCGACCGACCGCTTCACGGACAACCAGGATGGAACGGTCACCGACAGTGTGACCGGGCTGGTCTGGCTCAAAAATGCCGGCTGCATTCATCCTTCGCTATGGGCCGACGCTTTGGAGGAGGTGAATGCTCTCGCGAGCGGGGCATGCGGTCTCACCGATGGCTCCGCAGCGGGCCAGTGGCGGTTGCCGAACGTCAACGAACTGGAAAGCCTGGTGGACGTTTCCACCAGCCATCCGGCCCTGAGTCCGGGGCATCCGTTTACGAACGTATCGCCGGCGATCTACTGGTCGTCCACCAGCTACTTCGGCGGACAGGCCGGCTCGCCATCGGCTTGGGCGATCCGCTTCAGCGATGGGCGATTTATCAATGACGGCATCGTCAACTCGAAGGCCTTCGCGTACAACCAGGTCTGGGCAGTCAGGGGCGCCAGCGCAGGCCTCAACCGGCTGCAATCGACCGGGCAGTATGTGCAATTTGCCGATGGCGACGATGGACACCTCCAAAGCGGCGTGCCGCTGACTTATCCGCGCTGGTTAGATCGAAGCGATGGCACTGTGGCCGACACCGTTACCGGCCTGGTGTGGCTGAAGGAAGCCGACTGCATCTACCAGAAGTGGGCCGACGCGCTCTCGGCTGTCAGGGCCCTCTCCAGCGGCCAATGCGGGCTGACCGACGGCTCCCAGCCTGGTACCTGGCGCCTGCCCACTCGGGCCGAGATGGAGAGCATTTCCGACCGGATGGTCAACAATCACGCGGACTTTTTCAACCAGACCTACCTCAACCTCGATGGCACGGTGTACCGGTCGCCGATCTTCAACAACTTCATGCGCTATCAGTTTTATTGGACGGCGACGTCCGATGCGGCGGACGCAACCAAAGCGTGGACCGTCTTCAGTTGCGACTTCGGCACCTACGATGCGCTCAAGAACAACCCGGGATACACCCTCGCCGTTCGCTTGCCGCAGGAATCGGGCCCCTCCCCGCGACCTTCGGGACTGGAGCGCCAACGTAAAGCAGGCTGGTAACGATTTGACGAGAAGGCTCGCCTTCGTAGAGAGTAAAACGAAGATGAGAATTCTCAAGATCCCAGCCGCAATCCTGGCCGCTTTAGCAGCCTGCGCCCTGCCCCTGTGCGCGCAGTGGCCGAGCTATCCGACTCCGGGCCCCCACGCGAAGGACGGCAAAATCGATCTGGCGGCGCCGGCGCCCCGGACAGCTGATGGCAAGCCCGATTTCTCGGGGTTATGGGAGCCGGCGCGCGGTGCGGGAGGACGCGGCCGCGGCGGCGAGTCGATGAACGGCACGCTTCCTTTGCCTTTCGCGATTCCATCCACGCCGGACGATCCGCCAGTGGGCCAGTTCTTCAATATCGGCGCCGGCTTGAAGGAGAAGCTTCCTCCGATGACGCCATGGGCCGCGGAAGTGCGCGCGCAGAGAAAAGCGAATAACAATAAGGACAATCCCGACGCGGAGTGTTTGCCGCTGGGTTTGACCCAACTGCACATGCACCCCCAGCCCCGGGAGGTGGTGCAGACGCCGCGCGAGATCGTAATTCTGTATGAGGCCAACGACAATACCCGGCGCATTTTGACCGACGGCCGGAAGCTCCCGGACAGCAACCAGGTCACGCCCTGGTGGTATGGCTATTCGGTGGGGCACTGGGATGGCGACACGCTGGTGGTGGAGACTACGGGATTTCGGGACGATGTGTGGCTGGACGTGGAGGGGAGCCCGCTAACCGGTTCCGGCAAGATGACCGAGCGGTGGCGCCGTCTCAAATTGGGCTTGATGCAGATCGATATTACGATCGAAGACCCCAAGGCCTACACCAGGCCGTTTACTGTGCGCGTGAACCATCAACTCATGCCGGATACCGAACTGATGGAGTTTGTGTGCCAGGAAAGAGACGCCAAGCATTACGTCGGGAACGACGCGAAGAAATAGCGAGATTCCCGCTAATAGCCGATTAACTTCTGCAACAGTCCCTTGCGAGGTTTAGAAGCCGGCTCGTATTGGACGTTGGATGGGAGCGGCTTGTCCAATTCGACGAACTTCTTCAGGTCCAGTTTGTTCTGATGCTCCGCAAAGCGCCTGCCGGTCACGGTCTCGCCGCGGACGTAATGAGCTTCGAAGCCTTTTGGCGCGCCGCCAACGTGCTTCTTATCCATGAGCTGTTTTCTGCTTTCGAGCCATGCATCGTATTCGGCCAGTAAGTCTCCGCTGAGGTTCTGAATCTCGGTATCGAAGGATTCGGCCTCATTTCGACGAACCGGAATGATGGTGCAGATTGGCTCGTCCTTCTCGAATTTCACAATCTTCAAAGGACGGGTGAACTTCCAATTCATGGAGAAACTGGCGACTGCCCAATCGGTTTCGATCACGCCATCCAGGGGAGCGATTCCATCTTTGGGTGCGTTGGCTGGTCCTCGCGCGACGAGGTTATAGCCGGGAGAAGTACGAAACAGATAAGGTATGTACCACGTGAGGATACCGTAGCCGAACGCGCTCTGGATGTACTTGTTTCTCTTCTCTTTGAATGTGATCTGGACGCTGTCGAGTCCGGGCCGCCCTCCCCAGTGGGCTTCAAAGGGGACGTCGTTCAGGATCTGCCAGCCCAACTGGTTGGCCACGCGTAGAGGCAGGCAGCGATTCGCCCACCCGGCGGTGTCCAGGTCCATCCAAGAACGGTCCGCCGGCGCGGGAATCAGTTTGAGATAGGCCGGGAAGTTCGGTAGCCGATAGGCGACCAGCTTCGGCGCGTTCAAGTTTTCTTCCATAATGCTTAGAACCAGCCTTCTTGCCGAGCCCGGGAGAGCTACGGTTTCGGTGCTACCTCCGCGACGGCGCTCAGCGCGGGGCCCGCGATGCCCTTGTTGGCCCTGCCAATCTCCTTGCTCTGAAAGATGCAGCGAATGATATCACGCCGTCGGTGTTCCGGTTGCGCTGCTATCATGTTCCTTTCAGCCACACCCTTACGAACATGATTATCGACTCACACCAGCACTTTGTCCGTCTCGCGAAGCACCCGGAAGTGGAGGGCTTTCGCGAGGCGCAGCTTGCGGGCAAGAATCCCGATGCGTTGCCCAACCTGTCGGACGAGGTGGTCTCGAAGACCCTGCAGCAGGTCGTCGGTCTGATGGATGCGCGCAAGATCGAAGTGGCGTTTGCTTCTCCGCGCGCCAAGGCTATGGCGACGCATGACGGCAGCCTGGAGCAGAACGCCATCTGGGCCGATCTAAACAACAGCCTGGTTCTGCGCGCCTGCCAGTTGAACCCCGGCCGCTTTGCCCCGGTCGGCATGCTCGGGCAGCATCCGTCGTGTCCTTCCGCGCAAGTGGCGAAGCAGATGGAGCGCTGGGCGAACGACGGGTTTGTGGCATTCAATTTCGATCCGGACGGCACGGGCGGCCGCTGGCAGAACCAGCCGTTCGCCGGCAAACACAATTACCCGGTGTTCGAAGCGGCGCAAGCCCTGGACGTGCCGCTGGTATTGCACGGCAGCGAGTCGATCAACAAGAACTTCCCACATACGGCGCTGCAATATCTGATAGCCGACATCACGGGCTTTGTGCAGCTGATGATGGCCAAGGATCTGTTCCAGAGTTTTCCGCGCCTGCGCTTTCTG
This sequence comes from uncultured Solibacteraceae bacterium, assembly GCA_964438005.1. Taxonomy (GTDB): domain Bacteria; phylum Acidobacteriota; class Terriglobia; order Bryobacterales; family Bryobacteraceae; genus PSRJ01. The sequence continues at coordinate 95,532 of CAYTJD010000197.1, read as the reverse complement.
ATTCCGCACGGCGGAGGCGCGCTGCCCTGTCAGATCGGGCGCTGGCGGGCGATTGCGAAATTCAACGGCTGGGCGAGCCCGGATGAGATCCTCGGCAACGGCAATGTGTTCGTCGATACCTGCATCTACAACCACCTGAACATGCAAATGCTGTTCGACGCCGTGCCGCTGGACAATATCCTGTTTGGATCAGAGTGCGACGGCGCGTTTCCCGGAATCGTCAACGACGAAACGAAGGACCACTACGACAACACACGGCGGTACGTGGACGATTCGAAGCTGACCGGGGCGGAGAAGGAGCGCGTGTACTCCGCGAATGCCCGGAGCGTGTATCCGCGCGCGAGCCGCTGGGTGAAAGCGTAGGGCCAGTGGCGGGCGCCCGGGTTATCGCGAGCGCGTAACCGCATCAAGGTATCGGAATTTCCCCGGCGCCGCGGGCTCCGTGGCGTATAATCGAACTCCATGAGAATCTTCTCCGGTCTTTGCCCTGGCGTTGCCGCCGCTGTTCTGATCGCAGCGCACATGCCGGTGGCGCAAGGGCAGGTCCGCACGGCGAATGATCGCGTGTACACGGAGGCACAGGGCGCACGTGGGCGGTCGGCCTATCAAGAGAAATGCGCTTCGTGCCATGGCGGTGCGCTGGAAGGCATATCCGCGCCGCCACTCGCAGGGAGTGCGTTCCTCACGGTATGGGGCGCACAGCCGCTATCGGAACTGGCGGGTAAGATCCGCAACACCATGCCAGCGGACGATCCGGGCAAGCTGCAGCCTGCCGAGACGGCGGATCTCGTTGCGTACATCCTCCAAGCCGGCAAGTTTCCTGCGGGAAAGAGCGAATTGGCCGCCGATGAGGCGGCACTGAAGTCTATCGTCATCGCCGGGGCGGGGCCGGTCGCAACCGCGGCCGCCTTTCCGCCGCTCGCCAATCTGAATCAGCTGATGCGGGCCATCCTGTTCCCCAACTCCAATATCATTTTCAACGTGCAAACCAACGATCCGGGCGCGCCCGCCAAGCCTGCGGCGGGGGCCAACGCCGACTTTTCCTGGACCACTTGGGGCAATGGCCTCTATACCGGCTGGCAAATCGTGGACTACGCGGCAATCGCAATCGCCGAGTCGGCGCCGCAGTTGCTCATTCCGGGGCGCCGCTGCCAGAACGGGCGGCCGGTACCGGTGGATCGGCCCGATTGGATTCAATACACGAAAGAGATCGCGGAAATCGGGCGCGAGGCATATCGGATCTCGCAGACCAGAAACCAGGAAGCGATGAGCGACTTCACCGGCAAGCTCGCCGAAGGGTGCGCGCACTGCCACCAGGTCTATCGCGACAAGCGCGGCTTTCGGCAGGGCGATCCGGCGGCCGCCGCGGCCCGCTGCACTCCGTAATCCGGAATAACTCCCTTATCCGAACAGTTCGCGAGCGTCGATCTTCTTCCGGGTCGCCGCCAGGGGCGCATTCAGAAATTCCAGAAACGGGGTCATCGCGCGGAAGCGGGTTTCGATCTCGGTGAACAAACTTGGTGTGGTGACGGTAACCGGCGGTAACTCGATGTAGAGCAGAAACTGCTTCATGCGCAGCAGGTCCTCGGCGGGATGTTCCTTGGGAAAACCCTTGGGCGGGCGCGAGAGCTGCTCGCCTTGCAGTTTGCCGAATAGTTTACGGACGTTCTTTGAACTGGTGATCCGACGAAGCTCTTCGTGGTGCACGGCGATATGGTGGCGCACGGCTGACAGCGTTTCGGGAGACGGCATATAAATGCCGCCGCCGACGGCGACCTCTTTGTGCGAAACGGCGCAATAAAAGCCAGCGCCTTCGTGGCGTACCAGGCCGCGCCGCGGAAAACTGGCCGCAATCTGCTGCTTGTACGGCGACTTGTCTTTGCTGAACCGAGTGTCGCGGTAGAAACGGTAAATCGCTTTGGCCGGATCGGTCACGTACTGCGGCGCGTAGCTCATCATGGCGGAGTTGAGCGCGGCCACCAGCTCCTGCATCGGCCGCTTGACGCTTTCTTCGAATATGGTTTTGCGCGGTTGAAACCAATCCCGATTGTTGTTGCGGGCCAGGCCGCGAAAGAACTGAACGCCCGCGGCAGGAAATCCCGGAAACGCAGAACGCATGAGTGCCTCCTTATATAATTGAGCTGATGCCCATAGCGGAAGAGGCGCGCGCGCGCCTCGCCGAGATTCCCAATTTAACTGTTTCCGCCGGCAGTTTGCTTTCGCGCTACACGCGCTTCGGCATCGGAGGCCCCGCCGACTTGTACGCGGAGACCGCCGACTCCGAGGCCTTCATCGCTGCGATGGCGGCCTCGCGCGCCGCGGGCATCGAGATCGCGGTCATCGGGGACGGCACCAATTTGATCGTGTCCGACCAGGGGTTTCGGGGCATTGTGCTGCGCTACCGCGCCAGCCAACTGCGGGCGGCGGGCTTGTGCGTGATGGCGGATGCCGGCGCCGTCCTGCAGGACCTGGTCGATTTCGCGATTGCGCACGGCTTGAAAGGTTTGGAAACGCTGGCGGGCATTCCGGGCTCGGTCGGCGCCGCGGTTTATGGAAATGCCGGCGCGTACGGGCACTCGATCTCTGAGCGCGTTGTGCGCGTCCGCGTATACGACGGCGCGGAGACACGCTGGTTCACCAACGCGCAATGCGAGTTTCGGTACCGCGAGAGCATCTTCAAACAGCACAAAGAGTGGATCATTTTTTCCACCGAACTGGCGCTCGATGCAGCCGAGGCCGCGGCGCTCCGCAAGACGGCCGACGACATCATGAAGATCCGTAACGAAAAATTTCCCGTCACTATGCGCTGTGCCGGCAGTATTTTCAAGAACCTCCTGTATCAAGACATTCCGCCGGCGGTGGCGGCGCGCGTCCCGGCGGCGGTGGTGCGCGAGGGCAAGGTGCCTTCGGCCTATTTTCTGGAGCAGGTCGGCGCCAAGGGCACGGAGCGCGGCGGCATTCGCGTCGCCGATTACCACGCCAACCTGATTTACAATGCGGGCGGCGGTACGGCGGCGGAGTTGTGCGTGGTCATTCGGGAGCTGAAACAGCGCGTGCGGGACCGCTTTGGTATCGAGCTCGAAGAAGAAGTCCAGTATGTAGGTTGAGGCCGCGCCCGCCGATTTCCCACATGTGGCGGGACTCTTCACGGCGGCGGCCCGGCGGCACATCGGCCGTTTGCGGCGTGCGCTGGTCTCGCAGGCCGACTCTCTCGATCGCCGCTTCCGTTCCCAGCTTTCTCGGCGGGGTTGGAACACTCTACAGACCAGCGCCTTGCTGGCTGTTGTGCCAACGGCTTGCGCGCGAGCCCCATCACTGATGGGTTTTATCAAGCAGGTCGACCGGGACGCGCGCCGCCTGGCTCACCTGAATGTGTCGCTGGATGAAGCCATTGAAGCGCTCGAGCGATTCGACCGGCTCATTCATCGCGCTCTGGACGGCCGTTTTGAGCCGGCCCGCGAGCAACTCCAGTTGGCCACCCGCCTGGTGCTTGACCGGGCGTATTTTAGCGAGGAAGTCTTGAAGCGAGCCCGGCTGGAGGCCGAAGTACGCCGCCTGCAGGCTGAGGCGCAGCGGGCTGAGGAAGAGGAACGGCGCCGCATCGGCCGGGAGCTGCACGATGAAGCCGGTCAGGCCTTGATGTTGCTGCGCCTGCAGCTGGAAATGATGGGGCGGGAGGCGCCTCCGGTGTTGCGGCCGCGCTTGGCGGAGGCGCGCGAACTGGCGGGGCGAACGGCGGTCGAACTGCGGAGGATTGTGGCGGCGCTCAGCCCGGCCGTATTGGAGCGGCTCGGCTTAGAAGCCGCGTTGCGCCATCTGGCTGCCCGGTTCAACAAGCTCCATCCCGCCCGGGTGCGGTTGCGGGTCTGTCTGCGGGGCGGAGCGGTTTCGCGACCGGTGGAGGAAGTGATCTATCGGGTGACGCAGGAGTGCCTCCAGAATATTGCGCGCCATTCTCGGGCGACTGCTGTAAACCTTGATTTACATGCCGCCGATAAGAATATCGAGCTGAGCGTTGACGATAACGGCGCCGGCTTTTGTACGGACCAGGTTGGCGGCAGGGTGAATTCGTTCGGGCTGGCGGGTATGCAGGAGCGGGCCGAATTGCTGGGGGGAACGCTCCGGGTTTTGACCGGGCCCGGGCAGGGCACCCGGATCCGGCTGCAGTTGCCGCTCCATTCCGTACCGGTGGTATCCAATGGCAAAGATTCGCGTATTGTTGACCGATGATCACACGCTGTTCCGGCAGGGCGTCCGGACACTGTTGTCCTGCGAAGACGATATCGAAGTCGTCGGAGAGGCGGCCGATGCCGCCCAAGCCGTGGCGCTGGCACGGCAGTTCCGGCCGGATGTGGTCCTCATGGACATCGGCATGGCCGGCATGAGCAGCTTTGAAGCAACGCGCCAGATCCGCAAACAGCGTCCCGAGACCAAAGTTGTCTTCTTATCGATGTACGACGACGAAGACTACCTGGCCGAATCCGTCGAGATCGGAGCCAGCGGGTTCATTCTTAAAGAGAGCCCGGCCGATCAACTGGTGACCGCCATCCGAGAGGTCTACCGTGGCGGCAATTACCTCAGCCCGCGTCTGCTTACCCGTCTGGTGGATGGTTTCCGCGAGCAGGGCCGGTCGCCGGTCGGTCAGACGCGCCTCGGAACTTTGACGAAGCGGGAGCGCGAGGTGACGAAGTTACTGGCGGAAGGAAAGTCGGTCAAGGAAGTGGCCGCGAGTTTCGATCTGAGCGTGAAGACCATCGAAGCCCATAAGTTCAATCTGATGCGCAAGCTCAATATTCACAACAAGGCGCAACTGGTGCAGTACGCGATTCAGAAAAAGATCATCCGGCTGCCGGAGCCCTTTGCGGGTGCCAGCTGATGGGAAACGCGTCCCCACAACCACGCGTGTCTGGAAAGACACATTGTTAAGTTAAGGATCTCCTGAATTATGAATAACTTGGATCTGGTTCCAGCTTTGCAATTCATCTCCGTGAACGGAGGATGCGGAGATGCTGAGGACGGCGGAACAGATCAGGAAACTGGCGGCGGTCACGAGCGTAGTGCTGTGGGCGACGGCGGAGGCGCTAGCTCAGGAGAATTCCGGGAAGCCGGGACGGCGGGTCGTGGTCAGCATACCGGATCGAAAACTGGCGGTTGTGGAGTCGGGACAGGTAGTGAAGATTTTTTCAACAGCTGTGGGGGCAGAAAAAACGCCGAGTCCGACCGGCACGTACACGATCGTAAAGCGGGTGACCGATCCGACCTGGTATTCGAAGGGCAAAGTGATCGGCCCGGGCAAAACAAACCCAGTTGGCACACGCTGGATTGGTTTGAGCCTGAAGGGGTATGGAATTCACGGCACCAACAATCCAGCCTCGATCGGGCACAACGCGTCTCATGGGTGCATCCGGTTGCGAAACCGAGATGTGGAAGAGCTATTCAAATTGGTGGCGGTGGGGGACGAGGTCGAGCTGCACGGCGAGCGCACGCCGGAGTTGGACCAGATTTTCGGAGTGTACGTGGCGCAGGCCGGCGCGGTGGCCGGCCAGTAGGGCGACTGCAATGGAAAACGTTCTTGGTTGTGCGGTAATGGCGGCGATCACGTTCCCGGTTTCGTTCTTCGTGGCGCGGGGATGTCTGCGCGCGGTGATTCGGCTGATCGCGGGGAGTGAGCGCCGCCATATGGTATCCTCGCAATCGTGAAGGCGTGGCATGCGGCGTGGGCCGCGCTTGTGTTGCTGACTCCCCAAGCCTGCACGGCTGCAGATGACCTGGCGGGCGCGGCACGCGAATTGGCACGCAAGACCGCCGGTCAATTCCGGGGACCGGTCGCGGCGAGTTTTCGCAACCTCTCCTCCCTTCCAGACTCTGAGTTAGCGCGGGCGCGCCGGGAATTTGAAGCAGCGCTGACGACTCCGGCAGGAGGTGAGCCGCAGGCGGAGGCCCACCTGACGCTTTCGGAGAATCCGACACAGTTTTTGCTGGTGGAAGAAGTGCGCCGCGGCGAAGAATCGCAGGTGTGGATCGCAGGATGGAAGCGGTCGGAGCGGCCGGTTTCGGTTTCCGGTGTGACGCTGGAAAAGCGGCTGATCTGGGAGCAGGACGAACCGATCCTGGACGTGGCAATTCTGGAAGACGGCCTGGTTATTCTGACACCCACCGGAGTGACAGTTCGTCACGGGCAGCGCGCGGTCACCAGCCCGTTCGCGCCTGGACAGCGATGGCCGCGCGATCTCCGCGGTCGTTTGCGAGTGGTAGGCGGGCGTCTCCAGGTGTCTCTACCGGACTTGGCGTGCGAGGACGCTCTGGATGCCGCGCCTTCCATGCAGTGCCAGGCGATTGACGGGCCTTGGGTGTTGGAGTCCGGCAGCCGCCGCCTTCTGCTCGGGAATTTCGCGTCCGGACGAAACTATTTTGATGGCCGGGTGGTGGCGCAGAACGGGTCATCCAAGACGATTGCACCGTTCTATTCCATGGCGGCTGTGGAAGACCAGGGAACCCTCTGGTGGCTGTTCTCGATGTTGGATGGGCGGACACAGGTTGCCGATAGCACACTTCAACCGGTAGCGAGTTTTTCAGGGTGGGGCAGCGACATCGTCGGAATCAACGCGCGGTGCGGAGGCGGGTCGCAGGTTCTGGCAACGCGCCCCGGCGATGCCAATGAGCCAGATGCGGTCCAGGCATTCGGCCTGACCAATCATATACCGGTACCGCTGGGGCCGGCGGTCCCGTTTCCGGGACCGGTGACGGCATTGTGGCCGTCTGGTTCGACCGCGGCGCTGGCGGTAGCGCGCGATGCGGCAACCGGCAAATATGCAGCCTATGTGCTCACGATGGTGTGCGGCGCTTAGCATTCTGACTGCGGCGCTGGCGGCGGGTGCGACGCGGCCGCACTACGGCGGCACACTGCGGGTCGAGGTCCGCGAATCGTTCGAAACCGCCGATCCGCCGCAAAACGGGCGTGGTATGGCGGACTTGCCGGATGCGTTCACGATCTCGCGGTGGGAAGCCGGGCGGCTGGCGGTCTATTCCGCGAACGAGAATGCGGCCGGCGGGCGGCCGTACCTGGATTCGGTGGAAATCCAGATGGGGCGTCCTCTTCGTGAACAGGCGATTGATCTGGAGGCGGGCAAAGCTGATGTGGGCGAGCTTGGTGTAACCGAGAACCGCCGCCCCGCGACCGGGCGGAAAACGTGGACGTCGGCGCCGGTGCGCCTGATCGCACTGGTGTTCGGGCCGCGGGTGACGGACGCTCGCGTGCGCGAAGCCCTGGCGTGGGCTGTGGACCGGTCCGCGATCCACAGCGTGCTACTGCAACGGCAAGGGGAGATTACCGGCGCGCTGCTGCCGCAATGGATCTCGGGCTACGCGTTTTTGTTTCCGAGCGCCGTGGATCTGAACCGGGCGCGGATGCTGGCGGCGAGCGCGCCGGCGGCCGCGCGGACATTTTCCTTAGGGTTCGAGGATGCAGGGCTGCGGCCGATCGCCGAGCGGATCGTGTTGAACGCGCGGGATGCGGGGTTGGCGGTCATGGTGAGCGGCAACGCCGATGTGAAGCTGATAGAGACCCGTGTCGAATTCGAGGAACCGTGGAGGGCACTGGCGGGGGTGGCGGCGGCGCTCGGGTTGCCGGAGCCGGCGCGCGCGGATGCATCGGAAGCCTTGTTCGAAGCGGAGCGCGGGCTGCTGGCGGGATACCGGGTGATCCCGCTGTTCCATCTCCCCGATGTCTATGGCGCGGCGGCACGGGTGAAAGGCGGGCCCGGAATCACACCGCTAGGCGTGTGGCGGTTCGGGGATCTGTGGGTGGAAGGTAGCCGGCCGTGACCCTGCGGACTCGGCTTTTGCTCGCCTTCACAGTGGTGGTGGTGGCGACAGTCACGCTGGTGGAGATCCTGGTTTCACGCACCACGAGAAACGCATTCGAGCGAATGGAAAACCAGCGCGTAGACGCGCTGGTGACACAGTTCCGGCGCGAGTTCGCGCGGCGCGGCGATGAGATCGTGCGGGCGGTGAACAGCATCGCGGCATCGGATGCGGCGACGAGCATGGCGCTGTCACCGGATCCGGCGGCGCATTACAACGAAGCTTCGGCGCTGGCGATGGCGCACGGGCTGGACTTGCTGGAACTGGTGGCCGGCGACGGGACGATCATTTCATCGGCGGAGTGGCCGGCACGGTTTGGGTATAAGGAGGAGTGGCTGGCGGGAACCACCGACTGGAAATCGCGCGGCGCATTTCTTCGGCGCGAAGAACTTTCTGACGGCTTCACGCTGGCGCTGGCGGCGGTGGGAGAGACGCAGGCCGGGGATCACGCGCTTTATATTGCGGGCGGGCAGAAGCTCGACCGCGGGTTTCTTTCGACCCTAGTGCTGCCGGCCGGGATGCGGGTATTGCTGTACCGAAATCTCGAGCCCCAGGTTTCGGCGGCGGAATTATTCGATGCACAGGGCCCGGTACGGGCGGCCGAGTTTCTGCCCCTAATCGAGGAGGTGCGCGACCGAGGAGGTGAGACGACACGCATGCTGGGGAGTGGGACCGCGGCCGAGACCTTTCACGCGGTGCCGCTGGCTGGGAACACGAACAATGTTTTGGGGATTCTGCTGATCGGCAGTTCGCGGGCGGAGCTTGTGGAACTGGAGGCGTTCCTGCGTTACACGGGAGTGGTGCTGGGGGCGGGCGGAATTCTGGTGGGGCTGGTGCTGGCGTGGTGGGCCACGGCGCGCGTGACGCGGCCTGTGCAGGCGTTGGCAACGAGCGCGGGCAAAGTGGCGGCGGGGGAATGGAACACCACGGTGGAGGTATCCACGGCCGATGAGGTCGGCAAACTGGCGCGGGCGTTCAATCACATGACGCGCGAGTTGGCGGCGCAACGCGAGCGGCTGGTGCAGGCCGAACGCGTGGCGGCGTGGCGCGAACTGGCGCGGCGGCTGGCACATGAATTGAAAAATCCGCTCTTTCCGCTGCAGATCACTGTCGAGAACATGCAGCGCGCGCGCGAGCAATATCCACAGGAATTTGATGAAGCGTTTCGCGAAGGCACGGCTACGCTCATCGCGGAGTTGGGCAATTTGAAGCAGATCATCGCGCGCTTCAGCGATTTCGCGAAGATGCCCGCGCCGCGGATGCAGCAGGTGAACCTGAATGACCTCGCCGCCGAAACGATGAAGCTGTTCGAAGCGCAACTGGCTCAGGCGGGCATCGCCGGCCGGACCGAGCTGGACGGCTCGCTGCCGCGGACGCTGGCGGACCCGGAGCAGATGACGCGTGTGCTGCGAAACCTGGTGCTGAACGCGATCGATGCCATGCCGGGAGGCGGCGCGCTGACGATTCGCACGCGCATCACGGAAGAGGGTGTGCGGCTGGAAGTCTCAGATAGCGGTCAGGGGCTGACGCCGGAAGAGTGCGAGCGGCTGTTCACTCCGTACTACACCACGAAGACGCATGGCACCGGGCTGGGACTGGCGATCGTGCAGTCGGTCGTCAGCGACCACCGCGGACGCATTTCCGTTGACAGCCAGCCGGGCAAGGGCGCGACCTTTCGGATCGAGTTGCCCGACGACATTTCACGGTAACCTCGAATTTGGCACACCTTCTGATCGTCGATGACGACGCCAGTACGCTGGCATCGCTGGCGCGCGCATTTCGCATGGCCGGGCACGAAGCCACGGTTTGCGACAACGCGGCGCGCGCGCTAGAACTGGTGAAATCGCAATCATTTGACATGATGCTGTCGGATGTTGTGATGCCGGGAAAGGACGGGCTGGCGCTGCTGCAGGAGATGCGGCGGCTGGAAATCGCGCTGCCCGTAGTGATGATCTCGGGACAGGCGAACATCGAGATGGCGGTGCGCGCGACGCGGCTGGGGGCGGCGGACTTTCTGGAAAAGCCGCTATCTACGGACAAACTGCTGCTGACCGTCGATAACGTGCTCAAACTGAAGCGGCTCGAAGCCGAGAACCGCGAGCTACGGCAGCGGGTTGGCAAACATGAGATCGTTCACACGGGCGAGGCGATGCGGCGTGTGATGGCGCAGGTGGCGCGCGTGGCGGCGAGTGAGAGCCGGGTATGCATTCTGGGGGAGACAGGCACGGGCAAGGAGCTGATCGCGCGAGCTCTGCACGACCGGAGCGCGCGCCGCGACGGGCCGTTCGTGACGCTCAACTGCGCGGCGGTGCCGGGCGAACTAATCGAATCAGAGCTGTTCGGGCACGAGAAGGGTTCGTTTACCGGAGCGGCCACGCGGCATATCGGGAAATTCGAGCAAGCGCATCATGGGACACTGTTTCTGGACGAAATCGGCGACATGCCGATGGTGATGCAGGCGAAGCTGCTGCGCGTGCTGGAAGAGAACCAGGTGGAACGTGTTGGGGGCGACCACTCCATTCCGGTGGATGTACGCGTGGTGGTGGCGACGCACCGCAATCTGGAAGAGCTGGTAAGAAAGGGGAGTTTCCGGCAGGACCTGTACCATCGGGTGTTCGTGTTTCCGCTGCTGCTGCCACCGCTGCGGGAGCGCGCGGACGACATACCGGCGCTGGTCCAGTATTTCGCAGAGCAAGTGGCGTCGCAGAATGGCTGGAAGCCGCGTGCGTTTCAGCCGGAGGCGATTCGGGATCTGCAGCGTTATTCCTGGCCGGGGAACGTGCGCGAGCTGCGCAATGTGGTGGAGCGACTGCTGCTACTGGCCGACGGAACAGTGGACGCAGCGACAGTGCGGACGGCGCTGCCCACCGCGGCGGCGAACGATACCGGAGTCGGTGCACCGCAACTGCAGGGGACACTCGCGGAGCGCGTAGAACAGTTCGAACGGGAAACGATTCTGGGGGAGCTGCGGCGCCACGAGCGCATGACCGACACCGCGAAGGCGCTCGGGTTGGAGCGCAGCCACCTTTATAAGAAGTGCCAGGCGCTCGGCATCGATTTGCGGGCGCTGAAGAAGGGCGAAGATGCCTGAGACGCTGGAATTCGTCCACGGGCTGTTATGCGATTTTGTCCGAAAGGGGCGTGCGCATGTTTCCCGAGGCCGATCTGGCGCGACGCCGTTCCACCGGAGCGGGGTGAGCGTCTGCGAGATCCGGGTGGCATAACTAAAGTTACCACTTATCTCGTCCAATGTACTGTAGTTCACTAACCTTCGCTGTATCGGGATTCGGAATTCCGAGGAAAAAACCGGAGCACATGTTAATCTCGGGTGGAAAGAAGCTTGGGGAGCGATTGTTCATGTTGATTTCCAGAAGCCGAAATGCGATTACCCTGATGCTGGCCGTGATCTTCCCGGTCATGAGCGCAGTGGCCCAGGAGAGCCACGCCGTGCCGTTGACGGAGCTGCATCGCGACGCGGCAGCGACCACGGCGAGCCGGCAGGCGGACCTGGAGAAGGTCGGGCGGTTCTTTTCTTCCGAAGCCGCCCAAAAGGCGCTGCGGTCCGTAAAGTTGGATGGAGATCAGGTGAAGGCGGCGTTGCCGCTGCTCGGCGACGAAGAACTGGCGCGGCTCGCATCGCGGGCGGAACGCGCGCAAGCCGATTTCGCGGCGGGAGCGCTGAGCAATCAGGAGATCACGTACATCCTGATCGCTCTGGCGACGGCAGTGATCATTCTCGTCATCGTGGCAAGGTGAAGTCCGCGGTTGTTGCCCTGTCGGCGGTCATAGCGGTTCAGGCGGCCGGGCTGTGGCTGGATGTCCCGTTCGTGAAGCAGGTGGAGAACGGCTGCGGGGCGGCGGCGCTCTCCATGACGATGCAATATTGGTCGCGACAGGGCGCCGCGGTTGACGCGGCGTCGGCCGACGCGGACCGCATCCGGAATGAGTTGTATTCGGCCGAACAGCACGGCATTCTGGCCAGCGCGATGGGGCACTACCTGGAAGAGCACGGTTTTCAGACGCTGGTATTTCGTGGGCGGTGGGCCGATTTGGGAGAGCAGCTGGCCAAGGGAAGACCTCTCATCGTGGCGCTGCGGAGCGGCGGGGAATCTCACTACGTGGTCATCGCGGGAGCGGGCGATGCCGCGGTGGAGATGAACGACCCGGCCGATCGTAAGCTGCGCAAGATCGGCCGCTCCGAGTTCGAAAAGAAGTGGAGGGCTGCCGGAAATTGGACGCTGCTGGCCGTGCCGCGCGCGGTTTCCTGATTGCTGCAATTTGCTGCGCGGCTGCGGCGGCCGATGCGTTTCAAACGGGAATGGACCTGGCGCGCTCCGGGCGGTGGGAAGAGGCGCGCGCGGCGTTCTTGGAAGGCGCGCACCAAGCGCCGCGCGACAAGCGGTATGTCCTCGAATTGGCCGGCGTCGAATACCGGCTAAGAGATTTCGCCGCCGCCAAACGCCACCTCCGCCGCGCGCTGCTGCTGGACCCGGGCGACCGCTACGGCAACGACTTTCTCGGGACCATTTATTACCTCGAGGGGAATCTGGAAGCGGCGCTACGTTACTGGAACCGCATCGGGAAGCCGCGCATCGACGACGTGACGATCAGCCCGGAAGCCCGGGTTAACCCTGTGCTTCTCGATTCTGCTCTCGCTTTTGCGCCGGGCGGCATTTTGGGGCTGGATGAATTACGGACGGCCGAAGCACGGCTGGACGCCCTCGATGTGTTTCCGTCGTACCGCCTCGAACTGGCCGCGCATCCGGAAGAACAGTTCAACGCCGAACTCCACTGGCTGCCAGTCCCGGCGTGGATGGAGGTTGTGTCCGCACTCCGGGGCGCCGCCTATCAGAGTCTCACGCCGGAGTGGCGCAACATCGGCGGGTCCGCCGTCCATTGGGACGCGCTGCTGCGCTGGGACGCCCAGAAACGGCGCGCGAGCACCTCTCTTTCCGGCCCGCTCGCGCACCACGCCAAGTGGAGATACCGGTGGTATGCCGATGCACGGAGCGAAACCTGGAACGCGGCCACCGCGGAAGATTTCCGGTTGCGCCGAGTAACCAGCGGCCTGGAATTCGAAGCGATTCCGAACGGAAAAGTGTCGTGGCGGACCGGGGCGGAGGTCTCCTCGCGGCACTTCGCGAATTTACCGGATTTTTCGAGCGGCACTGCCATGGAATATCGCGCTGCGCTGCGCTATGAATTGCTGCGGATCCCCGAGCGGCGGTTCACCGTCAATACGGGGGTGAGCGCGGCCATCGGCCGGATGTTTTCGGGCGCGGATCCTCTCTTTTTCCAGGGGCAAGCGTCGCTGGAGTCACGGTGGCTGCCGCAGGCCCGCGGGGAAGACTATGAAATGAACGCGCGCGTTCGCGCCGGCACGTCGCAGGGGAACGCCCCATTCGACGAATTATTCATGCTGGGAGTGGAACGGGACAATGACTTGTGGCTGCGCGGCCATGCCGGCACCCTCGAAGGTAAGAAAGGCAGCGCCCCGATCGGCCGCAATTACTTTCTGGCGAACGGGGATTTTCAGAAGAAATTATACCGGCGCAGTCTAGTCACTCTGGCGGCGGGTCCGTTCCTGGACACGGGCCGAATTGGTGATGTCTTCGGGCGCAGCAGCCTCCGGCGGTGGCTGGTAGACACAGGCGTGGAAGCATCGGTCCGCGTGGCCGGCACGCTAAAGGTAACGCTGGTCTATGGCCGGGACTTGCGGGGCGGCGGCCACGTGATTTACGCCACAGCGGGCCAATAGAATGCGGGCTCCCAAATCTATTTGCAGGCGTATAGATTTGCGGCTATACTTTCCAAGATATGTGCCGCAAAACATACTTACTTTCCTTATCAGCCATTGGTTTGCTAATAGCTGCGCCCGGACCGGCAGCCGGACAGCAGAAGACCATGGCGCCGGCGGAGTTTGTGAGTTGGCTGCCGATCACAGACGCGCAACGTAACTTGCAGAGCGCGTCGGTGGAAAAGGACGCCGGCGCCGAGATCCTGATTTGGCGCGTTCACGTTGTGGACGAATTGCTCGGCAACAACGCGGATCTGCAAAGAGTTTTCTACCATTACGTCCGTCTAAAAGTCTTCAATGAGAAAGGCAAGGAAGATACCTCCACCATCGATCTGACCTATCGGGATCCGGGTGGAATTCTGGACGTTTCCGGCCGCACCATTAAGCCTGATGGCACCGTGCTCGAACTGGATAAGAAGAGCATCTACCGGCGGGAAGTGGAGCGCGCCGGCCGGGTGCGAGAGAAAGCGGTGTCGTTCGCGATGCCCGGCGTGGAGCCCGGCGCAATCATCGAATATCGCTGGAAGCAGACGGAGAACGATAACCGGTTCCGGTATATCCGGCTGCACTTTCAACGGGATTTTCCCGTTCAGCAGGTGACTTACTTCGTGAAGCCCCTCTCGAGCGACATTACCGGGGGCGAGCAGATGTACCTGATGAAGTTCAATTGCAACCCGACGCCGATCAAGGTCGAGAACGATGGCTTCAACTCCACGACGGTTACCAACATACCGGCCGCCCGCCATGAGCCGTACGCGCCGAGCGATCCGAATGTCGAGCCGTGGGCGCTGCTGTATTACAGCGAAAACGCCAAACGCGACCCGGAGAAATTCTGGAACAGCGAGGGGAAGAAGGTCTACAACGAGTTGAAGGGTTCGTTGAAGGTGGGCGATGAAGTGAAAAGCGCCGCGGCCGAGGCGACCGCCGGCGCCACTGGGGACGAGGCAAAAGTAACGGCGTTGGCCGCGTATGTGCAGAAGCACATCCGGAACTTGTTCGATCCGCAAGTGACGACGGCGGAGCGCGAAAAGTTCTTCGAAAAAATGCCGAAGGGGCGGGCGCGCACGGCATCTGAAATCTTCAAGAGCGGTATTGCGCTGCCGTCGGAAATGAATGTGGCGTTCGCCGCGCTGGTAACCCAGGCAGGTCTGGAAGCCCTGCCGGCTCTGATTGGCAGCCGGGGTGAAATCGCTTTTGCTCCCCAGCTGGCCGATCGGTATTTCTTGGACGACAAAGCAATCGCTGTCAAACTCGGCAGCACCTGGAAGATCGTAGACGCCAGCCACAAGCATCTCTTGCCGGGGATGCTGCCGTGGGATGAAGAAGGCATGCCGGTGCTTCTGAGCGATCCGAAGAATCCGACTTTCATCAACGCGCCGACGTCTCCTCCGGAAGCCTCGATGGAAAAGATTGACGCGCACTTGAAGCTTTCGGACCTGGGCGCTCTTTCTGGAGACGTGGAGGAGTCGTTCACCGGGCATCGGGCCGAAGACCTGCGTCGCGAGATCGAGGGAAAAACCCCGGCACAGCGCGAGGAGTGGCTGCACGACCGCGTTGTAAAGATGTTCCCGGACGCCGAGGTCACCGGAATTGAGCTGAAGAATGCCGACGACCCGATGCAGCCGCTGGGCGCGCGGTATCACCTGGAGGCTCCGCGCTACGCGCAAGTGACAGGGAAGCGCATTTTGTTTCAGCCCAGCGCCTTCCGGCGGGGCGTAGTGTCGCCGTTTACGGCCAGCGAGCGGCATTTTGCCATCCATTTTCCATATGGATGGAAAGAAGCCGATGAAGTTTGGATCAAACTGCCGGAGGGTTTCGTCCTCGACAACGCCGACAACCCGGGCGGCCTCGACTTTGGCGAGACCGGTTCCTACAAGCTGAAGATGCAGGTCACGAAGGGCGCAGAACCAGAGTTTCACCTGTCTCGGGAGTTCACCTTCGGGAACAAGGGCATTCTCTTCATCGACGCGAAGAACTACCCGGTGCTCAAGAGAATCTTCGGCGTGGTGCAGACGCAAGACTCGCACACCATATCGCTGAAAGGAAACTGACCGTGCGACCGCGGCTAAGTTTTCTGTTGCTGGGGATGGCGCTGCGTTTATTGCACGCGGCCGGCGACGCGCCGGACTGGGTGCGGCAGGCAATGGCGGGGCCGGCGCCGAGCTATCCGGTAAAAGTGCCGTCCGTTGTCCTGTTGCAGGAAGAGGCGGTCACCGTCGATACCGACGGCGGCGCGTCATGCGGGAGCGTGGAGCAATCAGGGTTCTGCAGCCGGGCGGGAATAGCCTTTCCGCATCACGCGCTTACTATGTCAAGAACGATCGCGTCCGTGATTTTCAAGGCTGGCTGATTCCGCCGTCGGGCAAGCCGACCGTTTATTCCAAGACCAGCATCGTGGACCGCGCCCTGGCACGGGAAGAGGTTTACGACGACACCCGGATGAAGCTTTTGGAATTCGGGAATCCCGCTCCCGGGTCCGTAGTGGCCTGGGAAATCACCGAAGAAGAGCGAGGCATCTTTACACAGGATGGCTATGGATTCCAAGGCCGTTTGCCCGTGCTGCTCTCCCGATACACCCTGACGCTGCCCCCGGGATGGGAGGCCAAAGGAGTGCTCTTCAACGCAGATCCGCAGCAAGCGCAGGTCTCGGGCAACACTTATACCTGGGAAATGCGAAATCTGCCGTTCCGGGAGCGGGAGGAATACAGCCCAAGGCTGTCGGCACTCGTGCCGCGACTGGCGGTCAGTTATTTTCCGCCGACCGACAACCGGGCGGGATTGCAAGGATTGAAAGACTGGACTGCGGTTTCGGCCTGGCTCTCCGGGTTAGTCGAGCCCGCGGCCGACGTGACCGATGCGATCCGCGAGAAGGCGCAGCAGCTTAGTGCGAGCGCTTCGAGCGAACTCGACCGGATCCGCGCGATTGCGGCATTCACCCAACAGACCAAGTACGTGGAGATCTCGCTGAACGCAACGCGCGGAGGCGGATATACGCCGCATCTGGCGAAAGACACCCTGGCACGGAACTACGGAGACTGCAAGGACAAAGCAACCTTAATGCGGGCGCTGTTGAAAGCCATCGGTATCGACTCCTACTTGATAACCATTACCGCGGATGACCGGCAATACGTGCGGCCGGAGTGGGCCTCGCCGACGCAGTTCAACCACGCAATCGTGGCGGTGCATGTCTCCGATGCCGTGTCGCTGCCGACGGTGTTGCCGGATACGCCGCTGGGGCGCCTGTTGATCTTCGATCCAACCGACCCGATCACGCCGGTGGGGGACCTGCCGGAGGATGAGCAGGGAAGCCACGCGCTGGTCATTGCCGGGGCGCGGGGGGCACTGCTCGTCATGCCGCAATTACCGGCCAGCGCCAGCCGGATCGAATCTTCGGCGGTAGGCACGCTGGATGCCGAGGGCCGTCTCGCGGCGAGGATCGACCGCCGGTATTTCGGGCAATCCGCGATCCCCCTGCGCGGCGCACAAACGTACCTCGGCAATGACGTCATTCAAAAAGCGCTGGAGAGAGAATTCGCGCGGCGGGTGGGCGCGACGAATCTCTCCAATATCGCGATGACGGCCCATCCGGAGGGGAATTGGGTATCGCTCAATCTGGATCTGGGAGCCGAGCGGTTTGGGCAGAACATGCAAGGCCGGCTCTACGTGGTGCGGCCCGGCCTGCTGGCCAGCGGCGGCGAGTACTTCCTTCCGGCCAAGGAACGAAGCGCGCCCGTGAAACTGGAGTCGGATTTGCGGCGTGACTCGATCCGGATCCAGATCCCGGCCGGCTATCAAGTCGACGAACTGCCGGCGCCAGTCAGGATCGAAAACGCTTATGGATCCCTGGAGGCGTCCTGGGCCGTCGAAAACGGCGAGATCATCATGAAGCAGACGCTGGAGATCCGCCAGAGGGTGGCCCCGGCCGCCGAATACCGCCAGGTTCGCGAGTTCTTCGACCGCCTGACTGGGGCGGAGACCGCTCCCATCGTTTTTGTCAAACGATAGGAGCGAAAGTTCCGGGGAGGCTTCGCTTTCCGGCGCCTGTGATACTTTCGAAATATCTATGGTCAAGTTCTTGATCGGCCTCGTGACGGGAGTCTTGCTGGTTATTCTGACGATCGGGCTGCTGTTCTTTGCAGCGTTGCGGTTTCGCGAGCGGCCTCCGGATATCGCGGATAACTCCGTGGTGCTGCTGCAACTGCAAGGTGACATTCCGGAGAAGGCGCCGGTGGAAATTCCGTTCCTCAGTGAAGGCCAGGTACTGACGGTAGCGGACGTGTGGACGCTGCTTCGCAAAGCGGCGGCGGATTCCCACATCAAAGCGGTCGTGGTGGAGCCGGAAGGGTTGAGCGCCGGCTGGGCCAAGATCGAGGAACTCCGCGGGGATTTGGAAAAGTTCCGAAAGTCCGGCAAGCCGGTATACGCCTACCTACGCACGCCGCAGGCGCGCGACTACCTGTTGGCTTGTGGGGCGGACCGAATTTACATGGGGCCGGCGGACCAGTTCTACGTCAAAGGACTGCGGGCGGAGCTGATGTATTTCAAAAAGACCCTGGACAAGCTGGGCGTCACGGTCGATGTGGAGCACGCAGGCAAATACAAGGATTTCGGCGACCAGTTCACGCGGCCGGATATGAGTCCGGAAACCAAGGAAGTGATCAATTCGGTGGTCGACGGCTTGTACGGGAGCATGGTCGATGCGATCGCGGCGGGCCGGAAGAAGAAGCCCGAAGAGGTTCGGGCGTCGATCGATCAGGGGGTCTTTCTGGCGGATCAGGCGCAGAAGGCCGGGTTTGTCGACGAACTGCGGTTTGAAGACGAGATGTGGATCGATATCAAGAGCCGGCTTCACGTCAAGGATGTAAAGAAGGTTCGGGCCACTACCTACGCGAAAGCCGAGGAGCCGACCGGACTGCGGGGGCGAAGCCGGATTGCTTTGGTCGTGGGAGAAGGCGATATCGTACGCGGCAGCCCCGCTGATAACGGGACCGACGAGAACAACCTGGCGTCCTACCCGTTCGACCGCTTGCTGGAGCAGGTGGCGAACGATGCTTCGATTAAGGGCGTCGTGGTGCGGATCGATTCACCGGGCGGGGAGGTGGTGGCGTCGGACGAGATCTGGCGCGAGATGAACCTGCTGAGCAAGAAGAAGCCGGTCGTAATTTCGATGTCGGATCTGGCGGCTTCCGGCGGATATTACATTGCGATGACGGGTGACCCGATTCTGGCGTATCCGGGAACCGAGACCGGCTCGATCGGGGTGGTTTTTGGCAAGCCCAACCTGCATGGGTTATATGACAAACTGGGCGTCACGAAAGACGCGATCCAGCGCGGCCGGTATGCCGATATCGATTCCGATTACAGCTCACTCTCGCCGGACGAGCGAGCCAAGCTGAAGGAGGGGATCGACGCCAGCTACCGGGATTTTGTGACCAAGGTTGCGAACGCGCGGCGGCGGAGCTTCAACGAAATTGAGCCAGTCTCGCAAGGCCGGGTCTGGCTGGGCT
Source organism: uncultured Solibacteraceae bacterium (assembly GCA_964438005.1). GTDB lineage: Bacteria > Acidobacteriota > Terriglobia > Bryobacterales > Bryobacteraceae > PSRJ01. Next base: position 76,365 of record CAYTJD010000197.1, on the reverse strand, counting down.
CGCAGGCGAAGGCGCGCGGGCTGGTGGACCAGTTGGGCGGGCTCGATGACGCCATTGACCAGGTAAAGAAACGGGCGAAGATCCCGGTGGACGAGGTGGTAACGGTGGTGTCGTATCCGCCGCGGCGGAGCGTGCTGGACCTGCTGTTGCACCGCTCCCAGCAGGACCTGCTGGAATCGAAGCTGGCCCAGGCGTTCCAGGGCCTGCCGTTCCAAGCCTGGATGCACGGCGGAATGCTGCGGCTGATGCCGTATTGGATTGTCGTGAAGTAGGAAGCGCCGACGCCAAGTCATTGGCGTTACTTTTTGCTTGCGGGTTCAGCTCAGGTGCGCCATATTGGAAACTGGCGCTGGATTTCAGCCAAAGCCGTGTAGAACACAACGAGGGTCCTAAGTCGGAAGATGTTCCCGCGAGGGACAAGGCTATGTTCGGGCGCCGGGGCACTTTCGATGATGGATCAATTCGTATTCTTCACCGAATTGGTTTCGATGCCGGTCTACGACGTCAAGGGACGCCGCCTTGGCCGCGTGCGCGATGCCGCCCTGGTTCCACTGGTTCACTCCTCCCGCATTGACCGGTACCTCGTGGGGGGCGGAGAGGCCTGGCTCACGGTTCGGTTTGATCAAATCAAATCCATCAGCGTGGAAGAAGGGATCGCCCTGACGGACGAGCATCTGACCCCCTACCACGACGACGAGTACATGCTCCGGCTGGGCCGGGATCTGCTTGACCAGCAGATCATCGACGTGACAGGCCGCAAGGTGGTGCGGGTCACGGACCTGACGCTGGATGTGCGTAACGACGGGGAACGCGACACGCTTGTGGTGAGTGATGTCGATATCGGCATTCGCAGCATTGTCCGGCGCCTGTTTCAGGGAGTGTTGCCGCCGCGCTGGATCCGTTGGCTGCAGCAGCCGATTTCGCCGAGGTCGATCCGGTGGGAGTTCTGCAACGTGGTCGAACCGGACCCGCTTCGGCGCCTCCGGCTGAATATTTCATACCAGAAGCTGGAAGCGATCCACCCGGCTGATCTGGCCGACATCGTGGAAGAGCTGGCGCCGGCCGAACGCGAGGCGATTTTCGAAACGATCGACAGCGAGGTGGCGGCCGAAACTCTTTCCGAAGTCGACCCCAAGATGCAGGCCAGCATTCTGGAGTCGTTGGAACCGGAGAAGGCGGCCGACATCGTGGAGGAGATGGCGCCGGACGAGGCCGCCGACGCGCTTTCGGAATTGGAGGAAGAAGCCTCCGAGGACATCTTGGATGAGATGGCGTCGGAGCCCAAGACCGAGGTTGAGGAGCTGTTGGAATTCGAGGAGGACACAGCCGGCGGGATGATGAACACCGAGTACGTGGCAGTGCCCGACACCGCCACTGTGGCGGAGGCGATGTCGGCCCTGAAAGACAACGAAGAACTGCTGGAGAGTCTTAACGCGGTGTTCCTCATCGATGAAGAGGGGCGGCTCGCGGCAGCCGTTCCCCTGGCTCGCCTCTTCACAGCCGGGGCCGAAACGAAGCTGAAGGATCTCGGGAGCGAGACTCTGCTGCAGGCAACTGTAGAGGAGCGTCAAGACCAGGTACTCGAGTTGTTCGACAAGTACAACCTTCTAACTCTGCCGGTGGTCGATCAAAACGGCATGTTGGCCGGAGTCATCACGGCCGACGATGTGATCTCGGTATTGAGGCACAAGTGACGAATGCGGAACATCCTGAGCCGGTTCCGCTATCACATCGCGATCTTCTTTGCGGTCATCGGGCCGGGCTTCATCACCGCCGTCGTCGATAACGATTCAGGCGGCATCTTCACCTATTCAGCCGCGGGCGCGCGCTTCGGCTACCTGCCGCTCTGGACCCTGCTGCCGATCACGCTGGCGTTGATCATCACTCAGGAAATGTGTTCCCGGATGGGAGCGGTGACCGGCAAAGGCCTGTCCGATCTGATCCGCGAGGAGTTCGGGCTGCGCATTACGTTCCTCATGATGGCGCTGCTGGTCTTCACGAACCTGACCAATGTCATGGCCGAATTCGCCGGCGTGGCCAGTTCGCTCGAATTGTTCCATGTGAGCCGATATATTTCGGTCCCGCTGGCGGCCCTAGCGGTCTGGTTCCTGGTGGTGAAAGGCAATTACCAGAGCGTGGAAAAGATATTTCTGTTCGCGTGCGTGTTTTACGTGACCTACGTGGTCTCCGGGTTTCTGGTCAAGCCGGATTGGAGAGAGGCGGCCATCTACAGTGTGAAGCCGGTGCTGCTGCTGGAACCGGCCTACATATACATGTTGATCGGCATGGTGGGAACCACCATTGCGCCCTGGATGCAGTTCTATTTGCAAGCGGCGGTCGTGGAGAAGGGAATCACGGCAAAGGAATACTCGGAATCGCGGGTTGAGGTCATCGTGGGATGCTTCATGACTTCGGTAATTGCGTTCTTCATCATTGTGGCCTGTGCCGGCGCGATCTACAGCGTGATGCCGCGCGACATTGACGATGCGGCACAAGCCGCGCTCGGGTTGCGGCCTTTCGGCGAGTACGCCTTTCTCCTGTTCAGCGCGGGGCTGTTCAACGCTTCGATTTTCGCGGCATCGATTTTGCCTCTCTCGACGGCCTACACTGTGTGTGAAGGGCTGGGCTTCGAAGCCGGGGTCAACCGGCGCATGGGGGAAGCGCCCGTCTTTTACACGCTCTATACGCTGCTGATCGCAGTGGGCGCCGGGGTGGTGCTGATTCCGGGATTTCCGCTGGTGCGCATGATCGTGCTTTCGCAGGTGCTGAACGGCATGTTGCTGCCGTTCGTGCTGATTCCCATGGTGGTGCTGATTAACAAGCGCGACCTGATGGGCGAATGGGTGAACCCGCGGTGGTTCAACTTCGTTTCGTGGATCGTGGTGGTAGTCATGATCGGATTGACTCTGGCGTACGCGGGAATCACGCTACGCGGACTGCAATAGACCCATCGGGCCGTGCGCTACAATTAGCGCATTGCCATGCAGGTGCTTCAGGCCGGCCCCCACAAGCTGATCTATCTCGAGCTCGAGCCCGAAATGGTGACCAATATAGCGCGCCAGGCTGGGTTCGAGGTGCGGTTAAAAGACAGCCCGAGGTTGATGCAACTCGATCTGAGCGCGCCGAGCCGCGGGGCGCCCTTGTTGCTGTTTGACGCCGCCGATCCGGCCAACCTGGGCTGGTTCTCGCGGTGTCAGTTTTACGTCGACGGGCGGACCGGGGCTGTCATGCAGACGCCGATGTCGCTTGCCAACAAACGCGATCGGAGCGGGCGCGCCTATCCACAAGCCGTCCGCCTGTCGATTTCCAAGGAACTGCCGGTCACGTTCCGGCTTCCCGGCAAGCAGTCTCTGACCGAACAAGTGCTCTACTCGCTGCTCTTCAATTTTCTGTCGGCGCTGGCGCAAACCGGAGTAGCCGTCTGCGGAGCCGGCGCGATCCGGCCGTTAGCCGGGCGGACAGAAGCGGTCGGGGTCCGCAACTAAGTCATCCGCGCTACGATAAGATCGGAGCCGGATGAAGACCGCCCAACGGCAGTTCACGACAATTAGCGGCGTGCCCATCGAGCCCGTGTACGGGCCCGAGCAAGTACAGGAACTGGACCGCTCCCGCGATCTAGGGGAGCCGGGGGAATTCCCTTACACGCGCGGCATTCACCGCGACATGTATCGCGGCAAGCTCTGGACCATGCGGCAGTTCTCGGGATTTGCCGTGCCCGAGGAAACCAACCGCCGTTACCGCTACTTGCTGGAGCAGGGGCAGACCGGGCTCTCAGTGGCGTTCGACCTGCCGACTCTGATGGGCTACGACGCCGACCATGCGCTGAGCGAAGGCGAAGTCGGCAAGTGCGGCGTCTCCATCTGCTCGCTCGAGGACATGGAAACCCTCTTCCAGAGCATTCCTTTGGGAGACGTGACCGTCTCGATGACGATTAACTCCCCGGCGGCGGTGCTGTGGGCGATGTACCTGGTTGTCGCTGAGAAGCAGGGCGTGGCCTGGACCCGCCTCTCAGGCACCCTTCAGAACGACATTCTGAAGGAATACATCGCGCAGAAGGAGTACATTTTCCCGCCGCGGCCTTCAATGCGGCTGGTGACGGACACCATCGAATTCGGCGCCCGGCACACGCCCCGCTTCAACCCGATTTCGATCAGCGGTTACCACATCCGCGAAGCCGGGTCGACCGCGGTCCAGGAACTCGCGTTCACCCTGCGGGACGGCATCGAGTATGTGGACTGGGCCTTGGAGCGAGGGCTGGGAATCGACGAGTTCGCGCCCCGCCTGAGCTTCTTCTTCAACGCCCACAGTGATTTCTTCGAGGAAATCGCCAAATACAGGGCGGCGCGGAAGATCTGGGCTTATGTGATGCGCGACCGGTACGGAGCGCGCAACGATCGAAGCCAGAAGCTGCGCTTTCACGCGCAAACAGCCGGGTGTTCGCTCACCTGGCAGCAGCCCTACAACAACGTGGTGCGCACCGCGCTGCAGGCGATGGCGGCAGTGCTGGGCGGCGCACAGTCGCTGCACACCAACTCGCTGGACGAAGCATACGCCCTGCCGAGCGAGCATGCCGTGACCATCGCTCTGCGCACGCAGCAGGTGCTGGCTTACGAGACCGGTGTCACCCAGACACCCGATCCGCTCGGCGGCAGCTATTTCGTGGAAAAGCTGACGCTGGAGACCGAGCAAGCCGCCAATGACTACATCCAGCGTATCGACGGCATGGGCGGAATGATCAAGGCGATCGAAGCCGGGTTCCCGCAGCAGGAAATCGCCAGCGCGAGCTATCGGTATCAGCGTGAGGTGGAGGGCGAGGAACGGGTAATCGTTGGCGTGAACCGGTTTCAATCCGACGACCAGCCCATCGAGTTGCTGCAGATCGGCGAGACGGCTGCCCGCAAGCAGTCCGAGAAGCTCGCTGCCTTGAAAAAGCGCCGCATTAACGGGCGCGTCGAGCAGAGTCTCGATGCGTTACGCCGGTCCGCCGAAGGAAGCGAGAATACCATGCCGGCAATTCTGGACGCGGTGCGCGCCTACGCGACGCTCGGCGAGATTTGCGATGCGCTGCGCGCGGTTTTTGGTGCCTACCAGGAGACGAGTCACCTGTAAGACATGGCGCGACCGATTCGAGTGCTGGTGGCCAAGCCGGGGCTGGACGGCCATGACCGCGGAGCCAAAGTGATCGCGCGGGCGTTGCGCGATGCCGGCATGGAGGTCATTTACACAGGCTTGCGCCAGACGCCGGAAATGATTGTCAACGCGGCGCTGCAGGAAGACGTCCAGGTGATCGGGCTTTCGATTCTGTCGGGCGCCCACAACGCCATCGTCCCGCGCGTGCTGGAACTGCTGCGAGAAAAGGACATGGGCGATGTGAAGTTGATCGTGGGGGGCATCGTCCCCGACGAAGATGCCGAGGCCCTGCGGCGCCAGGGCGTAGCGGCGGTGTTTCAGCCGGGCGCTTCCCTGGACTCCATTGTCACGTTCATCCGTTCGGCGGTGCCGGCTTAGTCCCCCCTTCGGCGCCGCCAATCCGGTGTGACGGAGGTTCACAGTGTAGCGCCCGCCGCTCGTTGGCTATTGCCCCCAACATCCGGTAAAATAATGGCTTACCAACTTGGCAACCGATCTGTACCGAGGTGAACGGGAATCCGTGCATCACTGTCATTGTAGGCGCGCAGAGTGGAAAGGCATGTTTCGATGAAGCTTCACAGGCGACGGCGCCTGGCGTTCGTACCCCTGATTTTCTGCGCACCGTTGATGGTTCCGTTGAGAGCCCAGCAACCGCAGTCACCTCCACCCCGGCAGGGACAGGCGCCAGCGCCCGCCGGGCAAACTCCGCGTGCCCCCAACCCGTTCGAGACGGTCCCCGAAGCGGCGCCGGCTCAGCCGGCCCAGCAGCCTCCACCGGCGCAACCCCCGGCGCCTCCCGGGCAGCCCCGGTTGGAAACACCGCCCCAACCAACTGTCGCGATCCAGCCGGCCGGACAGATCATCGAAAGCGTAGCGTTTCGGGGTACGCGGCGTGTTCCCCAGGACACCTTAAAGGCCCTGATCGTGAGCAAGGCGGGCGACGTGTATAACGAAGACACCTTGCGGCGCGACTACATGGCCCTTTGGAATACGCAGCGGTTCGACAATATCGTCCTGGAAGCCGAACCGGGCCGCACGGGTGTGAACCTGACTTTCGTGGTGACGGAGCGGCGGGTAGTGCGGTCGATCGACTACGCGGGGATCCACTCCGTGACCGTTTCCGAGATTCTGGACCGCTTCAAGGAACGTAAAGTCGGGTTGTCGGTCGAATCGCAGTATGACCCGAACAAGGTACAGCGTGCGGCCGTAGTGCTTAAGGAATTCCTGGCCGAGCGCGGCCGCCAATACGCTACGGTCGATCCGGTCATTGAGCAATTGCCTCCCTCTTCGCTCAAAGTCACCTTCAACGTGAATGAAGGACCCAAGGTGAAGGTGGGCAAGATCGAGATCCAGGGCAACGAAGCGTTTACCGGCCGCCAGGTGGTGCGCGCCATGAAGAATTCGCGGCCGATCGGCATCCCCTACTCCATTTTTCTGGAAGATCTTTTCGCGAAGACCTACGATCCCGAGAAACTCGACGAGGACAAGGAGCGAATCCGGCAAGCCTATCAGGACAAAGGCTATTTCACGGCAAAGGCGCTCGATGAGATGGTCAAGATGCGCCGCACCGGCGGCGAGGGCTGGCGCCTTCCCATCGTTAAGCCCAACAATCCCGGCATCTTCGCCGATATCACCATTCCAGTCGAGGAAGGCCGTCTCTATCATCTCCACATGCTGAACTACGTCGGAGTGAAGTTGTTCCGGACGCCGCAGAGCCTGACACCCACCCTGTTCCAGATGAAGGAGGGGGACATCTTTTCCACCGCCAAGCTCCGTAAGGGCCTGGAAAACATGCGCAACCTTTACGGCGAGTTTGGCTACATCGATTTCGTCCCGGAACCGTCGTTCGACATACAACCGAATTCCGATCAGGTCGATCTGACGCTCACCGCCGATGAAGGCAAGCAGTTCTTCGTCCGCCGGCTCGATTTTTCCGGTAATACCACTACGCGCGACAAGGTGATTCGCCGCGAAATCCTGCTCGACGAAGGGGACATGTTCAACACCCGCCTCTGGGATCTCAGCATCCTGCGGCTGAACCAACTCGGCTATTTCGAGACGTTGAAGAAGGAAGACGCCGCCACCATCAACCGCAATCCGCAGTCGAATACGGTCGATATCACGTTGAAGGTCAAAGAGCGCGGCAAAAACTCGGTGGGATTGAGCGGCGGCGTGTCCGGCCTGGCTGGCAGCTTCATCGGATTCAACTACTCCACCAACAACTTTCTGGGGCTGGGCGAGACGTTGTCCGTCGATTCCCAGCTCGGGACGATTCTGCGCAGCGTGAGCTTCGGCTTTACCGAGCCCTATTTCCTCGACAAGCCGATCCAGCTCGGTTTTCGCGTCTACCTGACGCGCTACGACTTCAACCAGGCGCGCCAGGCTTCGATCTTCGCCGGATACGATCTCACGCCTCTCTACAACCAGCTTGGCCAGGGAAACCTGCTGAACTACGTACAGAACAGCAAGGGCTTCACGGTTTCCACCAGCTACCCGCTCAAGCGGAGCTTCGCGCGCGTGGGAATTACCTACGGTTACGATATTTCGGATATCAAAACGAATACGGCCGCGGCCACCAGTTATTTCCAGTACCTTTACTTCGCCAGTGTAGCCGGACCGAGCCAGTTGAACGGCGTCAAGACGAGCAGTATTACCCCGTCGTACACCTATAATTCGGTAAACTCGCCTATCAACCCGACGGCCGGCCGATCCATCTACGTTTCCACCAGCTTTGCGGGGAGCGGGTTGGGCGGCAACGTCAATACGATCGGGCCCGCGATCGACGCCAAATACTTCAAGCCGGCGCCCTGGCATAAAACCCACATACTGGCCTTCCACCTCTCCGGGTCGCTCATTACCGGCTACGGCGGTAAAGAGGTTCCGCCGTTCTCGCGCCGGTACATCGGAGGCGAGCAGGATGTCCGGGGCTACGATTTCTTCGAGATCACGCCCATTGCGTTCATTGCTTCGAGCGCCCAAGTGCCCATCCTGAACGCCGACGGAACGCATCGGACCCAGAAGGTCTTTGTCAACGGCGTCGCCACCAATCAGGACGTCACAATGACGGTGCCGAGCTATCAGCTAATTACACCGGGCGGCGACACAACCGTGATCAGCAATTTCGAATACCGCATTCCGATTGTTGGGCCTGTGACGCTGGCGATCTTCGCCGACGCCGGTCTCAACCGCATTCTGCGACCCAACGAGCTGAAGATGGTGCAAAGCCAGGTGGACAATCTGAATCTTCAGTTCCCGCAGGCGGCTTTCGACGGCAGGGTCAAGATCGCGCCTGGCACACAGAATCTGCGTACGTCAACCGGTCTCGAAATCCAGGTCTTGCTGCCGATTGTGCAGGCTCCGTTCCGTGTGTACTGGGCCTACAATCCCACCAAAGTTCGCGAATACATTCAGCCTCCCATTGTCGCCGACCGGGCTTTCTACCCCAACGCCGCAACGTTTAACAGCGCGGTCGCGACGTTTGGCCAAGCCACGCCGTTCTTTGAGCGGAACACACTTTTCCGCTTTACCGTCGGACGGACGTTTTAACAATCGCGGTTTGTTCGATATGCTAGTATTTTGAAGACTTAGGAGTTTCGAGCTTGAAAAACTATCTGATTCCCGTGCTGGCGTTCGGAGCCGCGATGGCGCTCCCCGCTCAAAACCCGCCCACCAAGGTCGGCGTAATTCACGTGCAAGAGGCTCTGCTTGGCACAAAGGACGGCCAGAAAGCGGCCAATGAGCTGCAGGCGAAGTTCGCCCCCAAGAAGTCGGAACTGGAAAAGAAACAGAGTGAAATTAACTCCTCGCAAGACCAGTTGCGCAAGGGCAGCGCGACCATGAGCGATGATGCGAAGAACAAGCTCATGCGCGACATCGATGCCAAGACCACCTCGTTGAAGCGCGACAGCGAGGATTTTGACGCCGACGTGCAGGAAGAAGAGAGCAAAGTCATGCAGGAGCTGGGCGCCAAGATGATGAAGGTGCTCGAGAAATATGCGACCGACAACGGATTCGGCGTCATCCTCGACGTGAGCAACCCGCAAACAGGTGTCCTGTGGAGAGCTGCGGCGGTCGACATTACTGCTGATATCATCGCGCTCTACGATAAGGCGAATCCAGCTGCCGGAGGAACCTCGGCTCCAGCGGCGGCTCCAGGCTCTGCCGCACCGCGTCCGGCCGCACCCGCGCGTACCCCTGCCGCGCCGGGAGCCGCCCCAAGAAAGCAGTAACCTTCCTCCGGTAACCGGGGGACGCAATTTCGCGTAGAATGTCGGTAGAAGGGCGGATCTGATGAAAGCTCTCGCCGGGTTCTGTCTGGTGTTGTCTTTTTCCGTTGGGGGATGGGCTCAAAATCGCGGCGGCATCGTAAATCCCCAGCCTTTTGTTCAAAATCGCGGCGTCATCGCAAATACCCAGCCTTTTGTTGTGGGTTCTTTCGGCAACGCGGTGTTTCCCGGCGGCACTTCGGCATTACCCGGTGTTACCCGGTTTTTTGGCAACGCGGCATTCCCGAGCGGATTCGGGTTTCCTCGGCTGGTGATTCCCGGCGCGGTGACCGATCCGACCTTCGTGGCTCGCCGCGGAGCGGTCGTCGGTGGCCGAGGGAATTTCGGGCGATTTGGCGGCCGGGGCAACAACAGCGGCCTGGGCAACAATGGCGGCTTGGTGCCGTATCCCGTGCCGGTCTATGTAGGCGGCTTTTATGACAATCCTTACTTGACGGACGGTGCGCCCCCACCACCACAGCCCCAACAACCGAATGTTGTCGTCGTGTATCCTTCCGTCCAACAGCCCGTCATGCTCCCACCGCCCGACGGCTACGCCTCCGCGGGTCCCGGCGACTTGACACCGCAGCCCGCGTCCACGGAGCCCGTTCCTCCGGAGACTCAGCACTATTTGATCGCGTTCACCGACCACACCATCTACTCGGCGGTTGCGTTCTGGGTGGAGGGCGATACGCTGCACTACTTCACCTCCGGGAACACGCACAATCAGGTGTCGCTGTCGATGGTGGACAAAGCGTTGACCGAGAGGCTGAATCGCGAATCCGGCATCGACATGCGGCTGCCGTAGCAGCGTTATTCCCACTCAATGGTGGCGGGGGGCTTGTGGGTCAGGTCGTAAAAAACCGCCGCGATTCCGTTTTGCGCCAGCAGTTCCTTCGTGATCCGATTTAAGAGCTCTGGTTCCATTGGGACCGATTGCGCGGTCATCCCGTCTACCGAGTGAATCGGCCGCAGCACAATGGAATCGGGCGAATCCGGCGTGCCTAGCGGGATGAGAACCACCGGGAACTGCCAGACGCGATGGTCAAACCCGGTTTCTTGAGAGACATGGCGCACGGCGGCATCGGCGCTCCGCAACCGGGCCAGCCGCTCGGCCGTGAGCGAGCAGGTGCGCACACGCAACCGGGCCAGGGGCGCGTGCGCCGCCACCTCGGCAATGACGCGGTTTACGTTCGACAGCCGGTTAATCAACTCCGTGGCATAGGTGTGATCCATTCGGTCAATGGCTAAGACTGGCGCATAGCTGCGCGAGTCGCCTTGCACGCCGACCGAATGTACCGGAATCACGAATCCTTCCGGAGTCTGGCGGACGGCGCCGTCGAAGTCCGAACAGAGGCAGCGGATGGCCAGGCCGGGGCCGGGAAAGGGGTGGCGGTCGAGCAACTCGCCCGGCAAGCCGAGCTCCCGCCCGACTTCTCGGACTTCGTCTTTGTAGAAACTCTTGAGCGGCTCGACGATTCGGCCGGCTTCGATCAACTTCTGAATCCCCGCCACGCGGTTGTGATGCGTTTTGATCAAGGCGGCCTTCGCCGTGCCGCCGGACTCAATCGTATCCGGATAGATCGTACCCTGGCCGAGAATCCAGTGTTCGTCCAGCAGGCGGCGCGATGCGATGACCCGCTCCTGTACGCGCACAAACTCCTCCCCGATGATGTGGCGCTTTTGCTCGGGGTCCGTAACGCCCTCCAGCGCGCCCAGGAACTGTTCTTGGGCGCATTCCACCGAGATTCCCGGCATGCGGCCGACGAAATCCGTTTCTCCTTCCCGCATCAGCCCGGTGTCCACATAGACTCCCCGTACGCGGTTCTCGCCGAGCGCCCGCGTGCAGAGCGCGAACGCGACGGTGGAATCCACTCCGCCGCTGACGAAGAAGAAGACGTTGCGAGCGCCGGCAGCAGCCCGGATCTCTTGCTCGATTACAGGCGCGCGGTGGCGTGCGTCCCAGTCTTTTTCGCACTGGCAGACGCCGAAAACGAAGTGCGCGAGGATTTCTTTTCCGTGCGTGGTGTGGACTACCTCGGGATGGAACTGCACCGCGTATTGCCGGCGCCCGGGATTAGCCATCGCGGCGACTGTGCAGGTGTCCGTGCGTCCCACTACGGAAAAACCCTCTGGAGGACTGACAACGAGGTCGCGATGGCTCATCCAAACCTGCTGGCGGCCCGAAAGCCCGGTGAACAGCGGGTCGGTGGTAGTCTCCAGATCGAGCGTGGCGAGGCCGTATTCCCCTTTCTCCCCTTGCTTCACATCGCCGCCGAGCAGATGCGCCATCAGCTGATGGCCATAGCAGATTCCCAGCACCGCCTGGCCGTGCGTAAAGATCGCGGGGTCGACGGTCGGACTTTCTACGTCATAGACGCTGCTCGGCCCGCCCGAAATGATCAGTCCTCTCGCCGCGCATAACTCGGCTGCGGGAGTCTCGCTCGCGCGGACTTCGGCGTAGACACCGAGGTCTCGGACCTTGCGCGCGATCAAGTGACAGTATTGGCCGCCTGCGTCGAGGATGAGAATTTGCGGTTGGGGATTCAAGTACTGATGGTAACGCGGATGCAATCCGCGCGCTGTCAACGGGAATTCACTGAACCGTCATCGCGATGTAAAACATCGCTGTTACCATCCTTCATCCACTGGTTCAGGAGGCATCGTGTCCGCTATTCGCGCCCCAAAACTATTCGTCTGTCTCGTTGTATTGCCGTTCGGAGTTTTCCCCAGTTACGCTCAGCAAAATCCGGGCGACACCGGGACCATCGCGGGCGCGGTTTTGGATGTGTCCGGCAAGCCGATTCCCGGCGCCGAGGTTGCTGTAAGAAGCGAATCCTCCGGTTCTCCGCACGCCTTGGTGTCCGATCAGGAAGGGAAGTTTTCTGTTTCTGGGCTGGCCGCCGGTGTTTACACGCTGGAGGCCTCGGCTCCCAGCTTTGCATCGAGCCGCCGCACAGGAGTCAAGCTGGCGTCCAACGGCACGGAGACCGTCAACCTGTCTTTGAATGTGGGAGAACTGGCGCAAAGTATCACGGTGGAAGGAACGGTTTCGGTGGCGGCGGAAACCGCCCCTTCGCAGAACACGTTGGATGCCCGGTCGGCGCGATCGGAGATCAGTCCGGAGTACATACAAAACTTCGCGTCGCCGATTGCGGACTACACTGAACTGCTCAACAACGCGCCGGGGACGTGGAGCGTCAACCCCAATGGCGTCGGTTTGGGAGACAGCAAAACCTACTTCCGCGGTTTCAAAGACGGCCAATATACGATGCAAGCCGATGGAATTCCCTTTAACGACACAAACGACCCGACGCACCACTCGTGGGCATTCTTCCCCAGCCAGTTCATTGCGGGCGTCGATTTCGACCGCAGCCCCGGTTCAGCCTCTTCGATCGGGCCAACGAATTTCGGCGGAACCGTCAACCTGCTATCACGCAGCGTGTCGTATTCTCCCGATATTCGCGCGACTGCTTCTTACGGCTCCTTCAACACCAGAATGCTCGCCCTGGATGCGGATTCCGGACAGTTCGGCCCGGGCAAGAAATCCAGCTTAACCGCTAACGTGCACCAGATGCTCTCGGACGGGTACCAGACCTTCAACTATCAAAAGCGCGTGGCCGGATTCCTCAAGTACCAGTATCGCCTCAACGACCGCACGACGATCACCGTGTTCGGCGGCCTCGTGGACCTGTGGACGAACACGCCGAACCTCAAGGGGCCGACGCGCGCCCAGATCGCCGAGTTTGGGGACAACTATCTGTTGAGCAACGATCCGGCGCAGCCGAATTACTACGGCTATAACTTCTACCACGTACAAACGGACTTCGAATACATCGGCATCCACAGCGAGTTGGGCCGCGGCTGGAAATTCGATAACAAGCTGTACACGTACCGTTATTGGAACAAGCAGAACTACAACAACCCGTCCATTCAGGCGGACGGATTCTTCCTCCCCGGGCCGCAGTCGATCACTTCGACGAGTGGCGTCGACAAGCTGAATGGGTATCGCAAAGTGGGCGATATCGCGACGGTGAGTTACGAGATGGCGCGCGGCGTCCTGCGGACGGGGTTATGGTTCGAATGGGCTTATACGGACCGTTACCAGGTTCCCACGGATCCGCGCACCTGGCAGGATTCGCTACTGGCCAATTTTCATGAGCACTTCACCACGCTTTCGGCCCAGCCCTTCGTCGAGTATGAATACAACATCACCTCGAAACTCAGCGCGCTGGCCGGAATGAAGGTGGCTGAATACGGAATGTATTTGACCCAGTTCCAGGATAACGGCAAGACTGGGGTCGGGTGCGTGGGGGGAGCGCTCTCCACACCGAAGGTCACGCAGACCACGGTTTGTGTTGGCGGCGCGCCGTTCGCATACCACGAGGCCCAATACCGCTCGTGGATGCCCTCAGCCAGTCTGCGGTACAAACTCAAAACCAATTGGACGGCGTACGCACAGTTCGGGACTGGCAGCAATATTCCGCCAAGCAGCGTGTTTGACGCCGGCGCGAACGGCCAGTCCGTGAACTCGGGAATCACCCAAGTGGCGGTCCTCCCGCACCCGACAGCGGTTAAGACGTACCAGATCGGTTCCGTCACGAAGTTCAATCGCTGGACTCTGGATGTCGACGCTTACTATAGCCACTTCCAGAACCCGTATTCCACTTTTATCGACCCGGCTACCGGAGAGGCGTACTTTTATCAGACGGGCCCGTCGAACACGAAGGGGGTCGAAGCCGAGAGCAATATCCAGATCGGCCGCGGACTCAGCTTCTATGTGAACGGGACGCTCGGCGCGGCGAAGTATCAGGAAGGCCGGAGCTATGCGAACGGCGGCTTGTGGATCGCGAATACGCCCAAAAACACCGAGGCGATCGGTCTGACCTATCAGCAGAAGAACTGGGATGTCGGCATGTTTAACAAACGCGTTGGAACCATGTACAACGACAACGGCACGATCAACCAGGCCGTCACGATCAACCCGTTCAATGTGACGAACCTATTCTTTAACTACACTGTCAGAGGCGACAGTTTTCTGCGTGGAACCAAAATTCGCTTTGCGATCAATAATCTGCTCGACCAACACAATATCGTCGGCGTGGTTCCGTTCTCGGCCAAGAGCAACGCGCCGGCGCCGGGTGACGCCCTGACCCTGCTGCCCGCCCGCAGCGTCTCCATCACGATGACCTTCGGCTACGCTCCGGGTCGCTAACGCTTCACGAGTCTAGAACTCGTATTCGGTCGGCGTGATGCCCTTGGCGCGCAGGTACATCTCGGCGGAAGCTCGGTGGTGCGTGGTGTGATCGAGCATAAACATCAGCACTTCCATGCCGGTCATCGAGCCATCGCCCGTGTTGTAAGTCTTCGTGAGTTGCTCGGAAGTCATTTTGGAAACACCGTCGATGGCGCCATCAAACGATTTCTGCATGAACGCGACGATGTCCTTCTTGCTCATCGACGCCGGCTTGCCAAAGGTCGGCTTCTGACCTTGAATGGTGGCCACGAACGAGCCCACCGCCTGTGACAGGTGGACCATCTGCTCGCCAAAGCTCATCTGCGGCGGTGTGAGTTTGAAGTTATAGGAGTCTTCCGGCATCTGATTGGCTACCTTCAGCGTGAAATCGCGCGAAGTTTTCAAGTGTTTCACGAACGTTGCCTTCACGTCCGTCTGAGCGAAGGCCGGAATTGCCGCGGCAGCCAGGAAGAAGAGGCTAAAACGCCGGATCATTTGCGTGTTTTCGGAAAGCATGGTCTCAAGGTAATGCAGAGGAATCGCGCCTGTCAATGACCCTTAGCCATTCGCAGTATACAGGCCCATCCGCTCTTTCACCAGCCTCACCGTGTCGTTCGCGACCGGCGCGACGCGCGCGGCGCCCTCCTGTAAGACGCGATCGAGATAGCCGGCCTCGCCCGTGATCTGGCGGTAGCGCTGCTGGAACGGCTCCAGGTGCGAGATGACCATCTCCGCCACCTGCTTTTTGAGATCACCGTAGCGCATGCCGCTGAACTGCTGCTTGATCTGGTCGTCAGTGGCGCCGCAGAACGCCTGGTAAATCGCGAGCAGGTTCAGCACGCCGGGCCCGGCGGTTTCAACGTCCACCGCCGGCTTGGAATCGGTGGTGGCGCGCATGATCGTCTTGCGGATCGTCTCGGGCGCGTCAAGCAGCGCCACCGCGTGGTGCGCGCCGCCGGCCGATTTGCTCATCTTCTGCGTCGGATCGTCGAGTCCCATGATGCGCGCGCCCACCGTCGGCAGGCTCGTGTTGGGCACCACGAAGGTCTCGCCATACAGCGAATTAAAGCGTTGCGCGATGTCACGCGTCAGTTCCAGATGCTGGGCCTGGTCCTCGCCTACCGGCACAATACCCGCCTGATACAGCAGAATGTCCGCGGCCATCAACACCGGGTACTGCAGCAAGCCGTCCCCGACGGATTCGTGCCTGGCTGCCTTCGCTTTGTATTGCGTCATTCGCTCCAGCCAGCCTACCGGCGTGACGCATGTGAGCATCCACGCCAGCTCGGCATGTGCCGGAACCTCGGATTGCACCATGATCGCGCAGGCCTTGGGGTCGATCCCCGCTGCCAGGTACAGCGCCGCGATCTCCCGGATCTTGCCGCGCAGTTCCGCCGGATCTTGATACAACGTGATGGCGTGCAGATCGACAATGCAGAAGATGCACTCGTATTCGTTTTGAATGCGCACCCAGTTCTTCAGTGCGCCGAGATAGTTTCCGATGTGAAGATTTCCGGTTGGCTGCATTCCGGAAAAGACTCGTGTTCTCATGTTAGAGGGAACGGGGGTAAATCCCTATCGTAAGCAATTTTGAAGTCACCGTGGAGAAGTTGGTGTATGGTGGCGACGGCCTCGGTCGTGTTGATGGCCGTGTCATTCTGGCGCCGTTCGTCCTTCCGGGCGAGCGCATTCGCGCGCAGGCGGAGCGGGAAAAGCCGGGACTGGTGCGGGCGCGCGCCCTGGAAGTGCTGCAGCCTGCGCCTGAGCGCGTGGCGGCGCCCTGCCCATACTTCGGACGTTGTGGCGGCTGTCATTACCAGCACGCGCCGTACGAGCTGCAATTGGCGGCGAAGCGGGAAATCCTGCGCGAGGAACTGCGGCGCGTGGGCAAGATCGATCCGCCGGATGATATCGAGGTCGTCGCCGGCGAGCCATGGGGTTACCGCAACCGCGTGCAGCTCCACATCGAGGGCGGCCGCATCGGCTACTGGGAGGCGCGGTCGCACACCCTGTGCGCCATCGACCGTTGCCCGATCGCTTCGCCCAAGTTGAATGAAACCATCGCCGCTCTGAACGGAATGTTGCGCGACTCACGCTGGCCGCGCTTCTTACGCGCCCTCGAACTCTTTACCGATGAGGCGCAGGTGCAGCTGAACGTCATCGATGCGACGCAACCTGTCGCGCGCCGCTTCTTCGATTGGTGCGCGGAACAGATTCCCGGGCTCGTACCCGGCGCCCTCGATTATCGCCAACAGTTTCGCGTCGGCGGCCAGTCATTTTTTCAAGCGAACCGTTTCTTGCTGGACCAGTTGGTAGAAACCGCGTTGGCGGGAGCCGCGGGCGAGTCGGCCTTGGAAATGTACGCCGGCGTGGGTCTGTTTTCGCTGCCGCTCGGCGCGCGATTTCACACCGTCACCTCGGTGGAGTCCGGCTCCGCCGCGGTGCGCGACCTGCAGTTCAACCTCGAACGTGCCGGACGCTCGAACGTGTCTGCGGCCAAAGCGACGTCCGAAGAGCACCTTGAAGCGATAGACCGTGCGCCGGATTTCGTCCTGCTCGACCCGCCGCGCGCCGGACTAGGCAAGACCGTCGTCCGACGTCTCACCGGGCTGCGGCCGCCCAATCTGGTGATCGTCTCGTGCGATCCCGCCACTCTGGCGCGCGATCTTGCGGCCTTGCGCGCCGCGGGTTATCAGATCCAGAAGATGACGCTGGTCGATCTCTTCCCGCAGACCTACCATCTGGAAACGGTCGTGCGCTTAAGTTTGTAGTGGGGCAGGTCTCTGACGTGCCCTTACACTCGTCCGGCGATTCTCCGCCGCAGCAAATCCAGCGCGAGCTGCGAAGCGAAATTGCGAATGCGCGTGCGATCGCCGATGAACTGCCGCTGCAGCACCTGCGTGCCTTCGTTATCGGCCAGAGCAATGAACGTGGTGCCGACCGGAGCCGCATCGGCGCCGCTTCCCGGACCCGCCACGCCGGTAATGGCCAGGGCGTACGTCGATCTTGTATGCCCGCGCGCACCTACCGCCATCGCCTCCGCCACTGGTTTGCTCACCGCGCCGTGCTGCTGCAGAAGTTCCGGCGCCACCCCCAACATCTCGATTTTCATCTCGTCGCTGTACGTGATGAACCCTCCGACGAAATATGCCGAGCTGCCCGCCACCGAAGTGAAGCGCTCGCCCACCATGCCGCCCGTGCAGCTCTCGGCCACGGAGACCGTCGCGTGATTGGTGCGCAGCATGTCGCCGACCACCGTCTCCAGCGGATCTCCATTGCGCGAGTACACGCGATCCCCCAGCAGCAGCTCGACCGGCCCGGCTACCTCCGCCAGTAATCCGTTCGCCTCGGCTTCGGTCGTGCAGCGCGCGCGCAGGTGAATCTGAATATCGCCCGCGGCCGCTAGAATAGTCGTTACCGGGTTCTGATACTTCTTGTAAACGGGCGCGATGAGCTGATCGAGATCTGATTCCCCCATCCCGGCCACGCGCAGGCAGATCGTCCGGATCACCAGTTGCGGCACCAGGCGCGCCAGCCGCGGGATGCACTGCCGCTCGAACATCGCTTTCAGCTCGTGCGGCGGTCCCGGCAGCAGCATCACCACCGCGCCCGATTCCTCCACCCACTGACCGGGAGCCGTGCCGCGGTCATTCGGTAGAATCGCAGCGCCTTCGATCACAAAGGCCTGCCGCTTGTTGACCTCCGCCATTTTCCGGTTGAGCCGGGCAAAGCGCTGTTCCAGCGCGTCGCAGATCTCTTGGTTGAAAATCAGCCTCCGGCCGAGCGCGTCAGCCACGGCGTCGCGCGTGAGATCGTCTTCAGTCGGCCCAAGGCCACCCGATATGACGAGGATCTCCGATTTCGAAGTGGCGTGCCGCACCGCGTCCCGCAGGCGCTCCAGGTGATCGCCGATCACGTATTTCGTGACCACTTCCACGCCCAGGTTGTTGAGCTCGGCCGTCAGATACAGAGAATTCGTATCGAGGCGCTGGGGCGTCAGCATTTCCGAGCCGACTGCGACAATTTCTGCGTTCATCAGAACAGCGGGCGGCCTCGGATGCCGACATCCACGCGATAGAGAGCGTTGGTGGTCGTGAGGACCATCGAGCGCGTAGGACTAAAGGCCAGTCCGACGATCCCCGGCCCCGAGACGAACAGGTCGGCGCGCTTGTCGGGATGGATCCGCACGATGCCCTTGCGGCCGGAAAGAGAAGACGCTACATAGAGCCGGCCCTGGTCGTCGAATGCAAGGCCTTGGGGCCGGCCCAGGCCGCGATAGAACACCTCAACCTCGCCTTCCTGCGAAACCTGGTAGACCGCGTCGAAGCTGGAGGTCGTGGGGCCGGTGACATAAAGCACGTCATCCGGACCAAATGCCAGATGGTACGCCGCAATCGATGGCTCCAGCGTCGCGAACACGAAGATCTGCCGGTTGGGGCTGATTTTGAAAATCGTCCCGCTGCGGTCGCCTACGTACAAGTTGCCCTTACTGTCGAACGCGATCCCCGTCGCCACGCCCATGCCTTCCACGTACGTGGACATATTCCCGGTCGGCGTCACCTGGTAGATGAGGCCGTCATAGCGGCTCGAAATATACAGCATCCCTTGCGAATCGAAAGCCAGTCCGGTGGCGTTCATGAGGTCGTTGATGAACGGCTTCATGTTGAAATTGAGATCCACCTTGTGGACCGCCACCGGAACTTTCTGGCCGCGCGACCCGCTGAACGTCGTGTATATGTTGCCGAAGGAATCGATCGCGGGATTGGAGACCGGGTGGAGGCTGTCGGCGATCGGCACGCCGATATCGCAGGCCCACGACTCGCTCGCCTGCTCGCCATTCTCGACTACCAGTTCGCCGGCGGTCGCGCCGTCCGGCACACGCGCGATAACGAACGAATCCGAACCGATGACAATCGGCGCTGTGACATCGCCAATGGTCACGCGGGGGCGCGCGCTCTTTACGAAGCCCTTGCCGCGGATCTGCAATTCCCCGCCCGCGATAGCCGCCGGAGGGGTCACTTGCGAGATCTGAGGCTTGGGATCAGCCGATTTACGAAGAGCCATAGTATCAGCGAGACGCTAAACCCGATTTTACAACGCAGACATCCCATCAAGTAGCCCGCCGCTACACGCGGGGTTACCTGCCCAACCGGGTGCCCCTAGTACAGGCGAAACCACCCGCCCAGCCACAACACCACCGCTGCGTAACCGCCCGCCATCACGTCGTCGGCGACTATCCCCAACCCTTCCGGCACCCTTTCCAGTTGCCGCACTGGCGCCGGCTTCCAGATATCGAACAATCGAAACAACACGAATGCCGCTGCGTAACTCTTCCAGTTGAACGGATGCGCCCCCGCCAGGGCGATCCACTGTCCAATCACTTCGTCCACCACCACGCGTCCGGGGTCCTTCACGCCGAGCGCGCGAGCCGTTCGCGTCGATGCCCACACCGCCGGCGGAAAAAACGCCGCGCTCAGCAGCAAAAACAACCACCACGAGAATCCCATTCGTTCGTGCAACGCGATGCCGATGACCAGCCCCGCGAGCGAGCCGGCCGTTCCCGGTGCGACGGGCGCATAGCCGCACCCGAACCATGTGGAGATCAGGTTCGCGAACCTATTCTCCGTCCGACTCGTCATCGCCTTTTTGAGGAAGTTCGCCCGGCTTGGCGGGGGTCGAGATGACGTACTTGTCCGATGCCCAGTTGCCCAAATCGATCAACCGGCAGCGCTCGCTGCAAAACGGAAGTTCCGCCGCTCCCGGCGCGACTTCCTTCTTGCAGATGGGACATCGGATCATGCCAGTGCCGGCGTGATGTGAATGAGCGGAGCGGGCGCGAACTGCGGCGGCGGTTCGGTAGGCGCCAGCAGCGTGCCCACCACGTCATAATCGTGCGATTCCGTAACCCGAAGCACCCGGATCTCGCCTGCTCGCGGTTCCGCGCCCTCGAAATCGTTGATCCAGGTGGCGCCGTCGATCTCAGGAGCCTGCCCTTGTCGGCGGCCTTCCCACAGCAGTTCGGTCTCCGGCGACGGCCCTTCGACCAGCACCGGAACTTCCGCGCCCACCAGCTCGCGGTGCCGGGCGCGCGCGATCTTCCGCTGCACCGCCATCAGATGCCGCTTGCGTTTCTGAATCGTGCGGCCGTTCACCTTCCCATCGAGCGTGTAGCTGGCGCTGGTGTCTTCATCCGAATACGCGAACACTCCCATGTTGTCGAACCGCGCCGCTTGGACGAACTGGCACAGCTCCGTGAAGTCATCCGCGCTTTCGCCCGGAAAGCCCGCAATGAAACTGGTGCGGATCGCCACTCCCGGAACCGTCCCGCGAATGCGCTCCAGCAGCTTCAGGAAAATATCTCCGGACCCACCGCGCTTCATCCGCTTCAACACCTGCGCGCTCGCGTGCTGCAGGGGCATATCGATGTACTTGACCAGCGCCGGATACTTCGCCAGCGTATCCAGCAGCCGCTGCGTGATCTTGTTCGGATAGGCGTAGAGAAAGCGGATCCACTTTTCTCTCGGCGTTTCTATCTGCGCCAGCCGTTCCAGCAGCGCCGCCAGGCCGTCCTTCACGCCGAGGTCTTCGCCGTAGCATGTGGTGTCCTGCCCGATCAGGTTGATCTCGCGCACACCCTGCTGAAACAGCCGCGTCGCCTCCGCGATGACCGATTCGAACCGCCGGCTGCGAAAGGCGCCGCGATATTGCGGAATCACGCAAAAGGTACACGGATGGTCGCATCCCTCCGCGATCTTCACATACGCGAAATGCCGCGGCGTCGAGAGCACACGCGGCGTCAGATCATGGTACAGATACGGCTCGGTCGACGCCACGGATCCCTCATCGCCCTCGCACAGCGCGACGATCCTTTCCAGCTCATTGGTGCCGACGAGCGCATCGACCTCCGGCATCTCCTTGCGGATATCCCCGCGATAGCGTTCCACCAGGCACCCGGCGACGATCAGCTTCCTGGCGCGGCCGGTCTTCTTGTATTCGGCCATTTCCAGAATCGTGTCGATCGATTCCTTCTTCGCCGGATCGATAAAGCTGCACGTATTGACGACGAGAACCTCGGCTTGGTCCGGATGGGGCGTCAGCTCGTGGCCGCGAGCCACAAGTTCGCCCATCATGACCTCGCTATCGACCAGGTTTTTGGGGCAGCCCAGACTGACGAAACCGACTTTCAACTCTCTTCAGGATAGCATTGCAGAAGTAGCGTAAGGATCCAGCCTTGCGCCCTACGAACTCCCAATCAAAATCCCGGTCACAAACACCAGTACTCCCCCCAATCCCACCTGAAGGGCCGCCGAGAGTGGCGGCGTCTCCATATAACGATGCCGCACCCAGGTAATCGCGCCCAGTTCGAGAGCCACCACTACGATGGCCGCCGTCATGGCCGCTGTAAAACCAGTCAGCAGAAACGGTAGCGTGTGGCCGATCCCACCCAAAGCCGTCATCAACCCGCAGACCAAGCCGCGTACCCAGGGATGCCCGCGCCCCGTGAGGCTGCCGTCATCTGATAGCGCTTCGGCAAATCCCATGCTGATCCCGGCGCCAATTGATGCCGCCAGGCCCACGAGAAACGCGTCCCACGACCGGTGGGTCGCCACGGCCGCCGCAAACACCGGCGCCAGTGTCGATACCGAGCCATCCATTAACCCCGCCAACCCTGGTTGGACAATCTGCAGCACGAACAACCGCCGGTTGGCTTCGTCTTCGGCGTGCTTGACGCCCGCCGTAAGCTCCGTCTTGCCCAGTTCATCGGCCCGTTCTTCATGCCCCCGCTCTTCCTGCGCCAGGTCGTCGAGTAGTTGCCGGATGCGCACGTCGCTCGTCCGCGCCGCGGCTTTCTCATAGAACCGCCGCGTCTCCGCCTCCATCGCGCTGGCCTGATTCCGCACCGTATCGAGACCGAGCGGGCGAATCAGCCAAACCGGCTTCCTGTGCACGAATCCGCGCACGTCCTGGCGCCGGATCAGCGGAATGTGATCGCCGAAATTCTCCCGGTATAGCTCCAGCAGCCTCCGGCGATGCCCGGATTCCTGCTGGCGCATGCCATCGAAGACCGCCGCCGAGGCCGCGTAATTCGCGCGCAATCCCTCGGCAAAATCCGCATACACGCGTTCGTCTTCTTCCTCGAGCCCAATCGCCAGGGCCAGGATTTCGCGTTCCGACAAGCTCTGAAAATCGCGCATACTGAAATTTTAGATGCGCGCGATCACCAAAAAGAGGCGATCGCGTGCGTGTGCTAACCTGAAAACCCGTGACTTGGACTCCCCAATCCTGGCGTTCCCGGCCCGCGCTGCAGCAGCCCGAATACCGGGATGGGCGCTGTCTCGGACGGGTGCTGGACGAACTGCGCAGCCTCCCGCCGCTTGTTACCAGTTGGGAAGTGCTGCAGTTGCGCGAGCAACTCGCCGAAGCGGCGGCCGGCCGCCGTTTCGTGTTGCAGGGCGGCGACTGCGCCGAACGCTTCATCCACTGCACTTCCGAACGCATCACCAACACGCTCAAAGTGCTCATCCAGATGAGCCTCGTGCTGGTGGTGGGCGCGCAGCGCCCCGTCGTGCGCATCGGACGTTTCGCGGGGCAATACGCCAAACCCCGGTCGGCCGATACCGAAACGCGTCACGGCGTCGCGCTGCCTTCCTATCGCGGCGATAACGTCAACCGGCCCGAATTCACCGCGGAGGCCCGTTCCGCCGATCCCGACCTTCTGCTGCGCGGCTATGAGCGCGCGGCCCTCACTCTCAACTTCATTCGCGCGCTCGTGAAAGGCGGCTTTGCCGATTTGCACCACCCCGAGTATTTCGATCTCGACTGGGTGCGGCATTCTCCATTGGGCGACGAGTACCACCGCATGGTCGAAATGATCGGCGAGTCCCTAAACTTCATGGAGCATGTGCTCGGTGTGCGCGCGGGGGAATCCGATCGCATCGATTTCTTCACTGCGCACGAAGCGCTGCACCTGGCTTGCGAGGAAGCCCAAACCCGCACCGTGCCGCGGCGCACCGGCTGGTTCAACCTCTCGACGCATTTCCCCTGGGTGGGCCTGCGCACCAATGATCCCGAAGGCGCCCATATCGAGTACCTGCGTGGCATCGAGAACCCGATCGGCCTGAAGGTGGGGCCGGGCGTCAGTTGCGATCAAGTCAAGCAATGGATCGACACTCTCGATCCGGAGCGGACGCCGGGCCGTTTGACGCTGATCCATCGCTTCGGCGCGCGCCGCATCGAAGAAGAGCTGCCGCAGCTCATCGGCGCCGTCGCCCAAGCTGGCGGCTCCGTGGTCTGGGTCTGCGATCCCATGCATGGCAACGCGCGCTTGACCTCCACCGGTGTCAAGACCCGCCACTTCGCCGATATCTATTCGGAAGTCGAGCAGGCTTTCGACATCCACCGCGCCCACGGCCACCGCCTCGGCGGAGTCCATGTCGAGCTCACCGGAGAGGACGTCACCGAATGCCTCGGCGGCGCCCGCGGCCAAAGCGAAGAGGACCTCGCCCGCGCCTATGAATCCGAGGTCGACCCGCGCCTCAACTGCGAACAGTCCCTGGAACTCGCCTTCCTGATCGCTCGCAAAATGAAGGCCAACGGCCACTAGTCGAAACCGTCTAACCCTAACCCCCTGCTCCCCCTTGACAACTGTATCCGGCATTGATACAAGGTGCCGCCAGTGAGGTGAGGGGATATGAAGGGTGATATGCTGCGCGCCTGCTGTCTTTTTCCGATTGCCGTCGCTTGCTGGGGGCAGACTTCTCAGATCAACGGCACCATCAAGGACGCCACGGGTCTCGCCGTTCCCGGCGCCGCCATCAAAGTCACGCAGACCGCTACCGGCGCGGTCCGCGCCACCACCAGCGAAACCGGCGGCGAGTATGTCCTGCCCAACCTCCCCGTCGGTCCCTACCTGCTGGAGGTCGCCAAGGAAGGTTTCACCCGCTATGCGCAGAAAGGCATCATTCTGCAGGTCGACACCAACCCCACCATCGACGTCATCCTCCAGGTGGGCGCGGTCAGCGAACAGGTCCTCGTCGAAGCTAATGCCGCGCAGGTCGAAACCCGCACCACCAGCATCGGCCAGGTGGTCAACAACCAGCAGATCGCGGAGATGCCGCTCAACGGCCGCAACCCCATCGAACTCGTCTTTCTCGCCGGCATGGCCAACTTTCCCGGCAACGGAAATATCAACACCGTCCGCAATTATCCGACCGTCGTTGTCTCCGTGGCTGGCGGCCAGGGGAACGGTGTGGGGTACCTGCTCGATGGCGCCATGCACCAGGACCCATACAACAATCTGGCCCTGCCGCTGCCATTCCCCGACGCGTTGCAGGAATTCAAAGTGGAGACCAGCGCCGTGCCCGCCCAGTTCGGCTACCACTCCACCGCCGTCGTCAATGCCGTCACCAAGTCCGGCACCAATGAGTTCCATGGCGACCTGTTCGAGTTTCTTCGCAACGGCGATCTCAACGCCCGCGACTTCTTCGCCACGAAGCGCGATACCCTCAAGCGCAATCAGTTCGGCGGTGTCCTCGGCGGACCCATTCGGAAGGACAAGCTGTTCTTCTTTGGAGGTTATCAGCGCACCGCGCAGCGCTCCGATCCGGCTCAGAATACCGCCGTCATTCCCACCCCCGCCATGGCTCTGGGCGACTTCACCACCATCGCCACGGACCAATGTAATAACGGCAAAGCCGTCACGCTGCCCTCGTCGCTCGGATTTACGAACAACCGCATTTCTCCCACCCTGCTCAACCCGGTGGCGTTGAACATCTTGAAAACCTTGCCTACCCCCGTCAACGACTGCGGCCGCGTTCCATTCGGCCTGGTCGCTAATCAGGACGAGGACCTGACCGCCTTCAAAATCGATTACCAGGTCAGCGCCAAGAACTCCCTGTTCGCCCGGTTCACGTCCGCGCACCTGAATGTCGCCTCCACCTTCGACGGCAAGGATCCGCTCTCCATCAACACCGTCGGTGTCAACGATCTGGATTACTCGCTGGCCTTGGGCGATACCTATCTGCTTTCACCCAACGTCGTGAATTCCTTCCATCTGTCCGCCAGCCGCACCAACATCCCTAAAGTCCCCGATAATTACGGCTCTTGGTCCACGTTCGGAGCCAACGTCACTCCCATCTCCGGGAAGAGCCTCGCCATCGCCGCGGGCAGTAATTTCGTGATTGGCGGCGGTGCCGCTTCTCCCGGTGAGTCGCATAACGGGCCTAACCCGTCTCTCACCGATGATGTGAGCTGGGTAAAAGGAAAGCACCAGTTCCTCCTCGGCGGTAACGTCTATCGCCAGCAGATGAATTATTGGTCGGGCGTCAATGGTCTCGGCACCGCGACGTTCGATGGGAATCTGACGGGCCTCATTCTCGGCGATTTTATGCTCGGCCGCCCCGTCAGTTTCACCCAGGGCACTCTCTATGGATTCTACGAGCGCCAGTATTACGTCTCGCTGTATGCCCAGGATTCCTGGAAGGTCACGCCCCGGCTTACCGTCAATTACGGCCTGCGCTGGGAGCCCTACACGGCCTATTACAACAAGTACGGGCAGATCGTCCACTTCGATCCCGGCCTGTTCGCCCAAAACGTGCACAGCACCGTCTTCAAGAATGCTCCGGCCGGCCTCGTCTTTCCAGGTGATCCGCAGTATCCCTGTGGCAACAGTTACAACTGCAACAACTGGGGCAAAGTGTTCCCGCGCGTGGGCCTGGCCTGGGATCCGCGTGGCGATGGCCGCATGACCATCCGCGCCGCCTTCGGCATGTTTGGCGATAGAACGCACATGTTCTGGCCCAACCAGAACACTTTCAGCCCTCCGTTCGGAAACAACATCAGCGTGGCGGGCGCCACGCTCTCCGATCCCTGGCTCAACTATCCCGGCGGCAATCCCATGCCCCTGTTGCAACAGCTCAACGCCATCGGCCACGCCAGCGCCAACGCTCCGTTCTATCCCGCTGGCGCCTATGTCAACATCCGCACCGACGACTACCGACCCACCTACATGAACCAATGGAACCTCAGTGTCCAGAAGCAGATTGGCACGGACTGGCTCGTGACTCTGAACTATCTCGGCAACGACACCATTCATCTGGTCACCTCGCAGGGGCAGAATCCGGCCGTCTTTCTGGGTACCGGCCCGTGCACGTTGCCCAACGGCGTCAGCTACCCCACGTGCTCTACCACTGCCAACCAGAATTTCCGGCGGGTCTACTATCTGCAGAATCCTTCCCAGGGAATCTATTACTCGGGGATCGGCCTGCAGGACCCGGGCGGCACCGCCAGCTATGAAGGCTTCTACGCCTCGGTCCAGAAACGGTTGAGCCACGGCGTCTCGGCATCGGCCAACTATACCTACTCGCATTGCATCAGCGATGTGTACGACCAGCAGACTACCGCGAACGGTGTGGCCGGCAATATCCCGGGCAACCGCCGCGCCTACCGCAGCAATTGCCTCGGCTCCGACCTGCGCCACCTCTTCGTTCTGAATACCGTGGCGACCACGCCCCGGTTTTCCGCGAAAGTGGCGCGGCTCCTTGCCAGCGAATGGCAAGTGGCCCCCATTCTGGAAATCAAGTCCGCGCAATTCTACACCGTCACCAGCGGCGTCGATCGCGCCCTCACCGTCGCGCCCGGCCAGACTCCCAATCTCCTTGCTCCGAACCCGTATGCCCCCCACCAGACGATGAGCCAGTGGGTCGACCCCACGGCCTTTGGCCTGCCCGTGCCGGGCGCCTACGGCAATCTTGGCTACAACAACATGAAGGGTGCCGGCGTCTTCCAGCTCAACATGGCGTTGTCGCGTACGTTCCGCATTCAAGAGAGAAAGACGATTCAGTTGCGCGCCGAGGCCTTCAATCTCCCCAACCATCTGAATCCGTCCACTCCGAACACCAGCCCTCTCTCCAACACCACCGGCATCTCGGCGCTGAATACTCCCAACTTCGGCCAGATCACCAACGACATCAGCGGCAACAACGGCCTCAACTCCGGCGATTACCGCATCATCCAGCTCGCCATGAAATTTGTCTTCTAATACCCGGTTCCTTGGAACCCAAGTTACAATCGGTGACTTGACGCTGCTTCTATCGATTCTTGTCTCCGACATCCTTCCGGTCTTCGCGATCGCCGCCGCTGGCTTTCTCCTCGCTCGTTATGCCGGCGCTGACGTCCGGACCGTAGCCCGCGTGGTCTTTTACTCCCTGTTGCCCTGTCTGGCCTTTCGCCTGCTCGTCACCTCCAAAGCATCGGGAGAGAACGTGGGACGCTTGATGCTGCTGGCGGTCCTGATCATGGGCGCGATGGGCCTGGTGGGCTACGTCGCGGGGAAGAGTCTCGGGCTGGATAGCAAGCCTCTGCGCGCGTTCATGATGGTGGTGATGTTTTCCAACGGAGGTAACTACGGCCTGCCGGTGGTCCGCTTTGCCTTCGGCTCCGAAGCCCTCACCTACGCAACGATCTTCTTTTTAACCGGCTCCGTGACAACCTATGTCACGAGCGCCTTCTTCGCCGGCAGCCACCGCAGCAAACTCGCTGGGGCGCTGGAAAAGGTCTGGAAAATGCCGTCCCTTTACGGAGTCGCTCTGGCCCTTCTGGTGCTCGCGCTGGGATGGCCCGTGCCCGAAGCCGTCATGCGCCCGGTCGGGCTCTTGAGCGATGCCGCCCTGCCGGTAATGATCCTGGTTCTCGGGATGCAGTTGGAGCGCGCCGCGCGGCCGGCGCGTCCCCGCTTGGTTCTGCTGGCCGTCGTCATCTCTTTGGTTGCCGCGCCCGTCGTGGCCTTGGGGCTGTCCGCCGCCTTCGGCATCACTGGAGCCGCCCGCCAGGCCGCCGTTATCCTTTCCTCCATGCCGGTTGCGGTCGTCACTACGATCCTCGCCCTCGAATTCGAACTGGCTCCCGATTTCGTCACCAGCGCTGTCTTCGTGTCCACACTCGCGAGCCCGCTCACGCTGGCACCCCTGATCGCCTATCTTAGTTGAACGTTGAGATCCGCTAAATTGTTTATTTTAGGACCTTAATATGATATATTGCGTGTGTGGAGAAAGCCGTGATCTACTGTGACCTCTGCGGCCAGCCCGCCCCCTGCGTCCAAAAAGAGATCGATGGAAAAGAATTCGATCTTTGCCGTTCCTGCTGGGACCCGCTGGCAGCCAAGCTCAGCGGCAAGGGTCGGCTCCGTGAGCGGGAGTTGGAAGAGTACGACGAAATCTCCACTTACTAGCCATGAATGTTGCCGATGTTCCCATTCAACCCGCAGAGGCCGCGCAGACACACCCGCTGCTGGAAGATCTCTTCTCCTTGTCTGGCAAGACCGCCATCGTAGTCGGTGGTGGCGGAGTGCTCGCCGGTGAGATGGCGCTGGGATTGGCTGGTGCCGGTGCCAATGTCGTCATCGCCGACCTGAATGAGGCGCATGCCCGCCAGCACGCTCAAGCGATCTGCGCCCAGGGGCGCCAGTGTGTCGTCTGCCAGGCCGACGTCTCCTCGAAGCCGGACGTGCAACGCATTCTTGAAACCACCTTCCGGAAGTTCGGTGGCGTGAATGTCCTCTTAAACGCCGCCGGAATCAATTCAAGCACGCCGTTCTTCGAAATCCAAGAAGCGGAATGGACCCGTATTCTCGACGTCGATCTCCGCAGTGTCTTTTTGGCGTGTCAGGTGATCGGCAAGGCGATGGTCGAAGCCGGCAAAGGCGGATCCATCATCAACATTTCCTCGGCATCCTCGGACCCCCCTCTTTCTAAAGTGTTTACCTACTCCGTGGCCAAAGGTGGCGTCAATCAGATAACCAAGTTTCTGGCCCGCGAGTTTGCCCCGTTCCGCGTCCGAGTGAACGCCATTCAGCCCGGCTTTTTCCCCGCCGAGCAAAACCGGAAGATCCTCACTGAAGAGCGGGTAACTGCCATCATGAATCACACGCCCATGAGCCGCTTCGGCGTGCCTTCCGAGTTGGTAGGTGCGGCCTTGTATCTCGCCGCTGAAAAAGCCTCCTCTTTCGTGACCGGCGCCATCCTGCGTGTGGACGGCGGCTTCGCCGCCATGACCATCTAGTCTTTTTCGGAGTTCCTTTCGGCGATTTCAAATCCCGAAATTTGTTCGCTCCCCCGATCGTGGTAGCTTACACCTAGAGGTCCCCATGATCCGCCCATGTCCCGGCTGCGGCGCGAACAATCGGATTCCGGCGAAGCACTTGTCCGACACCGGACGGTGCGGCTCCTGCAAAGCCGCGTTACCTCCGCTCTCCGAGCCCATCGAGGTGGACGCCGCGGCGTTCGCCGAAATCACCCGCGAAGCCAAGGTCCCGGTCTTAGTCGATTTTTGGGCACCCTGGTGCGGCCCCTGCCGTTCGGCCGCGCCCGTAGTCCACGAACTGGCACGGGAAATGGCCGGACGAGGCATCGTCCTCAAGGTCAATACGGACGCCTGTCCGACACTCGCCGCCCAGTTTCGGGTTCAGTCGATTCCGTATTTCGTGCTCTTGCGCCGGGGCATCATCCTCGCCGAGAAGACGGGCGTTGTCCCCCGCGCCGAAATGCGCCGCTGGTTCGCCGCGGCGGCATGAGGTCACGATAGGGCCCCTGCGCAAATATAGAGAATCCCCGCTAAACCAAAGATCGCCAGGAAACCGCTAGCGGGTTCCGGTATGTTCGGGACAATCAACGAGGCGACCGGACCGCTTTGCCCTCCCGCTCTGAACAGCGTTGGGGTGGTTGTGCCATCGAGGTTGACGTCCACGGTAAATGTGTTGCCGTTTGGGTCGGTGGTCAGCAGAGGGTTGAAGCCTGTACCGTCGAACATACCGAAAGCGAAGGTGCTGCCGAAACTGGAGGTTCCGTTGGGAGCACTCAGTGCTGGACCGCTGAACGACAACAAGAAAGTCACTTCGGACCCGTACGTGAACCCCAGGAAATCGTCGTTAAACGCGGTGCTGTTATCGATCGTCAGTGCCGTAGGACAGGTATGTGGACCGCTCGCCGTTCGAATTCACGCGCACGCTCCCCGAGCAGACGCCGACCGCCGACGGGCTGGTGAAGTTCGGGACGTATGTGCGGGATTCGACAGGCCAGGCGTAAGATTACGCGGAGGTTGCAAAAGCGGATCGGAGAGGTTCGCATCGATCCGAAAACGGGCGTGCCGGCCCGCCTATGCCGCTTCTACACCTTGTCCCGCCGTCAGTTCGCGGTGCTCCCGAATTACGCCCGCGGCCAGCAGCAGCCAAACCGCCACGGCAACGATATTGAAGGCCGCCATCGTGCGCAGGCCCACGCCCAAGAGCCCTGCTCCTGTGAAGACCACCAGGCTGGACATCACATCGCCGAACCGTACGCAAAACGTATCGACGGCCTGCTTGGCTTTGTACTTCGCCTCGCGGCTCGTTGGCAGGTACAGCGCCCCGCGCACCGTGTTCATGAGCGAATAATCGGTGCTGTTCTCCAGCACCTTGCCCACCCAGATGAATGCGAAAATCGGCGACGCCGCAATTAGCGAATACGTGCACAGCGCGATGCACGGCAGCACCAGCAGCGATCCACGCACGCCCAGATAGCGGAACACCCGCGACACCAGGAAGAATTGAATCAGCAGCCCCAGCAGGTTTTGCCAAAATTGAAAATCGGCCGAGTAGGTGCCGAGCAGGTTCGTCTCCGAAAGCCCGCCCGTCGCTCCGTTCGCTGCCGCCTGCCGCGCCGCTTGCGTAAAGATCCGGTCGCGCATGTATTCGCCGTCCGTGTTGACTACGTTCAAAATCAAAATCAGCAGTGCGATGTACAGCAGGTAGCGCTGCCGGAAAATCAGACGGAAGCCGCCGTCGTGCGCCAGCGGTTCTTCCACCTGCCTTTGCCGCGCCACGTCGTGCAACCTCGCCTTCTCCCGCCGGTGTATCACGTTCGACAGCAACAGGCACAGCATCAGAATGCCGGCAGACGCCAGCATCAGTTGATAAATGCCCAGTGGCTTGATCAGCAGCGCCGCGATCGCCGATCCGGCCACGCCGCCCACCGACGCGCCCACGCCCACGATCGGAAACAGCCGCTTGCCTTGCTCTGGCGTATACAAATCGTTTGCGAACGACCACAATTGCGCCACCACCATCACGTTGAAGATGCTCACCCACACGAAAAACGCCAGGTACAGTGGCACGCGCAGCCGGCTCAGAAAGTAGAAGATCACCAGGTTCGAGGCGAAGAACAGGAACACGCCGTTGATTAGCTTAATGCGGCTCACCCGGCTCGCCACCGCTCCGTACGCGGGCACCAACGCCAACAGCAGCACGGCCTGGAAGCCGCTGGTATAGCTCTTGAACTCCGCCCCGCCGCCCGACAGAATCAAGGCTTCGCGCACCGGTTTAATAATGTAGTACGCCGTCAGCAACAGGAAGAGGTTGGCAGTCAGCAGCAGCGCCGTCACCCCTTCGTGCGCGCGCACTTCCGCCATCACGCTCAGCGCTCGGTCCAGCCAGGCCTTGCGCTCGATCGGAGGTTCTACAACCGCGGTCGCCATTCCCTCTTCCGTTTCTTGCCGGTGTTCTCGCGGGATTATGCTACCACAGTCGTATTTTCTGTTACACTTCACCCGAGGTATAGCCGCTATGCGCACTTCTCACCACACGCTGCGATGGGTCGCACTGGGGAGCCTTGCCCTCGTCCCTTTCGGCGCCATCCCGATCCGCGCTCAAGACCCAGCAACCCTCACCATTGAACAGAAAGAAGAATTCCTGCGGACCGCCAAAATCACCACGGAGAAGAGCGCCAAGAAAGGCATCACTGACACGCAGCGCGTCGCCCTGAGCGACGGCAAGCTAACCCACGACGCCAGCGTGCAACGCATTGACGACCACAAGGATGTGTTTCAGGGTCAGGACGGCACCTCCGAGTTCAATTTCAAGGACACCTGGAAATTCAATGTCGCCGCTTGGAAGCTCGCCCGCCTCCTCGGCATCGACGACATGATGCCCCCATACATCGAACGCAAATTCAAGGGCGATAGTGCGTCGTATAGCTGGTGGGTCGATAACGTCATGATGGACGAAGAGGACCGTACCAAGAAAAACATTACTGCCCCCAATCTGGATGCCTGGAATCAGGAAATGTACGTGGTGCGCGTCTTCGACCAGCTCATTTACAACACCGACCGCAACCTGACCAATCTCCTGATCGACAAGGATTGGCACATCTGGATGATCGATCACAGCCGCTCATTCCGTATGCGGCATGACCTGCGCAACGAGAAGAACCTGGTGCAGTGTGACCGCGCGCTGCTCGCCAGGATGAGGGCGCTCGACGCGGCCACTTTGAAAAAGCAATTGTCTCCCTACGTGAACGGCGAGGAGATCAAAGGCCTGCTGGCGCGCCGCGACCTCATCGTGAAATTCTTCGAAAGTAAAGGCCCCGGCGCTCTCTACGACCGCCCCAAGCGGTCCTAGGCTGCGCGAGCCTACTTTTCCACGAATTCCTTCTGCGGCTTTCCTTCGATCAAGTTCTGGATGGGCGATGGCGGCGGGTCGAGTGCGGCCGCCGCGGTTAAATAAGGTAGAAGATCGCCGCCTTCCACGGGTAGCTCCATTCTTTTGCCGCGGTGCAGCGCGTAATACTTCCCGCCTTCGATGATCAGCGCCGCCGGAGGCCCTCCGTATACTTTCGACAATCCGACGTCGATCACAATTACCCGGCCGCCGAACCGTGGCAGCACCACTGGCTGTGGTGTGTGGCCGATTACGATGTGTCGAACCCCGTAGTTCTTCAGTACCTGGTCGACATGTTCGGAAAGCGGCGCCTCCGCTCCTTGCGCGAGGCCGCGGAACCACAGCGGGCCTTCTTCATCCGGTGTGATGCCGGTTTGCAGTTTGGAAAAATCGTTGAGTTCCGCGCGAACGGTCTCGTTGATTTCCTGGATGGTCATCCCCGCGTACTTGCGGCCGATGCCGCCGTGCAGAAACAACGTGTCGTTGATTTTGATAATCGCGTTGTGCTGGCGCAGCCATTTCCCGTACTTGCCTTGTGGCGCGAAGGCCTGCAGATGCTCTACCCATCCCAGCGGGTGTTCGCTGTTGAACTGCTTGCGAAACGCGTCTGGATCGGCCGGTGGCGTTTTCTTCTTGGTCAAATCGTCCAGCAAGAAATTTACATATGCGTCGCGCAGTTGTTCGGAATTGCCGTTGGTATAGGAGGCGTACTCTTCCTTCGAGACGTAGCGCAGATCGCCGTACAGGTTCATGGTCTCGTGGTTGCCGAGCAGCGCGTGCACCGCGCCTCCGGCTTTGGCTGCCTGCGCCTCCAGTTCCATCAGCAGATCCATAGCTTTGCGCGAGTCGGGCCCCCGGTCCAGTACATCCCCGGTTTGCACCAGGTGGGTCTTGCCGCCCGCCCACTTGTTCTTGCGGTCAATCACCCCGGCGGCCTGGAGGACAGTCACGAACTGATTCAAGTCGCCGTGCACATCTCCAACGGCTACTATCCTTTGGACGTTCTCGAAGGTTTCCTGGGGGTGGGCTGCGGGAGGGGTGCAGGCAGCGAGCAGGGCCGTCAGGAACGCTCGGCGGCAGTACATGAGTGGGCCCCTCCGGCGGCCGGAGTCCTTCAGCCGCGCGCCTCATTGTACCGTGTACTTGCTTCCCGGCGTCTTTCTCCTATGGGGGCCCGCTTGACATCGGCGCTGTCTCCCTGCAGTATTTAGGACAAGGGGGCATTCCATGCGACTGACGCTGGCGATCCTGATGACGGGGGCGGCGGCCGTGGGCGTGTCTCACGCCCAGCAAATCGTTTCGGCTCATGCTGGTGTTGTCCACTACACCGAGGGCAAGGTCTTTATTGGCGACCAGGCGGTTCAGCGCAAGTTCGGTGTATTCCCCGATCTCCAGGTCGGCGACGAGCTCCGCACCGAGGCCGGCGGTCGGGCCGAGATCCTTTTGACCCCCGGCGCGTTCTTGCGCGTAGCCGAGAACAGCTCGGTCCGCATGTTGTCGCGTGAACTGTCGGATACCCGTTTCGAACTGTTAAGCGGATCGGCCATGGTCGAGTGTGACGACATGGCGAAAGACACCGCCCTGACCCTTGTCTATAAGGGCCGCAGCATTCAATTGCAAAAGAATGGTCTGTACCGGCTGGATACGGATCCGGGTACGCTGAAAGTTTACGAGGGCAGGGCGCTGGTGCGTTCGCAGTCCGGCGATCTGGAAGTGAAGAAGGGCAAAGAGACCAATCTCGATGGCATGCTGGCGGCGCAGAAATTCAATCCGAAGCTGGGTGATGAGTTTTACGCCTGGAACGGCGTGCGGTCCGGCTACATTGCCTCGGCGAACGTTTCGACCGCGCAATCCTATAACTCGAGCGGCGCGCACTGGATGAGCAACACGTGGCTGTGGGATCCCTGGTATGGCGCGTTCACGTTCATTCCATCCGCGGCGTATCTGTACAATCCGTTCGGGTGGGGATTCTGGAGCCCGACGTATGTCGTGTATGCGCCGACGCCGGTTTATAGGGGTGGATTCTCGCCGAACGGCGGAGTGACCAATGGGTTTACTGGCGGACGGCAAACTGCCGGCGGAACGGCTCCTCCAGCCGGCTCGCGTCCAGGCGGTTTCGGCGGTGGGGCGCGCAACGGAGTCGCTGGTCCTTCGAGCGGCGGCGTGTTGGTTGGCCCTTCACGCGGCGGCTTTAGCAGCGCGATGGCCGGTGGTTTCGGTGGCGGCGGCTTCGGCAGCGCAGCTTCGCGGGGCAGCGGCGGCTTCGGCGGCGGTGCAGCCTCGCCGGGCGGTGGCGGCGGCGGTGGAGCCGCGCGGGGTGGTGCTGGCGGCGGCGCGAGCGCCGGTGGCGGTGGCGGACGCAGCGGACGCTGAAAGCACGGTTACCTGATTATTCCCGGAATTTTCCTCACGTTTTTTCGCGGGCGGCCGATGGCGGTGTGTTTGCTCGCACTTCCGCAATTCCCTCTGTCTACAGATCCTTACAATTTAGCCGATAAACCTTTACGTAGATGCCGATAAAGGTTACATAGGCGGATGAGCCGGAGCGCTTCCGGCGCATCTAAGGAAGTGGAAGGGAGAACCAGGATGGGTCGCCT
Source organism: uncultured Solibacteraceae bacterium (assembly GCA_964438005.1). Classification (GTDB taxonomy): domain Bacteria; phylum Acidobacteriota; class Terriglobia; order Bryobacterales; family Bryobacteraceae; genus PSRJ01. Next base: position 40,671 of record CAYTJD010000197.1, on the reverse strand, counting down.
TCGGACGTTGTTAGAACCACTGAAGATGGGCACGGAAGCCGAAACGCTGCGGGCCAATTTGAGCCGGCGGATTGTGGGGCAAGAAGCCGCGGTTCGCGAGATTGTGGATGTTTATCAGACGTATCTGGCGGGGATGGCCAGTCCGGGGCGTCCGATTGGCTCCTTCCTGTTCTTGGGCCCCACCGGTTCAGGAAAAACCAGAACCGTCGAGGCGCTGGCGGAGAGCCTGGTGGGCGATGCCCGCGCGGTGATCAAGATCGATTGCGCGGAGTTTCAGCACAGCCACGAGATTGCCAAGCTGATCGGATCGCCTCCCGGATACCTCGGCCATCGCGAGACGCATCCGCTGCTCAGCCAGGAAACCCTGAACCAGTTCCACACCGAGAAGGTTAAACTCAGCTTCGTGCTGTTTGATGAGATCGAAAAGGCCAGCGACGCTTTGTGGAACCTGCTGCTCGGAGTTCTGGACAAGGCGATTCTCACTCTGGGCGACAACCGGCGCGTGGATTTCTCAAGAGCGCTGATCTTCATGACGAGCAACCTCGGCGCCAAAGAAATGAATTCTCTGATCCGGCCGAGCCTGGGCTTTGCTGCCGGAGAGGCCGAGAAGGCGGCGGCCGATATCAAGTCGGGCAAGCCGGGGGAAAAGATTTCCAAGGCGGGCAAAGAGGCGGCCCGGAAACGCTTCTCGCCGGAATTCATGAACCGGATCGACAAAACGGTGGTCTTCAACCCGCTCGGCGACGAACAGCTGCGGCAGATCCTCGGACTGGAACTGCAGGCCGTCGAAGAACGCGTGTGCCACGCTACCGGAGCCACCTCGATGGCGCTTACCGTGGATACGGCCGCGCAGGATTTCCTGCTGCGCGAAGGGACGGATCTGCGCTACGGCGCCCGCCACTTGAAACGGGCAGTGGAGCGGCTGGTGGTGCAGCCGACATCCAACCTGCTGGCGACGGCGCAGCTGCAAGCCGGGGACATTCTGGTGGTGGAATTCGACTCGGTGCACAACGCGCTAACCTTCAGCAAGGAATCGCGGGAAATAGTACCGAGGCGGCAGACCTCCTCGGGAAAATCCGCTGCCGCGTAGACCCAATAGGGGTATACTGCACCTAAGATGGATCACACCGCGCAAATCGAATTGCCCGGCCTGTTCCGTCCGCATCCTAACTTAAGTGATCAGATCAACGCGAATCTGATTCGGTCGGAAATCGAAGGCGGCGTTCATCTGCGAGACCTGGCGCCGGGTGCGGTACTGGAAGTGCAGACCTGCCAGCGGTGGTACACCATAGTCAACCGGGGGGACGGAGAAGCGCTGATTTCCGGACACCCGGAATATTGTCCAACCCCGGTTCTGGTGAAGATCCATGGATCCACGTGGGGCGGGATGATGCTGAAGGAACAGTTCATCGGGCGCGGCATGCACCTGGAATTCCGCCACCCGAACTTCCTGCCGATTACCACGTCGCGGATTCTGGAAGTGCGGGAGCGGTCCGCCGCGCCCGCTTATTCGTAGCGCAAGGCTTCGGTGGGGCTGAGGTGCGCGGCCCGATTCGCCGGCAGCATTCCGAACACCAGACCGACCAGGCAGGAAACTCCGAAGGCGACAAGAATCGCAACCGGCGAGATCGGAATCTTCACGTCAGCAAATAACTGAACGCTGACCGGGATCGCCACTCCCACCAAAATGCCGAGCGAGCCGCCGACGAGGCTCACGATGATCGCTTCGGCCAGGAACTGAATCAGAATCTCGCGGGGCGCGGCGCCGACGGCGAGGCGTACGCCGATCTCGCGTGTCCGCTCCGTGACCGTGACCAGCATGATGTTCATAATGCCGATGCCGGAAATGATCAAGGTGATGGCGGAAACCAGGAAGAGCACGGCCGAGAGGATTAAGGAGATATTCCGGACGGCATTCAAGATCGCCGTCAAGGTATCGACGTGATAGCTGGCCCCGGGCCGATGGCGGGACTCGAGAATCTGGCGCACGCGGGCCGCCACCTGATCAACGGTCCGCGCCGACCGGGCCTGCACATATAAGGGATCGATGCGTTCCACGGCGGTGAAGTACTTGAGCACAGTGATGGGAATGAGAATCGTCTCACTCTCCACTTCGGATTGCCCGAAGGTCTCGACTTTCTCATGAAAGGTGCCGATGACGGTGAACTGAAGGCCGAACAACTTGATGATTTGGCCGATGGCGGCATAGCGGCCGCCGTAGAGGCGGCCGGCCAGTTTGTCGGTCAGCAGGGCAACGCGGGAGCGCAGCGCGACATCGCTTTGGTCCAGGAAGCGGCCGGAACTGGAGACGATGTTGCGGACAGACTGATAGGCCTGATCGGTACCGATGACTTTGACGTCGCGCTCCTTGCCGTTGACGAGCATACGGTCGAAGTTGGTCATGATGCCGGTGGCGGCCACGATATCGGGCGCGAGTTCCCGGCGGATGACATCGATATCGGCGAGTTTCACGTAATCTGCGTCGGCGACCGCTTCGGATGGGCCGGAAGACGAGTAATACGCAAAGATGATGTTGGAGCCGACGCCCTCGACCTGTTCGAGGATGTAGTCGCGGCTGGTGAGTGAGATGGTGACGACGAGGATCACCGAGGCCGTGCCGATGACCATGCCGAGGCCGGTCAGTAGGGATCGGATGGGGTTGGCGCGGAGCGCCTGGACGCTGAACCGGAAAGCTTCGCCGAGGAACATGGCAGCGGTTAGCTGCCCTCGATGCGGCGAAGGAGTTTGCGGGCGTCGGACTTGGGCGGATCCTCGGGGCTGACCGTCGCTTTCAGATAGCGTTGCAACAAGTCCCTGGCAACTTCGAGATTGCGCCCCGATTTCACGTAGCTTTCGGCGCGCACGTAGAGCAGCTTCACATTGCCGGGCGCCAGTTGTTCGGCGCGGGCGAACGACTGCTCGGCTTCCTGATAGCGGCCCTGTTTGTAGAGGAAGCGCGCCAGATCGGTGACGCGGCCTACCTGCTGCGGAGCCAGTTCGAGCGCGCGTCGCAATTGAGCTTCGGCGCTGGCGTATTCCTTGCGCTTTTCGTCGAGAGTCGATTGCGCCCAGTGGCCCTCGGAGGGATCCGCTTGCGAGATGCGCGCGATGGTGGCGCGGGCCTTGTCGAGGCCGCCTCCCATAATTCCCGGGGCCTCCAATTGAAATTCGAGCAGATCGTTTAACGCTTCGATATTCCGGGGGTTCAACTCGACGGCACGCTCGAAGAACTGACGCGCTTTGGAGGCATGACCGAGGGCAGACAAAGGGTTGGATGTCTCGGCCCGGCGGCCGTAGGCGCGGCCCAGCCACATGACGTAGTCGGAGTTGCCGGGTTCGGCGGCGACCGCCTTTTCCAGGGCCTCGCTGGCTTTCTTGAACTCGCCGTTCATCAGATAGTCGCGGCCCATCAAGGCATACACCGCGGCATCTTTGAAGGGGATGGCCTGCAAGATCCTCAGAGACTCGTCATACTCTGTGATTTCATAGAGTTGGCGTGCCTGATCCAACCCAGAGCCAGCCGCACACAGGACCGTCGCCGCGGTCAAAAAAAAGCCAAAAATCCTCACCCGCCACCCGTCCCCGGTTCCAAATTGAATTATATCTCACGTAAATAGATGAAGTTGGAGAGGAATCGGTTTCGCGGGCCGGCAACAAGATCGCCGGCGTTACTTCACGAAGCGGAGGGCGGCGGAGTTGATGCAGTAGCGCATGCCGGTAGGGCGGGGGCCGTCGGGGAACAGGTGGCCCAGATGCGCGTTGCAACGCTTACAGAGCACTTCGGTGCGCTCCATGAACAGCGACGTGTCGGATTGCGTGCTGACGTTTTCCTCCGCGGCGGGCGCCCAGAAGCTTGGCCAGCCGGTGCCGGAATCGAATTTCTCCTGCGAACGGAACAAGGCGGTGCCGCAACAGGCGCAGCGGTACAGGCCGGCATCGTGATTGTTCCAGTAGCGACCGGTGAAAGCACGCTCGGTGCCGGCCTCGCGGGTGACGGCGAATTCGTCAGGGGCGAGCTCCTGTTTCCACTCTGCATCGGGCTTCACGACCTGGCGGACGTGATGAGCGGCTTCGCGTTCTCCCTGATCGGTGAAGTCGACGATTTCGACTTCGGCTCCGGTTCCAGCGGCTTTAGTATCCGGCATTTTTCTTTCCCTCCGATAGAGCGATGCGGCGAGCGCGACAGCCGCGGCCGGAATGAGCAGGAAGACCCGGCGCGGAATGGACGAAGCTGGCATGGGCTGCAGCATCCAGACTCCTGTGACTTTATTTTACCGTGTCATAATGGTCGAAAACCTTGGCTACTATTCTGCAGTTGAAAGAGGCGATCCAGGAGATGGTTCGCGATGGGGATACCCTTGCGCTCGAAGGGTTTACTCACTTGATTCCGTCCGCGGCGGGGCATGAGATTATCCGCCAGAAGCGTCGCAATCTCACGGTGATCCGGATGACGCCGGACCTGATCTACGACCAGATGATCGGGGCCGGATGCGTGAAGAAGCTGGTGTTTTCGTGGGGCGGCAATCCGGGAGTCGGATCGCTGCACCGGCTCCGGGATGCGGTGGAAAACGGATGGCCGGCGCCTCTGGAAGTCGAAGAACATGCGCACGCGGGGATGGCAGCGGCCTACGCGGCGGGCGCGTCAGGGCTGCCGTTCGGAGTGCTGCGCGGATATCTTGGCACGGACTTGCCGAAGTACAACACCAAGATCAAATTCATCGAGTGCCCATTCACGGGCGAAAAACTGGCGGCGGTGCCGGCGCATCGGCCGGACGTCACCGTAGTGCACGCACAGAAGGCGGACCGCAAAGGCAACGTGCTGATGTGGGGCGTAGTGGGCGTGCAGAAGGAGGCGGTGCTGGCGGCGAAGCGGTCGATCGTGACGGTGGAAGAGATCGTCGATGACCTGGCCGCGCCGCCGAATTCGGTGGTGCTGCCGTCGTGGGTCGTAGGCGCGGTCTGCGAAGTAAAGGGCGGGGCGTTTCCGTCTTACGCGCAGGGGTATTATCGCCGGAACAACGCGTTCTACAAGAAGTGGGACACCATTTCGCGGGAGCGCGAGAGCTTTCAGAAGTGGATCGAGCGACACATCATGGGGACCAGGGATTTCGAGGGTTTCAAGCAGAGCCTTGAGGAGGCGACGCAATATGCCTGAAGCCGGGTACACCACCGATGAAATGATGACGATCGCGGCGGCGCGGATGATCCGCAACGGCGCGACGCTGTTCGTGGGGATCGGGCTGCCGAGCGCGGCGGCGAACCTGGCGCGGCTGACACATGCGCCGGATACTGTGCTGATTTACGAATCGGGGACGATCGGCACCAAGCCTTCGGTACTGCCGCTTTCGATTGGAGACGGTGAACTGGCGGAGACGGCGGAGACGGTGGTTTCCGTGCCGGAGATGTTTTCCTACTGGTTGCAAGGCGGGCGGATCGATCTGGGATTTCTAGGCGCGGCGCAGATCGACCGGTTCGCCAATATCAATACGACGGTGATCGGGGATTATCACAAGCCGTCGACGCGGCTGCCCGGCGCGGGCGGCGCGCCCGAGATTGCGGCGTCGTGCAAAGAAGTATTGATCACGCTGCGGCACAACAAGCGGGCGTTCGTGAATAAGCTGGATTTCTTGACGTCGAGCGGGCACATGGAAGGCGGGGACAGCCGCGCGCGCATGAAACTGCCGGGCAAGGGGCCGACGGCGGTGATTACGGATCTCGGGATTCTAACTCCGGACCCGGTGACGTGCGAGCTGACGCTGACGAGCGTTCATCCGGGCGTGACGGCGGAGAAAGTGGTGGAGAGCACGGGCTGGCCGCTGAAGGTGGCGCCGAAGCTCGATACCGAGGCGGCTCCGACGGAGACCGAGCTGCGGACGCTGCGCGACCTGAACGCGCGCACAGCGCGGGCGCACGCGGGACAGGCGTGATGCTTTCGTTTGTCTACCAGATGCTTCCAGCGCGTGTAATTTTCGGCGCAGGATGTCTGGAGAAGCTACCGGAAGAGATTCAACGGTTAGGGGCGTCGAAAGCGCTGGTGCTGTCGACGCCGGAGCAGCGGCAGAGCGTGGCCGATCTAGCGGCGCGGTTGGGCCCGCGTGCGGTGGGGTTGTTCGATCGCGCGGTAATGCACGTTCCGATTGAAACGGCGCAGGCGGCGCGGGAAGAGGCCAAGCGGCTAGGGGCGGACTGCTGCGTGGCGATTGGCGGCGGTTCGACTACGGGATTGGCGAAAGCCATCGCGCTGGTTTCGGAATTGCCGATCCTGGCGGTGCCGACGACGTACGCCGGCTCCGAGATGACCCCGATCTGGGGGCTGACGGAAGGTGGAAAAAAGACTACAGGGCGCGATCCGCGTGTGCTTCCGAAGACGGTGCTATACGATCCGTGCCTGACGGTGACGATGGCGGCGCTGCTTTCGGCGACGAGCGGGATGAATTCGATCGCGCACTGCGTAGAAGCGCTGTACGCGCAGGAGGCGAACCCGATCGTCTCGATGATGGCGGAAGACGGAATTCGCGCGCTGGGGAAGAGCCTGCCGGTGGTGGTGAAAGAGCCGGGGAACCTGGAAGCGCGATCGCAGGCTCTGTACGGAGCGTGGCTGGGCGGAATGGCGTTGGGCACTGTAGGGATGGCGCTGCATCACAAGCTTTGCCATACACTGGGCGGGAGCTTCAACCTGCCGCACGCGGAAACACACACCGTGGTGTTGCCGCATGCGACTGCGTACAACACGCCGGCGGCACCGGAAGCGATGGCGCGGGTAGCGCAGGTGCTGGGAGGCGAATCGGCGGCTGCGGGGTTGTACGATCTGGCGGCGTCACTGGGCGCGCCGGTTTCGTTGGCGGCGCTTGGAATGAAGGCGGGCGATTTGGATCGGGCCGCCGAGATTGCGGTTCAGAACCCGTATTACAATCCGCGGGCGATCACGCGGGAAGGAATCCGCGGATTGCTGCAGGACGCGTTTGAGGGCCGGAGACCATGAAACGGCGGAGTATCGAAATCGAGGGGTATCATCACGAGGCGCCGATCCCCGCTGCCAGCAGGATCGGACCGTTCGTGGCGAGCGGCGTCATTTCGGGCAAAGACCCGAAGACGGGCAAGATCGCGGACAGCATCGAAGAGCAGTGCGCGCTTGTGTTTCTGCACATGCGGCGAATCATCGAAGGGGCGTCGGGGACGACCGATGACATTCTCAAATTGACCGTGTGGTTGAAAGACGGGGCGCACAAGAAAGTTGTGAACCAGGAGTGGCTGAAGATGTTTCCCAACGAGGGGGCGCGGCCGGCGCGGCATACGTTCACCGAGCCGGACATGGCGGGGAACATGCTGGTGCAGGTAGAGTTTCTGGCTGTGTTGAACGGCGGGCAGTGAGATGGGATCGCGCCCCCGCGCTAACGCACGGGGCCGGAACTCGTCGCTTCGATCAAGGCGAGGGCGGCGAAGGCGGTGGCCGCATCCTGGAGGAATTTCTCTTCCATCGAACCGGCAGGGTACTGCTTATTCATCGAGACGGCCGGCCAGGCTCCGGTCTGCGGATCCTGATGCGCCTGCAGCCACTCGAGAGCGCGCGGCGCCGCGACGCCCGCCTGCTGGAGCACGTAGGTGGTGAACGCGGTCGCGTAGGCGTTGACGCCTGACGAAGCAGGCGCGTCGGGATGAGCGGCCCAGGGGCCGAGAGACTCGAGAGTCCAGCCGCCATCGGGTTGCTGCTTTTGCACAACTTCATCGATTAAAGCTCGGCGCGCGGGCGCGGCGAGAAGATCGGGCGATTTGGTCGAGGCCCAGAGCAGGGCGAGGCGGCTGTGCAAGGGGCGGTCCTTCGAGTCGCTGCGAAGGAAATCCTGCAATGCGCGGATGTGTTCCTGCGCTTCGGGGGCAGTGCGGACGTCGGGAGGCGCGGAGCCGAGAGCTAGCGCAGCGAGAGCGGATCCGTAATACGACGCGGCGGGAGTTTCCCAAGGATCCAAGCCGGCGCTATACCAGAGCGCGGCGCCGTGGACGAGAGCTTCATTGCGTTGTAAGGTCCAAAGCTGATTGAACGCGGCACGAGAGGAGGATGCGTCGCCGTCCTGGCTGGCGAGGAAGAGAGCGGCGAACACGGTTTCGACTCCCTGCAAGGCTCCGGGAGGCTCGGCGCCGGCTTTAGCTCTCAGGCGATTGAGCAGCCCGGTTTCATATTGTGTCGCATGTTTCTCTCCCAGAACGCGGCGCAGCGCGGGCCGCGCCAGCAGATACGTCAGGCCGGTGTGGCAGGAAACGCAGGGGCCATCGGCGGAGGCGGCGCGCGGCCAGGCAAACCATTCTTTTTGACGGCCATCGAGATATTCGGCGGCGCGCTGCGGGCTCCAACTGGCGGCCAGGGCCGCGCCGGAAATCAGCAGGTTGGCAAAGAGCAAGGAAGGCCGCATATGAGTATGAGAATACTCCTCGGGAGGGCCGGTGAAAACCCCGTGCTGACGAGCGGGGCTGCACGTGCTGCGCTAGTCGACGAGGACGGCGGGGGCGGGTTCGGCTTTGCGGCGGGCCTGGCGGGCGCTGGGGCGAAGGACGCGGTTCCACCACATCAGGACACCGGTCACGAACAGAAGCGCGGGGGCGAGGCCGATGACGACCCAAACGATTTTCAGCGGCCAGTCCCAGGGGCCGAAGTTGCCGAAGTGCAGACGGGTGAGCCAAATCAGGATGCGGTTGTCGGGGCTCTGGCGCGGATGGAACAAATCGGGGATCACGAAGAGGCCGACCAGGCGCTGGAACGGCCACTGGTAGACCACGTAGATGCCGGTGATGCCCCACATGAAGGAGAAAGCAAACGTCCAGAAGCCGACGGCGCTGTGGAGATCCCAGTTGAAGCGCTTCCAGCCGGCGCCGCGGTGGATGGCGAGGCTGCGGCGCCAACTGTCGATGCCGGGCCACCAGACGATGGCGCCGGTCATGCACATGAGCGTGAACAGCACCGCGCCCCAGCCGTTGATGAGCCGGCCTTTCTCGCCGGAGAGCAGGTTGAAATGGAGATCGCCCATCCAGGCGGTGACGCGCAGCGCGAGAGGCACGGACGGCCCGAGATCGGCGCCGGTGTACGGATCGAAGAGGCGCTGCTTGTATTTGCCGCTGCGCTGCACCCAGACTTCGACGGCCTGGCGGGGATTCTTGTTCGGCCAGATGTAACTGAGGCGGTAACGCGGGTAGGCCTTCTGCACGAATTGACGGAGTTGCGCCGGGTTGAGCCGGGGGCCGCCAGCAGACACGATGATGGGTTGTGCGCCGAAGTTCTTGTAGATGGCGTTACGGAAGACGATGGCGCTGCCGGTGACGCTAATGACGAAGATGTAGAGGCCGAAGGCGATGCCGGTCCACAGGTGGACTTGGAACAGCGCCTTGCGCAGCGCGACGTTCTGCGGGCGCCGCAAGCATTGCCGTGCGAACGTCATCGTCATTAGCTTCTTATGATAATGCGTTCGGAGCGGGCGGCGGAGTTCAGTAACCAGAATACGGGCGAACGAGCCCGCCGAGGGCTTCGCGTGAGAAACCGAAGGGAGCGTTGCCCTCGGTGGCGTAGCGATAGAGCGCGACGGTGAAGATGCCGCGCACTGCGCCGAAGATCGCGGCCAGCATCAACACCCAGGTGACGATCACGCTGATCCCGAGGATCAGGTTCGCGGGGATCAGGAGGAGACCCAGGCCGAATCCGGGAAGGGCTAGCAGCACTCCCAGCAGGCCGAAGCCGAAGCCGCCGGTCAGTTGCTCGCCCCACGTTTTACGCAGAAGTTCGATGGAGCGTTTGACGGATTGGAACATGGGACGGTCTTCAACGACGACGACCGGGATCATGAAGTAAGTGACCATGGTCCATCCGGCGCCGATGATGCCGGTGACGAATTTGCCTGCCTTTTCGTGATTCTCGACCCCGCGGAGCACAAGGCCGAACGTGGCGGAAACCAGCGTCCAGGCGGCGATGCGGGGGAGGCGGCTGGCGGCGACACTGAGGCCATCACCCAGCGTCGGATCGCCGCCGGAGAGCCGGATGTTCACGCACGCGGCCAGCGCGCTGTTAAAGAAGACCACGACGAAGGTGTTGGCGTAGTACCAGGAGAAGAGCGGCAGGAAATCGTCCCATCCAGCGGTGCGGTGCGCGATGGCTTGCAGGCTGCCAAGGCGATAAAGCGGGACAAAGAAGCCGGCCATGAGCACCAGCGCAGAAGCGGCCGTCATGATCGGGAAGACCACGAGGCTGGGCTCCTCGCTGAGAACCGTGAAACTCTGTTTAAACAGCTGCCAGGTCCGGCCTAACGTATTCACGGCGTCACCTCCAGGACGGTTTCCGAGTCTGGAGCGAGTATGGGGCAGCCCGCCGGGAGCGGGCAATCCGCCAATGGTTAACCGTTGTAATCAGCCAAGTGGCTATGGAACGGCGGGCGCGGATTGGCGGGCGACCTGGCCGCTCAAGGCTTCCTCGAGGCTAATGTTGTTCTGCTCGAGCGTTTCGCCGAGGACCTCGTCGAGCGCCACGCGGGCGTGAGCATACGAGGAGCGGGCATTGATCACGGAGATCTGCGCGGTCACCAGGCTGCGCTGGTCCAGGATGACGTCGTTGAGCGTGGCGGTACCGGAAATGAATTTCTTGCGATCGGCCTCCAGCAGCTGCTGCTGGAGCGTCTCGGTATCGGTGGCGGCGGCGAATCGGGCGCGCGCCTGGCGGAGGGCGCTGAGGCGGGCGGACACGTCGACCACGATCTGGTTCTGATCTCTCTGGCCGCTCACCTGGGACTGGTGGAACTGGAGCTGATCGATGCCGTAGTCTCCCTGCGCCTGGCGATTTTTCAACGGGACGGAGAACGATACGCCGCCGATGGTGCTGGGAAAATTGCGGCGAAAAATCTGTCCCACAGCCGTGCCGTAACCGCCGACGAAATAGCTGTTGGGAGCAAAGCCGGAGCTGGCTTGAGGAGTTCCGGCGGCGCCGCGATTGTACGTCTGAGCCACCGCGGTGAGGTTCGGCAGCAGCGGGTTCACGGTTCCACTGAGGGCCATCTCGGAGGTCTGGTCCCGATAGTTGGACACAGCGACGTCGGGACGCTTCTGGAGGGCGGTGGCGACCAACTGGCGCATGGGGGCGAAGTTGTCGCTTTCGGGGACATCGACGTGATCCAGCGGGATGACGTCGGCGGCTTCGAGGGCGGGATCGGGCACACGGGCCAAGGCCTCTTTGAGGAGCGTTTGATTTTGACCGAAGGTATTCTGCGCGACGATGAGGTCCTGGCGTGTACGCGCGAGCTCGGACTGCGCACGCAAAAGGTCGACGCGCGGGACGGCGCCAATAGAGATTTCCTTCTGGGTGTCGTCGTAAAACAGCTGCGCGTTTTCGGCGGCTTGCTGGCGCGCTTTGAGCTCGTCGTTGGCGCTCACGACGTTCCAATACAGATTCAGGACATTGGTGGCGAGATCGACCAATTGGGACCGAAACACTTCCCGAGAGGCGGCGATGTTGACTTGCGCGATGCGGATAAAGCGATCGTTGAGGCGCATACCGAAACCTTGCAGCAGAGGTTGGCGGAGAGTGAGATCCATGTGCGGGCCGACGGCGGGATTAATGATGTCGGTGGGCGCGTTTTCCTTCAGGTATTGCTCGTAGTCGCGAAACTGATACGAGCCGCCGGTGAGGAGCCCCTGATTGATGACGCCGTTATAGGTGTGAACCGAATCGACCAGCACGGGAATGCCGCTGACAAACACGTTGGACTGTGGCTGCGTGAGGTGACCGAAAGTGGTGGTGTCCTGGACGAACGGATCGAGCTGGGGAGTGATCTGCCCGATTTGCTGGATGACGGCGCCGCCCGCGCTGCTGTTGCCGCCGCCGCCGGTGTTGCTGAGCAGGCCGGCGCTGAGTGTGCTGCCGTTCACGCCGACGCCTGCATTCACGCTGGAGATCTGCTGGCTGGCGCTGGGGACGCCGCGGATGGGGCCGCCGGCTTTGGCGCGTTCAAGAGCGGAATCGGCCAGGAGCGGGCCATAACGCGCAATTTCGAGGTTCAAATTGTTTTCTATGGCGAGGGCGAGCGCGTCCTGCACAGTGAGATAGAGCTTGCCGGCGCGCATGAGGCGATCGAGTCTTCCGGAATTCACCAGACGGACGGCGGGAATCGGCGGCGCCTGGTAATAGCGCAGAGGAAGGGGCAGGGTCGCCTGCTGCACCGAGAGCGGCGCCTGAGCGAGCGCCACACTACACAGCAAGCCGGGCAGGATGAGATGACGCGGGCTCATTTGGATTTCCCCTGAACGGCGGAGGTGGAATCGGGGATGACCGATTGGCGCTCGACGCGGCCTTCGGTGGCTTCGGCGAGCGAGATGCGATTGACGTCGAGCGTGCGGCCCAAGGCCAGGTCAAAGGCGATGCGCGCGTGGGTATAGTTGGCGAGGCTCTGGACTTCGGCATCCTGATCGGCGGCGAGGTCTTTCTGCGATTGAATGACCAGGGGGACGGTAGACACGCCGAATTGGAACTTGCGCTGCTCATTCATGAGACTCTGTTCCGCGAGGACCCGCGCGTCGACGGCGGCCTGGTAGCGGGCCCGGGCCTGTTGCAAGCCGATCACGGCGGTTTTCACATCCACGCGTACCTGATTTTCGGCGCGCTGGAGCTGCAGCTCGGTCTGGCGCAACTGCAGGAGATCGGTCACGTAGTCGGCCTGGGCGGAACGGTTGCGAATAGGAATCGTCAGCGAGAAGCCTGCCGAATAATCGGGAAAGTTGCGGCGAAAAATCTGGGCGAAGGCATTGCCGCCGCCGCCGATGAAGAAGGCGTTCGGAGAAGCGCAGAAGGAACAGCCACCAGCGAGTGGATTCGGGGGGCCGGTCAAGGCGTGATTGGTCAACTCGGCAAAAGCCTGCAGGTTGGGGAGCAAGCCATTGCGATCGCCACGGGCCAGAATCTGGCGGCTGTCGAGATCGACCTTGCTGCGCGCGATCTCGAGGCGATTGGTCATCGCCTCCTGGATCAGGTCCTGCACCGGGCGGATCTCTTCCGACTTGGGGACCTCGATATGGTCAAGTGGGACGATTTGCACGTCATCCAGCCAGGCATCCTCCATCGCATTGCGGCTGAGAGCGTTTTTGAGAACGATCTCCTGCTGCTGGACGTTGGTTTGCGCGAAAAGGAGATCTTCTTTGCTGGCGGAGACTTCGGCGGCGGCACGAGTCACTTCGACCGAGGGTAGGGCACCGATGGCAACCTGCTTTTTGTTGCCTTCGTAGAGGTCTTCGGCCGTTTTCAGCGCCTGCCCTTTGATGCGGACGGCATCGTTGAAGGCGACCAGATCCCAATAGAGGTTAAGGACAGCCGAAACGGTGGTGGCGATCTGCAGCTTCAACTGGAAATCGCTGACCTTCAGGTTGTTTTTGGCGACGCGGATATAGCGGTTGTTGACGCTCTTGTTGAGGCCGAGCAGGAGGTTCTGACTTACCTGAAAGTCGAGCGATCCGACGAGCGCGGGGTTATACAGAGGAGCGACGCTGTTCAGTAAGTTGTGAAAACTGACGGCGGTGAACTGCATGTAGGTGCCGGTGACGAAGGCCTGCGAGTATCCGAACTGGTAGTAGCGGTAATCGCTGATGAGAGCGGCGGTCTGATTCAGCAGGGTGTTGGTTTGCGGCGTGGTGGTGTGGCCGAACTGAGCGACGGCGGAAATGTTCGGATCGAGGTTAGGCGGGTTCGGCCCGATCGAACTCACGACGCCGCCACCCGAACCGATGCCGGCGCCGCCGGCAAGACCGTTGGCGTTGATGCTCACGCCGGTGGTGCTGACGCTGGTGGGGCCGGCGATGATTGGTGTATCGATTTGCCGCAGCAGGCCGCCGCCTTCGGTACGGCGAATGACCTCGCGCGCCAGCACGGGGCTAAAGCGCTGGACGGCGATGTCCAGATTATTTTCGAGGACGAGCGCGATGGCGTCATCGACCGAAAGGTAGAGCTTGCCGTCACGCACGAGAGCCTGCATCCGCGGCGAGTTGGTCAACTTCGCGGTCGAAACCACGCGCTTCTCGAGATGAAACGGCGTGAGCACGCGGCCCACGACGGGGGTAGGCGATGGACTCTGGATCGAGACTTCGGCAGCGCACGCTAACAGCGCGCCGCACAAGAGGAGGGCGGCGGGTTTTGCCGCCGGTGCGCGTTTTGCAAAAAGACGCAATTCGGCCATGATCGCCGGGGCTGAGGTGCAATTTCGCTTCCAGGGTTCGGCACGACGTGCGAGAGCCAGTCTGTTCCACCACCCGCAAGAGGGTGTCCGGTTTTGAGAACTGGTGTCCGGTTACGGGACGGCTGAGGGTGCGGTAGAGTAGCCCGCCGGAACGGCTGCTAATTCCTAGGGAGCGGGGGCGGAGCCGGCGGCCGGATTGTACTTGGGATTCTCGGGGTTTTGCATTTGATTGATGGGCTGGACAGATGGAACGGGCTTGGCGCTCTCGATCCACGCGGTGTACGCCAAATCGCGCAGAAAACTCGCGCCGGCAGCCAAGCGCTTGCAAACCAGCTCACGGGCCTCCCTATCATCTTTTTTCTGAAAGGCTCCGCGAAGATCCAAACTGTACACGTCTTCGACGGAATCGCGGGCCTCGAGCGAATGCGCCAGAGTAGCCTGCCAGACATCATCCAGGTGACGGGGCTCTTTGCGCATGTACTTGACGACATCGGCTGCGGTCACTTCAGTCAAATCGACGTAGCGCGATTCGAAGCGGCCGTGAATCTGCGGGTCGCGCGTGTAGCCCTTGGGGTTGTCGCCCGACCAGCCATCGTGGTGGATGGAATTGTGCAGCGGCTGGGCCGCATCGGCGACATAGTGGCCCAGCCATCCCATATAGAACGCAATGTCGGTGGCGAGCATCGACTTGACTTGATCGGCGTTGCCGAGCAGGGAAGAGATGGCGGCGTAAGTCGGCGCGAGACTCGCACGCGCCTGGCTCGGATCATCGACGGCACGATAGAGACGCATGCCAGCCTTCATGCGCTCGTACCCTTCTATGATGGAGTAGGCTTGCAGTCCGGTGTAGCGGATGTTGAGCAGCTTGGCGCGGTCCGGGTCGGCCGTACGGACGCGCAGGTACTCGTCATACACGCGCAGGATGAATTCGGTGCGGGAGTGCGGGGGGTTCGGAATGAAATCGAACCCCTCCGTATACCAGCCGTGATTGGCATCCTCCGAAATACGCAAATACGGCTCGGTAAAGCTGCGCCAGGTGTCGGGAATGGTTCCGAGATGCCCGATGTAGGCTTCCTGGACCTTTAAGAACGCAGGCCCATCCTGCGGAATTCCCTCGACGGCGGCTAAGTTTGCCACGGTATGGCCGCGTACGCCCCAAGCGCCGGCAGGCGGCAGGTTCAGAAGCGCAAGGCAAAGCAGCGTGATCGTCTTCTTCATGGCTTCCTACCAGTAGAACTTCATGCCGAACTGCACGTTGCGTCCGGGAAGGGCGGAGGTGATGGTGCCGAAGCCGGCGCTCCCTACCGTCGCGGTGGGCGGATTCAGGTTGACGTGATTGAAGGCGTTAAAGAGCTCGCCGCGGAACTGGAAGTAGCGCTGCTCGGACACGCTGAATCGTTTCGCAAACCCGAGATCCCAGGTTTGCAGGCCCGGCCCCCAGATGGTGTCGCGGCCGACTGTGCCATACGGCGTGGTCTGCGGAGCAAACGCGGCTGGGTTGAACCACTCGGCCGGCCCGGGATTCGGAACCGAGGGCGAGACTCCCGGCACTACGTTGGCGCGCATGGTGCGGTCGGCGCCCATCTGACAGGCGGCGCACGCCGGGCTGGAGATGGTCAGCGGCAGCCCGGTGCGCCAAGACCAGATACCATCCACCTGCCAGCCGCCCAACGCCGCGTTTACCACAGCCGGCGCAGCCGTCATCATCTTGCGCCCCTTGCCGAACGGCAACTCGTACACCCAGCTGGCGACGGAATTGAACTTGACGATGTTCTCAGCCAGCGCTTTTTCGTCGGCGAAATTGTAAGCGTCCTGTGGATAGAGGGAGCCGTTGATGTCATTCCACGCTCCGACGCTGTCGAGGCCCCGGGCATAAGTGAACGAATGGAGCAGGGTGATTCCGTTGGAGAAGCGCTTCTCGAGCCGCGTCTGCAGCGCGTTGTAGAAGCTGTTCCCGCCGGAATCCATGTACTCGACGTCGCCGAATCCTGCGTTCGGACGGCGGGCTCCAAGCGTCGCAGCTGTGCCGGGCACCGTTGGCTGATTGGCATTCCAGAAGCGCGAGAGATGGGTGCCTTTGTTGCCGACATATCCGACTTCAAAGATCCAGTCTTTGGCGAGCGCGTATTGGATGGTGAGGTTCCACTGCTGGACGTTGCCCGATTTCAGATTCGGATCGTTACCGCGGACGGATACTTGAGTGGGCAGCGCGGTGGCGAAAAAGTTCGGGGGAGGTCCGCTATCGAGCGTGATCGGGTTTAGTGTGCCCGGACTCTGGGGGGCGGTGAGGTTCAGCAGAAACGGCGTGTTCTCGGCAAGAAGATTCTCCCGTCCCTGGCGGAACGTGTGCTGGTAGAACATGCCGTAGGCCGAGCGGATCACGAGCTTGGGTCGAACGGTCCAAGCCAACCCGACCCGCGGCGCGAAGTTGTGTTTGTCGGGATTCACCAGGTAGGGATTGCTGTCACTGGCTTGAATCATGGTGCCGGTCGCGATGGAGTAGTTGGCCAGCCGATTGTATTTCTCGTAGATCGGCGTTCCGTACTCATAACGCAGGCCTAGATTCAGCGTCAGGTTCGGCAGCACGCGGTAATCGTCCTGGACGAAGAAGTTGTATATCTGATTCCGGTTGTAGGCTACAAACAGTCCAGTCTGCGTGTAAGCGCCAGGCAGGCCGAGGAGAAAATCGCCAAAGGGATTGCCGGTCCAGGTATTCGGCAGAAAACTGAAGACGCCGCGGATGGCGGAGACGTCGAGGATGGCCGTCTGGATGTAAGTGATGTCGGTTCCGGCGCGGATGCTGTGAGCGCCGTGCTGCAAGGAATAAACGGCGCTCACGAGGTACGTATTCGGAATCTGGTATTGCGGCTGCGAGGTTGTGCTGCCGAACTGGCTCAGGCCCGAGATGGCAAATTCCGGCCATCCGGCGTTGACCTTCGGGCCTTGCGGCATGTTCGGAATGCCCAGAAGGGAGGTGGCGCTGGGCGATCCGAAATTCGGAGGAAACACATTCGCCCCGAGGCGAGTGTAGCCAAGCCGCAAATCCAGAGCGCTGGCCGGTGTCAGTGTGGCGGTTGCTCCGCCTACGGCGCTCTGCCCGCGCGTCAGCGTGTTGCCGAATTGGTCGTTATTGGACCCCTCCACGTAGCCACCGTACGGCGGTGGCCGGAAGGTCGTGGAGTCGGAGAGGCTGTAACGCCCGAACAAACGCCATTTGCTGTTCAGATAATGATCGAGCCGAATATCGAACTTGTCCGAGCGCACCGTGTTGGTGACATCGCTGGTGAAGGCTCCCGGCGTGGTGATCAGCGGGAAGGCGTTGGGCACGGGAAATTGAGGGTAGCTGAGAACGCGCTGCGTGATCGGGCTCCATCGCGCTTGCGGAATGATGCCGTTGGGAAACAGCTGACCGATGGTGGGATCGGTGGGTGCCGTCTTTAGAGTCGAGCCGAGGCCGGCCGGCGGATTCGCGAAGTTGCCCTGCTGAAGGGCCAGGGTCGGCACGAGCTGTTGAAAGATCACGCCATTCCGTTCCCGATCGCCCTCGTAATTGACGAAGAAGAAGGTCTTGTCTTTCACGATGGGGCCGCCAATATTGGCGCCGAACAGGTTGAAACGAACTTTGGGCTTGACGCCGCCGAGGGTTGGAGTCCAGCCGTGGGCGTCCATATCGTCGTTGCGAAAGAATTCCCAGCCCGTTCCATGGAGCTGGTTGGTGCCATTCTTGATGGTTACGTTGACCACAGCGCCGGCACTGTGCCCGTATTCGGCTGAGTAGCCGTTATCCTGCACGCGAAATTCCTGAACCGCATCCACAGACGGCAGGATTACATCGACGCGGTCGCCGCGGTAGCTGGTGGCATGCGAGTTGTTATCGATTCCGTCGAGCAAATAGTCATTTTGCAGGGTTCGGTTGCCATTGATGCTGATGGCGCCTCCCAGCCGCTGGCCGGGATTGTACGTCGTGCCAGGGACCAGCATGACGAGTTGGGTATAGTCCCGCTTGTTGAGCGGTAGCTCCTCAATCTGCTGGCTTTGAATCACCTGGCCGCGGGTGCTGGTATCGGTTTCCAGCAGCGGTGCGATTCCGGCTTCGACAGTTACCTGCTCGTCCACCTGGCCGGGCTCCAAGGTCAGATCCATGCGCAGGCGGTCGCTGACGCGCAGCGTGAGCGCATCACTTTTGGCGGGGCGAAAGCCCATGACCGTGGCAGACACTTCATAAGTGCCGCCGCGAAGATCGGGAAAGGAGTAGTTGCCTTGCTCCGTGGTCAGCGTGGAACTTTGCACGTTGGTCCCCAGGCCGCGCACCGTGACCTTCGCGCCGGAAACCACGCCACCGCTGGAGTCTCTTACGGTTCCCAGAATTTCTCCATATTCGAATTGGGCCTGGAGGGGCGCGACGGCGAGCGCGGCTCCGACGCAAAGTAATCCAGCCAAGAATCGCATCCTGTATACACTTCCTTTCGCACTTCCGCGGCGCGGCGGACGATCCGGGGGAGGGCTGCAGAATACCAGTCCAATTTGACCGGCTGGTGACAGGTATGTTGCAAAGTCCTTACGGAAGAAAGTTCATGAATGTGTCGGCGGTGTTATCGCATGGGGGCGATGGTGGCGCTGCGCAATTCCCTGCAGCGGAGATAGGTAGCGGCGCGGCCGGGTGGAATCCGCATGACCGGGTCACAATCCTGACCGGCTCCTCGATGCAGACCCCGGTCCTGGCGGGCGTGATCGCGAACCCCCTCGGTCGGGGGTTACCCGGATTTCCAGCGTGCCTGCGGCTACGGAAGAATCGGCGTCACGCACTATCCTGGTAGGTGCTGGCAGGGACTCGGTGGTCTGTTTTCCAAACTTCATGGCAGAGGCAGGCAATCCACTTGTCGAATTGTACGAGCTGGTGATTCAACCTGCGTCACTCTTTGGCCGCCTAATCTACATTGCGAACCTCTGGAATCCCCAGACGAGCCGGTACGATCGCGGTCTTCCCGAACGCTTCCGGTCTCCAGAAACGGACCAAGCCCTGGTGAAGTGGCATTACACGTTCTTTATCGAATGGCTCTCGCTGCCATTACCCGAAAAGGAACGCGACGTTGCGCTATATCGGATGGGCAAACCGGGCCCTGGCAAAACGATCCGGGAGCTGGGAGAGGCCGCAATCCCGCCGTTGGTGCGGGCCGAAGAGCGGAGATTCTTCATCCAGGACCTGACCTTCATTCAAGCAATGCTCTAAGCGGAGCTTTTTCGAAACCGCAGGCGGCCGCGATGGCGCCGTGTCCACGGTTATCTTCTCAAGCGGAACAGGTGGTCGCTGATCACGGCCTGCCCCAGCGAGAGCCCGCCATCGTTCGTGGGAACGGCGGAATGGAGGAGCACCTCGAATCGGTTCGCGCGTAGACCTGCGAGGGTCCGGCTCAGCAGGTAAATATTCTGAAATGTGCCCCCGCTCAGACAGACGCGACTCAATCGTTCCACGGTTCGAAGGCGCCGGCAAACCTCCACGATCGCGGCCGCGACGGTGTTGTGGAACTTCGCGGAGACGGCACCGGCTGGGACGCGGCGGCTGACATCCCTCGCGATGTGTCGGATCGCCGGGCGCATATCGATCTGCCAGGGTTCGGTCAGCTCGAGTTCGAAGGGATACCGATCGTCCGTGCCGGGGAGCGCGACAGCTTCCAACTGAATGGCCGCTTGCCCCTCGAAATTCACTTCCTCGCGCAGGCCGGCTATGGCGGCGACAGCGTCAAACAACCGGCCGCACGAGGATGTCCGGACGGTATTCACACCGCGCTGAATCATGGTCCGCGCGAACTCTACCCGCGCAGACGGAACGGCGTCCCAAAGGGGCAGGCTGGCATCGGAATACTGTGTCCCGAACGAGTCCATCAGATAGCTGACAGCCGCCCGCCACGGCTCCCGGACCGCCAGGTCGCCTCCGGGCAGCGGCACGTACCGGAGATGCGCGCGTCGTTCGAAGCCGCCGAGATCCGCAATCAGGAACTCACCGCCCCAAATCGCGCCGTCGGTTCCATAGCCCGTTCCGTCAAACGCTACGCCGATTACTTTGTCGCGCTCGTGGTTTTCAGCCATGCAGGCGGCAATGTGAGCGTGATGGTGCTGCACTCCAATTTTTTCCAGCCCGTCCAAATCCAGGGCAAATCTGGTGCTCAGGTAATTGGGATGGAGGTCGTGAGCCACAACGCGCGGTTCCACGCGAAAGAGTCTCTTCATCTGGTCCAGCGTTTCGCGGAAGAACTCGAGCGTTTCGTAGTTCTCCAGGTCGCCAATGTGCTGGCTGAGGAGGGCGTAGCGGCCTTTGGTGAGGCAAAATGTATTCTTGAGTTCACCACCACACGCCAGGATTTCAGTAAGCTGAATGCCGAGATCGATCGGGAGGGGCGCAAAACCGCGCGCCCGGCGCAGGACGCGAGTCCGTCCTTCAAACGTACGCACCACCGAGTCGTCCATGCGCATATGGATGTCCCGGTCGTGGAGGACAAATGAATCCGCCACGGAGGCCAGCCGCCGGCGGGCTTCGTCATTGTGGATTACGATCGGTTCTTCACTCAGGTTGCCGCTGGTCATGACGAGCGTTCGGAATGGCGCGGCAGCGAATAAGAGATGGTGCCGCGGCGTGTAGGGCAGCATCACGCCCAGCGTCGGACTATCCGGCGCGACGGCTGGGGAAATGCGCGCTTCCGGGCGGCGTTGGAGAATCACGATGGGCCGCTGCGGGCTGAGCAAGGCATCGCGATCGATGTCCGGGATAAAACAGAATTGTTCGATGGTGGCCAGATCGGGAGCCATCAGGGCGAAAGGCTTATCGCTGCGATGTTTCCGCCGGCGCAATACGCGCACGGCCCGGTCGTTTTCGGCATCGCAGGCCAGTTGAAACCCGCCCAGCCCCTTGATGGCCAGAATCTGGCCAGCAGCTAACTGGCGCTGGGCCGCCGTTACGCCGACCGTGAGACTGGGCCCGCACGCCGGACACGCATTGGGCTGGGCGTGAAAACGCCGGTTCTGCGGATTTTCATACTCGGCCTGGCACGTGGGGCACATGCGGAAGAGGGCCATCGTGGTCATCGCCCGGTCGTAGGGGAGGTCGCGAATGATGCTGTACCGCGGCCCGCAGTTCGTGCAGTTGGTGAAGGGATAGCCGAAGCGGCGGTTGCCCGGATCGGTAAAGTCTCGCCGGCAATCTTCGCAGGTGGCCAGGTCCGGGGAGACCAGCGCGAATTGCGATTTCTCATCCACGCTCTGGCGCAACACGAAACCGGTTTCGCCGGTCGGCGCCAGTTCGGTTACGAGGGTTTCTTCGATCCGCGCAAACGGCGGATGCTCGTGCGCCATTTCCCGGAGGAATTGGTCGATAGTGCGCGGAGTGCCTTCTACTTCCATCAGGACGCCGTCGGCGGTGTTGCGCACGTGTCCATGGAGCTGAAGGCGGTGCGCCAGTTGATACACGAACGGACGAAACCCGATGCCTTGCACAATGCCCCGGAGACGGATCTGCCTTCGTGTGATCGCGGCAGGCATCGGCGCCTCGCTAGGCAATCCCCGCGATCATCCGGGCGTTCAGCTCCTTCCGCTGCTGCTCGATCCACTGTCTCCATGCGTTCAGGCCCTCGCAAGTCGCGCACGACACCTCCACGATCTCCATTCCCGGATGAACGCGCCGGGCATTCGCACGCGCCGCCGGCAGGTCAAACGGAACGTGTGGCAGCAAGTCGATCTTGTTCAACACCAAGAGCGCCGATTTGAAGAAAATCGACGGGTACTTCAAGGGCTTATCTTCCCCCTCGGCGGTACTGAGCACCACAATCTTGGCGGCTTCGCCGAGATCGTAGCACGCGGGACAAACCAGGTTGCCGACGTTCTCGATAAACAGCAGGTCGAAGTCCGCCAAGCGCCAGCCTTCGAGCGCGTGTGTAATCATCCCCGCATCGAGGTGGCACGTCCCGCCGGTCGTGATCTGCCGCACCGGGAAGCCGAAGCGCGCTAGGCGGGCAGCGTCGGTGTCGGTCTGGATGTCGCCGGTGAGGACCGCGACGCAGGGGCCGCCCCGGGACTCGGCGGCAAAGCCCTCCAATGTCCGTTCCAGCAGCGAGGTCTTGCCTGCCCCGGGCGAGCTGATCAGGTTCAAGCAAAGAATATCATTCTCCAGGAAGCGCTCCCGGAGTTCGCTCGCGATACGGTCGTTTTCGCTCAACACCTTCTTTTCCAAATTGACGCGGTTCATGGTTCCTCCAATTCGAGGTAGGCCAGTTCGAGATCATCTCCACTGGTACACTCCACCTCCAGGCGCAGCCGTTCCCACTCGGTCTTACTGGTGAGGACCTCAAAGCCAAAGGCGAGGGCGTCGGGATTGACGCCGGCAAATTTGCCCACTCGCACCGCCACCTTGACCGGAAGTGCGCCGGGGTGGCGCCGCGCTTCCGCGCGGACAGCATCGAGAACGGAATTTGCGATTCCGAGTTCGTGCATAACCTAACAGATCCTCGGTAGCTGGTCGCCGGCCAGCATCTGGACGACGCGCGCCGGACCGACCAGCGTGCGCATGGTGACCAGACGCGGATGGTCCGCGGTCACCGAGCCAATGATCTGCGCCTCTTCTCCCAACGGATGCCGCCGCATCGCGGCCAGCACGCGATCCGCAGCAGCCGGCGCGACGATCGCCACCAGCTTGCCTTCATTGGCCACGTACAGCGGATCCAGGCCCAGTAACTCGCATGCGCCTTTAACGGCGTCGTGCACGGGGATGGCGCGCTCGTCAACTTCGATGCCCACCCCAGCCTGAGCCGCGAATTCATTTAAGGTGCTGGACACGCCGCCGCGCGTGGGGTCTCGCAAGCAACGGATTTCGCGGCTCGCCGCGAGCATCGCCGCCACCAGCGTGTGCAGGGGAGCGGAGTCGCTCTCAATGGTGCTCTCGAATTCAAAGCCTTCGCGCTGCGCCAAAATCGCGATGCCGTGATCGCCGATTGGTCCGCTGAGCAGCACGCGGTCACCGGGGCGCGCCTGATCGCCGGAGAGAGTGACGCCGTTTGCGACAACTCCCAATCCGGAAGTATTAATGAAAAGCCCGTCACCGCTGCCTTTTTCCACTACCTTGGTGTCGCCGGTGACGACTTGCACGCCCGCGCCCGCCGCGGCCCGCCGCAGCGACTCCACAACGCGCCGCAGATCGGGCAGGGAGAAGCCTTCTTCAATGATGAAGGCGGCGCTCAAGAACAAGGGCTGCGCACCGCCCATGGCGAGGTCGTTCACCGTACCATGGACAGCCAGGGAGCCGATATCGCCGCCGGGGAAGAAGAGCGGCTTCACCACAAACGAATCGGTGGTGAAGGCCAGGCGGGTGCCGTTGACAGTGACGATCGCCTGGTCATCCATGCGCGCCAGTACGGGGTTGTGAAAGGCGGCCAGGAAGACATCGCGGACAAGATCGGCGCTGAGCTTGCCTCCGCTGCCGTGGCCGAGTTGCACGTGTTCTCCGGCGGCGAGGGGTGTCGGACAGGACATTGTCAGCATACGCGACCTCCCGCAATCGAGTGCCGCCGGTAATGGTAGTAAGCCGCGCAGGCGCCCTCCGCCGATACCATGGGCGCGCCCATGGGTTTTTCCGGCGTACAGCCGCGTCCAAACACCGGGCAGTCGGTCGGCCGCTTCAACCCTTGCAGCACCTCGGCGCTGATGCATTCGGCCGGCTCGTCCGCAGTAATCTCGCCGACCCCGAAGACTTGCTCCGCGTCATACGCCGCGTATTCGGCGCGGAGCCGCAAACCGCTTTGCGGAATCATACCGATGCCACGCCATTTGCGATCGCTCACCTCAAATACGCTTTCCATGATGCGCTGGGCTGGCAAATTGCCTTCATACGACACCGACCGCACGTATTGGTTTTCGACCTCGGCGCGGCCCTCCTCCAGTTGCGCCAACAGCATGCCGACTGCCTCCAGCAGGTCGGCCGGCTCGAAGCCGCCCACCACCATCGGAATACCAAAGTCGCGAGACAATGCCGCGTATTCGCGGTATCCCATAACCGTGCAGACGTGTCCCGGCGCGATGAAGCCCTGGACCACGCAATTCGGCGAACCCAGCAGCAGCCGGATCGCGGGAGGCACCAGAACGTGCGAGATCAACACGGAGAAGTTCTTGAGCGCCTGGCGCCGGGCCTCCCAGACCGCCATGGCGTTGGCTGGGGCCGTGGTTTCGAAACCGATGCCGAAGAAGACTACCTGGTGATCGGGATGCGATCGCGCCAGTTTAACCGCTTCCATAGGCGAATAGACGATGCGCACATCGCCGCCAGCGGCTTTGACGCGGAACAGGTCGAACCGTGAGCCGGGAACCCGGAGCATATCGCCATACGAAACGAAAATGACGCCTGAGCGCGAGGCGATTTCGATAGCCTTGTCCACGATCTCAAGTGGGGTGACGCAGACCGGGCAGCCAGGCCCGTGCACCAGGCGGATTCCCGGCGGCAGCAGTTCGTCAAGGCCGTACCGCATGATGGTGTGGGTCTGGCCGCCACAGATTTCCATCAGGTTCCACGGCCGCGTGGCGCGCCGTGCGATTTGCGCCGCCAGCGCGTGCACGATGCGTTCGTCGCGATACTCGTCAACGTACTTCATGGCGGCTACTCCCCGCCGCCGATCTCGCTTTCCAGCAGCCCCATGCTCTCGAGCAACCGGTACGTGCGTGCCGCCTCACCCTCGTCCACGCGGCTAATCGCAAAGCCGACGTGTACCATGACGTAGTCGCCGACGGCGGCTTCCGGAACGAAGTTCAGGAACGCCTGACGGGTGACGCCGCCGAACTGGACCTTTGCGATCCGGTTTCCCTCGCGCTCTTCAGTCTCGAGAATTCTGCCGGGGACAGCGAGACACATTGTCAGACCCCTGTGCAAATTAGAGAATAGCGGACTCCTTTATCTTATATGTTGTTGAAATTCTCGTCAAGGACTGAGCGTGCCGTGACGAGCGTCCGTAGCGGCATAGTGCGGTTCTGTCGAGTCCGTTAATGGCCTATTTCCCGCTGGATGAAGGCCGGTCTTCTCCCGGGAGCAGAGCAGAGGCGCCCGCTCAGGATTTCTTATCTCGTTTGGATAGTTTTCCTACGAGCTTCGCGCCAAGCAAGAGCGCGAGCGGTACTCCAGCACCGGCAAGGGCATATTTGAGTTTTCTCCCGCCCGGATGGGGCATGTTCGCGTGTACGACGCAGTGATCGTGTGTCTGCTCGATGGTTTTCCCGATCCGCATGGTTGCTAAGTCGTAGACGAACTGTTTGGCGCAGTCCAGACAGACGACATACGTTGTTCCCTGGGCGACTCCTGTATGGCTGACCGGAGTGAAGGGACGCGTCAGATGCCGATGCGGGCAATTGAATAACAGGTTCAGAACCGTGTCGATCATCCGTTTGCTGCCGTTCACCTCCATTCTAAGCGCATCCTGGAATTGCCTGACGGATGGGGTTGAGGCACAGAAGCGTTCCGGGAACCAACCTCGTACCGCCATTCACGCGGAGAAGATATCCAATTTGTAGCCGGCCTTCTGAAATAGGTAGTTACGCGACTCGTCGATTTGCGCGCGCAACTTGGGCCACGTGACCCCCAGCACCTTACCGCCCGATTTGCGGATCACGCCGGCGATAATCACAGTGTCGATGTTCTTGATATCGGCCGCAGCGACTACCGTGCCGAGAGCGTTGTTGGACGGGTATAGGTTGATGTCGTCGGTACGAATCATGACGATGTCGGCCTCTTTGCCGGGCGAGAGGGAGCCGCACTTGGCAGTCAGCCCGGCGCAAGCGGCACCGTTCACCGTGGCGCATTCGAGGACGTCGCGAACATTCACCGGTTTGGGTGGATTGGGATCACCATTCAGCTTGCGATTGGCGGCGACTGCTCGCTGGATATTGAAGAGCACGCGCATTTCGGTAAACATATCGGTCCCGTACGAAACCTCGTTGTCGACGCTCAGGCCTGGCCGGAGCCCATGATCAATCGCTTTCTGAAAAGCCGGAAAGCCGTCACCGAGGCCGTATTGAGGATCGGAGCGGGGGCACACATCGACGGTTCCGCCCGAATCACGAATAAACTGCCACGTGGAATCCGGCAAGCCGCCGCAATGATTGTACGTAATATCGCCGCCGAGGAGCTTCTCGTTCCAGAACTGTTCCAGCATGCGGCCCGCGGCACCCTGGAATTCGGTGGTGATGCGCATTCCGAGGTTCCGAGCAACGGCAAAATTCGTGCGGTCCAGGCCGGAAAACATGCGCAGCGTCACCAGTTGGTCATCGGACGTAAAGAAGCGCTTCTGCAAACGCTCGAGATCCTGCGGCCACTGGTGCTCCCAATTCCCGGCTTGGGGAGCGCCAGAGGCGTGCACGGCGCGGATGCCGGAGTCGAACAGCGCTTGTACGGCAGCGTCGGAATGTGCGGCCGAGCGGGAATTGTGAGAATTGTCGATGATGCAGGTGATCCCGGCGTCGATGCAGCCCAGGGCGGTAATCAGGTTACCTACGTATACATCGTGCGGACGGTAATACTGTCCGAATCCTTGATGCGTGGTGGCCGTGTACTTAGCGATGTCTCCGTTCGGGATGATGCGGCGGAGCACGCCTTCCCAGCAATGACGATGGCAGTCCACGAAACCGGGAATCAGAATCGTGTTGGAGGCGTCGATGACCCGCGGCGCCCGGCCGGACACCTTCAAATTTGCGCCGATCGCGGCGATTTTCTTGCCCTGAATGAGAATGTCGCCCTGGGCTAAATCGCCCACCGACGCATCCATGCTGACGATCGATCCGCCTTTGAGCAGGATGGGACGGTTTGGGCCTGAGTTGAGCGGGTTAATGCCGGCTTCGGAGGCGTCGCGGCCGACGGATTGCGTGATGGCTGCGCGTGCGGACGCAACGGCAGCTCCCATTCGGATGAGGTGGCGTCTAGAAACTTGCATAGTTGGCACAGTCGAGTGTACACCCGCGAGACCAATCGCTCCGGTATCACCCTAACGCGGACTCCAACACCGTGTCTCCTTCTGTGTTCAGAATAGGCCGGTGCAGAGTTACTCTGTCTTCCTGCGGTGTTTACGCATTCTCCCGAAGCTTGCGGTACCGGCGAATCAGACTGTTGGTGGAACTGGCGTGCGCAAGTTTCGGATCATCCGTGCGATCAAGTTCCGGAATAATGCGGTGGACGAGGGCCTTGCCGAGTTTCCACGCCCCACCGGTCGAACGAATCAATGTTCCAGATCACGCCTTGAGTAAATACGCTGTGCTCGCCGCGTCCTGGGCGAGCTGGAACAAGTATCTCGCCGGTTACTCGATTCTTCGAGTAGTCGAGCTCAATTGGTGCGGTTCGGCACCAGCGGGCATCGGGGGCTGCCCACCGCATCGATGGTCCCCTCTACATGGGCAAGGATACCCATGCAATCTCCAGTGCCGCGCAACGAATGGCGCTCGAAGTTCTGGCAGCCAACGGAGTTGACACCATCATCCAGCGCAGCGGCGGCGTGACTCCAACCCCGGTCATCTCGCGCGCCATTCTGGTCTGCAATCGCGGCCGCCAAAACCATTTCGCCGACGGCATCGTCATCACGCCCTCTCACAACCCCCCGCAAGACGGTGGCTTCAAATACAACCCGCCCAACGGCGGTCCGGCCGACACCGGCGCAACGCAATGGATCGAAGATCGGGCGAATGAATTGCTTCGCGATGGAAACCGCGCCGTGCGGCGAATTCCGTACGCGGCCGCACTAAAGGCCGAAACCACCCACGAGGAGGATTTCGTCATCCCCTACGTGCGCGACCTCCGCAATGTGGTCGATATCGACGCGATTCGCGACGCCGGCCTCAAGCTCGGCGTCGATCCGCTGGGCGGTGCCGCCAAACCGTACTGGGAGCCGATTAACTCCATCTACAACCTGAATATCTCCGTCGTAAACCCTGTAATCGACCCGACTTTTTCTTTCATGACGGTGGATCATGATGGCCAAATCCGCATGGATTGCTCCAGTCCGTACGCCATGGCTCGACTCGTCGGTTTGAAGGATCGGTATCAGGGAGATGCAGGCATGAAGCTCTTTCCGCCGGGCTATCGCGCTTCGGGCCTCCTCTTGCATGCCACATCTCTCCCGTCGAAGTACGGTATCGGTGACGTCGGGCCCGCGGCCATTGCCTGGATCGACGAACTCCATAGGGCTGGCCAGAGTTGGGGGCAGGCGTTGCCGCTCGGACCCACCGGCTATGGCAACTCGCCTTATCAACCCCTGTCTTCGTTTGCCGGCAATGAACTCCTTGTCAGCCCGGAGTGGCTCATCGAAGACGGCTTGTTGCGGGAAGACGAATGCCGGGGCGACTTCCCGTCTCATGAAATCGATTACGACACGGTCATTCCGTACAAGCGGCGCTTGCTTCAAATAGCCTGGTCTCGGTTTGCGGCGGGGGCGAACCGCGATTTACGCCCCCGGTTTGAGCAGTTCCGCAACGATCAGGCGCACTGGCTGAAAGATTATGCCCTTTTCCGAGCGCTGAAAGGCAAGCTCAATGGCTCTTGCTTTCTGAATTGGCCCATCGAACTCGTGGAGCGGATTCCTTCGAAGCTGGCCGAGGCGCGCCGCGCGCTTGCGGAGATCATCGATCGGGTGTGCTTCGCCCAGTTCCTCATATTCCGCCAGGGTGAGCGGCTTAAGGCGTACGCTCGCGCCAAGAGTGTGCGTTTGATCGGCGACCTGCCCTTTTTCGTTTCGCCCGATTCCAGCGATGTCTGGGCGAACCCCGAGATTTTTCTTTTGGACCAACAACACCGGCCGCGATTCGTTGCCGGCGTGCCGCCCGACTACTTTAGCGCCGGCGGTCAGCTTTGGGGCAACCCGCTTTACGGCTGGGATGCGCTTCGACGCACCAATTATCGCTGGTGTCTCCATTTCCGCGGCTTCGCTGCGGCCTGGCACGTGCCGGCGGGCGCGCCCGACGCCCGTATTGGGCAATGGTTACCGGGTCCCGGATCGGATTTCTTTGTCGCGGCGCGACGGGAGCTGGGATCCTTGCCATTAATCGCCGAAGATCTGGGGCTGATCACCCCGGACGTGATTCAGTTGCGCGATTCTCAGAATCTACCTGGTATGCGCGTTCTTCAGTTCGCCCTCGACGGCAATTCGCAAAATCCTCATCTGCCGCAAAATTACGTCCATAACACCGTGGCTTATACGGGCACGCATGACAACAATACGACTCGTGGCTGGTTCGATTCGCTGCCGCAACCGAAGCGCCAAACTTTGTGGGGGTACCTGCGGCGGGCGCCTGGCGAGAGCCGGGACGTGGCTCACGAGTTGATGCATTGGGCCTGGTCATCGCCCGCCGCCCTGGCGATTGCTCCCTTGCAGGATCTGCTCAACCTGGGCGCGGATGCACGCATGAACGTGCCCGGTAAGCCTGAAGGCAACTGGCGCTGGCGGGTGGCCGGTGAGTTGCTACTCCCGCCGGC
This sequence comes from uncultured Solibacteraceae bacterium, assembly GCA_964438005.1. Classification (GTDB taxonomy): domain Bacteria; phylum Acidobacteriota; class Terriglobia; order Bryobacterales; family Bryobacteraceae; genus PSRJ01. The sequence goes on along the minus strand of CAYTJD010000197.1, from coordinate 10,998 downwards.
ATTCGATTGGCTCCGCGATTTGACAACGCAAGCCGGCCGCTCTGGGTTCGATATAGCGGACTCCGAGCCGCCGGCCCTCGAAGTAACGGAGGTGACATCATGAAAGCGACACAATTGCTCCACGACCTCGGCCAGAGCATCTGGCTCGACAATATTACACGCGACCTGCTCGACAGCGGCACGCTCCAGCGCTACATCGACGATCTGTCGGTCACGGGACTCACGTCGAATCCGACTATCTTCGATCACGCGATCAAAAATAGCTCTGCGTACGATGCCGCCATCGTCGACCAACTGCGAGCCGGAAAAACCGGAGAGGAGCTTTTCTTTGGGCTGGCCTTGACCGACATCACTCGGGCCGCCCAGCTTTTCCGGCCGGTCTACAACCGGACCGACGGAGTGGACGGATGGGTCTCCCTGGAGGTATCTCCGCTTTTGGCCCACGACACCGCCAGCACGCTGCGCGAGGTGAAAGATCTGTACGCCCGGGCAGGGCAGCCCAACCTGTTCATTAAAATACCCGGCACGAAAGAAGGCATGCCCGCCATCGAGGAGGCCATCTTTGCAGGGATACCGGTGAACGTAACGCTTCTGTTCTCGCGTGAGCAATATCTTGCCTCCGCGGAGGCCTTTCTACGAGGTGTCGAACGGCGTATTGATGCCGGCCTCGATCCCAACGTGGCCTCGGTCGCTTCGGTCTTCGTGAGCCGCTGGGACGTGGCGGTCGCGGGTAAGGTCCCCGAGTCACTTCGCACTCGTCTCGGTATCGCCGTCGCCCTGCGTACCTACCAGGCATACCGGAGTCTGTTGGGTTCGCCGCGCTGGCAGCGCGCTTACAACGCCGGGGCGAAACCGCAACGGTTGCTCTGGGCCAGCACCGGAACCAAGGACCCCCACGCGCTGGACATTTTGTACGTGAAAGCGCTCGCCGCTCCGTTCACCGTGAATACCATGCCCGAAGCGACTCTGAAAGCGCTTGCGCAACACACGGAATTGGGGTCGGCTCTCCCGGCCGATGGTGGCGATAGCGAGGAGGTGCTCGCGCAGTTCGCCAAGGCCGGGATCGATGTCGATCGCCTGGCAGCGCAACTCCAAGACGAGGGAGCCAAAGCCTTCGTCAAATCCTGGACCGAGCTGATGGGCGTGATCGCCTCGAAGAGTGCCGCCATTCGCGAAACCGCCGGGGCGGCGTAAACTCAATTCTGAAGCGGCCCCATCGCCAAATCGAATCACTCTGGCTGCGATCATTGAATTAGAGGAGCAAGAAAAGATGGAAGCAATCGAAGTGACGCCCGGGACGCAATCGGTCGTTGGCAGCCCTGCCTGGAAGGCGCTCCAATCTCACTATAAAAAGGTTCGAAATCTGCATTTGCGCGATCTCTTCGCTGATGACTCCACTCGCGGCGAACGTCTCACTGTGTCGGATGTGGGCATCGAGCTCGATTATTCGAAAAACCGTATTACCGATGAAACGCTCGAGCTTCTGTTCCGGCTGGCCCGCGAAGCCGGGCTTGCGAAGCGGATCGAGGCGATGTTTTCGGGGAGTAAGATCAACGTCACGGAAAACCGCGCCGTCCTCCACACCGCTCTCCGGACGCCGGCCGGTGCCTCCGTCATCGTCGACGGTCAGAACGTGATTCCCCAGGTCCACGCGGTCCTCGAACGAATGGCCGGGTTTAGTGACCAGGTTCGTAGCGGCGCCTGGAAGGGTCATACGGGCAAGCGGATTCGTAATGTCGTCAACATTGGCATCGGCGGGTCCGACCTCGGACCAGTCATGGCCTACGAAGCGCTGCGGCATTATAGCCAGCGCGATATGACCTTCCGTTTCGTTTCCAATGTCGACGGAACCGATCTCTACGAGGCCGTTCGCGATTTGGACGCCGCCGAAACATTATTCATTGTTTCCTCAAAAACGTTCACCACCCTGGAGACAATGACCAATGCGCAGTCCGCCCGCGCCTGGTCGCTGGCGCAGCTTGGCGGTGATGAAAAATCTGTGGCCCGGCACTTCGTAGCCGTTTCGACGAATAGTGCGGAAGTGGCGAAGTTCGGCATCGACACCACCAATATGTTTGAGTTCTGGGACTGGGTCGGCGGGCGTTATTCGATGGATTCCGCCATTGGCCTGTCGACCATGCTTGCCATCGGTCCCGAGAATTTCCGCGGCCTGCTCGACGGCTTCCACGAGATGGACGAACACTTTCGAACCGCGTCCTTCGAATGCAATCTGCCGGTCATCATGGGCCTTCTGTCCATCTGGTACAACGACTTCTTCGGTGCGCAAACGGTCGCTGTCCTCCCCTACGATCAATACCTCAAGCGATTCCCGGCCTACCTGCAGCAGTTGACCATGGAGAGCAATGGCAAGCGCGTCGCACTCGACGGAGCGGCAGTCAAATCCGACACAGGCCCCGTCTACTGGGGCGAGCCGGGAACCAACGGCCAGCACTCTTTCTATCAGCTGATTCATCAGGGGACTCGGCTCATTCCTTGCGACTTCATCGCGTTCGCCCAGCCGCTGAATCCGCTCGGCCAGCATCACGATATGCTGATCGCCAACGTCTTCGCGCAGACCGAGGCTCTGGCTTTCGGCAAAACTCCGAAACAGGTCAAGGCCGAGGGCACGCCGGATTGGCTGGTACCGCATCGGGTTTTCGAGGGCAATCGCCCGTCGAATATCATCCTCGCTGAGCGCCTGACGCCGGAGATTCTCGGCAAGCTCGTGGCGCTCTACGAGCACAGTGTATTTACGCAAGGCGTCATCTGGAATATCGATTCGTTTGATCAGTGGGGCGTGGAGCTCGGCAAGGTCCTCGCCAAACGCATTATTCCCGAGCTTGAAAGCCAGGAAGAGCCCAAGCTGACGCACGACAGCTCCACCAATAACTTGATTCGCCGGTACCGCAAGCTCAAACAAAATTCATAACATCGCGGGTTTTAGCAGGCCTGCCGCCGAAGGAGCGACTATATGCAAATCGGAATGATTGGACTGGGAAGGATGGGCGCCAACATGGTCCGCCGTCTTATCCGGGGCGGCCACGAGTGCGTGGTCTATGACCGTTCACAAAAAGCAATGGACGAGCTCGCCGCTGAAGGCGCCAAAGGCACGGAACATATGATGGATTTCGTCGATCGGCTCGAACGGCCGCGGGCGATCTGGCTCATGGTGCCCGCCGGGGTCGTGGACGAGACCATTTCCACTCTGGTACCGCTCCTGAACGTAGGGGACATCCTCATCGATGGCGGCAACTCCTATTACATCGACGACATCCGGCGGGCTCATGAACTCGCCTGCAAGGATCTTTATTATGTCGATGTCGGCACCAGCGGCGGTGTCTGGGGCCTCGAGCGCGGTTACTGCATGATGATCGGCGGCGAGACGAAAATTGTCGAGCACCTCGATCCCATCTTCCGGGCGCTGGCCCCGGGCACCGGCAACATTCCGCGCACCCCCGGCCGCGAAAAGGTTGATGGCACAGCCGAACTCGGCTATCTGCATTGCGGCCGTAACGGTGCGGGCCATTTCGTCAAGATGGTTCATAACGGCATCGAATACGGAGTGATGGCGGCCTATGCCGAAGGTCTCGGTATTCTGCGCGAAGCCAATATCGGCAAGCGGGCGGGAACCGTCGATGCGGAAACTACGCCTCTCGTCCACCCCGATCACTACCAATACGATTTCAACCTCCGCGATATTGCCGAGGTCTGGCGCCGGGGCAGCGTGATTGCCTCGTGGTTGCTCGACCTCACAGCGGCCTCCCTCGTCGAGGATCCTGGTTTGGCGAAGTTCGCCGGCCGCGTCTCGGATTCCGGCGAGGGACGGTGGACGATTCAGGCGGCGATTGACGAGGCCGTCCCTGCGCCGGTTTTGACCGCCGCTCTTTACGAGCGGTTTACCTCGCGCGGCGAAGCCGATTTCGCCAACAAACTGCTTTCCGCCATGCGTTTTCAATTCGGCGGGCATCTGGAGAAGACTCCGGAAAAGCAGGCGGCTTGAAAGGATCAACCATGAACGGCCCTCATTCCGACGCACTGGTTTTCTTCGGCGCTACCGGTGATTTAGCGTACAAAAAGATCTTCCCGGCGCTGCAGGCGATGGTCAAGCGAGGCAATCTTGACATTCCGATCATCGGTGTCGCGAAGGCTGGTTGGAGTCTCGATCAGCTGCGCGCCCGCGCGAAAGAGAGCGTCGAACGCTACGGCGGCCTCGATCGCGACGCTTTCGATCGCATGTCCCGGCTGCTGCGCTACGTCAGCGGCGATTATCAGGATCGAGCGACATTTCAGGAGCTTCAAAAACAACTAAACTCCGCGGCGCGTCCCGCCTTCTACTTGGCCATCCCGCCGGCTTTGTTCGCGTTGGTCACAGAGCAGCTGGGGAAGTTGGGTTGCTCTGACGCGCGCGTCATCGTCGAGAAGCCGTTCGGCACCGACCTGGAGTCAGCTCGCGACCTGAATCGGATTCTGCTGCGAACCTTTCCCGAAAACGGAGTTTTCCGCATCGATCACTATCTGGGAAAATTGCCCGTGCGCAACCTGCTCTACTTCCGGTTCGCCAATCTTTTCCCGGATTCACTCTGGAATCGGTCGCATGTGGAGAGCATTCAGATCACCATGGCTGAGGATTTCGGAGTTCAGGGCAGAGGCGCCTTCTACGACCGTACCGGGGCCATCCGCGACGTCATCCAGAACCACATCTTTCAGATTTTGAGCAATCTGGCGATGGAGCCTCCGGTCCGCGTGGATAGCGAGTCGGTTCGTGATGAAAAGGTCAAGGTGCTGAAGGCCATTGCGCCCATCGATGAGAAGAGTCTGGTCCGCGGCCAGTTTCGCGGCTACAAAGACGAGGCCGGCGTCGCCCCTACCTCGCACACAGAGACGTTTGCCGCGCTCAAGCTGGAAGTGAATTCGTGGCGCTGGCAGGGCGTTCCGTTCTATATTCGGGCGGGCAAGCAAATGCCGGTGACCTGTACGGAAATCCTCATTCGCCTGCGGTGCCCGCCAAATCTCTACGGCGCCGCGGGCCTCTCCGCCAATTACTTCCGCTTCCGAATTAGTCCGGATGTCACGATCGCTCTCGGGATGATGGTGTTGTCTCCGGCCGCGAACACTGGTCAGCCCACCGAGATGGTCGCAAATCATCATCCGGAAGCGAACGAAATGGACGCCTACGAGCGAGTCCTTAGCGACGCGATCGCCGGCGACACAACCCTGTTTGCCCGCGAGGACTACGTCGAAGAAGCCTGGCGTATCGTAGACCCGGCGCTGCGCGCGAACACGCCGGTCTATGCCTACGATCCTCGAACCTGGGGACCCCCGGAAGCATGTCAGTCGATTGCCCCGCCCGGAGGATGGCACGATCCGGTGCCGACGCCCTCGGCCCCGGCCCAGGACTCCCTCCGCGCTGCTTGAGGGCTCTGCCGCGTTTGGCTGCTCAGCCCCGTCGCGTAAGCGCCGGGTTATCCATCCGTTCGACCCATTGCGCGCGCGATGCCGGAGCCGCGAATGGATCCGCAAAGTACTGTGTTTCTCGCGCAACCTTGTCGTCGCGGAACTCCATGATGCTTACGGTGTAGGACGGCTTGCCATCATAGGTCAGGATGAATTCGGTGATCCAAAGATCACCACCGCCAATAATTCGGCGGACCGTAAACCGCTTCTTGCTCGGCTGGCTGGCGCGTTGGTTCTGTATATTGCGTCGCCCGCGGGTTCGCTCACCGGACTGCGGGTATTCCAGCACCGCGTCCTCGTGATAGATGCGGTGCTCCGCTTCAAAATCGTTGGCGTCGGACGCGGCCCAATGCTGATCCAGGGCCCCACGGATCTCTTCATCTCGCACTCCGGAATACGGCTCCTTCTTTTTCTGATCGTCCATCTTGAACCCTCAACTCACGATCTCGGCCAGTCGTGAGCATGCTCTTGTGTCGACCCTCAGTTCATTCGTTCTTACATCGTCAGCACGACGCGGAACTGCGCCTTTCCGCTCATCATCCGCGCGTAAGCTTCGCTGGCCTGTTCGAGCGGATACGTCTCGATCATCGCGCGCACCCCGGTCAATTCGGCGAAGCGCAGCGTATCTTCGGAATCGGTTGGAGTTCCGGCCACCCAGCCTTGAATCGTTTTGCTCCCCACTATCAACTGAACGGGCGACACTTCGATGGGCTCGAATGCGGCTCCGATCACGAGGAGTTTGCCGTTAGGCCCCAGACCGTCGACCAACTCCGACATTGCTTTAGAGTTTGGGGCCGTCGCCAGAATCACCTGAGCCCCTCCCAGCTTCTGCAATTCCTCCGCCGGCTTCGTCGCTTGGCTGTCGATGTAGACACTTGCTCCCAGTTTTTTCGCGAAAGCCGCATTCTCCGGTCCGCGGCCGATCGCCGCGACCTTGTAACCGAATTTGCTCGCAAACTGAATGCCGAGGTGGCCGAGACCGCCAATACCCTGCACCGCCACCAAATCGCTTGGCAGGGCCCCGCTGTGACGCAGTGCGTTGAAGGTAGTGATTCCGGCGCAGAGTAGCGGCGCCGCGTCGGCAGCCTTGAGGCTCTCCGGTATCGCCACCAGCGCTTCGATCGGCGCCAGCATATACTGCTGGTATCCGCCGTCATAGCTGATACCCGGGATTTTCAGGTTCCGGCAATTCCGAAAATCACCGCGCCGGCACGAAAGACACGTGCCGTCCTGCCCGCCGTGCCATCCAACGCCGGCACGCTGTCCCAGGTTCCACCCCGAGACGCCGGGGCCCACCTCATCGATGAGGCCCACGACTTCGTGCCCCGGGACGCGCGGATACTGGATCCCAGGCCACTGGCCCTCCTTGGTGAACGCGTCGCTGTGACAGACCCCGCAGGCTTGTACCTTGATCCGCACCTGGCCCATCCCCGGCTGCGGAACCTCGCGCTCCACAATTTCAAAATCCGCACCCGGCTTGGAAACCCGCACCACTTTCATCGTCGAAGCCACAACCCTCGTAGTTGCCATAACTCCTCCTGAAATTCTCGTTTATCAGCTCTACCCGGATTCCTTTACCACTTGCCGTTGTGCGCACCCGCGTCCAAGTGCAACACTTCCCCGGTCACATGCCGGGCCTCAATGAGATAAATGACCCCGTCGACGACGCCATCCACGTCTGGAATCTGGCCCATCGGCGACAAGCCCTTCATGAAATCGTGAGGCGTCTTCGCATGCATGGGAGTGTCCACCACCCCTGACGCAACTGCGTTGAAGCGGATCGAATCTTTAGCGTATTCCAGCGCCAGGCATCGTGTGATTGCCTCCAGGCCGCCCTTGGTGATAATTGGCACGGAATTGTTGACGCCGGCGATAGGATGCCGCGCCGATCCCCTGGGACGCACCCGTCACAATCATGGTCTTCGGCTCCCGGCCGTTTTGGTGGCCTCCGGACATTTCAACACCCTCCTTGTCGCTTGCCTCAGCAATAATGTGCGGGACTGTTGCGAAGAGCACATGCCAAAATTCAGTGTTCTTTCGCGCGCTGTTCCTTCGTAATGGCCGTGAGCGTTGCTATTCACCGACGGGGAGGCTCCCAATGGTTGCGCCTAGACCAGAACTGATGCTGAGGTCACAGCGCGGAGCGGATCAGTCGGCGGTCCGCATTCAGGTGCTAAAGCTGGGCTAAACACGGTTCGGGCTCCTTCGTATTCAGCGATCAAATCGACGCAGCTACAGCTTGGGTTCGTTTCGGTCTAGAGCGGGGTCGGCTACAAATGTGTTCGACGTAGGTATGGAGTAGTTCAGCGATGCTCCAAGCCTGCGCCATGCAGCCTCCCGCACGGTGGGGTGCGTCTCCATCGAAGACCTCTGGGACCTGCCCGACGCCCGAGCTCTCAACATAAGCCTTTAAGGCGGCAAGCCACTGTTCCGCCTGCACCCGGGCCGTTTGCGAGTGGTTGTTCGCCTGCAAGTAAGCTCTCAGAAACGGACCTAGGAGCCAAGGCCAGACGGTTCCCTGGTGGTAGGCGCTGTCGCGGCTGTGTGGGTCTCCATCGTATCTTCCTCGGTACGCTGGATCGCTGGGGGCCAGGCTGCGCAAACCATATGGAGTTCGCAATTCTCGCTGCACCACGCTGACAACCGAACGGGCCTGCTCGGGCGATAGCATCTGGTGAATCAGGCTCACTGCGAAAATCTGATTCGGCCGGATGGCGCCATCGCGATATTCTCCATCCACCACATCGAATAGGCAGCCCTCCGATTCGTTCCAAAAGAGCGACGCGAAAGCAGTCCGTGTCCGCTCCGCCATATCCGCATACCGGCCCCGGTCAGAATCGTATCCGTATGCCTCCGCCAAATCTTCCATTATGCGGAGTGCGTTGTACCACAGCGCCTGAATCTCGACCGGTTTGCCCTGACGAGGGGTCACCACCCAATCGCCAATCTTGGCATCCATCCAGGTCAACTGAACGCCTGGCTCGCCCGCGCACAGTAAGCCATCCGCGTCTACGCGAATCCCATAGCGGGTGCCACGCTCGTGCCAGGAGACGATATCAGCCAGCACGGGGTAGAGGCTCTTCCGGATGAACTCGTAGTCGCCGGTTTTCTCAACGAAAGCACGGACCGCCTCGAAGAACCAAAGAGTGGCGTCGACTGTATTGTATTCAGGCGCCTCACCCGCATCCGGGAAACGATTTGGAAGCATGCCCCGATCGACGTGCAGGGCGAAGGACAGCAAAATACTTCGTGCAACGTCCGGTCGATTGGTGGCCAGCGCCAAACCAGGCAGCGCGATCATCGTATCCCTGCCCCAATCGCTGAACCAATGGTAGCCGGCTATGACGGTGCTTTCTTGGCCACGCTGCACAATGAACTGGTCCGCTGCAAGCACGAGGGACCGCACGAAGGGGTCGTCCATAGGAGCACTTTCGAAGAGGGCTTGCCGGCGTTTGATTTCGCGGTCCCGCAGGGAATCGGCTGTTGATGATGAGTGCGCCTCGGTCGAAGCAATCCAGGCCGGCCGCGCATTCCGATTCAGATCCAATACCAGCGCGCATGGATTGAAGAGATCCTCCTGGAAATCCAGGCCCCGGTCGCGCTCCACGTCATACTCGAAGCTCCGGTACCAGTCCCCCGTCGGCCGGATTGCCGCGTCATCGTGCGCGAGAAAAAGCGGCGGCAAGCCTGCGTAGGGCGTGAATTTGAGCGAGCCCGGCCCAGTTTCGCAGGCGGGATTGAGCGCTTCATTCGCATGGGTGGTGTTGTGGTAGTCGCGAAATGCGATCAACGGCCGCAACTCCAGCGTGCATGGGGCATCGCCTGTGCCACGAACCGCATACTGCACGACGGTCGTGTTCTCGCCATGCACCAGGAAGACCGATTTCTCGAGTTCCACGTCTTCCACCTGGTAGACGAACACCGGAAATGGATCTTGCCGAAACTCTTTCAGATACTGATAGCCCTGCGGATGCACCACACCCGGATACCGGTTGGCGGACAGTTCGTGGCGGCGGCCGTTGATGATCAGAGTCTCCTCAACTTTCGACAACAAGACCATGCGGCCGACCGGAGGTTTCGTGGCGGCTACGAGAAGCCCGTGATACCGGCGCGTATTGATGCCGGAGATTGTCGAGGACGCGAAGCCTCCCAGACCGTTGGTTTCGAGCCATTCGCGTTTAGCCGACGTGTTCAGATCGCGACAGATGGTTTCGTTGAATCGAATCATGGACACCTCACAGATCCGCGACTTCGCAGAATACCTTGATAGCGCCGTTTGGATGCGTCAGCTTGTCGAATAGCAACGAATAGTTTTCCAACCCCTTAACGGGGTCGGTTAGCAGCCGCGATAGCCATCCCGGATACTCGGCCTCGGCTTGTGCCATGTCGCGGACTCCCGCCTCAAAATGTTCGCGGCCGGCATTCACGGTTCCGACCATGACCTTATTTCCGAGTACGAATTGCAGGTTGATGCGGTCCGCCGGAACTTCGACCTTGCGGTCGCCGCCGGTGACGCTCGACAGTACTAGGACGCCGTTTTTTCCCAGCGCCTGCATGCTTTCGAAGACAACGGGGGAGAAGCCCGTGGCCTCGAAGATGATGTCGAACGGCCCGAAGGCAGCCGCGGCTTTCGAAATTGGAGTCTCTCCGGTAACGACGTAGCGGGCGCCGATGTCTTCAATCAAAGAAGCGTTCCGATTGGGCTTGGGGGCGAGCGCGAAGGTGGATACCTCCAGGCCGCGCATACGCAGGGCCGCCGTGGCCAGGAGGCCGATGGCTCCGGCGCCCATGACCGCAGCGCGCCAGGGGCGCCACACCTTCAGGCGCCTCTGGATCTCGAATGCCTGTGCGATCCCCTTTTCCACCACCGTGAACGGCTCGAGCAACACGCCCACGTGTTTCAACCCTTGCGGGATTTTGACCAGAAAATCGGCGCTTTCGGCGTAGTACTCGGCCAGATACCCGTGGCCCAAGTTAATGCCGCGCTCGAAATAGGTGTCGTCGGTAGTCATGTCCGGGTTGCCGATTTGATCGTAGATGCTGGATCCGGGACGCCGCACGGTGGCAACCACATAATCGCCAGGCTGGAACTCGGTGACATTCGGACCGACCTCTTCGACACGGCCGAAGCTCTCGTGGCCAATGACCAGGAAGTTGAATCCCTCCGGTGCGGCGCCGTATTCGGCGGCATTGATCTCTTTATCCGTTCCGTCCACACCGACCCGCAGGACTTTGACGAGCACGCCGCGGCCGCCGGAGATCTCGGTTGCCGAAGGACGAGGCATTTCGGCCAAATGGACGCTGCCGGATTTGCCAGGGATCACGGCGATGGCTTTCATGACAGTACTCCTTCCAGAATTTCCGGTGACGCGCCTTCTTCGATGCGCGCCGCAGTCCGATGTTCCAAGGGCTCTCCGCTCTGTTGCATCAATTTGCCGATCAGTCCCGTCCAGCCGGTCTGGTGACTCGCACCGACTCCCGATCCGTTGTCCCCATGAAAGTACTCGTAGTACAACACCAGGTCGCGCCAGTTGGGATCGTCGC
>CAYTJD010000196.1:0-11721 GCA_964438005.1 uncultured Solibacteraceae bacterium | reverse complement strand
GGCTACGGCAACTTCGGCATGTTTGCTCAGACCTTCCATCTGATCGGAGAATATCAGCCGCCTTATGGGAACGCTCTAGCCTGGAGTCCTTAGGAGGATCAATTAGCGGGCCCGCTTCTGTTCGCCGCTTCATCTCACCACGGAGCGCCAGGGGTGGCACCACGTAGCAGTTACTAACCTCGGAGGGACGAATGTCGGCATCGTTCTATTCCTGGACGGCGTACCGGTAGCGAGGCGTCAAAACTTCGAGATCAACACACCGGGCGGTATGTTCTTCTTTATGGGAAGAATTCCGGGTCCGCTGGGCGAAATCCGCCGGATGCATGGCGAATTGGACGAAGCGAGCATCTATAACCGCGCGTTATCGCCACAGGAGATCGCATCCATTTTCGCTGCGGGCAGAGCCGGCAAACGGAAACCGAGCTAGGGTCCGCCGTCATCGCCGCTGCTCGCCCCCGCGGTTACTCCACCCGCAGCGCCACGACCGGATCGATATGCGCCGCGCGGCGCGCCGGCAGCCAGCCGGCCAGGAACGCCACCACCGCGATCAGAGCGCTCACGCTTGCGTACGTCAGTGGATCGTAGGCCTGCACGTCGAACAGCAAGCCCTCCAGCAGGCGAGTGACGCCGATCCCGACGACAATGCCGGCCGCGATCCCGGTTGCCGCCAGCCGCATGCTGTGGCCCACCACCAGGTGCATCACGTCGCCGGGCCGCGCCCCCATCGCCATGCGAATGCCGATTTCGTTCGTCCGCTGCGCCACGTTGTACGCCATCACGCCGTAGATCCCCACCGAAGCCAACGCCACCGCCAGCAGGCCAAAGATACCGAACAGCGCCGCGCCCATGCGCGGCGCCCACAGGCCCGCCGCGATGCCTTCCTGCACGGTCTGCGGATTGGTCAGCGCCATGTTCGCGTTCAGCGACTGCACCCGCTTGAGCACGCCCGGCATCACTGCCGCCGGATTGGCGTCGGTCCGCACCAGCACCGCCATTGCCGATTGGTACCGTTGATCGACCGGATAGTACGCCACCGGCTGCGGCCGCTCGCCAATCACCAGGGTCACGGCGTTCGCTGCCACGCCGACCACCTGGGCGTAATCCTGCTCGATGCGGAACCGGAACCGTTTCCCGATCGCGCTCTCCCCCGGCCAGAAGTGTTGCGCCATCGCCTGGCTCACCACGGCAACACGTGCCGATCCCTGCCGGTCGAATGGCGTTAGCCCGCGCCCCTCGAGGATCGGGATGCGCATCGTCTCGAAGTAGTCCGGCGACACCTCGTTGATCAAGGCCAGGAGTCCGCGGTTGGGATCGTCCTCCCCTTCTTTGAGCAAAGTCCCAAGCAAGCCGCCGCCGGCGAGCGGCCGGTTGGCAGCAAGCGCGGCGGAATGTACACCAGGCGCCTGAGCCGCCCGGTCCAGGATACTCCGCAGAAATTCTCGGCCGCGCTCCGGCATGAACCGCTGCGGTCCGATATCGAAATTAAACGCGAACAGGTTGTTCGTCTCGAAACCCGGGTTGGTCTTCTCCGCGTGATCCATGCTCCGGATGAACAGGCCCGCTCCCGCCAGCGCTACCAGCGCCAAGGCAACCTGGCCCACCACGAGCGCGCTCCGCAGCCGGCTGCGCGTGAAGACTTCAGTTCCCCCGCGGCCGCCGCCGCTCTTCAACAGTTCGCCCAAATCCCCGATCGAGATCCGCACCGCGGGAATCACGCCGAACAGAATCCCGGTAAACAGCGTAACCGCTGCCGTGAACGCGAAAACCCGCCAGTCCATCGGAATCGGCAGACTGTTCGCCTGCAGAAACACAGGCCGGAACGACCACAGCAATTGCGATCCGGCCGATCCGAGCGCCAGCCCCGCCAACCCACCGGCCAGGGACAGCAGCAGGCTCTCCGTTAACAATTGGCGCACCAGCCGGCTACGCTCCGCCCCCAGAGCGGTCCGAATTCCCATCTCGCGCGCCCGCCGCGCCGATCGCGCCAGCAGCAGGTTCGCCAGATTCACGCAGGCAACTAGCAGCACCAACGCCACCACCGCCGAAAGCGCCACACCTGCCAACACCAGCTGGTTGCGGGGCAGAAAACCCAGGGCCGCGTTGGCGAGCGTATCCACTTCCACCCCGCGGCCTCCGTTCGCTGCCGGATATTCCCGCTCCAATTGAGACGCGATGGTCTGCGCGGCCGCGGTGGCCTGCGCTTGCGAAACGCCGGACTTCAGCCTGCCGAACACGCTGATCATCCGCATCCGGCGTTCGTTGAACACAGCCTCCAGCGGACCCGGCAGCGCCTCCGCGTGCATACTCATCGGAACGAAGGCGAGGTCGGGGTTGATCACAGTTAGAGTGCCTTTGAATCCCTGGGGCATTACACCGATCACGGTGTACGCCAGCGCGTTGAACTCCACCGTCTTCCCGATCGCGCCGGGGTCGCCGCCGAACAGCCTCTGCCACATCGGCCAACTCAGCACGGTCACCGGACTCCCACCCTCTTGCCGGTCCTCTCCCGGCGAGAACGTGCGTCCCAGCGCCGTGTTGACTCCCAGCACGTCGAAGTAATTCGCCGATACCAGCATCGCGGTTTCCGGCTTCGGGTCTCCCCGCCCGGTCATCGTGACAGCGGCTGGAAAGAACGCGGCCAGCCCGTCGAACACGCGGTTCTGATCCCGAAAATCCTTGTAGTTCAGGAATGACATCGGCGTGCGCGTCAGGTTCGCCACCGCGCTCTTCGTCGCGTGATCCACGGTGAACAGTTCCAGTACCCGAGCGGGCTCCCGCACCGGCAGCGGATTTAAGAATACGGCGTTCGTGAGCGTGAAGATCGCCGTGTTCGCGCCGATTCCCAGCGCCAGCGAGAGCACCGCCACCAGCGTGAATCCGGGTGTCCGCACCAGCGTTCGGAACCCATACTTCACATCGCGCCAAACCGATTCCATCGCGCTCCTCCCGAGTGTCTCTATTGTCACATCCCGGCCGCCGCCAAGAAAACTCGGCAGAATTTTTTTGGCGGGATCTCTTCACTTTTTGCGCGTATGCGCGAGAGGAACGCTATGAACCATCCGAATCAATTGATCAGTTTCCGGAATTATCTGAGTTCTTTGCCCGACGACCTGTTAACCAGTTTGACCCGGTGTTACATCTGGCTCGCCGGTCTCCGGTTCACTGAGGGCAAATTCCCGACCGGCCTGGACCTCCGCCGCGACTGCTGCCTGGACGAATGCGCCCGGCGGCGTCGAAGCCGAGGCCGTGTCCAAGCCGCGCGCTCCTCACCCACACGCCGTGCCGCGCGCCGATAGCCGTGTCCGTTCGGTGTATACTGGCCGCAACTGAGATGACACCTGCGGTCCGTAGGAACACCTGGATCTTGGTGGCGAGTTGGGTGACCGCCTCGCTGCTACCGGCCCAATGGCTGAATTATCCCACCGTGGGGATGCCTCGCCAACCGGATGGTTCCCCCAATCTCAAGGCCTCGGCCCCGCGCACCAAAGACGGCAAGCCGGATCTGTCCGGCATTTGGGCGCCGGTGCGGCGGCGCGCTCTCGACGAGAGCCTCGACGGCCAGTTGACCGCCACCGGCCCCTTCTGGGATTTCGGTTCCGTCATTCCCGGCGGCCTTCCCTACCAGACATGGGCCGCCGCCGCGCGCAACCAGCGTTTCGCCGATCACAGCAAGGACAACCCGGATGTGCACTGCATGCCGCTCGGAATACTCCAGATGAACACGCATCCGTTCCCGCGACGCTTTGTCCAGGCGCCGGGCTACTTGGCGATCCTGCACGAGCGGGACATGGAATACAGGCAGATTTTCCTCGACGGCCGGCCTCTCCCCAAAGACCCACAGCCCTCCTGGAACGGCTATTCGACAGGCAAGTGGATGGGCGGCAACCTGGCGGTGGAAACGATCGGCTTCCGCGACGGCCTCTGGGCCGATTACGATGGCAGCCCGCTCACCAGCGCCGCCAAGATCACCGAGCGCTTCCACCGCCTCAACTTCGGCTCGATGGAGCTGGAGATGACCGTCGATGACCCCAAGGCCTACACCAAGCCGTGGACCGTGACAATCGAGCTGGCCCTGCAGCCCGATTCCGATCTGCTCGAGTACGCCTGCCTCGAAGGCGAGAGAGACTCCAAGCACATGGTGGGGAAGTAACTCTGGTGCGGATGATGGGACTTGAACCTACACTCCCTCGCGGGAACTGGAACCTAAACCCGACGGCAGCGTAAGCGCAGTTGTTAACCAGCCTTCCTACCTTACGGATTCGGCAAAGCCGCAACACCAGAATTGCCGATTCCATCAGCGAATGACTTGAGTTCGACTTGACTCACACCACAGGGCGCGCATCTTTGCTACGTTCTCCGTGGGCGGGCTCTTAGCGCGGAATGTTCGGCGCTCGTTTTGGGATTCTTGTGGGGAGCGCCGCTGACAAATTCGCTGAGGATAGGTTAGCAGTCCGGGGTGGAAGTCAGAAAACAGTTTCCATCGAGAATGTTTGATCGTAAGATTGCCATATGGCGATGGGTACGCGGAGGGAGAGTCAAGAGGAACTGTGGATTCCAACTTGCGACTTGGCTCGTCCTGAGGTGTTCTCCAAAGCGTACTTGTGCGAGACTGGCATCGTAGCTTACGTTGGGTAATGGTCAAGCCCACCGGCGCTACTCTCTTCGTCTTGCGCGCCGCCGACATGGTCCCTCTCTGCGTCTGGCAAGACACGCGCGCACCGTGGGGGGCGCGTCTGCTCTGTGACGCCCAGCCTTGAGGCGAAACCCGACTCCACACGCAATCCCTGCCTAGTGTACGCGAAGGGCACGCCGCTTCGCACTGTTCGGAAAAAGGAAGGCACCATGCCAGCCGTATCGAATCCATTCTCAAAGATAGAAGATCGCCGCGAAACGGGTTGGGTGAACCGGCTATTCAGGCACGAAGAGTCGACTCCGGAATATCAGGAATTGAAATTCACGCTGCACCGGAAGTTATTGGACCGGATCAATCTCGAGGCGCTCTCTTCGATGGCGGGGGAGCGCGTCCTCACGGAAGTTCGATCAGCCGTGGCGCGGCTGGTGGAAGAGCAGAAAGCGCCCCTGAGCCTAGTAGAAAAAGACAGGGTGATTGAAGAGATCCTGGACGAAGTGTTCGGGCTGGGCCCGCTGGAGCCGCTGCTGGCTGATCCCACGGTGTCGGATATCCTGGTGACCACGCCGCACCTGGTCTATGTAGAGCGCGCCGGCAAACTATATCGCACTCCGGTGGAATTCAAAGACGATGCCCACCTGCTGCGCATCATTGAAAAGATCGTGTCGCGCATCGGGCGCCGGGTGGACGAATCCTCGCCGCTGGTGGATGCCCGCTTGCCCGACGGCTCGCGTGTGAACGCGGCAATTCCGCCGGTCGCCGTCGACGGGCCGCTGCTCTCCATCCGCCGGTTCGGACGCCACGCGCTGAAGGGCGAAGACCTGGTCGCCAAGCTCGCCCTCACGGAAGGAATGCTGGAGCTGGTGAAAGGGTGCGTCAAAGCGCGGCTGAACATCCTGATCTGCGGCGGCACCGGCTCTGGAAAGACCACGCTGCTGAACGCGGTTTCGTCGTACATCCCGGAAGACGAGCGCATTGTAACCATCGAAGATGCCGCGGAGCTGCGGCTGCAGCAGACGCACGTGGCGCGCATGGAAACGCGGCCCGCCAACGTGGAAGGAACGGGCGCGATCCATATCCGGCAACTGGTGATCAACGCGCTGCGCATGCGCCCCGACCGCATCATCGTGGGCGAGGTGCGCGCCGAAGAAGCGCTCGACATGCTGCAGGCCATGAACACGGGCCACGATGGATCGCTCACCACGCTGCATGCCAACACACCGCGCGACGGGCTGGGGAGGCTTGAGGTGATGGTGGGGATGGCGAATTCCCATATGGGCATCCGCTCGATTCGCTCGCAGATCGCCTCGGCGGTCGATCTGTTTATTCAGACCTCGCGCTTCAGTGATGGAACGCGGCGCATCACGCATATCACCGAGGTAGTCGGGATGGAACAGGACATTATCACGCTGCAGGACATTTTTCTCTTTGAGAAAACCGGAATCAGCGAATCTGGCAAAGTGGTAGGGCGTTTCCGAGCAACCGGCATTCGCCCCAAGTTTTACGCGCGGCTCCAGACGTGCGGCATCACGCTGCCGCCGCAACTGTTCCAGACGGTGGTTGAAATTCACTGAGAACGGGCCGTCAACGAGTGAGGCGGGCTCCGTTGATTGCGAAGTTTCGATGGAATCGGGGCGGCAGCAGCGACGCGCCAACGTTATCGCACCAATAACGCCGCAACTCCCGAAACCTCGGCCAACCTCGGTTGCCGGCCAAGTGCCGGATTGCCGACCATGGTGTGGGCTCGGGCTTGAGTCCTCACTTTCGCTCGGTATCTTGTAACTTGCGAAGCTTCGCCTCATCTTCATTGGAGAAAAGATGTACGAATACCGCCTCGGGACCACCGTGTTCACGGACTGCCTGCCTCGGAGTCCTGTTAAAGGGTACACCGACGTAATCGTGTGTCGGAACGGTACCCGGTGCGTTTCTGTAGTAGACAAAATTCATTGTTTTCCGCCTCTCAACGACCATACATTCGTTCAGCCATGCGGCCACGATTCAAGAGAACACGATATCGAGCCGCGACGCTTCGGTCCGCTGCAAACTGACCTCCTGTTGCGGGCCGGTCCAATCCTGCCGACAACCGGATTTAGGGAAAGCCCGGAAAAGCCATACCGGCCCATCGACTAAGTGGTCGCAGAAGCAGAGGCGAAGCTTCGAAGAGCGTGAGCTTCATCATCGTGTATATCGAAGATCGTATACAGCTTCGTGATCTGCAATAAATCCTTCACTCGCTTTGTCAGATTGAGCATCTTGAGCTGGCCGCCGTTATTTGAGACTGTGGTGAAGGCGGCTACCAGTTCCCCCAGGCCCGAGCTGTCGATGTAAGACACTTCGGCCAAATTGAGCAGAATCTTCGTTTGACCATTCACCAAAAGATCGTGCACGGCACCCCGCAATGTGCTGGAACCGCCTCCCAGCACGATTCGTCCTTCGAAATCGATCACAATCACATCATCCACTTGCCTAGACTTCAGGGTTGCGGCCATCGTTCGCCTCCTTGCGCTTCCAAGAATACGGCGGAGCGCTCGTTTCCTCGTTGGTAGAGCCAATAGACGAGATACCATGGTGGGCCGGGGCTTGTGAGCGCGAATGGTGTTCTCCGCTTTCAGACGCGAGCAACCTGGCCCCTGCTTCGGGTGTTGCGAAAGTGGGATCGAGCCCCGCGCACTGGTTGGCTGGCCACGAATGCCGTCAGGTGCTGTTGGGTGAGCCTGCATCGCGCAAGGGTCCGCGGGTCTCCCGCGCACTCCAATCCGACTAACAGCATTTTCAGGCAAAGAGCGGGCCCCTCCTGTATGTGAACCTGGTGTCTCCGAAACAGCAAGAGGTCGGCCTCGACTAGGAACGTTTGGGCCTGCTCTCGCGGTGTGAGCCTCTGGAAACAATAGAGGCGGAGATTGCCTTCATTCTCGAACCCAAGGTAACGAAGACGCATGATCTCTCGATCACCGTTCCTGCCGGCAGAGACGTCGCATGCCGGATCGATCGATATGTTAATTGCCTTCGGGGATGGGCCACTCGCAAGATCGAAATGTACCAGCTTTCCTTCGGCGAGCTTCGCAACGTCGTACGCTAATACGCCGGTAAGCTCGAAATCGAAGGTTTCTCCGTGTGCCGACCGGATCGAGCCGGATCCCGTCTGACCGCTGAAACACTTTATCGTTCCGTTCATCGAGTGCCCTTTCGTTTGTAGGCCGCGCCCAACGTCAGCGGTGCGAAGATCGAGCCCCTAGGTTCCGCAGCGGGCTGGCCCGACGCCATACTGCCGACGGCAATTTGCCACCGGAACAGGAAGAAGCGGTGACCGCACAGAGAGCACCAGTAGGGTTGAAGAAGCCATTGGAAGGTCGTCTCAATGGCGTTTCGTGTATCTCCCCTTCTAATATCGATGGACCTGCAATGGGGACAGCGCGTGGAGAACAGCCCAAATTTGGCGTGCATCATGACCCTGCGTTCACTTTCTCCGGATTGTCTTCGGCACGTCCGGCATGATTCACGGATGGCGTGAAATAATTCTGGTGAGCGTCGGTGCGGAGTCTGGACACAGCGCGGCTAGTTTCCCGCGCCGCGGCCACTTGTTCCGGTGTTCGGACGTCTGGTTCGGACAATTTCACCCGTTGTTTCGCGCGTGCAACCTGACGTTTGTGCCTCTTGGCTAGTCTTTTGTTCATCCCTGTCCTATTCGCCCGGCTCCTCTAAATAGAAGTTCTCCTCGTGATTCGGATTTGAACTAGCCGGCCTTCGAGAGCGCCTGGTGCGCCGCTTCCACAACTCCGAGGACATCATCCTCGCGCATGATGATGTACTCAATGCCATCCAGTTTGATGTCGTTGCCGGAATATTTACCGAACAGGATGCGGTCGCCGACTTGGACGTCAACCGCGACCATTTTGCCATCGTCGAGCCGCTTGCCACGTCCAACGGCCATAACTTCACCCTCCTGGGGCTTTTCCTTAGCCGAATCGGGGATGACAATGCCGTTTCGCGTGGTTTCCTGTTCCTCTATCCGCTTCACGACGATTCGGTCGTATAAGGGTCGGATGTTCATGATGTCGTTAACCTCCAATTTGGTGAGCCAGTGAAGGGAGTGCCGGATTGGAGCCGGAAAAGAGCCTGTCCTTCTGCAGATGCCACGCGTGAGCCGAGACGCTCACGTAGGGAATTCGCAGGAACGATTTACCCAAAACATCCCTAATCTCGATACTATTGCAGCGCTGAGACTTAACATCCGCGATGAGTCGCCTTAACGCGGCGCGCAGCGCCTTTTGCTTGTCAAAACCAAAGCTGGTGGTCTTGATCTCTCCAGCCATGAAGAAGAAGGTCCATCCTGCTGCGTCCACCTTCTTCTCAAACGTGGATGGGGTATCTTTGACAGTTGCCCATCCATTCGAATCAGAGCCGGCCTCAAGCAGGAGGGATCTCGGCAGATTCGTGCCTTCCTGAACCAAGATATTGCCTGCTGTGATTAGATCTGTCATGGTGGGGTCAGCTTGTGAAAGCTGGGATCGTGATCGCGGAATGAGCTAGCCACAACACTGGATGGCTGCGGAGGCACCATTGCGCTCTCGGATGTCTGCCCAACTGTTATCCTCTTTCCAGGCGGAGAAAAACGCCCAAGGTGCCCTGATACGAGCCCTTGGCCATCACCACTTCGTCACCTTCGCGGAACGTAGGACCTGCAGGTTGAGCGCTCATCATGTTCGTGCATCTCCTTTGTTCAGCAATTCTTTTCGCGGCACTGCTTTATGGTCGAAACTTCGGCATGTTCACAAGCCTCGCCTTCTCCAACTTGGTTTTCGCCGCATCTGCTTCACTTGCCAAACGGGCGGCTTCCCTCTGAGGCGCTTCCTGATCGTCGAGCCGCTTCGCTTCCAAGGTGGCGGCCTGGGCCGGTGCCTCCAGTTTCTTCATGACCCCAACAAGCCGGAAGGTGGGACCGTACGAGAGACGGATCAGATCGAAGCGGTACTGCGAATCCTGCCATTGTGCGACGATCTCTTCCTGATCACCGTAGCCTCCTGGCGCAACCTTGGCCGAAGCCGCGGGCTTGGCAGCAGGTCCGTACGTCGCCGAGAGGGCATCAACGAAGTCGTCCACCGTCAATCCCTCGGTTTGGTATCGATCGTAGTCAACTTTGATCCGAAATAGTTGGCCGTCGTAGAAGCTGAAAAGGACTTGCTGCACCGATTCTGTTCGGGAGGATGCACCGAGAGGTTGAGGGCGCCAATCAAGCTCTTGGATAAGGGCCGGGCGACTATGAATCACTTTTGCTTGAGAGGGATCCGCAGCAGCCTGTTTGGCGACAGTCGCCAAGTCCGATCCAAGTTCAAAACTCCGATATCTGGAAAGATCGGCTGCAAATGTAGCGCCTGACATCGCTCCGAACATTAGGAATGCTGCCAGAGATCTGAATGCGGTCCTTTGAACATTAGTCATTGGATTCCACCCTTCTATTTCTTCCGTTGGGCCAGACGAGGGACGCAATGAACGGGACGGCGCTTGCCGCCACCACGGCTCGTTGCCAGTCGCCCGAGAAACTAAACGGCGGCGCCACCGGGTTGTAACAAAGCGCAAGCACTCCGAGCGCGGCCGCGAGCGAGTAGTCCTTCGCCTGGAAGGTTTGAAACATCAAAACCATTGCGCCGGCGGTCACAAGGAATCTGACCACGGCATCGAATGGGGCGACATGCGACCAGAGGCCCGCCGTGGTAAGAAGCGCGGCAATCGAGGCCCACTTGACGGCCTTGATGCGTGTGGCGCTACTTCGCCGGTCTTGTGCGCGGCCCTTCGCAATCCATGCCTCCCACACCGCTTCGTTGAGTGGCTCTGATGCCGGCGGTGTCCATGCTTCCCGTGGTCCCTGCGATTCAACCGAAGTAGACAAGGTTAATTCTCTTTGTTCAGCCCTGAGCGTCTGAGTCGCTGTTGCTGAAGTCCTACACCGAAGGTTCGGGTGATCTTGGTGAGCTAAGAGTGAAAGGGATCAGATCGTCTGACTTAGTTCAGATGATCCGCGAGTGGGCGGGAGCGCCCAACCGTTAACCAGTATCGGTTAAGTACTGCTTGATTGTCAAGGTACATCATGCCAGAATAGAAATCGATATTAACCGACTTTGGTTAATAGAAACGGCGGCAAGGACTATCCAGTGGACGTTTCCCTCCTGATCAAGCACCGTTTAGAAGAACTTGGCCTAGAACAAAAAGACCTCGCGGCTGCCGCTGAAGTGACCGATTCGTACATCTCGCAACTGCTGGCCCGAAAAAAAGCCCCTCCGGCGCCGGGACGCACAGACATTTACGAAAAGATCGGCAAGGCCTTGAAACTTCCGAGCGGCGAACTGTCAAAATTAGCCGACCTGCAGCGTAAGGAAGAATTGAGGAAGAAAGTAGCGGATCCCCCGCGGCCCCTCTTCAAGAAGTGTCGCGAGTTGGTTTTGCGCAAATGCAATTCCGCGAGGCGAAAAGAAGTGCGCCAGATTTTCATGAAGGAGCCATTCGGCGAACTCGAACGCCTGGTCACGCAAAAACTCCTGGACGTTGCCCAAGGAGTAGCCAAGGAAGATCTGCAAAGTGAGGAGTGGCTGCGTCGAATGGCAGAATCGAGCGCGCGCACATATAAGCAGACTCGCGTTGCCATTCTTGAGTTTCTGGACACCGACGTCTTTAACATCTCGGTTGAGAACTGCGTCTCCTTCCTGGATCCGATAATCGACTCCTGGGATATCGACCTTAAGAGCTTTGCGATGGAAGTTGTTCTGAACCGCCGGCTCGCCGCAGGTACCAGGAAGCACTTCGAGTTTGTCGAAACGGAGCCGGAACAGCCCGTCGCGGTGGAGCCCGGACTGGAGCATTTTCTCAAGGATGCATCGTTGAGTGGCAATGCCACCGAAGAGGAAATCGACTTTCTGAAGGCGTTGAAGGTCAGAGGAAAGAAGCCTTCTCCCATCTACTATTACCGTGAGCTACAAAACCTGAGGGATCCACTCCATTTCCCGTCTGTAGCGCGACTCAGAGAATCAGACTGATCGCTGCGGCGTCGAGGCCGCAAGGGCAGCAAAGGAATGTCTCATGCAAAGCAATTCTAAAGT
>CAYTJD010000195.1:0-45698 GCA_964438005.1 uncultured Solibacteraceae bacterium | reverse complement strand
GTTGGTTGCGCTTCTCGTGGCATTCGCCTGGAAGCTGTATTGGCCGCGTGGGTACTGGTTGCCGATCTGGTTGAAGTTCTGACGATCGTATTCGAAGCCGAATTTAAAACTGTGTTTACCTTTATTCCATGAGAGGTTGTCGATGAATTGAGCCGTGTTGTTCTTATTTTCGTAGGGGCCATCGGAATTGTCACCAAAGGCAGAGAAACCATCTCCACTGAACGTGACGCTGGGAATTCCCCAGGTGCGCCGCGAACTGTACCCCACAACACGAGTCGACGCAAGCCTCTGAGTGCCGCTCGTGCTACTGTGTTGCTGGTTGCGCCTAGCTTCACCAAAATCGAGCCACCATTCCAGTCACGTTGAAGTGCAGACGCCGGTGCTCCAGTACCAGAAACACAAACAGAACCTACAGCCTTACCGTTGGCGCCGTAAAGAAGTTCACCGATACGATTTCACTGAGGTTGAGTTCGCCGTGGATTCTGGGCGCCCGCCACAGGGGATTCGCCGCGGCCATCGGAAGAATCAGTCGGCGCGCTTCTGGAGCTAACGCCGGCCGGCCGCGTGGACGATGTTTCGATCGGGACAGTGCGGCCCAGTAGCGGCGAAGCCGATCTCGTTGCCAGCGCAGTACTGTCTCTGGCTGAACCACAATCAACGCGCCTCTCCAACCTGCCCAGACACGGGCCAGGCCGATCCAGAATAGCCGATCCCGTTCCGTTAGCGACGCGCGTTTGCATTTCCTCCGAAACGTGGCAAGTTGGCGCCGCAAGGCCAGATTCTCCAGGGCGACGGCTTGGTGACCACTGCCCAACAGGCGAAGGAATCGAAACAAACATAAGAAGATGGCCTCCATGGATTGGACTATCTTCCTGCTATTGCGACATGATCAAGCCCGGACGGCTTTTTGGCAAACCAGAGGCGCGAAACGGTTTCGATTCTCGTGCTTCCAGCGAAGTTGGAGCGAAAGCATGTAAACGATTCAGGTGACAAGGGATAGTTAGAATCATTGTGACAGTTGTCCTCACAAAGTACTTTGCATCAAGACTGTCACTGTCTTGTCACTACAGGCCGTCCAAAACGGGTGAAAAAGCAGGAAATCAGGTGAAGCTAGGAATTGTCGCAATCCCTTGACCGGCAAGAGGATTTCCTGAATTTTTTGCGGCTCACGAAATGGCCCGGAACGCGTTTCAAGACCGCCGCCTTCGACCGCTCGGCCATTCCTCCATCTTCAAGCTACCGGATCTGGCGGTGGGATTGCAATCCGCGCAGTCGATTTTGGAGCCAACCCCCGCCGCCTCAGACTACACTAGAGATAAGAAATGAGACTCACGGTCCTGTTTCTCTTCGGCGCGGGCTTGTTATGCCGGGCTGCTTCCACCGATTATTTTTCCCCCACTCACCAGCTTTCGGGCGTGGGGGTGTCCCGCGATGATCTCTCCAATGAGTTGCTGCAGGCGCGTGTCGATCTGATGATTCAGTCGCAGACCTTCACCATTATGCGGGAGCCGCTGGCGGTTCCGGGCGCAAAACGCATTACAGCCGATCGGAGGTTGCAGGCGCTGTTCCGCCAGGCCTCGGAGCGCAGCGGCATACCGGTTTCGGAAATTGAGGCGATTGCGTACCTGGAGAGTTGGGGCGACGCCAAAGCGGAGAGCCCGTCGGGCCCGCGCGGAATCATGCAGATCTCCTACGGCACTGCGCGGGAGATGCGCCTGCGGGTGGCGCGGACCGTCCGCTACCGCATCGTCAAAGAGAAGGTGCAGGTTCGCGGCAAGAACCGCAAGCTGGTGACGAGGACTGTCCGGCACAAGATTCCCTACACAGTGTTTGGCCGTGACGAGCGGCTGATCCCCGAGCGCGCCATTCCGGCGGCGGCCGATTATCTGGCCCGCCTCGAAAACAAGTTCGGCGGGCGCGATTGGGCCATTTTTGCCTACCACTGCGGCGAGGGCTGCGTGAGCGAAATGCAGGAACTCACGCGCCAGGCGCGGGGAATTCCCAAAGACGAGTTCACCGTCGCACGCATGTTCTTCTCATGCTCGCCCGCGTGGAACCGCGAACTGTACCAAGCCGTGCAGATGCAGATGCAACGCGACTATTCTCCGACCTACTGGTTTCGCGTGATGCGCGCCGAGCAGTTGCTCGAAGAATATCGCCGCGATCCGGATGCTTTCGAAAGTCTGGCGGAGCAATACAAATTGCATTTCAGCTCTGCCGATACGCTGCCGCGCCGCGCCTCGCACAGGCTGTCGGTCTGGCTGACCCGGGACGACCTGCGGTTTCACTCGGGCGATGAAATTCGCGCGACGATGGGGACCGGCCTGGTGGCAGTCACCGACCGCCCTGACTTCTTCGGGTTCCAGATACGGTTGCAGCCCGACCCGATCGACGACGTGACGTACCTCAGCCTGGCCGCGCCATCGACCGTGGGCACTCTGACATATATCGCATTCGAAACGCGCCGGCTCTGGCAGGAATTGGGCCCGAAGAGCGAGCAGTTTCGCCCTCTCGAGGTGACCTCGCTATTTGAGCCGGAAGATTACGCGGTGCGGACTCTGCGGGCCGAGGCTTTGGCGCACGGGACGGGCCTGGTGTTCGACATCGATTACGCCGGTCTGCCGCCGGCCGAGTACGAATGCCTGCGTTTCGTGCTGGACGATCTGGGCTGGGGCGGATACCTCGGGTTTGTTGAGGAGGGCACAGACCATTTGCACATCGGATGCTCACCCGCCTCGCGCGAGTTCTTCACCAGCGTGTACCAGGAAGCCCTCGATCAGTTATCGCAGAATGTGAAAAGCAACGAATGATCCGATGTACGCGAGCACTCCCATGTAAGTGAACTGCAAGACCGGCCACTTCCAGCCGCCGGTCTCGCGGCGTACCACCGCAATCGTCGAGATGCACTGCATCGCGAAGGCAAAGAAGACCAGCAGCGCGACGGCGCCTCCAAACGAGAGTTCGTGCTGCAAAGCCGTCTGCAGGCCGAGCTTGTTCGATTCCGGATCCATCCCGTAAATCGAGCCGAGCGTCGCCACGATGGTCTCGCGCGCCGCCAGCGAAGTAATCAACCCGATGCCGATCTTCCAATTGAGACCAAGAGGTTGGATGATCGGTTCGATGGTGTGGCCGAGCGTGCCGGCGATGCTGTTATCGATCTGCGGAGCCTGCCCGTTGACCAGCGGCAGATGGGCCATGACCCAGAGGACAACCATGACCAGAAGAATCACCGTGCCGGCGCGCCGCAGAAACACAGCGGAGCGGTCGAGCAGCCGCAAGCCCAAGGATTGAACGGTGGGCCAGCGATACGAGGGCATTTCCAAAAGGAACGGTGCGCGGCCGCTCTTCAAAACCGAGGATTTCAGAACACGCGCGGTGATGACGGCCGCCAAGAAGCCCAGCACGTACAGTCCGAGCATGGCCAAAGCGCGGGCCCCAAGAAAGCTGCCGAGCACAGGGCGGTTCGGGATGAACGCCGCGATGATCAACGTGTAGACCGGAAGCCGCGCCGAGCAGGTCATGAACGGAGCGATCAGGATGGTCGCCATGCGGTCGCGTTTGTTTTCAATCGTGCGCGTCGCCATGATGGCAGGAACGGCGCAGGCATACGCCGAAAGCAGCGGGATGAACGATTTGCCCTGCAGTCCGACGCGCGCCATGGTGCGGTCGGCGATCAGCGCCGCGCGCGCCAGGTAGCCTGAGTCTTCCAGAATTCCGATGAACAGGAACAGCAGCAGCACTTGCGGCAGGAACACGACCACCGATCCGACGCCATTCCACACGCCATCGAGCAGCAG
The DNA here is from genome assembly GCA_964438005.1 of uncultured Solibacteraceae bacterium. Taxonomy (GTDB): domain Bacteria; phylum Acidobacteriota; class Terriglobia; order Bryobacterales; family Bryobacteraceae; genus PSRJ01. The sequence goes on along the minus strand of CAYTJD010000195.1, from coordinate 41,901 downwards.
CGAGCGGAACAGCGAGTCCGGGAGTACAGATGCAACCCAGTTGCCGGTGACGTGAATTAGCGCGTCGACTGCATCCTTGGCTGGATCGGCGACATTGAAGATCGTTTGGAAAACCAGAATCACGACCGCGAGAAAAACCAGCGGCCCGGCGATGGGATGCAGAAATACCGCATCGAGGCGGCGCGTCCATTTCGGCGGCGCCGGCGCCCGATACCGCGCCTGGTTTCCCACTCGTCCCGCCCATTGGCGGCACTTCGGCACATCCTGCAGAATCGGGAGTTCCTTGGGCGCGGGTCTGGGCAGGGCGCCCGCGAGGAATTCGAAAACCTGCTCGATGCCTTCGCCCTGCCGCGCACTGATCAATGCTACCGGCGCACCCAACTGGGCTGACAATTCCGCCAAGTCCACATGACCGCCGCGCCTGCGCAGATCGTCCGCCAGGTTCAGGATGATCAGGGTTGGGATGCCGAGAGCGAGGATAGGCGCTGCCAGCATCAGATGCCGGGCCAGGTTCGTGGAATCGAGCACCAGCAGGACGGCTTGCGGTTTGCCGACGTCTCCGCGATTCCCGGTCAGTACATCGTACGCGATCTGTTCATCTTCGGAGCGCGGAGAGAGGCTGTACAGGCCGGGAAGATCGATGAGGGGAACCTCGCGTCCGTCGCGAAGCACGGCGATGCCAGTATGCCGCTCCACGGTGACGCCGGGGAAGTTGGCAACCTTCTGGCGTAGGCCCGTGAGACGGTTGAACAAGGTTGTTTTGCCGCTGTTGGGCGGCCCAATCAAAGCAACGTGCCGGCTGGTTTTGGTGACAACCGGGCTCGGGATCTCCACGACGGGAGCCGCGCTGCAACCGTGGCAGTCGCTCACGCCTTCTTCTTCCTCTCCACGCGCACCGTCAAGTGGCGCGCGGTTTCACGGCGCAAAGCGATTTCGGAACCATCCACCTGGAAAACGCGCGGGTCACCGCCCGGGGCGCTACGGCCGGCTGTGATGCGGGTGCCGGGTAGGAAGCCCAGTTCCATAAGACGCCGGGCTTCGTCGGTGGGAAGATCGATGCCCTGCAACACGGCGGCATCCCCGCGGCCCAGATCGACCAGCGTGGGCAGGATCTCCGGCTGTCCCTTGTTGCCACTCAGTTGCAACATGGCTTTAGTATGAGCGTGGCTCGAATCTTTGTCAATAGACTGGGGCTTCGTCTTGTTCCGTTTCTTTGCCACCGGGTTGCAACTGTCTCCAAATCCGGCAAAGTATAAAGAATACAGCATGAAAGCGCATTTTGCCATTCGCCCGGCTGTCCTAGCCGACCTGGACCGGATCCTGGAAATCGAGAACGCCAGTTTTGGCCCGGAGTCCTATGATCGTAAACTATTTGCATATTACTTGAGGCGCTGTCCGGAGCTCTTTCTGGTGGTCTGCCGACGGCGTGTTGCAGGCTATATGATTACCTGCATGCGAGGGGATCGAAGCAGCCCTCGGGCGGAGCTGGTCTCGGTGGCGATTGATCCGCCGTTGCGCCAAGCGGGAGCAGCTTCGGCCTTATTGGACGGCACGTTACGGCGGTTGCGGCGGCGTGGCGCAACTCGCCTGCATCTGGTGGTACGTCGAGCCAACCACGCCGCGCAGGCCTTTTACAAGAAGTACCAATTTCGCCCGTTGCGGGTACTGCGCCGGTATTATGAGGATGGCGGCGATGGGATCGCAATGGCGCGCGCGGTTTCGCTGCCTCGGCGCGGCCGGCCTGGCTAGCCAGGCTTGCAATGCGGGGGCGTATGCGCCATCGTGAGGTGATGCCCGTCTCGCTCGAATTTCTGCGCGGCGCTTTGGGCGCACTCTGTGTCCTGTTTGCGCACATGGCGGGACGCTCCGGCCCCGCGGTGCGCAGCGGGCAGCAGAAGATTTCGCGCTTGTATGCATGGGTGCTGCGGGCATTAGTCTGCGCCATCGGCGTGGCCTTGCGTCACCCGGTGGACCCAATCGACATCGGCGTCTGGGTGCTCAGCGCGGCAGCATTCGCGGCGGGCTGGTGGGACGCATCGCGCGCGAAGAAAACCGAAGACCTCACGCGTCAGATTTTCCCGCAGTAGCCGGCGGACTAACCCCCGCCCTGCGCTACAATTTTCTCTTGCCTATGTCACTTGTCGTTGTTGGATCAGTTGCCTACGATGGCGTGGAAACGCCCCATGGAAAAGTGGATCGCATGCTGGGAGGAGCCGCGACCTATATATCTCTCTCCGCCAGCTACTTTACGGAGGTCAAGATTGTCGCGGTGGTTGGCGACGATTTCGAGAAGAAGGACCGGGAACTGCTCGAGGCTCGCAAGATCGATCTGTCGGGCATGGAGACGATCCACGGCGGGAAGACCTTCTTTTGGAAAGGCGTGTATTCGGCCGACATGAACGATCGCACCACGCTGCAAACCGATTTGAACGTGTTCGCCGATTTCAAGCCCAAGCTGCCGGAATCCTACCGCGCCGCGCCTTACCTGCTGCTCGGCAACATCCAGCCGGCGCTACAGCGCAGCGTGCATACCCAGATGAGCGGCGTGAAATTCACCGGAGGAGACACGATGAATTTCTGGATCAACGATTTCCGCGGAGATTTGCTGGAGACTTTGAAGAATTGGGACTTCCTGCTCATCAACGACGGCGAAGCGCGTTTGCTGTCCGGCGAAACCAATCTGCGGCGCGCAGCGGCGAAGATCCACACGATGGGTCCGAAGACACTGGTGATCAAACGCGGCGAGTATGGCGCCGTGCTATTCCATGCGGGCCATCATTTTATGGCTCCGGGCTACCTGCTGGAAGACGTATTTGACCCGACCGGTGCCGGCGATTGTTTCGCGGGCGGGTTCATGGGTTATCTGGCCGGACGCGGGGCCCGCCCCAAGGACGGCCACATGGACATGGCGGAGCTCCGTAAAGCCGTGATCTACGGTTCGGTGATGGGAAGCTTTTGCTGTGAGAAATTCGGGGTAGACCGGTTCCGCACGCTCAGCCGCGACGAAATCGAAAAGCGCTACCAGGAGTTCCAGAGCTGCACGGCGTTTTAAAAACCGCGAAGGTTTTTCCCCTAAGTGTTTGCGTGGCGCTCCTGGCCGCGGGCAGCGCTGCGGCGTTGTGGCTTGTTTACAGCCAGGGGTGGACGTTTTACTATGGCGACGCCGAGGCGCACTGGAACATCGCCCGAGAGATCCTGGATTCCCGCACACCGGGTTACGACCTGATCGGCACGGTATGGCTGCCCTTGCCGCATTTGTTGCTGATGCCCCTGGCACGGGTTGACGCGTGGTGGCGGGGCGGAATGTCCGCGGCGTTTCCTTCGGCCGGGGCTTTTGTCACGGCAGGCGCGTTTCTGTTCTGCTCCGTGCGCCGCTTATTTGATTCGGTGGCGGCTGCCGCGGCATCCACCGCCCTGTTCGCGGCCAATCCGAATGTGCTCTATCTGCAGTCGATTCCCATGAGCGAGGCGGTGTTCTGGGCGGCGCTGATGGCTCTGCTCTATTGCACGGTCCGGTTCCGGCAGACGCCAGGATGGGGCTTTGCCGCGGCCGCCGGAATTGCCTGCTTGCTGGGGACGCTGGCGCGATACGAGGCGTGGTTTCTGATCCCATTCGTGGCTGCCTACCTCGGCGTCTGCGCCCGGCGCCGGAAACTAGCTGTGGCCGCGCTCTTCTGTGTTCTGGCATCGCTCGGGCCGGTCTATTGGCTGGCGCACAACTGGTGGGTGGCTGGGGATCCGCTCGAATTCTACCGCGGGCCTTATTCGCCACTGGCCATTCAAGGCAGTGCCTTGTATCCGGGCCGCGGCAACTGGCCGCTGGCGCTTCTCTATTACCGGACTGCTGCCGAGCTTTGCGCCGGAGTTGGTCTGTGGTGGATGGGACTGGCCGGAATCCTGGCGGTCCTGTTCAAACGCGTACTTTGGCCCCTGGTGCTGCTGGCATTGCCCGGAGCGTTTTACGTGTGGAGCATGCACTCGGCGGCTACGCCGATTTTTGTTCCGACTCTCTGGCCGAACACCTTTTACAATACGCGCTACGGTCTGGCGGTCCTTCCGCTGCTGGCCGTTTCGTCCGCCGGGTTGGTAGCAGTATTGCCTCGGCCGACGCAAGCAGCAGCGGCAGTGGCGGTGATCATGGCCGGTTCAATCTACTGGGCAATTCACGTCGATCCCGAGAACTGGATTACCTGGAAGGAGTCCCGGGTCAATTCGGATACCCGGCGCGAGTGGGTCCGCCAGGCCGCCGAATACCTGGCGCCTCGCTATCGGCAGGGCGCCGGAGTCATCACAGCCTCCGGCGAGTTCCGCGCCGTTTTTCGGCAGGCTGGTATTCCCCTGCGCGAGAGCTTCACCGTGGACAACGGGCTGCCGTGGCTCGCCGCCGTGCGCCGGCCCGATTTGTTCCTTTATGAAGAATGGGCCCTCGTCATGGGTGGCGACGCGGCCCAGAGCAGCATTAACCGCGCAGGCCGTTACGGAATTCGCTACCGGCTCGAAAAAACCATCATAGTGAAGGATTCGCCGGTCATCGAGATTTACCGCCGCATAGGAGGCAAGCATGGTTCCGCATGAATACGTCACGACAGCTTTTGAGTTGCCGGGCTTCCGCGTCAAGCGAAACCTCGGCGTGGTCCGGGGGATTGTGGTGCGGTCGCGCTCCATCGTCGGCACGATCGGGGCGGGCTTGCAGACCATTGTCGGCGGCAATATTTCGCTGTTCACGAAGCTCTGCGAGCAGACTCGGTCGGATTCGTTCAACCTGATGATCCAGCACGCCAATGATCTCGGCGCCGATGCCATCATTGGCGCGCGCTACGACGCAACTGAGATCATGAACGGAGTGACTGAGGTGCTGGCGTACGGCACCGCCGTGACGATCGAGCCGGCCGGCAAATGACGATTCGTTTCGCCAAGGCGCATGGCGCCAAGAACGATTTCCTGCTCACCTGGCAGGCAGACGCGCCCAAACGCGATTTGCCCGAGATGGCGCGCCGCCTCTGCGATCGCCACACCGGGATCGGCGCCGATGGTTGGATTCTGGTGACGCCTCCGGCATCTTCGGAGCCGGAAGCTTCGATTCAACTCTACAATTCGGACGGGAGTACGGCCGAAATTTCCGGCAATGGGACCCGCTGCGCCGCAGCGTGGCTGATTCAACGCGGCCACGCCCACGATCAGATCAGCATCCGTACCGGAGCGGGAACGAAGGCCCTGCGCCTGCTCCGCCGCGACGGGCTGTGCTTCCAGTTCGAAATGAACATGGGGCGCCCGGAGATTCGTTCCTCGCAATTCAGCCTTCCCCTGGCCGGGGGAAACCGCGAGGTGACGCTGTTGTGGGTGGGGAATCCGCAATGCGCTGTTGCCGTCACCGATTTCGATTTCGATTGGCGGGCGATGGGCGCCGAAATTGAGTCGCATCCGCATTTTCCCAACCGCACCAACGTGTCATTCTGGAGAGGAGTTGATGAGCACACGATCGAGGCTCGGTTTTATGAACGGGGGGCGGGCGAGACCATGAGTTCCGGCACCGGCTCCACCGGCGCTGCGGCGGCCGCCGTCGCACGCGGCAACGCCCGCTCGCCGGTGCGCGTGGTTACGCCCGCGGGCGAGATCGATATTCGATTCGACGGCGAGGCCTATTTGACGGGCCCTGCCGAAATCGTTGCCGAGGGAGAATTCTTCGGCGGCAAGGAGTGATGGACATGGCAGCGCCGGGAAATGTCAAAATCGCTGTGGACAAACCACCGCGTGCCAAAGAGTTGGAAGTAAAGATCCGCTCGCGGCGGGCCAAGGTCGGCATCGTCGGCTTGGGCTATGTGGGTCTGCCGTTGGCGGTCGAACTTGCCGGCGCCGGCTTTTCCGTAACGGGAATTGACATCAGCGAGGCAAAAACGCAGCGCGTGAACCTGGCGGATTCTTACGTCGGGGATGTGCCGAGTGAAGCCCTGGCCCCGCTGGTGGAGTCCGGCAATCTGCGAGCCACGACCGATTTCAGCGTGATCCAGGAGTTGGATACGATCAACATCTGCGTCCCCACGCCGTTGCGTAAGACGAAAGACCCGGACATGAGCTATATTGTGTCCTCCTGCCAGGAAATCGCGAAATACTTCCATCCGGGGATGCTGATCATTCTGGAATCCACCACATATCCGGGCACCACCGATGAAGTGATGCTGCCCATGTTCACTCAGCCGGGCCTGGAGGTGGGCCGAGATTTCTTTCTGTGCTTCTCGCCGGAGCGCGTCGACCCGGGCAACGCGAAATTCCAGACTTCCAACATTCCGAAAGTCGTCGGTGGGCACACGCCGGTTTGCACCGAACTCGGCCGCTTGTTCTATTCGCAGGCGTTGCAGCAGGTGGTTCCGGTGAGTTCCACGCGCGTGGCGGAAATGGTGAAACTGCTCGAAAACACCTTCCGCATGATTAACATTGGGCTGGTCAACGAGATGGCGCTTATGTGCGATCGGATCGGCATCGATGTCTGGGAGGTAATCGATGCCGCGGCTACAAAGCCGTTTGGATTCATGCCGTTTTACCCCGGCCCCGGCTTGGGCGGGCATTGCATTCCAATCGATCCGTTCTACCTGTCCTGGAAGACCAAGCAGGCAGGGATCGAAGCGCGATTCATCGAACTGGCAGGCTACATCAACGGGCAGATGCCGCACTTCGTGGTCGACAAGATTCGGGACGCTCTGAACAGCAGAGTTAAACCGGTCCGCGGCTCCAAGATCCACATCATGGGGGTGGCGTATAAGCGGAATATCGATGACGTGCGCGAGTCTCCAGCTTTGGATGTGCTATTGCTTCTGCAGCGCCTCGGCGCCACTCTCAGCTACAGCGATCCACACGTGCCGATTCTGCACCTGGACGGAACCGAACTGGTGGGGCAGCCCGATGAGGCAGCGGCGTCAGCCGACTGCGTTGTGATCATCACCGATCACTCGGCCTTCGATTACAAGGCGTTGGTGGAGCGTGCCCCGCTCATCGTGGACACGCGTAACGCTCTAAAAGGAATCAACTCCGGGAAGATCGTTCGGCTCTGAGCTAAACCGCTTGGCGGAGAGGACGATAGCGGCGGCTGGCACGGACGCCGATCAGTTCTGCGACTTTCCCTAACAGGTGGGGGAGATTCTCGGTGTAAATAGAAACGTGCTGTCGTTGCCGCGCATAGCGGTAGCGCAAGTTCGGTTCGTTGGAAGTGATCAATGCGGTAGCCGGACGGTAGTCTTTCACGCGCGCATACGCAAGCAAGTCAGGGCCCGCTTCGCCTGTGCCAAACTCCCCATCGCTGAGCACCAGTTCGTAGGCGTTTTCGTCGAGTTTTGACAACGCCTCTGCCGGCGTGCCGGCCACGTCTACCGTATAACCGCCCGCCTGTAAGATGGTTTGCAGCGTCAGGCGGGGCGTGAGCTCTCCGTGCACCACGAGAACTCGCGCGAGGTCTAAACCTTGCTGGCGACCGCTAACACGTGGCGACCTCAATAGTTTCCGCATTCCCAACATTACTTTAACCGAAAACGCCGTTTCTTCAGCCAGTAAATTTCCCGATTGGCTCGAAAGAGGGATGTAGGAAAACAGGCCCTGTTCTCTCTGATACTTGAGCCGATTTGTTTAGTAGGTACTATTGCTTCCGTTCTAGCTGGTGTGCGAAGAGCCCATGTAATCAGAGACTTAGTGGTTGACGAGAAACTGGAACTGCCTGGGCGAAATGAGCCTACCCATCACGCGACGCGATAACACGGGTGTGCGAAGGAGCCCAGTCATCCAAGTAGTCGGAGAACTGAGGATCCACTTCGGCCGCTTGAGGCTGCCACTTTTGGACCGTCTGCCGGAGCGCGGCCCGAAAGGAGCGTACTGCGAAAGGAGTTCGGCGGACCAGTACCACTTCCACGCAAGCTTCGAGGATGGCGCTGGAGGGCGGAGCGGCGCTGTCTGTGAAAGCCACCAGGATTTGGTCCTTGTCATCGCGCCGAGCGGCGCGCGCCGTGGCGCAAACCACCACGACGCGGGGTTTCCCGGAAGGCGGCTGGCCCGGAAAGACAAAAACGGTCCCGTCGGTCAAAGCTAAAATCAACTCCTCGGACAGATCTACCGGGGCGCCGGGGCCGCCGGCCAACGCGATCATTGCGGCATTCTGAAGTGCATCTTGCGCCGCCTGGTTGCGGCTAGCCCGCAACCGCAGCCGGATCAGAGCCTCGTTCCACAAACGGCGGAATAGCGGGGGCGACGAGACGGAACGGGCGAGGAACTTCAAGTAGTTGACTTCAAGGATGGCCTCCAACTGCTGCGGTGAGTAGTAGCGCGAGGTGGTGGCGCGGTGGCGATGCTCGACACGAGCGTTGGCCACGTACACGGAGGGCCAGCCGCGCTGCCAGGCGCGAAAACCCAGGTCGAGGTCCTCGACGTAGGCGGGTTCGTAGACGGTATCGACGCCGCCAAGAGCGCGGAGATGGGCGGCCTCATAGAGAGAACATCCACCGCTGCCGTACAGCACCCAGGTCAGATCCTCCTTCGGCAGCGGTTCGTCGCAACGGAGAGGAAAATCTTCAGGACCCGATCGCGCCATCACGGCCTTTCCGGTTTCCTCACGGCGCGCTCCCGAAGGGAAGCGAATTTGTGCGGTGGCGCAGAAGAGGCCGGGAACGCGGCTGAAAGCCTGATCCAGCGCTTCGAAGAAGCCCGGATCGATCAGCATGTCATTGTTCAGCAAGCAGATGCGCGAATACCGGGCACCGGCGACGCCGCGGTTGGCGGCATGCGCAAACGAGAGTGGAGCCGCCGAGACTTCCGTCCGTACCTGCGGGTACGAGGTTTGCAGCCAAAAGGCCGTACCGTCGTCGGAGCCGTTGTCGATGACCAGAACTTCGCCCGCGGGGGGCAGGTCGGCGAGGATCGCAGGCAGTTGCGCGGCCAACAGATCCTTCCCGTTGCGGGAGGGGATGACCACGGAGATGCCGGGTTCGGCCGGCCGGGCGGGCAGGGGCACTCGCGTCCGGTCGCGGCCGCGCAGCCAAGCCGCGCACCGCGCGGCGGTAAAGGCGACCTGGATACCGGCGTTCAAGCTAAATGAGCAAACGCGGAAGCGCCGGCTCGCTGCCCTGCTGGTGCTCTTCCCAGAGAGCTATTGCCTGGAGCGCGAAGGCTGTCGACACGGGGTTGACGTGCGGCATCCAATTCCGCCCCTGGCGGCCGAAATAGAATCCGCCATTGGCGCGCGGATCACTCGACTCGATTTGAAAGGCCGCCAAAATAGAAGCCTCCGAAGCGGCTGCGGCCCGGTCAAGAGGAGTGATGCCGGCCCAGTCCGCATACAGGCGAATTCGTAGGAGTTGTGCGTAGACATCGGAGCGCTCGAATTCCGGAGCAATGCCGTGGCAGGCTTCGGCCACCAGGTGGATCCCATGGCAGAGAGCGGCGGCACATTGCGGCTCCCGCGCGCGCGGCAGCAGCCCTTCCAGGAAATAGAGGAACGCGTGAAGACGATCGACCACTTTCAGCTGGTCCGGATGACCGGGCAGGAACGATCCGTAGTGGCGCAGGGAGTTGTCGAGTGCGCGGGCATAGAGCAATGCAAAATGGGACTCACCGGTGGCTTCGTAAAGATCCCACCACGCCAGACCAGACTTGAGTTGATAGCAGCCCGGCATGCGTGACCAGCGCAGAGGGTCGCGTTTCACAGGTTGCTTCTCGGGAAGAGTCACAATCGGATGGAATTCGCCGTCGTTACCGGCGAAATCAGCAGCCATTGCTTGGCCGATCGCCGTCGCAACCCGCAGGAATTCGGGGTCTTGGGTGTTCCGCCACGCGGCGACGAGGGCACGCACGACGATGCCGCAATCGAAAAAATAGCTGAAGAGGCCATCGACGGCGTGGGTTTCGAAAGGCAACACGCTGCCGTCCCACGCCTCGCGGCAGAGGAAGTGCGCGCTTCTCAGGGCATGGCGGCGATACGCGTCATCCCCGGTGGCGGTGTGGAGGTAGAAGAGCGTGCTGACGGCATAGCCGGTAATTTCCGTGGAGACAGGTTGGTTGTGTTCGAGGTCGGCGCGGTAGTAGCGCGCCACACCGCCGCTGGGTTCCTGAATTCCGGAGCGGAGGAACCACTGTCCAGCGCGAGACAACGAAGATGTCACAGGCAAGCCGTTATTTTAACCCAGCATCCACACGCCGGCCGCGATGGTGAGCACCGTCAGAGGGATCCCTACCTTGGCGTATTCCCAAAACGAAATACGCGCGGCGTGGCGCGCCTTTTGCACCACGATGAGGTTTGCCACCGAACCGAGCAGGGTAAGGTTGCCGGCCAGGGTCGAGGAGAGCGCCAGCGTCAGCCACGCGTGGTCGGCATCGGGCAGGTGCGGGACGAATCCTTTGAAGACCAGCACTGCGGGGACGTTGCTGACCAGATTGGAGAGCAGTGCCGTGAAAATGGCCATGGGCGCGGTGCGTTCCAGATGATACTGCGAGGCGGCGGTAAACAGGTCCCTAGCGAACCCGGTTTTTTCCAGTCCGGCGATCACAATGAACAAGCCGATGAAGAGTACGAGGAGGCTCCAATCGATTTGTTGATACACTTTTTCCGGTTTGATGCGGCGTGTGATGAGTAGCAGCGCGCCTGCGATCATCGCCACTTTGGGCACCGGCCAACCCGCGAAGAAGAAGAACATCATGCCGGCGGAGACAGCCAGCGATTTCCAGAGCAGAACGCGGTTGGCGTGGACCGGTTCATGGGCGACGGCAAGCGGTTTCTCGTCCAGGAACTCGCCGCGGTAGATGAGGGCGATTACCACGACGGTGAGGACCAGGCCGGCGGCGGCGATGGGAGCGAGCCGCGCGGCAAACAGCGCATAGGGGATGCGCGAGAAGCTGCCGACCATCATGTTCTGCGGATTGCCGGTGATGGTCGCCACGCTGCCGACATTCGAGGACATGGCGACCGCAAGAAGGTAAGGAACCGGTTTGCGGCGGAGGCGGCCGGTGATTTCCACCACCAGGGGCGTCAAGACTAGGCACATGGTGTCATTGACGAAGAATGCGGAGAACACGCCGGAGACCAGAACGATGCCAATGAGCAGGAGCAGGGGCCGTCGCGCGCGCGCGACGACCCAGGCGCTGACCACCGTGAAAAAGCCGGAGAGCCGGAGGTTGGCAACCACGATCATCATGCCGAATAGCAGCATGATGGTGTCGTAATTGATGGCCGCATACGCTTCTTCGACGGTAAGGACATTGGCGGCGAGCATCAGGCTCGCGCCGATAATCGCGGCACCGGTACGATCGACCCGGAAGCCGGGGAGGCGGCCTACGGCGAGCACCACATAGGTGCCGGCGAAGATGAGGATGGGTGTCAGCACGGGGAGGGCGGGTCCGCGCGGACCCGCGAGAGGGCGGGGAGCCGCCCCACCGTGATAGCGTGCTGCGCGATAGTGAAAAGGATGAGCGTTTGGCGCACCATTCTGATTCTCGCATTGGCGGGAATCTCGTTCGCGCAGAGCCGCGACGCACAATTCTACACACTCGCCAGCCGGTTCTTCGACGAGGTTGCTTTCCACTTTGACCCGGCGCAAGGTACGGCGCAAGGGTTTCACCAGTACGATGCCTTGCTTCCTTCGGGGTCGCGCGCGGAAATCCAGGAGCAGATCGCCGCCCTCAGAAAGTGGGATGCCGACATCCGAGGGTTCGGGTCGCGCGGGCTGTCGGACTACGCGGTAGCCGACCGGGAATTGATGCTGGCGCAGATCGAAGGCTCCTTGTTGGGCCTGGAATCGATCCGGATGTGGGAGAAGAACCCGGACACCTATTCTTCGGGCATCACGAGCGCGATTTTCGTGGTGATGAGCCGGAATTTTGCGCCGGCGGCGGACCGGTTGAAATCGGTGATCGCGCGCGAGAGGCTGATTCCCCGGGTGTTCACTTCCGCCCGCGAAAACCTGCAGAATCCGCCGCGGATCTATACCGAGATTGCGCTCGAACAACTGCCTGGCATTGTGAGCTTCTTTCAGAAAGACGTGCCGCTGGCATTCCGGAGCGTCACGGATTCCGCATTGCAATCCGAATTTAAGAAATCGAACCAGGGCGTGATCGACGCTCTGCGCTCTTATGAAACCTGGATCAAGAACGACCTCCTACCGCGATCCAACGGGGATTTTCGCATCGGCGCGGAAAACTACCGCAAGAAGCTGCTGTATGACGAGATGGTGGATCTGCCGCTCGACCGGCTGCTCGAAATCGGCTATCAGGACTTGCGGCGCAACCAGGAGGAATTTCGCCGTGTCGCGATGCAGATCGATCGCAAGCGGACAACGCAGCAGATCCTGCAGGAACTGGAAAGCGATCATCCGGCTGCCGCTCAGTTACTGGAGACGTTTCGCGGAGTGCTGGGCGGGTTGCGCGAGTTCATCGTGCAGCACCATATTGTGGGCCTGCCATCTCCGGTGCTGCCGATCGTGGAGGAAACGCCGCCGTTTATGCGCGCTCTGACAACGGCGTCGATGGACACTCCGGGCGCCTACGAAAAAGTGGCTAAGGAAGGATTCTTCAATGTCACGCTGCCAGAGCCCGGGTGGACGGCGAAACAGACCGAGGAATACCTGGAGGACTTCAACCGCGGAACGATCATCAGCACGGCGACCCACGAGGTTTATCCTGGGCACTACACGCAATTTCTGTGGATCCAGAATCTCTCGAGCAAAGTTCGCAAGCTGATGGGATGCGGAAGCAATGCCGAAGGCTGGGCGCACTACAGTGAACAGATGATGCTGGAAGAAGGCTATGGCAACGGCGATCCAAAGCTACGCCTGGGGCAACTGCAGGACGCGTTGCTGCGCAATGCGCGCTATATTGCCGGAATCCAGATGCACACAGGCAAGATGACCCGCGCGCAGGCTGTGGAGTTCTTTGTGAAAGAAGGGTACCAGACTCGGCCGGTCGCAGAGAAAGAGGCGAAGCGCGGAACAGCCGATCCGACGTACCTGGTGTATACGCTGGGCAAACTCGAGATTCTGAAGCTGCGCGAAGATTACAAGAAGGTAAAAGGCGCGCGGTTCTCACTCGAGGAGTTCCATGACGCGTTCATGAGGCAGGGTGCGGCGCCGATTCTGCTGGTGCGGCGGGCACTGGTGGGGAGCGGATCACCTGTGCTGTAACTCCGGCGATCCGGTTCGCCGGTGTCTTTCTCCTCACCATGCACTACACCGGCGGCAAGACCGCCGGCGTTACGTTACCGGTTTGAAAAGCGAGAGTGGCTCGAAGGAAGTGATGAGCCACTTTTTTCTCTGTTTGATTAAACGGCAGTGGACCCGTTCGCGGCGGCGCGTGACGCCTCCGGTATCCTGCTTCTCGACAATCTGCAAAAACCAGTCGAGCTCGATCATGTAAGCCGCGGCATCGCCCTCTTCGTTCAGCAGTTCGATGGACGAGTGCACGTCGTAGGACGCCAAGAGCGCTTCGACGTTGTTGCGGAGAACCTCGTGGTTCGGCAGGTCCCGCGAAAAAGCCTTCATAAACTCGGCCGCCTTGGCATCGCTCAAGGCCGCCGCCATTTCCGTGAAGAGATCCCAGACATCCTGCGCATCGTCGGCGTGCAGGGTCCAAGCTGTGGCGCCGAGCAGCAGTCCGCGCCGCGTCATGTCACGTCCTATAGCTGGCATTGATGCGGATGTAGCCCTCGGTCAAGTCGCAGGTCCAGAACCGCGCCGCCCCTTTGCCCTTGCCGCGGATGGACAGCCGGATCAGACAATCGGCTGCATCCAGCTTCTGTTTGAGCTGTTCTTCGGAAAACGGTGCGGCTAGCCCGTTGCGGCAAACCGTCACGCCCTGCATGATGACGTCGGTTTTGGCCGGGTCAAACGCAACCCCGGCATTTCCAGCGGCGCAGAGAATGCGGCCCCAGTTGGGGTCGGAGCCGGCGATCGCTGTTTTGACCAGCGGCGAATTCGCAATCGCGCGCGCGATCCGGGCCGCGGCATCGGCCGTCGGCGCTCCGGCGACATCGACCGTCACGAATTTCTTGGCGCCTTCGCCATCGCGCGCGATCTGCTGCGCGAGCGACTCCATCACCCGGGCAATCGCATCCTCCACCTTGGGCAGCTCCTTGGGATCGGGCCGGATGCCGGAAGCGCCATTGGCGAGCAACACCAGCGTATCGTTCGTAGAGGTGTCGCCATCCACCGACAGCCGGTTATAACTGCGCTCGGCCGCCCGCACCAGCATTTTTCGCAGCGCCGCGGTGGGCAGGATGACGTCGCTCAGCACGAACCCGAGCGTGGTTGCCATCTGCGGATGGATCATGCCCGCGCCCTTGGTCAATCCGGCGATCCGCACGGCGCCACGCCGAAGTTTGATCTCGGCGAACGCGGTTTTGGGAACCGTGTCGGTGGTCATGATCGCGGCGGCCACGTCGTGGAACCGGGTGGGATCGAGGCAGGCCACCAGGCGCGGCAGAGCATCGGTAATCTTCAGCGGGTCGAGTTCAACGCCAATGACGCCGGTCGAAGCTGGAAGCACTTGCGCGGCCGGTAGCCTGAGGAGTTTCGCCAGGGCTTTGCAGGTGACGAGCGCCACGGTATCGCCCGTGCGCGTCGCGCAATTCGCATTGCCCGCGTTGATGAGAATGGCTCCTGCCGAGCCATGCGACGATTTCAGGTGCCGCCGGCAGAGCTTCACGGGTGCGGCTTGCACGCGATTCTGTGTGAAGACGGCGGCCGCGGCGGCGGGCAGCCCGCTGACGATCAGCGCCAGATCGTCTCTCTCCACCTGGCGGATGCCGGCATACGTGGCGGCATACGCATATCCGTGAGGCAGCTTCAACGCGAATTTTCTCCTAACCTGTCATTGTCCGTCAAACGCTGGCCGTTCACGAAATCGGCGGCGGCCATGCGCTTGCGGCCTTCCATCTGGACTTCGACCAGTTCCAAAGCACCCGCGCCGCAGCTTACGATTGGTGGTTTCAAGCTAAGAAATCGGCCGGGTACAGAGCCTGACTCCGGCCGCGTGCGCGAGCGCCAGATGTGCAGCGCCTGATTGCGAAAACTGGTCGACGCGCCCGGCCAGGGCTGAAGGCCGCGCACGCGGTTGTGAATCGTCGTTGCCGGCCATGCCCAATCGATCATGCCGTCTTCCTTCTTCAGCAACGGTGCGAGCGTGGCGTCCGCCGGATTCTGCGGCTCCGGCGTGATGGCGCCGCGCGCGAGGCCGGCAAGCGTCTCCACCAGCAGGTCGGCTCCCATAACGGCCAGTCGCTGGCCTAGCTCGACGGCGGTTTCCTCGGCGCCGATTTCCGTTTCAGCCTTTAGCAGCATGTCGCCGGTGTCGAGGCCGGCATCGATGCGCATGGTGGTGACGCCGGTGCGGGTTTCGCCGTTGATGATGGCCCATTGGATGGGGCCGGCGCCCCGGTATTTCGGCAGCAGGGAGCCGTGTACGTTGATGATACCGAGCGGCGCCAGATCAATCACCGTCTGCGGGATGATCTGCCCGTAGCCAACCACCACCATGGCCTCGGCGGCGAGCGCGCGGAGGTGTTCGACCGCTTCGGGACGGCGCACTCGTTCCGGCTGGTACATGGGAAGATTCAGCCGCATCGCGGCTTCTTTGACCGGTGGCGGAGCGGAGTGCTGGCCGCGGCCGCGGGGCCGGTCCGGCTGCGTGACCACTGCGAGCACGTTGTGACCGGCTGCCACGATCTTGTCCAATGTGGGAACGGCAAACGTGGGCGTGCCGAGAAACACCAGGCGCATGGGAGGGACGCTTAGTCCCATTCTCCGCCGCGCTGCAGTTTCTTGATTTTCCTCTTCATCAGATCCCGCTTCAGCGCGCTGATATGCGTGATGTAAAGCCGGCCGTATAAATGGTCGGTCTCGTGCTGAAACGCGCGAGCCAGCAGGTCTTCGCCGGTCATCTCATATTCTTCACCCTTGGCGTTCTGTGCCCGAATGGTGACCCGCTTGGCGCGGCGTACCTGCTCACGGAACGTCGGGATGCTCAGGCAGCCTTCCTCGCCGACCTGTTTGCCCTCGGTTTTGACGACCTTGGGATTGATCAACACCAATTTGTCATCCGGGTTCTCGCCATTGGAGACGTCGATGACCGCGATCTTTCGGGCGAATCCAATTTGCGGCGCGGCGAGCCCGACACCCTTGGCGGCATACATGGACTCGAACATATCTTCGAGGAACTTGTGCAACTCGGCCGTATCGAACTCCGTGACGTCATCGGCCTCGCGCTCCAGCACCGGATTCCCGAACTTGACGATGGGATAGACCATATCTCAGAAACTTTTCAATTGGGCCAGGTAGCCGTCATAGTTACGGCGCGTCTCGGCTAGGGAATCGCCTCCGAACTTCTCGAGGAAAGCCTGGGCCAACACGAACGCCACCATGGCTTCACCGATGACGCCGGCCGCGGGAACTACCGCCACGTCGCTGCGTTCATATGCGGCCAGGGCGGGCTCGCGGGTGGCCAGGTCGACCGATTCGAGCGGGCGGCGGAGCGTCGAGATCGGTTTGAGGAAGCCACGGACGATCACGTCCTGCCCATTGGTGATGCCCCCTTCCAGGCCGCCGGCGCGGTTGGCGCCGCGAGTGAAGCGACGGCCTTCCCGATCGTAGTGAATGGTGTCTTGTACCTTGGAACCGAAGGCGGCCGCACCTTCCGCCGCGAAACCGACTTCGACGCCTTTTACCGCTTGCATGGAAACGATTGCCTGGGCGAGGCGACCGTCGAGGCGCGAATCCCACGTCACGTGCGAGCCGAGGCCCGGCGGGACGCCGTGGGCCACAACCTCGAAGACGCCGCCGACCGTATCGCCGGTCTTGTAGGCTTCATCGACAACTTCTTTCATGCGCGCTTCCGACGCGGTGTCGACGCAGCCAAGAATAACCTCGTCCTTCCGGCTCAGCGCGACCAGTTCCTCCCAGGTGGCCGCCCGCTCCAGGCGGGCTGTGCCGACCGCGATCACGTGGCTGAGCACCTGGATGCCGAACTCGCCCAGCAGAGATTTGGCCATAGCGCCCACCGCCACGCGGGCTGCGGTTTCGCGCGCGCTGGCGCGTTCGAGAATGTAGCGGGCGTCGTGGAAATTGTACTTGAGGGCGCCGGCGAGGTCGGCATGGCCGGGGCGCGGGCGTGTCACTGGCTTCCGTTTGTCTTCGGCGCCGTCGATATTCTCCACAGGGAGAGCCTGCGTCCAGTTCTGCCAGTCCTTGTTGCGGATGACGATAGCCACCGGAGAGCCGATGGTGTGCGAATGCCGCACCCCGGCAACGAGTTCGGCGCGATCGGTTTCGATTTTCATTCGCCCGCCGCGGCCATACCCCTGCTGGCGCCGCCACAACTCGCGGTTGACGACGTCGAGCGAAATAGGGATGCCTGCCGGGAGGCCAGCCAGTGTCGCGACGAGACATTCGCCGTGCGACTCGCCGGCGGTTTCAAAACGCAACATGAGACGAGAAAGCTTATCCTAGCAGACTCGAACATTTGTCTGGTCCCGTGCGTATGAACAAGACGAGACGGAAATCGCGATGGTCAAGTTCCTGCTGTCGTGCATTCTGTTCGTTCTGTGCTGGCCGCTGGCCCTGGTAGCACTGGTGCTGTATCCGCTGATCTGGCTGCTCCTGCTGCCATTCCGCATTATGGGAATCGCCGTGGGCGGTGTCCTGGCGCTGGTTTGGGCGCTCGTGACACTGCCGGTTCGGGTGCTGCGGATCTAAACGAACACAGCTCCCCTGGTAACAGTCAGGGCGGCTGGCTCCACCGAGTAAACTGGGAGTGCGATGCCACTCCATCCGCTTGCCGGTCAGCCCGCGCCCGCTTCTTTGTTGGTGGATGTTCCCAAGCTGATCACCGCCTACTACTCCCAAAAGCCCGATGTGGCGGTGAGCAGCCAGAAGGTGAGCTTCGGCACCTCGGGACATCGCGGGTCGGCGCTGCATTCCTCCTTCAACGAGGACCACATTCTGGCCATCACGCAGGCGATCTGCGAGTACCGCAGCCAGAACGGCATTGACGGCCCGCTGTTCCTGGCCAAGGATACGCACGCGCTTTCCGAGCCGGCGTTTGCCAGCGCGCTGGAGGTTCTGGCGGCGCACAATGTGGAAGTACGGATCGATCAGGACCTGGGATACACGCCGACTCCTGCGCTATCGCACGCGATCCTGGTTTACAACCGCGGCAGAGCCAACGGTCTGGCCGATGGCATCGTGATTACTCCGTCGCACAATCCGCCCGAAGACGGGGGCTTCAAATACAACCCGCCGCACGGCGGCCCCGCCGACACAAATGTCACGAAATGGATTCAGGATCGCGCCAATGCCATCCTGGCCAGCGCTTTTGGCGATGTGCTTCGTTGTCCCTACCGCAAGGCCCTGGCAGGCGCCAGGCGGCACGATTATCTCGCGACTTATGTCGGCGATCTGGCGTCGGTGCTCGATATGGACGCCATTCGCGGCGCGCGGCTCTCGCTGGGCGCGGACCCGCTCGGCGGAGCGGGAATCGCTTACTGGGGCCGCATCGCCGAAACCTACGGGCTCAATATGACCGTGGCCCATGATCACGTCGATCCCACGTTCCGGTTCATGTCGGTCGACTGGGACGGCAAGATTCGGATGGATTGTTCTTCACCCTATGCGATGGCGAGCCTGATCGCGTTGAAGGACAAGTTTGATGTGGCGTTCGCCTGCGATACCGATCACGACCGCCACGGTGTGGTGACGCGCAGCGCGGGGCTGCTCAATCCGAATCACTATCTCGCCGCCGCCATCTCGTATCTCTATCGCCACCGCCCGGGGTGGCGGGTGGACGCCGGCGTCGGCAAAACCATGGTGTCGAGCAGCATTATCGACCGCGTCGTAACAGACCTGGGCAGACAGTTGGTGGAGGTGCCGGTCGGTTTCAAGTGGTTTGTCGACGGCCTGCTGAGCGGCGGTCTGGGATTTGGCGGCGAAGAGAGCGCGGGGGCCTCGTTCCTCCGCCGCAATGGCGGCGTGTGGGCCACCGACAAGGATGGCTTGATTCTCGCCCTGCTGGCAGCCGAGATGATGGCTCGCACCGGCAAGGATCCCGGCGAGTTGTATCGCGGGTTGACGGAGCAGTTCGGTGCGCCGGCTTATGAGCGCATTGACGCCCCAGCCAGTCCGGAACAGAAGGCAATCCTGCAGAACTTATCGCCGGAGAGAGTGAAGACCCGCGAACTGGCCGGCGATCCGATCCAACAGATGCTCACCGCGGCGCCCGGGAATCATGCTCCCCTGGGCGGGCTGAAGGTGGTCACGGCGCGGGGCTGGTTTGCAGCGCGGCCCTCGGGGACTGAAAACGTGTACAAGATCTACGCAGAGAGTTTCGCCGGCGAAGACCACCTGCACCGGATCCAGCAGGAAGCGCAGGAGCTGATTGCGCGGGCCTTCACCATGGCCGCTTGATCATCCCACCAGTTCCAGAAAGGCCCGGGCCGCATGACTGAGAGCGCGACGCGTCGGGAAAACGAGGCGAATCTTTCGTTCCATGTGCATTTCCTTGACGCGAATCTCGCGGAGCGTCTTTTGCTCGATTTCCTGCTCCACGCACATGCGCGGCAAGAAGGCCACGCCTAGGTTTGCCTGCACCATCTTGCGAATCGTCTCGATGGTCGGCATCTCGACATCGATCAGCAGAGGCACTTTGCGTTCGCGAAACGTTCGAATCACGGTTTCCCGGTAGGGCGATACCACGTTGTGTGCAATGAATGTTTCCTCGCCCAGGTCTTCAATCGAAACCGCCTTGCGCGAGGCCAGGCGGTGTTTCGGAGAAACCACGAAAACCAGCGAATCGGCGTAGATGATTTTTGTCTTGAGACGCTCGTCGGCCGGATCGTAGCTGATCACGCCCAACTCCAGGTTGCCGTCGAGCAGTTCATTCGGAATCTGGCTGGAAAGGCTGCGCCGGACTGTTACCTTAATTTTCGGGAATAGCTCGCGGTACCGTTCGATGTGCCGCAGCAGATAGAGCGTGGCCGATTCGTTGGCGCCGATCACCAGGCGTCCGGCGGAATTGTCGCGCAGTTCGGCCAGCGAATTGTCCAGCTCGAGCTGGAGGCTCTGAAAGCGGCGTGCATATTCCAGAACCGTGCGGCCGGCGTCGGTCAGGATGAGTTCCTTTCCGGAGCGGTCAATCAGCTTTTCGCCGACTTCCAGCTCCAGACGCTGCAAGGCCAGGGAAACCGCGGGCTGCGTCCGCAGCAGTTTTTCCGCCGCGCGCGAGAAGCTCTTCTCGGTGGCGACGGTATAGAAGACCTGGAGCGCGTACAGTTCCATAAAGCGTGGCGCGACTCTTGATTATAATAGCAGTTAATATACACCTCGAAAATTATAAATTTGCCAAATCCAAAGCCCGCCGCGATAATGGCAGCTATCGGTGAATATCGATGAGCGACCGCGTATATATTTTTGATACGACGTTGCGGGATGGCGAGCAGTCGCCGGGCTGCAGCATGACGGTTCCCGAAAAACTGCGCATGGCGCGCAAGCTCGTGGAGCTGGGCGTGGATGTGCTCGAAGCCGGCTTCCCGATCGCTTCGGATGGCGATTTCGAAGCAGTGGTTGCTGTCAGCCGGGAATTTCCGTGGGTGCAGGTGGCGGCTCTGGCGCGCAGCTGTACGCTCGATGTCGAGCGGGCCGCGGAGTCGCTGCGGCATGCCAGGCGGCCGCGCATCCATACTTTCATTGCGACCAGCGACATCCATCTGAAATTCAAGCTCAAGAAATCGCAGCAACAGGTGTTGGATGAGGCTGCGGCCGCGGTCGAACTGGCGCGGCGCCACGTGGATGATGTCGAGTTTTCGGCCGAGGACGGCTCGCGCACCGATCCGGACTTCCTCGAAAAGATTTCCAAAGCGGTCGTCGCCGCCGGAGCCCGCACCGTCAACATCCCCGATACGGTCGGCTTTTCCGTGCCGGCGGAGTACGGCCGGATTATCGGGCGCGTGGTGAAGGCGCTCGGCGATTGTGCGGTTGTCAGCGTGCATTGCCATGATGACCTGGGGATGGCGGTGCCGAATTCCCTGGCCGCCATCGAAGCGGGCGCGCGCCAGATCGAGTGCACCATCAACGGCATCGGCGAGAGGGCGGGGAACACCTCGCTTGAGGAAATCGTCATGGTCCTCAAGACCCGGCCCGACTGCTACCCGTACCACACCGGCATTCACACCGAACATCTCTTCGCCGCCAGCCAAATGCTGAGTTCAATCATTACGTTTGGACCCCAACCCAACAAGGCGATCGTTGGGCGAAATGCATTCGCGCACGAGGCCGGCATTCACCAGGACGGCTACCTGAAGGAGAAGTCCACCTACGAGATCATCGATCCGCGCTCGGTGGGAGTTCCCGAAGGCAAGCTGGTGCTGGGTAAGCACAGTGGCCGGCACGCCCTGTTGAAGCGCTGCCAGGACCTGGGCTTCGAGTTGAGCCGCGAGGAGCTCGACGATCTGTATCACCGCTTCACCACGGTCGCCGACCAGCGTAAGAAAGGCCTCATGGATGAGGAGATCATCGAGCTGATCCGTGCCGGCGAAAAAGCCGCGCGCGTGGCGGCGGACTGAAGAATGAACCTGAAAATCCTGGTACTCCCCGGTGATGGGATTGGCACCGAAGTCACGCGCGAAGCCGTGCGGGTGCTGCGCCACGTCGCCCAGAAATGGAATCACACGGTAAGCGTAACGGAGGGGCTGCTGGGCGGAATTGCCATTCACAAGACCGGCAACCCCTTTCCGCCCGAGACGGAGAAACTGGCGCTGGAGGCCGACGCGACCCTGATGGGCGCGGTTGGGCTGCCCGAGTTCGACAATGTGCCGCCGGACAAGCGGCCGGAAAAAGGGCTGCTGGGTATCCGCAAGGCGTTGCGGGTGTACGCGAACCTGCGGCCGGTGCGCGCTTACGCGTCACAGCTGGATTCATCGCCCTTGAAGAATCACCTGGTCGAAGGCACCGACATGATCATTGTCCGGGAGCTGACGGGCGGAATTTACTACGGGACCCCGCGCGGCATTACCGAAAGCGGCGCGGAAGTGCGGGCAGTCAATACCATGACCTACACGCGCTCGGAAATCGAGCGCGTGGCCCGCATGGCGTTTCGTCTCGCCCGGGCGCGGCGCAAGAAGGTGACGTCGGTCGATAAATCGAACGTGCTCGAGAATTCGCAGCTCTGGCGGAAAGTGGTCAGCGAGATCGCGGGCGAGTTTCCCGATGTCGCTCTCGATCACATGCTGGTGGATAACTGCGCTATGCAGTTGATCCTGAACCCGCGCCATTTCGACGTGCTGCTCACCGAAAACATGTTCGGCGACATTCTCAGCGATGAAGGCGCGGTGTTGGCGGGTTCGATCGGCATGCTGCCCTCGGCGTCGATCGGCGATCAAAAGCCTTCCGGCGCGCTGGTGGGTCTCTACGAGCCGGTGCATGGCTCCGCGCCCGATATCGCCGGCCAGAATAAAGCAAATCCGCTGGGCGCGATCGGCTCGGTGGCGGCCCTGCTGGCCTACAGTTTTGGATTGAAGCAGGAGGCCGCCGCGGTCGACGCGGCGATCGAAACGGTTTTGAAGAGCGGAAAGGTGACCGCGGACCTGCGTCCGACGGGTCCGCCCGCAACCACCGAACAAGTTGGCGCAGCCATCTGCGCCGCGATTTGAGAAAACCGGCCCGCCGGCCCCTGACTCCGGGTCCCGGTTACACTGGACTTTTATGCCTCGCACCATCATCGAGAAGCTTTGGGATTCCCATGTCGTCTACGAGCAGCCAGACGCGCCCGCCCTGCTCTTCATCGACCTGCATCTGACCCACGAAGTCACGTCCGCGCAGGCCTTCCAAGGGCTGCGCGACCGCGGGCTGAAAGTGCGCCGCCCCGATCTCACCCTGGCGACGGCCGACCACAGTATCCCGTCGACGGACCGCTCACTGCCCATCGTGGACGAACTCGGCCGCAAGCAGATCGAGCAGCTCGAAAAGAACTGCCAGGAATTCGGCATTCCGTATTACGGTATCCATAGCGACCGCCAGGGAATCGTGCATGTCATCGGCCCCGAGCTCGGCCTCACACAGCCGGGCATGACCGTGGTCTGCGGCGACAGCCACACGGCCACCCACGGCGCGTTCGGCGCGTTGGCGTTCGGTATCGGCACCAGCCAGGTGGAGCATGTGCTCGCCACGCAGTGTCTGCTGCAAACGAAATCGAAAACCTACCAGGTGCAGGTGAACGGCAGTTTGAAGAGGGGAGTCGCCGCCAAGGACATTATCCTGGCGCTTATCGCGAAGATCGGCATTGGCGGCGGTACCGGCTGCGTGTTCGAATATACCGGCCGCGCCATCCGTGCGCTTTCGATGGAAGAGCGCATGACGGTTTGCAACATGTCGATCGAGGGCGGCGCCCGCGCGGGCCTCGTCGCGCCGGACGACACGACGTTCCAATACCTGGACGGCCGGCCCCATGCGCCAAAGGGGGCGGATTGGGATGCCGCCGTCGCGCGTTGGAAACAGCTCCCTACCGACGAAGGTGCGCAGTATGATCGTTCGGTGACCATCGAAGCCGATCAGCTCGAACCAATGATTACGTTTGGCACCAATCCCGGCATGGGCGTGCCGATCAACGCGCCGGTTCCTTCGCCGTCCCAGATCGCGGACCCCGCGGCGCGCGCCGATCTGGAGAAGGCGCTCCGCTACATGGCCATCGAAGGCGGCAAGCCGCTGGTGGGCCATCCGGTCGACGTCGTCTTCATCGGAAGCTGCACCAATTCCCGCATCTCCGACCTGCGCACCGCCGCCAGCGTGCTCAAAGGCCGCAAGGTGAATCCCAAGGTGCGGGTGCTGGTGGTGCCCGGTTCGCAGGAGGTGAAGCGGCAGGCCGCGGCGGAAGGACTGCCGGAGATTTTCCGCGCCGCTGGCGCCGATTACCGGGAGCCCGGCTGCTCCATGTGCCTCGCCATGAACGGCGATATGGTTGAACCCGGCAAATACAGCGTGTCGACCAGCAATCGCAACTTCGAAGGGAGGCAGGGACCTGGCGCGCGCACATTCCTCGCCAGCCCGCTGACCGCCGCTGCCAGCGCCATCACCGGTGTGGTGACCGACGTGAGGACCCTGTTATGAAATTCCAGACCATCCACAGCCGAATCGTGCCGCTTGCGGCTACCAATGTCGATACCGACCAGATCATCCCGGCGCGTTTTCTGAAGACGATCAGCAAGGAAGGGCTCGGCGCCAACCTGTTCTGCGACTGGCGCTACGATGCGCAAGGCAAGCCCAAGCCGGATTTCATCCTCAACCAGCCGCGCGCGCAGGGTGCTCTGGTGCTGCTGGCCGGCGACAATTTCGGCTGCGGCAGCTCCCGCGAGCACGCGCCGTGGGCGCTGGCCCAATTTGGGTTTCGTGCCGTCATCAGCACGTCGTTCGCCGATATCTTTCGCGGGAATTCGCTGAAGAATGGATTGTTGCCCGTGATCGTTCCCGCCGGCGTGCATGCGGATCTGTTCCGCGCGGTGGAACAGGATCCGGACGCGACCGTGAAGATCGATCTGGCACGGCAGATTCTCACTACTCCTTCAGGCCGCGAAGTGGAGTTTCCAGTCGACAGTTTTTCCCGGCACTGCCTGCTGGAAGGCGTCGACGAACTTGGCTATATGCTGCAGCACGAAGCAAGGATCGCGGCGTTCGAAGGCCGGCGCGCGGCTTCCATTAACACCCTGGCTAACTAACCCTCAAACGCTTTCCGATATTCCGCCTCCAGCTCGGGCTCGCGGCCCTTCACTGCGCTGGCAGTATTCCGCCGAATCTCCTCCGAGCCGCGGTGCAAGGCGAGGGCGTGAATCGCGTCGATGGCGTCTCGTTTTCGCGCTGTCCGCGCCAGGCCGAGCAGCCACTCGATTGCACGCTCCTGGCGCGTGAGGCTGACCGCGCGCAGCAATACCTCCCGGAACTGCGCGTCGCGCGCACCCTCGTAAGCTTTCTGCAACAATTCCGAGGCCTCTGGCAGGCGCGAGGAGCCAAGCGCCAGGGCGGCTTCCTCCCGCACCGCACCCTCGGCCTTATGCAGAAACTCCGCGACGAGCGGCACCGCCCGTTCGCCTTCGATGCTCAACAGCGCGTCAAAGACCTGCCCCATCACTTGCGGCTCTTCGTCGCCGCCCCGCGCCTTCAATCGGAGCACGAGCGCCGCTTCGAGACCTTCCATCTGTGCTAACGCGCGGACTGCTTCCAGGCGAATCGTATGCGATTCCTCGGTGAGCGCGTCGACGAAGCAGCGCAGGGCGTCGTCGCGGGCCAGGTCGGCGCAGGCCGCCAAGGCCAGCAGGCACGTCCCGCGCAAGGTCTCGGCTGTGTCGACCGGACGCCCGAACGAAGGCTCCATCTGAATGTGCCGCATGCCGCGCAGAAACGGCGCCGATTCCGTGTGGCCCAGGTCCTTCAACGCGGTGGCGATCGCGTTCTTGCCCCAGCACTGCGGGTCCCGTTCGACCGCGTTCTCCAGCAGCCGGTCGAAAGCGCGCAGCAGATCTGGGATCAGTTCCCGAAACTGCCGCTCGGACGCGATTTTCGCGGCTTTGGCGGCAATCACGTTCACTCGATCGCCGAGTGCCTTGCGGAGTGCCGGCATGGCCGCCGGAGGATCCGCGTCCCGGAGTTTTGATAGCCGGTCGAGTTCGTCTTCGACTTTGCGGACGGCCATGCGTCAGCCGAGATACAACCCGCCGTTGACGCCGAGCGTCTGCCCGGTGATGAACGCGTTTCCCGCCAACATCACAGCAACATCGGCGATCTCTTCCATCTCGCCGAACCGGCCCATGGGAATCATGTCGGGTTTGATCATCGGATTGGCGGTCACCATCTCGGTGGCGATGAGCGCCGGGGATATGACATTCACCGTGATACCTTCTTTCGCCAGCAGGCGGGCATAGCTGCGCGTCAGCCCGATCATGCCGGCTTTGGCGGCCGAGTAATGCAGCCCGAACACGCTGCCCGCCTGTCCGGCTACCGACGAAAGATTGATCACGCGGCCCCAGTGGCGTGCCCGCATCCCGGGTAACACCGCCTGCGTCATCAGGAAGCAGGAGGTGAGATTGACTGCGATCATCTCATTCCAGTCCTCTTCGCGAATCTCTTCCATCTTCTGAATGCGCAGCGCGCCGGCGTTGTTCACCAGAATGTCGATCGGGCCGAGTTCGGACTCAACCGCCCGGGCCAGCGCGGTGACATCGGAGCCGCGGGAAACGTCCGCCTGAATCATCGCGCTGCGCCGGCCCGACTCCCGGATTTCTCGCGCGGTGGATTCGGCTTCGGCGCGCCGCTCGCGGTAATTGACGGCCACGTCAGCCCCGGCCCGCGCCAGTCCTATCGCAATAGCGCGGCCGATGCCGCGCCCGCCTCCGGTAACCAGCGCGATCTTTCCGTTCAGTAGTTCCATGGCCGTCTTCGATTGTAGCTGGGTGTTGTGGAACGCTCTGCCTTGCGCCAGGCGTCAAAGTGGACTTTACTCGCGGTGGAAGACCTGAGTTTCCGATGCCAGTGGCGTCGGAAACGTGCCCGAAATGTGGTCCTGCCAGTTCAAGCTTTCTTCGTCGGCGAGGGACCACAGCAACCCGATAACCGTGCACAGGCTGAGGCAGGAACCCGTGAAGCGCACAATTCGATGCTGGGGTGAGAGCGGGTAACCGTCGAAGGTGATGAGCCGGAGCTGGGCCCAACGCATACCCGGTGTCTCCGTGCCGGCCACCGTCCACAACAAACCGTAGGTCAACGCCACCAGCGGCAGCGTGCCTGCAAACACGAGCAGATTGGTGCGGGTAAATACAAACGCGCCGCCGGCCAGTTTGAAGGCCATCAAAAACAGTCCGTAGCCAATCAAAACCATCGACCAGTCCAACGCGGCGGCAACCGCGCGATGCAGCGTAGTCGCAACCGGCGATTCGCACGAGATGACGGCTTCCACCGTCGTTCCCAGCGTGCGCGGAGCCGTCGCGGGTACCGGAACAAAGTCCAGGCTTCCCTGCGCTTCCACTGTGCGCGACGCCGGACGGCGCGGCGCGGACCTGCGCGGCGCTTCGCTCTGCGGGCGAGGGCGAGCCTCCACCCGTGCGCCTGCATACGACTCAAACGGGATGACGTTGGAAACCGGACGCGCGGCAAACAGCACGCCCTGAATGGCCTGAGAATAGTCGGAGTTCTCCAGGCCGGCCGGTGCCATCGCCGGCGCCGCCGCTATCGCAGTCGCCAGTGCCCCATCGGTACGGTGTGGTGTGAAAGGCCCGATCGGTGTATCGTCGGGGCGCCGCCCGCAGCGGCGGCAGCGATGCTCCCCTTCCGGATTTCGTTGACCGCAATATCCGCACGTCATAGACTGCACCGGACTCCCGCGTCTGGCCTCCGAACTGCTCTCGAAAGTATGCTAACTTCCGAAATGAGGCTAGTCTGGGAATCCCTTATTCTCTAGTGTACATATCGGTTCCGAATTGTCACTATTTTTGTTTTTCTCCCCGGCGATTCTGCATTAGTTCCTTTGCGCTGATCCTCTTATTGCTCCGTGCTGTGCCGGCCTCGGCGCAAACCGTCTCCGTTCTGCCACTCAATCAATCCGTGAATGCCGCGCGGCCCAATGCCCCTCCGCGCGGACGCTGGAACCTCACCGCCACCACCCAAGAGGCTGACGGCAAGCTGCGGAAATTGCATGGACACGCGGAAGTGGAAGGCGCCTCGATGGTGTTCCGCGCCGACGAAATCGAGTACAACGAAGAGTCCGGCGACTTGCGCGCCACGGGCAGCGTCTTCTACCAGAACTTTGACAAGAAAGAGAAAGTCTGGGCCGATCGCCTGGAATACAACACCGATTCGGAAACAGGCACGTTCTATAAGGTTCACGGAGAAACCGCTCCGCACATCGAGGCGCGTCCCGGCATCCTCACCACCAGCAATCCGTTCTATTTTGAAGGCGACTGGGCCGAGCGAGTGGGCGACAAATACATCCTTCATGACGGGTTTGTGACCAACTGTAAGATCCCAAGCCCCTGGTGGACGCTGCGCGGGCCGAAGTTCGACATTATTCCCGGCGAACGCGCTATCGCCTACCACAGCATCTTCCGAATCAAGGCTCTTCCTCTGTTCTACACTCCGTTCTTTTACAAGTCCCTGGAACGTGAGCCGCGCAAGAGTGGATTCCTTGTCCCCAACATCGGCCACAGTTCCATCCGGGGCATGATGCTCGGAGTCGGGTACTTCTGGGCCATCAATCGCAGCTACGATTTGACGTACCGGCTGCAGGAATTCACGTCCCGTGGCGAGGCGCACAATTTCGATTTCCGCGGCAAACCCCGCCCGGGGACCGATTATGACGCCATTATTTTCGGTGTGCATGACCGCGGCCTCCCGCAGCCCTCCGGCCCGCCGCTGACCTACGGAGGCGTGAACATCTATGCCACCGGCAAGTCCGACCTGGGCGACGGCTGGTACGCCCGCGGGCAGGTGAATTACACCTCCTCTTTGCGGTTCCGCCAGAACTGGTCCGAATCGTTCAACGAACTCATCGGCTCCGAAGTCCAGTCGGTTGGCTATTTGAATAAGAACTGGTCGAGTTACACGTTCAATGTGGTCGCCGCCCGGCTGCAGAATTTTCAGAGTTCGGAGATTGAGACGATTAATCCGGTCACACTGGCCCCGCACTTCGAAACCAACGCCGTCACCATCCGCAAATTGCCCGAGGCGCAGCTCGGCGAGCGCGAGACGCAGCTCTGGCGCGGTGCGCCGCTGTGGTTTTCATTCGACTCCTCCGCCGGCCTGTTGTATCGTGACGAGCCCTTCTTTGATCCGACCGGCGCCCTGATCGACCGCTATCAGACCGGCCAGTTCATGAATCGTGTGAATTTCGCGCCGCACCTGATGAGCGCGCTGCACTTCGGCGGCTTCCACATCGTTCCGCGCGTCGGCATCGACGAGGCATACTACTCGCAAAGCCAGGCCTTCAACGCTTCTACCAGCCAGGTGCTCCAGAGCCCGGTTTATCAAGTGATCGGAACCAACCTGGTCCGCAGTTCGCGCGACCTCTCGGTGGATGTCATCTTCCCCTCGCTGGCCCGTGTGTTTTCCAAGAAGACCGTGTTCGGCGACAAGCTGAAACACGTCATCGAGCCGCGTGTAACCTACAACTACATCAACGGTATCGGCAGCGACTTCACGCGCTTCATCCACTTTGATGAAACGGACCTGCTGGCCAACACCAACGAAGTGCAGTTCTCGCTGGCCAACCGCCTGTACGCCAAACGCGGCGACACCGTCACCGAGATCTTTTCCTGGCAACTGTGGCAGAGCCGCTACCTCGATCCGACGTTCGGCGGCGCACTGGTTCCCGGCCAGCGCAATGTGTTTTTGAGCATGGCCGAGTTGACGCCCTATTCCTTCCTGGTGTATCCGCGGAGTTCCTCGCCGGTCGTCTCGGTCATGCGGATGAGCCCGTTGAACGGTCTGGGCATCGAGTGGCGTGCCGACTATGATCACCGGGAGGGGCGGTTGGTGAACAGCTCCGTTTCGCTTGATTACCGCTGGTCGAAGTACTTCGTCTCGGTGGGGAACAACTTCATCAAGACCAATCCCATCCTGACCACGCCGGCCGATCAGTTCCGCTTTCGCGTCGGGTTTGGCGATCCCAATCATCGGGGATGGAACGCCGGCGTCGACGCCGTTTACGATTTCGATCAGGGGCTCGCGTATAATCAAGGCCGGCTGCTGTACTCGACCGTGCAGGTCACCTATAACACCAACTGCTGCGGGATCAGCGTCGAGTTACACCGCTTCAGCTGGGGTACCCGCAACGAAAACCAGTTCCGTGTCGCCTTCGCCGTATCGAATATCGCCACCTTCGGAACGCTCCGGCGCCAGGACCGGCTGTTCTAACGAGAGGAAAGAGGCCCCGAGCTGGGTATCTCGGGGCCTGCACTCAGAGGGGATGGCGGCGGGAGGGGACTCGCCGCCAAGGATGCTGTCTGTCTGTTGATTTCATATTATCAGTTTCAGATCGGATTGTCCACTATTTTTTATCAGGAATTTGCTGTGGATAAACTCAACGATTCGCTCGGGCCGGGCCCTTCTGCGGGTACTACGGCGGCATTTTCGTCTCTGCATCCGGTACTACCACTGTTCGGTTAACCAGCGCTGCGGTGGGGAGCCGCAACTGCCTCAGCTCTCAGCAGTTTCCGGGTAGGCCGAAGGTTAATCTCCACTCGCCGTTAGCGGCACCTGAATAACCAAAGATGTATTGAGCCGGCGTCCGGGGCAGTGTAACTTTGCCATGAGAGAGGGCGGTGCGCCGTGATCGAGAACTACGAGGACCACGAGGTTAAGACCCCAGCCAACGAACGCGAACGGCGGATGAAGCGCCGCTTCCACATCGAGCAGGAAGTCCGCTACAAGATGCTCTACGGCCAGCGCATCGCGGAAACTGGTACCGGGAAAACGCTCAACATCTCGAGCAGCGGCGTCTGGTTCACCACGGAAAGCATGCTCACTACCGGGATGCCAGTCGAAGTTTCGATGAACTGGCCCGTGCTTCTCAATGATTCCTGCCCGATGAAGCTCATGATCTACGGCTGCGTGGTCCGCAGCAACGAAAGAGGCGCCGCCGTCGCCATCGAGCGCTACGAATTTCGCACGCAAGGCCGTGCCTTCACCCAGCCCGCTGTGCAGCCGGGCATGGAGATGCGTCTGCCGGGCTGAGGCCTGGTCTTCGAGCCGCGTCTTCGCAACAATACCGAGAAATTCGACATTCCTCCTGGTAAAATTAAGGTTACTCACTCACCGGGGAGGAACAGCCTAGCTTGAACTCTGCAATCCTGGCCTTGGAAGACGGGACGGTCTTCGAAGGCAGGAGTTTTGGTGCGCCCACCGAACGGTCGGGGGAGGTCGTGTTCAATACGGCCTTGACCGGCTACCAGGAAGTTTTCACCGATCCGTCATATTCCGGTCAGATCGTCATCCTGACCAACCCCCAGGTCGGCAACTACGGGACCAGTGCCGAGGATAACGAGGCGGCGCGGCCCTACATCGAGGGGTTGGTAGTCCGGGAGTTCTCTGCGATTGCCAGCAACTGGCGTTCGGACGCCGAGGCCGATGCGTTTCTGGGCCGCAACGGGATTCCGGTGATCTCGGGCCTGGATACGCGGGCTTTGGTGCGGCACCTGCGCACGCGCGGAGTGATGCGGGGCGTCCTTTCGTCGGTCACGGCGGATGCGTCGGCGCTGGTGGAAAGGGCGCGCAGGATCCCAACCATGGCGGGCCTGGATCTGGCCAGCCGGGTCTCGACTCCGGAACGGTACGAGTGGAACAAACCCGTCGAGCCCTGTTCGCCTTCCGACTTTCTGGCGCGGCCGCCCGAGACGAAATATCACGTGGTGGCCTACGATTTCGGGATCAAGCGGAATATCCTGCGACGGCTGGTTCAAGTCGGCTGCCGCGTGACCGTGGTTCCGGCCCTCACCTCGGCCGAGGACGCGCTGGCACTGAATCCCGATGGAATCTTTCTCTCCAACGGCCCGGGCGATCCCGAGCCGCTGCAGACACAAGTCGGGATCATCCGCCGGCTAATCGGCAACAAGCCCGTCTTCGGCATTTGTCTGGGCCATCAACTGCTCGGCCTGGCGGTGGGCGGGAAGACCTATAAGCTGAAATTCGGGCACCGCGGCGCGAATCACCCGGTGCGCAATGAACTGACCCAGAAGGTAGAAATCACGTCGCACAATCACGGCTTCGCGGTCGACCCGGATTCGCTCAACTTGAACGAAGTCGAAATCACTCACATGAACTTGAACGACGGCACGCTCGAAGGATTCCGCCATCGCCGCGAGCCGATGTTCTGCGTGCAATACCATCCCGAGGCGGCGCCGGGGCCGCACGATTCGCACTATCTGTTTGACGAATTCGTGAAACTGATGGAGGGGAGCCGGTAACCGATGCCGCGACGGAACGACCTCCACCGCATTCTGATCGTGGGTTCGGGCCCAATCATCATTGGTCAGGCCTGCGAGTTCGATTACTCGGGAACGCAGGCCGCCAAGGCGCTCAGGGCGGACGGCTACGAAGTGGTGCTGGTGAATTCCAACCCGGCCACCATCATGACGGATCCGGAGCTGGCCGACAAGACGTATGTGGAGCCGCTCACGGCGCCGTACCTGGAAGAGATTATCCGCCGGGAGCGGCCCGACGCGCTGCTTTCCACCGTGGGTGGGCAGACCGGCCTCAATCTCTCGGTGGAGCTTGCCGAAAAAGGTGTGCTCGAAAAGTTCGGCGTAGAGCTGATCGGCGCCAAAATCGATGCCATCAAAAAGGCCGAAGACCGGCTTTTGTTCAAAGATGCGATGCGCAAAATCGGGCTGGAGACGCCGCAATCGCAACTGGTCAATTCCGTGCGCGCCGGCCTTGAGTTCGCCGAGCAGATCGGGTACCCGGCGATCCTGCGTCCGAGCTTTACGCTGGGCGGAAGCGGCGGCGGCATTGCCTACAACACCGAGGAGCTGGCTGAGATTCTGGAACGCGGGCTGGCGCTCTCGCCGGTGCACGAAGTCCTCATCGAGGAGAGCGTGCTCGGGTGGAAGGAGTTTGAGCTCGAGGTGATGCGCGATCTGGCCGACAACTGCATCATCGTCTGCTCGATTGAGAACTTCGACCCGATGGGCGTGCACACGGGCGACTCGATCACGGTGGCGCCGGCGCAAACCCTGACTGACCGGGAATACCAGATGATGCGCGACGCGGCCATCCACTGCCTGCGCGAGATCGGCGTCGACACCGGCGGCTCCAACGTGCAATTCGGCGTCAACCCGCGGAACGGACGCATGGTCATCATCGAGATGAACCCGCGGGTGTCGCGCAGCTCGGCGCTGGCCTCTAAGGCCACGGGTTTTCCGATCGCCAAGATCGCCGCCAAGCTCGCCGTGGGCTACCGCCTGGACGAGATCCGCAACGACATCACCCGCAAGACGCCGGCCTGCTTCGAGCCGACCATCGATTACGTTGTGGCGAAGATCCCGAAGTGGGCATTCGAAAAGTTTCCAGGCGCCGATCCGACCCTGGGCACGCAGATGAAGTCGGTAGGCGAGGTGATGGCGATCGGCCGCACCTTCAAAGAGGCGTTGTGGAAAGGCATGCGCAGCCTCGAGACCGGCAAAGCCTTCGGCTCGGAGAAATTCGATAAGGACCTGATCACGCAAAAACTGATCACGCCGACGCCCGACCGCCTGAACTATATCCGGTTCGCCCTGGCGAGCGGACACAGTGTAGCGGAAATTCATGAGTGGACCTCAATCGACCCGTGGTTCGTGGAGCAGATGAAAGAGGTGGTCGATTTCGAGACGAAGATCGGTCAGGGCTCCAGCCTGGCGGCCTTCACCAGGGACGATTTCCGTTCCGCCAAGCGGTTCGGCATCTCCGACGTGCAACTGGCGAAAACGTGGGGTACGGATGAAATCGCTGTGCGCAACCGCCGCAAAGAACTGGGCGTAACGGCGGTTTTCAGCCGCGTCGACACCTGCGCTGCTGAATTCGAGAGCTTCACCCCTTATCTCTACTCGTGCTACGAATCGTCCTGCGAAGCTGATCCGGGCAATCGCAAGAAAGTCATGATCCTGGGCAGCGGCCCCAACCGGATCGGGCAGGGGATTGAGTTCGACTATTGCTGCTGCCACGCGTCGTTCGCCTTGCAGGAACTGGGCGTTGAATCGATCATGGTCAACTGCAACCCGGAGACCGTTTCCACCGACTATGACACCAGCGACCGGCTATACTTCGAGCCGTTGACGCTGGAGAACGTGCTCAACATCTATGACACGGAGAAGCCCGACGGGGTGATCGTGCAGTTCGGGGGCCAGACGCCGCTGAACCTGGCGTTGCCCCTGAAACGCCTCGGCGTGCCGATCATCGGCACCGATCCGGAGAACATTGACCTGGCCGAAGACCGCAAGCTGTTCGGCAAGCTGCTCGATGATCTGAAAATCCCTTCGCCCGACAACGGGACGGCCACCAGCGTGGAGGAAGCCTGCGCCGTGGCGCGGCGGATCGGGTATCCGGTGCTGGTGCGCCCGAGCTATGTGCTGGGCGGCCGCGCCATGGTGATCGCCTACGACGAGGAGATGGTTCGGCAGTATATGCGCGAAGCGGTGACGTTCTCGCAGGACCGGCCGGTGCTGATCGACCGCTTCCTGGAGGACGCCACCGAGGTCGACGTGGATGCGCTGGCCGATGGCGAGGATGTGCTCATTGCCGGCATCATGGAGCATATCGAGGAAGCCGGCGTGCACTCAGGCGACAGCTCCTGCGTCCTGCCGGCGCAGACGCTTTCCGAAAAAACACTACACGTCATCGAAGACTACACGGTGCGGCTGGCTAAGGCCCTTCATGTAATTGGCCTGATGAACGTGCAGTACGCCATTCAGAACGGCACCGTCTACGTCCTGGAAGTGAACCCGCGCGCCTCGCGCACGGTTCCCTATGTAAGCAAGGCCACGGGCGTGGCGCTGCCGAAGATCGCGGTTGGTCTGATGTGGGGTCGCAAGCTTCGAGACTACGGGCTGAACGTAACGAAGCTTTCCGTGGCTCAGGATTTTGTGAAATCCCCGGTGTTCCCGTTCAACAAGTTTCACGGCGTGGATCCGGCCTTGGGACCGGAAATGCGCTCGACCGGCGAAGTCATGGGCGTCGGAATCAACTTTGGCGAAGCCTTCTTGAAGGCGCAGATTAGCGCGGGAAGCCCGCTACCGGGGAAGGGAACGGTCTTTATCAGCGTCAACGACAGCCACAAGCGGGAAGCGGTGGAAGTCGCCCGGCGCCTTGCGGAACTGGGTTTCAGCTTGGTAGCGACGCGCGGCACCGCAGCCGCCTTGCGGGCGGCGGGACTGACGTGCAAAACGGTGCTGAAGGTGAACGAAGGCCGACCCAACGCGGTAGACCTGCTAAAAGGCGGCTCGGTCCAACTTGCCATTTACACCACGACCGGCGCTCCTGCGTTCTTCGACGAAAAAGCGATTCGCCGCACCGCCGTACAGTATCGCGTTCCTTGCATCACCACCATGAGCGGCGCCCGCGCGGCGGCCGATGCGATTGCCGCACAGCGCCGCGATCCGATCCGCGTCTGGAGCCTGCAGGAAATCCACGAACCGAAAAAAACCGTCGCCTGAACAGACGTTCTAAAACACAAAACCCGGCGGGAGGTTTAACGCCTTCCCGCCGGGCCGCGTCGTTCCAATTTGACCCTGTATTGGTAACTTCCTGGTCCCCTTCTCGTCGGGGCTCCCTTCACTATATCACTGCACCGTGGCCTTCTTAATGTAGTCGAGCTGCGGAAAGCCTTTTTCCAGGTAGGCGTTGCCTTGCTCCTGGATCAAACCCTGAACCGGTCCGTTGCCCTGGGGCGCTCCTTCCCCGTAGCCGTTATAGAAATTGTCCACAGCTTCCATACCCGACAAAACTTTTCCGATCGGCGCGAATGCCTGCCCGTCCAGCCGCGCGTTGTCGCCCATGTTGATGAACATCTGGGTGGTGCGCGAATTCGGAGCCCCGGTCTTGGCGAAGGTCACCATGCCCCGGACGTTGCTCTGGGTCACCGGATCGTCCTGAATCTGGGAGTCTTTCCATTTAGCCGTGACCTGCGGATCGGCGGCGATTCCAAACTGAGCCATAAATCCGGGGAGCACGCGGAAAAAACGCGCGCCGTCGAAGTAGCCACTCTTCACCAGCTCATAAAAACGGTCCGCTCCGATGGGCGCCCAGTCGCGGTGAACTTCGATGACGATCGCTCCCTTGGAGGTATCGAGATTCACCTTGTAGACATCGGGCGCGTGGCCTTGCTGCTGGCTCGAGGCCGAACAGCCGGCCAAAACCAGGCACAGCGTCACTTGGAAGAGTGAATTCAGTCTTCGCATTTGGTTTCAGTATGCCATGGAACAGGCGCTGGTTTCCGGCAAGGACGAAACCAAAATGGTCTGGAATTTGAAGACGAGTGTTGATTCGAGAGAGCTTAGACGCAGGGGGCCAGACCATCGTGGTTTGGTCGTGCGAAAATCCGCGCGCTTTCCGCCTGAGCTACCATTGAAATGACGCACGAAGGAGGAGATGTCGAATGGGACCCCGATTTTACGTGTCTCTTGGCGCGGTGTTACTGGCCATCCCGTTGTCCGCTCAGACCGCGCACATCGCCGCCGCGACCGCGCAAAAAGCCTGGACGCCGCCGCGGACTCCGGACGGCCGCCCCGACATGCAGGGCTATTGGACTAACGCCACCTTCACGCCGCTCGAGCGGCCCAAGGAGCTCGGCACGAAGGAATTTTACACGGAAGCTGAAGCAGTGGCCGTGGAGAAGCAGCGCCTCCAGCAGGACAACAGCCAGTCTGAAGATGATGTCCACTACGACAACGTGATCTGGCAGGGCGAGAGCTATCAGAAAACGATTTCGAACCGGCGCACGTCGATGATCTTCGATCCGCCGGACGGGAGAATCCCGCCGCTCTCCGCGGAAGGCCAGAAGCAGGCCGTCGGCGTCGCCGCCGCGGCACGCCGCCGCGCGGCTGCCGAAAAGGCGCAGGATCGCACCCTCGCCGAACGCTGTATCGCCTGGGGCAACGAGGGTCCGCCGATGGTCGGCTCGACCTATAATGCCAATCTGCAGATCATCGAGCCGCCCGGCGCGTTCGTCATCCACCACGAGATCGTCCACGGCGTTCGCAACATTCCGCTCGACGGCAGCCCGCACCCGCCGGCCGGGATCCACCAGCTGGACGGCGACTCCCGCGGCAACTGGGAAGGCGACACGTTAGTCGTCGACTCGACCAATTTCAGCGACGAAACGCCCTTCCGCGGCCCGCCTTCCAACACCCGGCAGGACATTTTTTCGGACCACAACATGCACGTGGTCGAGCGCTTCACCATGACCGATGCGAACACGATCCTCTACCGCTTCACGGTGGAAGATCCGACGGTCTGGACCAAGCCCTGGTCGGGTGAGCTGGTGATGCGCCGGTTTCAAGGTCCGATCTTCGAATACGCCTGCCACGAAGGCAACTACGGCCTGAAGAATATTTTGGCCGGCGCCCGGAAGGCTGAGCGAGAGGCCGCTGCCGCCTCAGGCACCAAATAGATCCCGTGAGCGGCCTCCGGCACGCCCTGCGCGGCCTCCGAAAGAACCCGGGGTTTACGCTCACCGCTCTGACCGCACTCTCGCTTGGCATCGGAGCCAACACCGCCATTTTCACGGTCGTCGACAAGGTTCTTCTTCAGCGTTTGCCGTATCCCGATGCGGATCGCATCGTGGCAGATGGCGCGCGGCCGGACGAAGGCGGGGTTGCCGAACCCGTCTTTGCCTTCTGGCAGCGGAACAATCCCGGTTTCGAGGATCTGGCGGCGTATCGTTCGGGTGCACGGATGAATCTGAGCACCGGCGATCACGCGGAACTTGTCGATACCGTGACCGCCTCTGCCGCTTACTTTCGCTTATTCGGCGCGCGCGCGATCCTGGGCCAGACGTTTTCGGTGGAGGACGACCGTCCGGGTGCCCGTCCGGTGCTTGTCTTGAGCTACGGCCTATGGCAAACCCGTTTTGGTGGTGATCCCGCCATCCTCGGCAAAAGCATTCGGTTGGGCGGCGCTGAGTATGCGGTGATTGGCGTCCTCACGCCTGAGTTTGTGCCCTACCCTCCAGCCGACGTCTGGATCCCGTTGCGTGCCGATGCAAATAGCACGAACTATGCGGGAACTTTGACGGTGGCCGGACGGCTGCCGGGCGCCGCCAGTCTTGTGCAGGCGAACGCTCGGGTTGCCGCCCTGGGTGCGCGATGGGCCGAGAGCCGCCCGCGGCTGTTTTATCGAGACCGGTTTCAGTTCTATCCGCTGCAAGCGCGAATTACCGGAGAAGTGCGTCCCGCACTGGTGATTCTGTTGGGCGCGGTCGGATTGGTGCTGCTGATCGCGTGTGTGAATGTGGCCAACCTGCTGCTGGCCCGGAGCGCGGCGCGTCAACGCGAGGTCGCGATTCGCGCCGCGATCGGAGCCGGTCGCGGGCGCATCGTGCGGCAACTGCTCACCGAGAGCCTGCTGTTGGCCCTCGGCGGCAGCGCGCTCGGGCTCGTAATTGCGACGTGGGGCCTGCGGGCGCTGCTGGCGTTTGCCCCAGGCAATTTGCCCCGTGTGCAGGAGATCGCGAAGACACAGGCGCTCGATCCCCGAATCGTGGTGTTCAGCCTGCTGCTGGCGTGCATGAGCGCAATTTTTTTCGGGCTGATCCCGGCGCTGCAGCTTTCGCGCGCGGAACTCAATGCGGCGCTTCGGGAGTCCGGCAGCCGCTCGGGCGGAAGCCGGGGCCAGAGCCGTACACGCGGCGCGCTAGTGGCATCGGAGGTGGCGCTGGCTCTGGTGCTCCTCACCGGCGCGCTTCTGCTGATTCGCAGTTTTGCCGCGCTGCACGACGTGAACCCCGGGTTCGATCCGAACCACGTTCTGACCGCGGAAGTCTCCTTGGCCGGGCCCGGCTATGCCACTTCCAGTCAAGTGGATCGCGTGTCCCGGAAGTTGATTGACCGGCTCGAGCGCGTTCCGGGCGTGACATCGGCCGCATTTGCCAGCGCCCTGCCGCTCTGGGGCAGCATGGATATGATCTTCAACATTCCGGGTCGCGCGCCGGCGGCCGGCGGAAAGGTCACAGGGGACGTGCAGTGGCGGATCGTCTCGCCGCACTATTTCGATGTGCTTAGAATTCCGCTGCTTTCGGGCCGGCTCTTCCAGGAACACGAGGGGCGCCCGGTCGCTATCATCAACGAAGAATTTGCGCGGCGCTACTGGCCGCACGCGAACCCGGTGGGCCAAGCGATCTTCATAGGTCCGAATCTCGGCCCGGCCTACCAGGTAGGCTTGAGCGAGGTAGTGGGTGTGGTTGGTAGTGAGCGCGGACGTCTGAACATCGAGCTACATCCGTTCCTGTATCAGACCGCTTTGCAGATCACCGATGGAGATATGGCTCTGCTGAATGGCTACGAACCCAGCGCCGTCCTGGTTCGCACGCGGATGGATGTGGCGCCGATGAGGCTTAGTCAGACGTTGGAGCATGCCTTGCAGGCGGAGCAATTGGCGGCGGGCAAGATCCGGACCATGGAACAACTCAGCCTCGATTCGACCGAGCGGCAGAACTTCAATCGATGGCTGCTGGGATTGTTCGCGGGACTGGCAATGACGCTGGCCGCCGTTGGGATCTATGGTGTGATGTCGTACAGCGTGGAGCAGCGGACGCAGGAAATCGGGATCCGGGCCGCGCTCGGAGCGAACCCGCGCGATACCGTGGGGCTTGTCTTGAAGCAAGCATTGGCGATGGTGCTTGCCGGTATCGCTGCCGGAGTTGCCGCCTCCTTCGGATTGACTCGGCTGCTCGCGGCCGAATTGTTCGGAGTCAAGCCGGCTGACCCCTTGACCTTCGCCAGTGCGCCCCTGATTTTGATTGTGATCGCAGGGGTCGCGGCATTCCTCCCAGCGCGGCGCGCCAGCCGCGTCGATCCGCTGGCCGCGTTGCGCCACGAATGAGCCGGGCGCGGGATTATATACTGTCAGCTACCGGACCTATGACTAGAATCGTTCTGCTCGCGTTGGCGCTGTTCGCCGCCACGGCCCAGCCGCGCGCCGGAGGAAAGAAGCAGGACTTCGCGCAACCAGAGCCGGCCCGCGAGGCTCGTGTTTCCGAAATTCCTGGCGTTATCGCGGCTGGCGCACAGTGGATGCTGGCCTGGCAAGGCGCCGACAATGCGGATGGCATCATTGGCACTTCCGATGGCGGCCTGCTGTTCGCGCAGGAGCAGCCCAGCCGTGTCAGTAAGCTCGACAGCAACGACCAGGTTTCTGTCTTCATCGAGAATACGCATGGCACGGGCGCAATTGCGATCGATGCCAAAGGCCGCATTCTGGGCGCCGAGAGAACCTGCACGGATCCGGGCGGCAGGCCGGACCAGTGCACGGAATCCACGGCGGTGGCCGTGCTGGCGCCCGAACGCAAGATCCTGGCGGGAAACTTTCAAGGCAAGTCACTGGGGCGGCTCAACGATCTGATAGTCGATAAAAGAGGCGGCGTCTACTTCAACGGCGCGGGCACGTTTTACGTGAATCCGCAGGGCCAGGTCACCACCGTGGGCGAAAACGTCCGCACCAATGGCATCATGCTCAGCCGCGATGAGCGGACGCTCTACGTCACGAATGGCGCCCAGATTGTGGCCTTCGATGTGCAAACGGATGGCGCCGTGAAGAACCAGCGCGTCTTCGCCATGCTGGAGGCCGGCGGGCCCGGCGACGGAATGGCGATCGACTCGGCCGGCCGGCTGTATGTCTCATCGCGGCCAGGCATCCAGGTCTTTTCCCCCGAAGGAAAATACCTGGGTCTGATTCCCACGCCGCGCGAGGCCATTAGCGCCGCTTTCTCCGGGCCCGACAAGAAGACGCTCTACTGCGTCGGTAGTGGCGCACTAGGGCCGGATGGCCAGGAATTGCGGACGCCGGACGGCGTCCGCAACAACGCCAAGAGCATTTACAAGATCAATATGCTGGCCCAGGGTTTTGGAGGCCGGGCGAAATGACCATGCGAACTCTTTTCACGATACCGGTGATCGCGCTGATCGCTGTTTCTTCTCTGACTGCCCAACAGGCGCCGCCGGATTTGATCCTCTCAAACGGCAAGATCATCACGGTCGATGAGCGGTTCACCATCGCGCAGGCGGTCGCCATTCGCGGCAATCGCATCGTGGCGGTCGGCGCCAACGCGGAGATCGCGTCCCTCGCCGGGCCCAATACCCGAACCGTCGATCTGCGCGGACGCGCCGTGATCCCCGGTCTGATCGACAACCACATGCATCTTCTCCGCGCAGCGGCCACCTGGACCAAGGAGCTTCGCTTCGAAGGCGTCACCTCGCGCAAGCAGGCCGCTGACATGTTGCGCGCCCGTGCGAAGGCGGCCGGTCCCGGAGGATGGGTCTACAACATCGGCGGCTGGACGCATCAGCAGTTCGCCGACGATCCCCGGCCCCTCACGCGCGAAGAACTCGACCAGCTTGCGCCCGACAACCCCGTGGCGCTGCAGGAATCCTATTACCAGGTGTTTCTCAACAGCCGCGCCTTGCAGACGCTCGGGATTCAGGCGAACGCGCCCGACCCGCCGGAGTTTGTCAAAGGCACGATTCAGCGGGATGCCGCGGGCAAACCCACCGGCATCATCCGGGGCGATATCGCCGCTACCCGTCCGGTCGCGGCCAAGCTTCCCAAGGTCGCCTCTGGTGAATTGGAAGCCGCCACCGCCGAAATGATCAAAGATATGAATCGTGCCGGCCTCACCTCGGTGGGTGTGCCCGGCTGCAGCGCGGACGTCCTCGAGATTCTCGAAAAGTGGAAGACGCAAGAGCGCCTTGGGATCCGCATTTTTTGCATCGAAGGCGCTGCGGCCGCCAACCCCGAGCAAGTGGACCGCGCGCTCGCCCAGATGGACAAGATGAAGTTGTTCCAGGGCGACAGCTTCATCGACACCATTTTCTTTGGAGAAAGCGTCTACGGGCCGCTGCACGATCCGATGTTCGCGCTGAAATCGAATTATTCGGCCGATCAGCTGGCAATCTGGCGCCGCCTGGCAATGGAGATCGCCAAAGACGGCATGCCTCTGCACGTTCATGCCGAATTGCACGACACGATCGACGCCTTTCTCGACCAGATCGACGCCGTCAATAAGGAGCACCCCATCAAAGGCCTGCGCTGGACACTGGCGCATATCAACCAGATCAACGCGGCGCAGCTCGACCGTATGAAGCGCCTCGGCATGTATGCCGCCGTGCATCCCTGGGCCGTCATCAACGGCG
The DNA here is from genome assembly GCA_964438005.1 of uncultured Solibacteraceae bacterium. Taxonomy (GTDB): domain Bacteria; phylum Acidobacteriota; class Terriglobia; order Bryobacterales; family Bryobacteraceae; genus PSRJ01. The sequence continues at coordinate 47 of CAYTJD010000195.1, read as the reverse complement.
CGATCATGCACGAAGGCTTCGGCGACGGCGCCTACGACATGCCTCCG
>CAYTJD010000194.1:0-53760 GCA_964438005.1 uncultured Solibacteraceae bacterium | reverse complement strand
TTGCCGGCCATCATCACGTCGGTGGCGCGCTTGATGCCGTCCGCCAGCGATTCGCGGCAGCCATAGAGATTATCGAATTTCGACTTCGTCACCGAGTCGTTGACGTTGATCGCCGGAACCAGCAGCGCGCCGGCTTCGTGCATCTTGTAGAGCCGGTGTACGCCGGTGGTCGTCTCTTCGGAGACGCCACGCCATTCTTTCGCAATCTCGTGCCAGCGCTTCGGGTTCTCTTTGTAAATCTGCTTCAGCAGGTCCTTGATGACCTTCTCTTCGTGGGCCTCCGAGGGCGAATCCACCCACTTGCTGCCGTTCTCGAGTTCGTAGCCTTTGTGAATGAGAAGCGTCGCATCGCCGCCGTCGTCCACAATCAGTTGCGGGCCTTTGCCGTCCGGATGGCTCAGCGCCTGATACGTGCACCACCAATACTCTTCCAGGCTTTCGCCCTTCCACGCGAAGACCGGCACGCCGGCCGCGGCGATCGCGGAGGCGGCATGGTCCTGGGTCGAAAAGATATTGCAACTCGCCCAGCGCACCGACGCGCCCAGGTCGGCCAACGTCTCGATGAGCACCGCCGTCTGGATGGTCATGTGCAGAGAACCGGTGATCCGCACACCCGCAAGCGGCTTCTCCTTGGCGTACTTGCGCCGGATTGACATCAAGCCGGGCATCTCGTGCTCGGCGATGGAGATTTCCTTACGGCCCCACTCTGCCAGAGAAAGGTCGGCTACTTTATACTCGGTCGCAGTTTGATTCAGCGTCGCAGTACCCATAGTTGTAGATTAGCCTCGCATCAATGAATCTTGATATAATGATGCTATTACAATTGTCCCATGCCGTCAATGCTTAAATCGTTGCGCCTGGCCGGTGACCCTAACCGCTTGCGGCTCATGCTGTTACTGGAGCAGGAAGAGCTTTCGGTGGCGGAGTTGCAAGAGATCCTGGGCAAGGGGCAAAGCCAGATTTCGACCAATCTGGCGCAGTTAAAGCAGGCCGGGCTCGTGGACGACCGACGTACGGGCAAGAACGCGTTTTACCGGTTGAGCGCGCCTCCGGAGCTGATGGATTTGCTGCGGCGCGCCGCTGCCGAGGTGCCCGCTGCCGAGCACGACAGGGACGCTTTGCAGCTCACCGTGCGCCGCCGCCAGGACAACATGCGGCGGTACTTCGACGAGTTGGCCGGAAAGTTCGGACGGCAGTATGTGCCGGGGCGCTCCTGGAAGGGCATCGCCGAAGCCCTGCTCAAGCTGATGCCGCCGTTGGTCATTGCGGACTTGGGTGCCGGGGAGGGAACTATCTCCCAGATGATGGCGCAAAAAGCCAAGAAGGTGATCGCCATCGACAATTCCGAAAAGATGGTCGAGTTCGGCTCCGAGTTGGCCCACAAGCACAAAATCGAAAACCTGGAATACCGGCTCGGCGAACTGGAAGACGTCCCCATCGACAGCGGCACTGTGGATCTAGCTTTCTTGAGCCAGGCTTTGCACCATGCACGGCATCCGGAGCGGGCCGTCGCCGAGGCGTGGCGCATTCTTAAGCCGGGTGGCCGCGTCGCGATCCTCGATTTGAACCGACATCACTTCGAAGAAGCCCGCGAACTGTACGCGGATCTCTGGCTGGGTTTTACCGAACTGGAGATCGAACGCTTCTTGAAAGGCGCCGGATTTTGCAACGCCGAGACCACCATCGTGCACCGCGAAACCGAAGCGCCGTACTTGGAGACCGTGCTGGCGACTGCGGAGAAACCGTCGGGCGCGCGCGCCGACGGTTGATATAATCGTTTTTCCGTTTTCCCATCCATAAGGAGAGTTTGCTCTTGCGAAAGAAAGTTACGGTTGTGGGCGCCGGCAATGTCGGCGCGAATTGCGCGCTGCGCATCGCCGAAAAGGAACTGGCCGACGTGGTCATGGTCGACGTCGTAGATGGCGTTCCGCAGGGCAAAGGGCTCGACCTGTACCAATCCGGTCCCGTCCAGGGATACGACTGCGTCATCACCGGCGCGAACGACTACGAGCCTACGGCGAGTTCCGACCTCGTCATCATCACCGCCGGATTTCCACGCAAGCCGGGAATGAGCCGCGATGACCTGCTGCTGGCGAATTACGACGTGGTGAAGGCCGCCACCGAGCAGGTGGTGAAGTACTCGCCCAACAGCATCATTATCGTGGTCACCAATCCGCTCGACGCGATGGCGCAGGCGGCATTCTGGGTGTCGAAGTTCAGCAAGAATCGCGTGATCGGCATGGCCGGAGTGCTCGATAGCGCGCGCTTCCGCACATTCATCGCGGCCGAGCTCAAGGTCTCGGTGGAGAACGTGACCGGAGTCGTGATGGGCGGCCATGGCGACACGATGGTGCCGTTGGTGCGTTTGAGCAACGTATCGGGCATTCCGCTGACGGAACTGATGAGCCAGGCGACGATCGATGCGATTGTGGACCGCACCCGCAACGGCGGCGCCGAGATCGTGAAATACCTCAAGACCGGCAGCGCGTACTACGCACCCTCCGCCGCCGCGGTGGAAATGGCCGAATCGATTCTTCGCGACAAGAAGAAAGTCCTGCCGTGCGCCGCCTACCTGGAAGGCGAGTATGGGATCAACGGATTGTTCGTGGGAGTCCCGGTGAAGCTCGGCGCGCGCGGCATCGAGCAGATCTTTGAAGTGAAGCTGACTCCCGAAGAAAAGGCCATGCTCAAGAAGAGCGCGGACGCGGTGCAGGAACTCGTGGACGTGATGAAGAAGAAGTAGCGCCGCTCAGGAAGATGCCACGGGCCCTTCGCCACGCGAAAGATCGGCGAGGATCCGTTCCCGCCGGATGGCGATGGTTTTGATGGCCGATTCCGTTCCGACCCAGTAGAGCACACCGCCAATCAGGGCGGCCAGCCCGAGAACAGCAGCGAACACGGTGTCGCTTTCGAAAGCGTAACGTGCCAGATACGCCAGAAACACGGGCAGCAGCGCGATCGGATAGAGCAAGAACACCAACGCCTGAAACCGGCCCGACGCGCCGCCCTGCGAGACGCGTTCCGGTGTAAGCGCGCGCGGATACTGCACCGAGCTCATATTGCCGAACGCCATCATGTAGAGCGCGCAGATTCCGACTACCAGCAGCACTTCGAGGATCTGATTGAGCCGGACTCCGACGCGCAGCAATAACGTAATCACAATCAATATCAACACTTCCATGTAGATGAAAAACAGAGACGCGAGGTTCTTGCCCAGCAAAGTCTTGAAGATCGGCTGCGGCGCCGCAAAGTAGAATTGGACCGCCGAGCGGTCAAAGCCAAAACAGTTCCAATACGTAACCTGGCCGAGCAAGGTCATCGCGTACACCGAAACCACGATCAGAAAGTGATGTTCCAGGGTGCCGTGCCGCTCCGCTCCACGGCCGATTACCAGCGGCAGCCAGACCATCACGCCGAACGAAAATCCCATGACAAAAACCATCCGAAAGCGGGGGGTGCGCGTCAACGAGCGCAGCTCTTTTTCGATGATCCCCGCCAGCGGGTCGCGCAGCAGCAGGGAAGGAAAGCGAAAGAAGTGCTCGCTCCACGACCCTGCCCGCGGCCGCTCTGTGCCGCGCGGAGTGGCCTGGGCTGCCACGGCGTCATAGCGCAGGCTCCGTTCAAACTGGGCGCGCCCAAACCAGGCCGCGAGCAGCGTCCAGATGCAAAGCAAGGCGACAGCGCCCAGCACCGGGCCGCCGAGCCACGCATGGCCGATCACGGCCCAAGGCAGCGGCTCGAATTGAATGAACGCATCCAACCCCCGAAACTGTCCGACTTGGAGATCGGACACAACCAGCAGGCGCGGAGCCGTCAACCCGATCAATAAGAGGAAGACGAGAATCTCGCGAAAGCGGCGATAGGAGAGCATCCGCTCCAGCAGGCTGCGGACACCCGAAGCGAGGAAGAGGTTGAAAAGGACGAAGATGAGGCCCAGCGTCAGCAGGCGCGGCACGGCGCGCCATCCGCCGGTCGCCGGATTCGCCAGCAGACCAGCGACGCCGCCAGTCAATATCAACAGCATCTCGAGGCCCGTTGCCAGGCGAAGCAGAACCTCTACGGTAAACAGCTTTCCATGTGGCGCCGGATAAACCAGCAGCTTGCGCATATCGAGCGCCGAGCCCATGCTGGCGGAAAGAATCGGAACGATCTGCCAGTAGAAGCAGATCACCAGCAGCCCCGCCGGAATCCAGGTGCGCAACGTGTGTGCGTCCACATGTGCGGCGAGAGTGAAAGCCATGGAGGCCAGAAAGCACCAGCCACCGTACCAGATCACCGCCATGATCAGGCTCAAGCTGGCGCCGCGATGCGCCGCCAGCCGCATGCTCAGAAGCTGGGCCCGGAGAATCGCGGCAATCACAGCCAGTCCAGCCTTTCCAGTTCGCGTTCCGCCCCGACCACGCGCACAAATACATCTTCGAGCGACTCGCCGCTGGAGCGGAGTTCGGCCAGCGTGCCTGACGTGACGATGGCGCCGTGATTGATGATGGCAATACGGTCGCAGAGCCGCTCCACCACCTCGAGCACGTGCGAAGTCAGGAAGACCGTCGCGCCGCGGTGTACCTGGTCGAGCAGAATGTCCTTCATCAGCCGCGCGCCGACCGCGTCCACGCCCTCGAACGGTTCGTCCATCAGGAACAACTCCGGGTGGTGGATGAGCGAGGCTGCCATGGCGACTCGCTTGCGCATGCCCTTGGAATACTCGGCGATGATCTTACGGTCGTTCGCCAACTCCAGGAGATCGAGCAGGCCCGTCGCCCGCTCAATGGCAGTGGTGCGATCCAGGCCGTACATGCGGCCGACGAACTCGAGAAACTCAGCGCCGGTCAGCCGATCGAACAGGAGCGATTCGTCCGGCACCAGGCCGATGCGTTTCTTGATTTCAATCTCATCGTCCGGCAGCTGAAGCCCGAGAATCTCGATTGAGCCGCTATCGGCCGGGATCAAGCCCGTCAGCATGCGGATGGTGGTCGACTTTCCCGCGCCGTTGGGGCCGAGAAATCCGAAAAACGAGCCTCGCGGCACCTCCAGATCGACGCCTTGAACGGCAGCCACCGATCCATACGCCTTCTTCAGGCCGCGCACCAGGATCGCCGCCGAGGACATGCCTTCTAGTGTACTCAGTCGCGCCGGCTATCTTGTCGCCCGCGCTGTTACGATGGCTTCTTCGTGAAAATCAAGATGTGCTGCCGCGGCAAGGTTTCGATTACCCGTTGGAATCGAAATCCTTCCGGCTCGAGCTCCGATTTCACCTGTTGGACCGTCATCTTATGAAGCGGCAGGATTGGCACCCTCGGATCTTCGGCGCGGTATTCCAATAGCACCACCCGGCCGTCCGGCTTCAACGATTCCCGAATGTGGCGCAGCATGGCCTGAGGTTGAGTGAACTCATGATAGACGTCCACCATCAAAACCAGGTCGATCTGGCCTTGCGGCAGCTTGGGATCGTCGAACTCGCCTAAGACCGGCACCACGTTGGTGATATGCCGTTCCGCCAGGTTCATTCGCAGCAGGTCGAGCATCTCTGGTTGAACGTCATTGGCGAAGACTTTGCCGGTAGGGCCGACCCGCTCGGCCAGGCGCCAGCTCATGTATCCGACGCCGGCGCCGATATCGGCGGCCGTCGATCCTTTCACGATCTTCAACTCATCGAGGGCTTTATCGGGCTGTTCTTCTCGCTCGCGCTCCGGCCGCACCAGCCAGGGAGCGCCTTGCACGCCCATCGCGCCCGCATACTGGCGGCCGGTGATTGGATGACTGTTCTGCTGGGCCGGGACGAAGAACGGGAACAGCAGAAGGGCAGGAATTCCGAAAATCGCTTTTCGCATTCGATTACTCGTTGGTCGGATCGATATCGATCGGAAGATCTTTCAACATATCGAGCGCGTGCTGCATCGGTGGACGAATTACGGCCAACGTGTCGAGCATGCGCTTGGCGCTGGCATAATCGCCCTGCGCTTCTACCGTCAGCAGATCGTGTGCCAGGTCGCGCACCGCGCCCTTTACTTTAGCCTGATCGACCGAGAACGTCCCGTCCGGATGCGCAACGAACGCGCCTTTATCGGTCAGATAGTTGAACTGGAGGGCGATGCCGCGGCCGTGCGCTTCAGTCAAGCCGAAGCGCACCGAGCGAAAGGCCGAGGCCAGAAACGTCGCGTACAACTGGCGCTCGGCGTCGGCCGAGTGCGGCAGACTGTGATCATAGAGGAACTGCATCATGAACAGCCCGGTGACGTCGGCTTTGGCTTCTTCCCAGGCTGCATAGATCTCTTTTAGTTCCTGGCGCGGCGTAGTAGTGCGGCCGTTCACCTGTATCTGGTGCGGTCCGATGCCGTGGCTGAGCTCGTGCGCCAGGATGTGCGCGAAGAAAGAATCGAAGCTGAGGTGGCCTTGATCGGCCTTAGTCAGAACGCGCGCCGCGATCGGCGTCAGAATGGTGCGGAATTTCGCGTCCTGGACGTTCTTCAGCATCACGCGCTTGCTGCCTTTTTCATGCACCACGCGATCGTCATTTGGCAGGTTGAAGGCTGCGGTGCGGACGCCGTGCGCCCCGTCACCGGCGGCGAAGACCTCGTTGACAACGCGGATGGGCGCCGCCGCTCCCAACTTGGGATTGCGATAGCGCGGCTCAATCGGAAGATTGTTTTCGACCTCCTGCAAACGGCTCGCGAATGTCTGCAAGCGATTGGTCTCCTGGTCGTCACGGATGGTGATGTAGGCTTCAAATGCCGCCTTATAACCGAACAGCTCATCGTTGTAGGTTTCGTACGGCCCGATCGTAATATCCAGCGGCGCGTCGAGGTCCATCCATGCCAGATCGCTCGCGTAATAGTCGTTCGAAAGAAACGCATCGGCCCGCAGCGTCAGGAATCTCTTCAGCGAGGCGTTGTCGGTGAGCGCGGCGGCTTCGCGTAAGAGGCCCGCCACCTTCGCGAGGTCGGCGGCATACGCTTGGCTGTAAGGCACCGTGGTCAGGTGCTTGTTGGCGTCACGGCGAATCAGCGTGAAAAACCCTTCGGCTTGCTGGCGCGCTGCCGTATCCAGCGTGTGCGCCCAGGTTTCAAATTCCTCGCGCTTCATGTCGTCGGGATAAAAATTAGCGCCCAGTGGCTTGCGCTCTGGAGCGCCTGGGAGGAACGCCGTGTGGCCGTCCAGGTCGGACCACGGGCCTTTGTTGAGCCAGAAGTAATGCAGGCGTTCCTTGCCGAGCGGAGTGGTGTCCTTCTGGAGCTGGGTGTAAAGAGCCCGATCGCCGCTCCAGAGCTGGTCCATAAACAGGAAGTTCAGCCCACGCGCCGCCTCGATGAGTTTGGCGAGAGCCTTCTGGTCCCCCGCCGAAAGCTTCGAGCTGTCGTAGGTGAGCTTTACCGGCGCGAATCGCGCGCTCATTTGTTTGAGCTGTGTCAGGTCAGGCATAACGGCAGTGGCAGCCAGCAGTACGGCAATGGCCTTCATGGATTCTATGGTAGCGCCGGCGATCTTGTCGCCGGTGTCTTTGCAAGCGAGGGACACACCGGCGGCAAGATCGCGGCGTTACTTTCTAAACGTAATCCCCAACTCCCGCAGTTGCCGCTCCGGGACCGTCGAGGGCGCGTCGCACATCAAGTCGGTGGCCCGGGCCGTTTTCGGGAACGGGATGACATCGCGGATCGAATTCTCGCCCGCCAGCAGCATCACCAGCCGGTCCAAACCCAGCGCGATGCCGCCGTGCGGCGGAGCGCCGTACTCCAGGGCATCGAGCAGAAATCCAAAGCGCCGGCGCGCCTCTTCGTCAGTGAACCCGAGTGCAGCGAAGACCTTGGCCTGCACGTCGCGGCGGTGAATTCGGATCGAGCCCGATCCGAGTTCCACGCCGTTCAACACCAGGTCATACGATTTGGCGCGGCAGCGCGCCGGATCCGCAACCAGCTTCTCGATGTCTTCATCGTGCACCGAGGTGAACGGGTGGTGCGCGGCGTTCCAGCGCTGTTCTTCCTCGTCCCACTCGAACATCGGAAAATCGACCACCCACAGGAACTGGAAGTTGCGCCCGTCGAGCAGCTTGTGCCGGTCCTGAAACTTTTGCGCCACGTTCAGTCGCAGCTGGCCGCACGCCTGCTGCACGGTCTCTTCGGGGCGATGTCCTTTGGGCTCGCCGGCCCAGGTGGCCAGCACCAGCAGATCATTCTCGCTCGCGCCGCAGGTCTGGCGGACGCCGGCCATTCCGGCCGGATGATCGCGCTCCAGCCGCTTGGCGTCGTCATACACGCGCAGACCACGCTCCTGCCCGAAGGCTTTCAGTTCATCGCGCTCTTTTCGGCTCGGGACACCGGTGCCCGGCAGATGAATGGCGATCAGCGGCATCCCCGCGTTGGCGAGATCCGGGATGAGATCTTCCACGTGATGCATAGGAGGAATCCGCATGTCGGGTTTGTCGCTGCCGTAGCTCCGCATTGCCTCGGCATAGGTCAAGCGGGGGAAGGGATATTTGACATGTACGCCCGCCGTTTCGCAGATGCGCTGCACAAGCGGCTCGATGACCTCATATATTCGCTCCTGCTGCGGGAAGGACATCTCGAGATCAATCTGCGTGAATTCCGGCTGGCGGTCGGCCCGCAGGTCTTCATCGCGGAAGCAGCGCACAATCTGGAAATACTTTTCAAAGCCGCTGACCATCAGTAATTGTTTGAAGATTTGCGGCGATTGCGGCAGCGCATAAAAAGAGCCCGGCTGCACGCGGCTCGGCACCAGGTAATCGCGCGCGCCTTCGGGGGTCGACCGTGTCATGAACGGCGTTTCGATCTCCAGAAAATCCTGGGAGTACAGAAACTCGCGCGTGGCGAACGAAATCTTCGAACGCAGCATGATGTTGCGCTGCATATGCGGCCGGCGCAGGTCCACGTACCTGTATTTCAGCCGCACGTCTTCGCTGACGTCGACCTGTTCCTCCATGGGGAAAGGCGGCGTGCGCGATTCGTTCAGTATCCAGATCTTGGACGCGACTACTTCGATGGCACCGGTCGCCAGGTTCGGATTGACAGCCGCGGCGCCGCGCGGCGCCACCTTCCCTTCGACCGCCACGACGTATTCGGGCCGCACCTCTTCGGCCCGCTTGTGGACCGCGGGGCCAACGTCCTCATGAAACACAACCTGCGTAATGCCGTCGCGATCGCGCAGATCGACGAAAATCACCCCACCGTGATCGCGGCGGCGGTGCACCCATCCCATCAATACGACGTGTTTGCCTTCGTCGAGCGAGCGCAGTTCCCCGCAGGTATGGGTGCGGCGGAGTTCGCCCAGAAAGTCCAGCGCTACGGAAGTTTCCATATCGAGTGCCCTTTAGTTGCGGGCCGCCGCGAGCTTCGCGGCAATTTCATCCTTTGTCAGATTTTGTTGCTCGCCCGTCGCCATGTGTTTCAGCGCGTAGCGGCCGGCGGCGATTTCGTTGTCGCCGACAATGAGCGTGAAGCGCGCGCCGAGCTTGTCCGCCAGTTCCATGATGCGTTTCAGTTTGCCTCCGGCCATCTCCACCGAGGCCCCGCCGCGGCGGAAATCGCGCGCCATGACAGCGGAGTGGCGCAGCGCCGCGTCGCCGAGCGGCGCAATGAAGAGATCGAGCCCCGGCACGGTGTGCGCTCCTTCCACGCTCATCACCAGCCGGTCTTCTCCGATCGAGAAACCGATTCCGGGCGAATGCACTTTCGATCCGAGCTCTTCCGCGAGGCCGTCGTAGCGCCCTCCGCCCAGCACCGAATTCTGCGCCCCCAACGCGCCATGAACCACTTCAAACGTAGTGCGCATGTAATAATCGAGCCCGCGCACCAGCCGCGGCCGCACTTCGTAGGCAACGCCCAAATCGCACAGATGCAGCTTCACGGCTTCGAAGTGCTCCCGGCAATCGTGGCATAGGTGATCGACGATCATCGGCAACTTCTCGATCACGCTCTGATCCGCTTCCACCTTGCAGTCCAACACCCGCAGGGGATTGGTCTCTGAGCGTCGCTGGCAATCGCCGCACATGCTGGCAGCCACCGGCCGCAGCGCCTGCCGCAGCGTTTCCACATATTGCGGACGGCAGTTGTGATCGCCCACCGAGTTGATCAGCATCTGAAACCCAGCAAGGCCGGCGCGTGTGAGAATTTCAATCACCAGCGCGATCACCTCCGCGTCCACCATCGGGGATTCCGAGCCGATCGCCTCGGCGCCGATTTGGTAGAACTGCCGGTAGCGGCCTTTCTGCGGGCGCTCGCGGCGGAACATCGGGCCCATGTAGTACAGCTTCTGCATACCCGGCCGCTGGTCGAGCCGGTGCTCGATGTACGCCCGGATCACCGACGCGGTGTTCTCCGGCCGCAAGGTCAGGGAGCTGCCGTCGCGGTCGTCGAAGGTATACATCTCCTTGGTAACAATATCGGTCTCCGCCCCGACGCCGCGCGCGAACAACTGCGTCTCCTCGAGAATCGGCGTGCGAATCTCCTGGTAATGATAGGTGCGAAACACCTCGCGCGCGGTCGACTCCACGCGGTTCCAGACTTCGGTCGCGGGAGGCAGTAAGTCCCTGGTTCCTTTGACGGCTTTGATCAAGATTCTTCGGAAAAGCTCATGCTAGCACATGGGGTTACAATCATCGTATGCGCCGCGCAGTCGTCGTGTGTGTAGCTTCGGTTGTGACGCTTTTTGCGCAGAAAGCGCCGTTCGACGTCAACGCGCTGCTAGGGTTGAAGCGGATCAGTGACCCCCAGATTTCGCCCGACGGCAAGCTGGTGGCCTTCACTGTGCAGACCGTCGACGTGCCCGGCAACAAAAAGCCTCAGCAGATCTGGGTTGTGCCCCTGATGGGTGGTGCCCCTTCGCTAATCACTCACGATGGTGACAACAACAGCCGCGCGCGCTGGACTCCCGACTCAAAACGCATCGCTTACATTTCCGATCGCGGCGGCTCCCCGCAGATCTGGATGATGGACCCCGACGGCGCCAACGCTAAGCAGATCACGACGCTTTCCACCGAGGCCGATGGCGTGCTGGTGTCGCCGGACGGCAAGAATCTCCTGTTCACATCCGACGTTTACCCGGACTGCCCCGACGAGGCTTGCAACAAGAAAAACCTCGACGAAGAAACGAACAGTAAGGTGCATGCGCGCATTTACACCGAACTGCTCTACCGTCATTGGACCAAGTGGCAGGGGCCGCGCCGCACCCATTTGCTGGTGGTGCCGGTAACGGGCGGGGTGCCGAAAGATCTCACGCCCGGCCCGCATGACGTGCCGCCGTTTTCTCTCGAAGGCATCGACGACTACGACATCGCGCCCGACGGCGCCGAAATCTGTTACGTCATGAACTCCGATCCGGTGCCCGCCATCAGCACGAACACCGATCTGTACGCGCTGCCGATCGGCGGCGGCATGCCGCGCAAAATCACGTCCAGTCCCGGCGCCGACGTCGAGCCCCGTTACTCTCCCGACGGAAAATATCTGGCTTGGCGCGCACAGGTTCGCCCCGGCTACGAGAGCGATCGTTGGCGCTTGATGACGCTCGAGCGCGTCTCCGGCAAAGTTACCAACCTCACCGAAACCCTTGACCGCTGGGTGACGAACTTTACCTGGGCGCCCGATTCCAACAGCTTGTTTTTGACAACCCTGGATCGCGGCCGCCAGGCCATCGACGTGATTCCGGTGAACGGCGGCGGCATCCGCGTGGCCGCTAGCGGCGATGGCGTGCTCGATGAGATGCAGCTGACCCATGATCTCAAGACCATGGTCTATACCCAGGAGACCGGCGCCTCGCCGGCCGAGATCTATCGCGCCTCCTCGAGCGGCGGCGCGCCCATTGCCCTCACTCATCTGAACGACGGGCTGCTCGACAGCCACCAACTCACGCCGCTCGAGGAATTCTGGGTGGATGCCGATGACGGTTCGAAGGTCCAAAGCTTTGTGGTGAAGCCTCCGGGCTTCCGGCCTGACGGCCACTACCCCGTGATCCTGCTCATCCATGGGGGCCCGCAAGGCTTCTGGGGGCACTCCTGGACCTATCGCTGGAACGCCCAGGTCTTCGCCGCGGCCGGGTATCTCGTAGTGGAGCCTAATCCTCGTGGTTCCACCGGTTACGGGCAAAAATTCATCGATGACATTAATGGCGATTGGGGCGGCCGCCCCTTCGACGACCTGATGGCCGTGGCCGATTACATTGTCGCCACCATGCCCTATGCCGATGGCAGCCGCATGACCGCCGCCGGCGGTTCCTACGGCGGCTACATGACCGACTGGCTGCTTGGTCACACGCAGCGCTTCAAAGCTCTGATTTCCCATTCCGGCGTTTACGACCTCACGAGCGAGTTCGGCGGGACCGAAGAGCTGTGGTTCCCGCTATGGGAGATGGGCGGCACTCCGTGGGACAAGCCGGAACTCTACAACAAGTGGTCGCCGGGCTCCTACGCCAAGGATTTTCATACGCCCACGCTGGTGATTCACGGGGAACTCGATTTCCGCGTGCCGTACACGCAGTCGTTACAACTCTTTACTGCGCTGCAGGTGCAAAAGGTTCCCTCCAAGCTTCTCATCTTTCCCGACGAGGGCCACTGGGTGCTGAAGCCGCAGAACAGCATCCTTTGGTACAAGACGTTTATCGATTGGCTCGATTCCTGGGTGAAAAAGTGAAAACTGTTATCGGAGTAGTGGTTGGGTTGATCGTCGTTGTTGCGATCGCAATGATGGCCCTTTCTACCGGCACGACCTTGGCGGTCACCCCGGCCATTCAAACCATCGGCGTATCGACGCCGGTCACCGTCGAGGTGAGCAATCCGCACGGCGTGCGGCGCGTGGCCGCCCATATCGAACAGAACGGGAGCCAATATCCGGTTTACGAGGAGACCGCTCCGGCGCGCCGCTTCTTGTGGCAGCGGCATCAGCCGCCGCGCCGCATCACCTTCGATACTGGCAAGAGCAAGGCGCCCAATCTCAAAGAGGGCAAAGCGCGCCTGGTGGTCGAGGCGGTCGCCAACGATCTTCGCGGCGACACCGACCAGACGGGGGTCGATGTGAACGTCGTGCTGGCGGCGCCCCGTGTGATTGCCGACGACTTCCAGCACTACATCAACCAGGCCGGCATGGAACTGGTAACGTTCACCGTGACCGGCTCCTGGTCTGAAAGCGGGGTGAAGGTGGGCGAGCACACCTTCCGCAGCTATCCGCTGCCCGGCCGCGGACCCGATCAGCGGTTCGCCATGTTCGCCTATCCCTGGGATGCGCCCGCGGATCTTACCCCGGTCGTCTATGCAAGAAATTTGGCCGGCACCGAAGTTACGGGCAAATTCTGGTTCAAGCTCTTTCCCAAGAAGTTTCGCGAGCGCGACTTCGTTCTCGACGACAAGTTGATGGACAAGCTTGTGAACAACATCGACCCCGCCGGCACCCTCGAGCCCGGTCCTGATCTGCTCACGCGGTTCCTGAAGATCAACGGCGACATGCGCCGCAAGAACAACCAGCAGCTGTATGATCTGCGCCAGAAGACTGAAGAAAAGATTCTGTGGAACGGTCCGTTCATTCACTGGGGCAAGGAAGAGGCGATGTTCGCCGACACGCGTGACTACAAGTACAACGGCAAGCAGGTCGACCGGCAGACGCATCTGGGCTTCGACCTGTCCGACGTGGCCAACGGCCCCGTGCACGCCGCCAACAGCGGCAAAGTCGTCTATGCCGCCGATCTCGGTATTTTCGGAAACTGCGTCGTCCTCGATCACGGCTATGGGTTGCAGTCGATCTACGGACACATGCAGCGCATCGATGTGAAAGCCGGCGACATGGTGGAAAAGGACGGCAAACTGGGTATCGCCGGGTCTACCGGCCTGGCCGAAGGTGTACACGTGCATTTCGGCATGCAGATCGGCGGCGTACAGATCAACCCGCGCGAATGGTGGGACGAGCACTGGATCCACGACCGCATCCTCAGCAAGCTGACGCCCGAGCACTAACTAATAGGTCGCCACGGAACTCCGACCGTGAGGGCGCGGAGGATTTGTTACACTGAAGATGCCTCCCCAAAAAACAGAACGCATGACTTTTGGCGTCATTGTCTTTCCCGGCAGCAATCGCGACCACGACGCTGCGTACGCGGTCTCCAGTGTCCTCGGCCAGAAGGTGGAAATCATCTGGCATGATTCGCCCACTCTTGGCTCGGTCGACGTGGTGATCCTGCCTGGCGGTTTCGCCTACGGCGACTACCTCCGCTGCGGCGCCATCGCCAAATTTTCACCCGTCATGAAAGCGGTCAAGAAATTCGCCGCTGACGGCGGCCTGGTGCTCGGTATCTGCAATGGCTTCCAGATCCTGGTAGAAGCCGGGCTCCTGCCCGGAGCCCTCATTCGGAACCGCGGCCTGCAGTTCATCTGCCGCGAGGTCGGCTTACACCCCGCCACGACAAATTCTCCCTTTACCTGCGCCGCGAGCAAGGACCGCGTCTACCGCGTGCCGATCGCGCATGGCGAAGGTTGCTATTTCGCCGACGAGCGCACGCTGGACGAACTGGAATCCGAAGACCGCGTCGCGTTCCGTTACGTCGACAATCCGAACGGTTCACTGCGCGACATCGCCGGTGTGCTGAACCGCGAGCGCAATGTCATGGGAATGATGCCGCATCCAGAAGATGCCACCGAGCCACTGATGGGCTCGACGGACGGCCTGGTCGTCTTCCAATCCCTGATCTCCGCGGCGGTGCGCGCATGAGCGCGGCGGCCATCACGCCCGACCTCATCGCGCAACATCAGCTTACCTCGCAGGAATACGACAAAATTGTTTCCATTCTGGGACGTGAGCCGAGTTACACCGAGCTCGGCATCTTCAGCGTCATGTGGAGCGAGCATTGCTCCTACAAAAGCTCCCGCCTCCATTTGAAGAAGCTGCCGACGCGCGGCAAGCTGGTGGTGCAGGGGCCAGGCGAGAACGCCGGCATCATCGATATCGGCGGCGGCTACGTCATCGCCTTCAAGATCGAATCTCACAATCATCCCAGTTTCATTGAGCCGTTTCAGGGCGCAGCCACCGGCGTCGGCGGCATCCTGCGCGACATCTTTACCCTGGGGGCGCGCCCCATTGCGGTCATGGATTCGCTGCGCTTCGGCCGCCTGGACGATGCTGAAACCGGCGCGCGCAACCGGCGCATCCTCAGCGGTGTCGTTTCCGGCATCGCGCATTACGGCAATTGCTTCGGCGTGCCGACCGTGGGCGGCGAAACGATTTTCGAATGCTGCTATGACGGCAACCCTCTGGTCAATGTTTTCGCCTTGGGAGTCTGCCGTAAGGAAGACGTCTTCTATGCCAAGGCGGCGGGCATAGGCAACCCCGTGATTTACGTTGGCGCGCGCACCGGGCGCGATGGCATTCACGGCGCTTCGATGGCTTCCGCGGAATTTACCGAGGAGTCGAAGCAGAAGCGGCCCAACGTGCAGGTGGGCGATCCGTTCCTCGAAAAGCTGCTGCTGGAGGCCTGCCTCGAAGCGATGCACACCGGCGCCGTCGTCGGCATTCAGGATATGGGTGCAGCCGGGCTTACGTGCTCCACCTGCGAAATGGGCAGCCGCGGCAGCGTCGGCATCGAAATTGAACTCGAACGCGTCCCGCAGCGTGAAACCGGCATGACGCCCTACGAGATCATGCTCTCGGAATCGCAGGAGCGCATGTTGCTGGTCGCCGACAAGGGCCGCGAAGATGAAGTTTTCCGTGTGTTCCGGAAGTGGGGTCTGGAGGCGGTCGAGATCGGCATCGTCACCAACGACGGCAAGTTGCGCGTCAAACAGCACGGCAAGGTGGTCGCGGAAATTCCCAACCGAGAACTGGCCGATGAAGCGCCCCTCTACGACCGGCCCCACACCCAGCCGATGCGGCACGTCCCGCTCAACGCGCCGCCACTGCCTGCCGCCGATGTGCAGAAGGCGCTCCCCGCGCTAATGGCTTCCGGCGATCTTTGGTGCAAGCGCTGGATTTGGCAGCAATACGATTACCTGGTCCGCAGCAGCACCGTCGCGGGTCCGGGCTCGGACGCCGCGATCGTCCGCATCAAAGAGACGGGCACGTCCGTTGCCATGTCTCTCGACGGCAATGGGCGCTATTGCTACCTCTCGCCCCGCGAGGGCGCCATCCTGGCCGTCGCCGAATCGTGCCGCAATCTCTCCACCGTGGGCGCGCGTCCCGTGGCTGCCACCAATTGCTTGAACTTCGGTAATCCCGAACGCCCCGAAATCATGGCGCAGCTCGTGGAGGCCATCGAGGGTATGGGCGAGGCCTGCCGCTTCTTCGACACGCCCATCACCGGCGGCAACGTCAGCCTGTACAACGAGACGCTCGGTGGAGGCATCTATCCAACGCCGGTTATTGGCATCGTCGGTTTAATGAAGACGGCCGAGCCGACCGGGGTGGCCTTCCGGAATGCCGGCCGCAGCGTCATCCTGCTGGGTGGAGTCGGCGCGTCCGATGACACGAGGTTTGGGAGCACGCAGTACGCCAAAGTGATCGCAAAACAGCTCTGGGGTCTGCCGCCGGCGCTCGATTGGGAGCGCGAAAAGCGTGTGCAGGACGCAATCCGCGAAATCGTCAATGAAGGGCTCGCCGAATCGGCGCACGATCTCAGCGATGGTGGCCTGGCCGTGACGCTAACGGAATGTTCCTTCGGTCCCGCTGCCATCGGCGCGCAGATCGACTTAAGTTCCGATCTTCGGCCTGAGGTGCTTCTGTTCCACGAAGGCCCCTCCCGCGTGCTGCTTTCCACGGCGCAGCCGGACAAGGTCGCGGCGATTGCAGCCCGGCACGGCGTGGACGCTCCCGTCGTCGGCGTTACCATGGAAAGAGAGATCGAGATCCGTCAAAACGGTAAGCTGCTGGGTCACTGGGAGATCGCGCAATTGAAAACGCCATACGATCAGGCACTCGAATCCCATGTTCGATAAACTTCACGAAGAATGCGGCGTGGTGGCTCTCTACGGCCACCCGGAAGCGGCGAAACTTGCGTATCTCGGCCTGTATTCTTTGCAGCACCGTGGGCAGGAGAGCGCTGGAATCTGCAGCAGTGACGGCCAGGAGATTCACACCCATCGCGCCATGGGCCACGTGGCCGATATCTTCACCAACCCCGTGCTCGAACAGCTTCCTGGCGCGCTCGCCATCGGCCACACGCGTTATTCCACGGCTGGCGACACCGCCCTCCTCAACGCCCAGCCGTTTTCGGTGGCTTGCAACAAGGGACGCATCGCCATCGCGCACAACGGCAATATCACCAACGCGTCAGAATTGCGGCGCGAGTTGGAGCGTGGCGGTTCCATCTTTCAAGCTTCGAGCGATACCGAAGTCATTTTGCACCTCGTCGCCCGCTCTTCCGAACGCACTCTTTCCGGCGCTCTGCGCGACGCGCTTCTCCAGTTGGAAGGCGCGTTTTCGCTGGTCTGCCTGGCCCAGGACCGCATCATCGTGGCGCGCGATCCGCACGGCTTCCGGCCTCTCGCCGTAGGCGAGATGGAAATCTCGGGTGGCGGCACCTGTTACGTGTTCGCTTCCGAAACCTGCGCCTTCGACCTGATCGGCGCCGTCTACCTGCACGACGTCGATCCGGGCGAGATGATGATTGTTGGCCCGGAGGGTCTCACGCGCGAGCGCTACGCGCCGGAACAAGCGCGGGCGCAGTGCGTGTTCGAGCATGTGTATTTCTCGCGGCCCGATTCCATCGTCTTCGGCCGCCCCGTCGAGCAGTCACGGGAAGAATTGGGGCGCTTACTCGCACGTGAATGCCCGGCCGACGCCGATATCGTCGTGCCCGTCCCGGATTCCGGCGTCGCGGCCGCCACCGGCTATGCCGCCGAGTCGGGCTTGCCGTTCCGCCAAGCCCTGATTCGCAACCACTACATTGGCCGCACGTTTATCGAGCCCTCGCAGGCAATCCGCGATTTCGGCGTCAAGCTCAAGCTCAATCCGGTTCGCCACCTCCTGCAAGGCCGCCGTGTGGTCTTGGTCGACGACTCCATCGTGCGCGGCACCACCAGCCGGAAGATTGTCCGCATGGTGCGGCAGGCTGGAGCGCGTGAAGTGCATCTGCGGATTTCCTGCCCGCCCACGGTCTCCCCTTGCTTTTACGGCGTGGATACGCCGACGCGCAGCGAGTTGATCGCTTCCAATCATCCTGTGGAAGAGATACGCAAGTTCGTGGAAGCCGACTCGCTCGGCTATCTCTCGCTTTCCTCGCTGCGGAAAGCCGTCGCGGACGACCGGCACGAGTACTGTTACGCCTGCTACACCGGCGACTACCCGACGGAACTGATCAACATCGAGGAGTTGATCGCCGCCCGCCAAAAGCGATACTGATGCCCGTCCAGCTCGACGGCGAATCCCTCACCATCCCGGATGTTCGTGCGGTAGCCGAAGGCCGCGAAGAAGTCTCTGTCGCGCCCTCCGCCTTAGACAAAATGCACCGGTCGCGTAATCCTGTGGAGCGCCTCGCCGCCGGAGACGATCCCATCTACGGAGTCAACACCGGCGTCGGCCTGCTGGCGGATGTCCGCATTGCGCGCGATGAGCTCGATCAGCTGCAGGTCAACGTGATTCGCTCCCACGCCGCCGGGGTCGGGCCGCCCCTTCCGCGCGAGGTGGTTCGCGCCATGATGCTGATTCGCGCCAATGTCTTGGCCAAAGGCTTTTCCGGAATCCGTCCGATTATTGCCGAACGCCTGTGCGACCTGCTCAACCGCGGCGTCACCCCGGTGATCCCGGAGCAGGGAAGTGTCGGCGCCAGCGGCGATCTTGCTCCCCTCGCCCATATGGCGCTGGTGCTGATCGGCGAAGGCGAGGCCGAAGTTGAAGGCCACGTCCGGTCCGGCCGCGACGCGCTGGCGCGCGCGGGTATCGAGCCCGTGGTGCTGCATCCCAAGGAAGGCATCAGCCTCATCAACGGCACGCAGGCCATGCTGGCCATTGGTTGCCTGGAGCTTGACGCTGCGCAAACGCTGGCCGATGGCGCTGACGTCATTTGCGCTCTGACACTGGATGCGCTTCGCGGCACGCCTCGCGCCTTCGACACGCGAATCCATGACGCGCGCCCGCATCCCGGTCAGCGCGAAAGCGCTGCGCGCTTGAATCGTCTGCTCGAAGGCAGCGAAATCCGCCAGTCTCACATCGCCTGCCGGCGCGTACAGGACGCCTACTCCCTTCGTTGCGCGCCTCAGGTGCACGGCGCGGTTCGGGACACCCTCGCTGAGGCTCGTCGCGTCTTCACGATCGAGCTGAACTCCGCCACCGACAACCCACTGGTTTTCGGCGAAGAGATTCTTTCCGGCGGAAATTTTCACGGCGAGCCGCTCGCATTCCAGCTCGATTTCCTCGCAGTCGCGCTGGCCGCGCTCGCTGGAATCTCCGAACGCCGCATCGACCGCCTCGTCAACCCCGCGCTCAATGAAGATCTGCCGCCATTTCTGGCCGGCCACGCCGGTCTGGAATCCGGTTTCATGATGGTCCAGGTGACGGCCGCCTCGCTCGTCGGCGAGAATCGGGTCCTCGCACACCCGGCGTCGACCGGCTCGATTACCACCAGCGGCAACAAGGAGGATTTCGTCAGCATGGGCATGACGGCGGCACTCAAGCTTCGTCGCGTCGTGCGCAACACCCGTGCCGTGCTGGCAATCGAAGCACTGACGGCTTGCCGCGCCCTGGATTTCCTGGGGCCGCTGCGCTCCAGCCCGCTGCTCGAGCAAATCCGTGGGAAAGTCCGTGCCGTATCACCGCCGGTCACCGGCGACCGCGCTCTTCACCGTGACATCGCGGCCCTCGGAAAGTTGATTGCCGAAGCCGGCCTTCAGGTCGAATAGACCGCGATGTTGGTCACGGTGCGATATCCCATGCGTTCATAGAGCGCATAGCCCGCCTTGGTGGACTGCAGCACGGTTTGCTCGACGCCGTGTTCCTGGCGTGCCATCTCGAGCGCGTACCGCATCACGGCCTCGCCATAACCGTGCCCCTGGAAACCAGGAACGGTCGCCACGTTGTACACCCCGGCGCTACTTCCCTCGATCACTATCGCGGTCGTGGATACCGCTTCGTCGCCTACATATCCCACGTACCCCGCGAACCGGTCCCACACGGTATCGTTTTCGAACACCTCGCGAAACCAGGAGAGGGGCACATTGAAACAAATCGATCCTACCTCGCAGAATGCTTCCTGCGTCTGCGTGTCGCAAACCCGGCGGATCTCGATGCGGGGCAGGGGACGAACCGGCGCCCGTAAACGCTCGGCCACCATCCCCGGCAAGTCCACCGAGTGGCGCAAGCCATGTTTGGCAAGAGTGCGGCGCGACCGGCTGCGCGTCCGGGCCTCGATCCAGTCGTCGCAGACCCAGTAAGCCCATTCCAGATTACGCGCCTGGAAATGCAGCGAGGCCAGCAGGATCCGCTGGTCCAGCTCGGCGTCCGACGCTACCGGCGTGGAGAGAAACGCCGCATTGAACATTTGAAAAGTCACACCAGCCGAGGCGATGCTCACTCCCTTTAGTTCGCGCACCTCGCCCGTCTCTCGGCCACCGGCCAGGACCCGGAACGATTCTCGCAGATTGTTCGCGACGTTCGAAAAATCCACCGAGTTCCAGTATCGTACACGGCCGCCGCGATCGGCCCTATCTTTGGGGCTACAGGAGTTGGCAGGCTTCGTCAAAATCCAGCCGGGCACCCCGCGGATAGATTTTGGCTGGGTCCGCATGCCCGAGATTACACAGAAAGTTCGATTTCACACTCCCATCGGGGAAGAACTCGTGATCCACTCTGGCATTGTCGAAGCCCGACATCGGCCCGCAATCAAGCCCCACCGCGCGCGCCGCAAGAATAAAATAACCACCCTGTAGCGTACCGTTCCGAAACGCGGTCACTTCGGCTTGTTGAGGCGCACTGGCGAAACGGTCGCGCATGCCTGGATTGTGCGGGAACAGCTTCGGCTGCTTTTCGAAGAACTTCAGGTCGTAGGCCACGATGGCCGTGACGGGCGCCGACATGGTTTGCTCCACGTTAGCCTTCGCCAGCGCCGGCAGCAGCCGTTGCCGCGCCTCCGGCGTTCTCAGGAAAACTACGCGCGCCGGACATGAATTGGCGCTGGTGGGTCCCCACTTCATCAATTCGTAGAGCGCGTGCAATTGATCGTCACTGACCGGCTCGGGTCGCCAGCCATGACTCGTGCGAGCCTTGAGGAAAAGAATGTCGAGGGCATCTTCGGGAAGCGTGTGCATGGTATCCCTCCATCTTAAGCGGAGGGCTTCCCGCTACGCGCCCGCAGTCACTTCTGCTGCATCACCTCATGCTGCCATAGCTCCAGCGGAACCCCGGCGCCCGGTAGTTCCGCGCCATGAAAGCGGATGTACTTCTTGCCCGCGTCGATCAGATTCTTCCATTCCGATCGCCGGGCACACCTCTCGAAATCCACGAGTCTCTGCTCCGTCTCCATCCGGCAAGGTCCGTGCCCATCCAGGTCGAGTGCGCACTCCGCCGTTCCCACCTCCAGCAAGTTGCTGCTCCGCGCCGGCCACCGAAAGCCGTAAAACGGACAGCGCGGGCGGCGCCCCATATCGGTCAGCTCGCGCAAAGGCTCTCCTCGGCTCGCGCCGGAATGGCTCGCGCCGGAATAGCTGTGGCACACGCCACCAGAGGGCGCCGTACGCTCTCTTGGCGCTGCCACGGACCACGCGTACGAAAGTGGTGTTTCAGAATACGCGCCGTCATTTCCGTTTCCGCACCGCGCACAATCTCCGCTTCCACCACGAGTTGCAATGCCACGCGGTCATTCAACAGCGCCGGCCACGCAATGCAGATTTCCAACCGCGTGCCTGGCTCCATGGGATGATCCGTGGTGAAAGTGACCTCGCGGCTACTGATCCACCGGGTCTCTCCCATCCCAACGTGCGGCGTCCGCGCGCGCGTCTTGTATTTCACTTCCATTGCGACCGGGTACTGAATCGCTCCTGCCAACATGCGTTCCACAAATCCTCCGACTGGCCCGCTTGGCGGGTCCACTTGGATAGTGATGCGCCCCGCCGCGGCGTTTCAGCGAATTCCTACTTCGCAGTGCCGGTGTATACCTGAAACGGTGCCCAGTAGTAGGGTTTGGCGTACGAGCCGCCGCCATGAATGAGGGCCAGTTTGGCGGTGCGTAAGGCATCGGCCGGAGCGGATCCCCGGGCCAGTTCTGTGTAGAGAGAAGACATCAATTGTGCGGTCGAGCGGTCGTTCACATCCCACAGACCGGCAATCACGTTGCGCGCTCCGGCCCGGAGAAACGCCCAGGCGAATCCGACCAGTCCCTCTCCCGCGTACGTCCGGGCCCCCGCGCTCCGGCACGCGGAGATCGTGACCAGTTCGGCTTTGAGCGGGACCGACATCACGTCGCGGGCAAACAACCGGCAGCGGTCGGGTGACCCGGAAAGGATGACTGCGGAGTCGAGAGGACTTTGCGTGTTGGCGGTCGCGTGGGCGGAGAAGTGGATATACTCGAAATCGCCCGGTTGGGATTTCGCGTACGAATCGGCCCGCGCCTCCGGCCCGCGGAGGATTGTCGCGCCGTTGCCTCCCACTGTCGAACGAACGCTCTCGATTTCGCGCCCCGCAAAGTCGAGCTTCGGGAACTCCGCCAGCACCGGCGTTGGATCTCCCATGACCAGCAGCCCTTTTCCAGAAACGCGTTGGTGCGCTCCGGAATCGAGCAGGTAATCAAGGGAGGGAGCGATCTCCACATTCGCCTTCTCGATCCAGAATGCATTTCCGCTGCCGTCCGGGAGGCTCTCGAAATTGACCGAGAACAGATCCTGATCCGGCACCAGGATCACGCGGCATCCCGGGCACAGATCCTTTTCAACCGGCGCCAGCAGAATCTCGTAGAGCTTCCGGCCGATATCGGCGGCCGATTCGAGCGGGTTCCGCTGACCCAGCACATTGCTGCGATACGCCTCGGTCAGAGACCGGATCGACCCCGCCGCGGGCAGGGCGTAGTTGCGAATGTGCTCTCCGGTGATCACCCACAGGTACGATTGTTTTTCCCCGAGCCAATACTCAGCCAGCACCGCCCCGGCATGCCGGGCTAGCTTCTGGTACGCGTCCACACCGTGCACCGGTGCAGAATCGCTGTGGCCGCTCCGTTCTTCCAGCACACGCGAGCGGCTCGACTCGGCCGCCTCGAGGCCGCGGCCGCTCTGGTGGCCGTCCATCAGAAAATCGACATACGCGCGATAAAACCGCTGGAGGCTGTCCCGATAGGACAGTTTGTAGTCATCTTTGATCAGATTCGAACTGAGATGGCTGATGTCCGTCAGAGTGGTTTGGAACTCACGGTTGGCTCGGGCCCGACGTCCAGTGCGCACGTAAATCTCCGCCAATCCGGCGTGCAAATTCAGCGTCACCGTCGGATCGTCGGCCGGCTCCCCCACAGCCCGCTTGTAGAGGTCTTCCGCTTGGGCGTACTGCGTTCGCAGAACGGCGATCTGGGCGGCGTGCTCGAGCGAATACACCTCAGACCGGGATCCTGGCCGCCGCCGCTTCAACGCCAGTGCTGCTTCGTTGTATTTCTCCGCTTGATCGGCGTCTTCCAATCGGATGAAACATTCCGCCAGGTTGCTCATCCATTGTGCCGTCATGGCGTCGTTCGACAACTGCCGGGCGATCTCGAGAGCCTGGCGGTACGTCTTGACGGCGCCCGCGTAGTGCCGCTGGTCCATGAGGATCGTACCGATGTTTCCCAACCAGATCTGCTGATCGAATCTGTTGCCGGCCTTCGCGAATGTAGCCGCTGCCTTCTCAAAAAGGGCGCGCGCCATTTCAAAATCACCCAGCCGGTAGTAGCACCAACCGGCATTCCCCAGATCGCGTGCCAGCGATTGTTCGGCGCCTAGCTCAGTGTGGAGTTCTTTCGCCTTTTCAAACCAAGCGAGGGCCTCGTCATACTTGGATTCGTGTAGCAGCGTGTATCCGAGATTGCCGTTCGCCATCGCCGTCAGATAAGAATCGTGAAGCGACCCGGCAGATTCGATGGCGCGGCGAAACAAGGCCTCTGCTTGGTCCAGCCGCGACTGGCTCACCAGGATCAGACCTTGCCGTACCTCCACTTCGATCGCCAAAGACGCTGAGCCGGAGCGGGCTGCCAGTGACGCGGCCATGCCCAGAAGCGTTTCGGCCTCCGTGTTCTTCCCGAGCAAATAGGCGGCGAAACCGCGTAGAAGGAACGTTTTTGCCTCGAGGTCGGTCCAAGGCGGTGCTTGCGGTGCTTCATCCTTGAGAAGGGCCGCGGCGTCGGCGGCCCGGCGTTGTGCCAGCAGCACCTCCGCTTTCAGCAGGCCAAAGCGGCGGCGTGCGCGAAGGTCTGGCTCCTGTTCCGCGCGTCGCAGCCCTTCCTCAGCTTGCGCGAGAGCGGCGGGATATTTCTCGGCCCGCAACAAGCCGAGCGCGTTGCCGTAGACATTCTCAAGCGGAACAGAATGATGCGCACAACCCGCTAGCGCCAGCGCGGCAATCGCGATGGGAACTCGCATTCAATCAGTACGGGCTGCCGTTGCCCTCCGCCGTGCCAACCTCGAGATCGCCGTCGGTCGGTGATCCCAAATTGACGCGGATCATGGTGATGCGCCGCAGGTGCTTGCTCACCGTCAATTCCGCCAGGTGGATCGTGCCAAAGCCTTGGATGTAGATGATGTGGCCCCAGCACTTGAATTCGTCGCGCTCCGGCTCCAAACGCTTCACCAGGGACAGACACGTCATCCCGTTAATATGCGGAAGGCTGCCGTTGTTATTCGGGGCCTGTTGGAACCCTTTTTGCACGCGTTCGGGCGCGTTCTTCAAGGTCCCCTTCAGTGTCAGCTGATCAAACAACTGGCGGAACTCACCCTTTTCTTTATCCTCATACGACTTCACCAGGTGCTTGTGCTTGTGGAGCCGGTCGAAGACGTCGACGCACAGGTGCACCTTCACCGGCACCCCCGCCACCTTCAGATTCTCGAAATAAGATCCGGTGAATTTAAAGCATGGCTCGCCGTCCGGTTCGTCATCGGTGAAAGAGACCAGGCGCACTTCAACCCGGTCAGCAGTGACCATTCCCATGATGTCGAGGCCTTCCACCTGTGATCGGAGTAGGGTCTTATGGACCGGCTTTCCGTCCGGGCCCTCACTTCGCGATCCCGTCACATCGCTTTGCGCACGCCGGAACCGCAGAATGTCGCGATAGTGGAAATCGGACGACTGTGCGGAACCATGGCCTCCGATTTGAGGCAGAGCGGCTGCCGCTTGAATCTCGATGAACTCCTGAAACGGATGATTGATGCGGCCACCGGCGCCGATGGCGTGTCCGTGGAAGCGGAATCGACTGGGCAATGCTACACCTCGTCACTGGAACTGGAAATGGAATGAGGACGTTGATACTTTATCACGCTGCTGCCCGTTGGAATCAATACCATACACAGCAAACTCGTAATCGCCTGGCGCCAGGTCTCGAGTCGGCACAAGCACCGTGACCGGTTGCCCCGCCACCGGCGCTCCGGCGGTCACGCGCGCAGCGGCGCGGCCGTCCGATGTGAGAATACACACATATTGTGCAAAATGAGCGTCGGGTGGGAGATCCGTGGAGAGCGCCATCCACCCCGTTCCCGCCGGAACGCTGACGGTCGCCGCCGCGCCTCGCGACAGTCCAGACAGCAGGAAAGCCGGAAGCGGTTGCGCCTGGCGCATTCCCGGTATCACGATCGCTCCTTGATATAAAGCCACCACAGCGAACACCACCGCCGCCGCCACAGGAACCCACTGCGGCCACGACCACCGGCTCTGCTTCGACGCGCGTTCCGCTTTTCGCATCACCACCGGCGCCCGGTTGGTCTGCGGTTCGCCCTCCACTAGAACCGCCCGTGCGTTGGCGATGAACTCCGTGCCCCTCTCTACCGCTTCCGCGCATTCGGCGCAGGCAAAATAGTGGAGCTCGAAATCCTCAGCCTCCTCCGCCGGCAACTCTCCCAGCAAATACCGCTCGGCCGCGTGGAGTTCGGTCGCTCGTGTGTGATCCATGTGTTACAGTGCCCTCACTGGTTCAGTGAACCTCAGGGGATCGCCGTTTCACCTGGATGCACCATGGGCATTCCAGCCCTTGTCCAGCTGCAGCCACGCGGTTTTCATCCGGACCCGCGCCCGATATAGCAGAACGCGTAAATAGTCTCGTTCCACCGCCAATTCTGCGCACACTTTGTCCTTATCCTCCTCTTCCAGGAACACACGCCGGAGCAACTCCCTGTCTTTCTCCGGTAGATCCCCTAGAATGCGCCGGACGATCCGTTTTCGCTCCTCCGTCACTACCAGCCCTTCCGGGTTGGGCGCCTGGTCTATGGGCTCGGGAGCGTCCTCCCCCAACTGGGGATGGCGGCCGCGCGACCGCAGAAACTCCAACCCGATGTTGTGGCTTACCTTGTGAATGAATCCCGGCAGGCTGGCCGGATTGTCTAGGGTCTTTCCCGACCGGAAATACTGGAATACCCGGAGAAACGTCTCCTGGCACGCATCGAGCGCCAACTCAGGAGATCGCAGTTGATGGCGCAGTTTACCTTGCACGGGCCGGGAAAAATGCGAAACCAGATGCTGCTCGACATCTACGTTCCGGTCTGCCAGAGCCTGAAGGTACGCCGCGTCGAATGAGGAGTCTGCCATCCTTCTCAGCACGACTATAGCAAACGTCCTCGCCGACAAATGTAACAGCGGGCGAACACTACTTTTGCAGGAAGAAGTTGCCGGCAAACATGGCGTCGATACCTGATGAGTAGAAGCTGCGGACGGCATCTCGCGGCGTGCAAACCAGCGGCTCGCCAAACAGGTTAAACGACGTGTTGTAGAGCACCGGCAGGCCCGTCGCTTTGCCCGCCGCGTGCAGCAGCCGCCAGTAGAGCGGGTTTTCTTCGCGATCGACGGTGTGCACGCGAACCAGGTCGCCCGCAAGGATCGCGGCGCTGAACCGGCTCCGGTGCTCCGGTTTCACGCGGCCGACGGTCGAAAGATACCGCGCGTTGGGCCCGACCTCAAAATACTCGCTGCTCAGCTCCGCGGGAACGGACGCCGCGAATTTGCGGAACGGCTCGCGGTGCTTGATGAAGACGTTGAGGTTCTCGGTCGAGTACGGGTCGAGCGGCGACGCCAGGATGCTGCGGTTTCCCAGCGCCCGCGGGCCGAACTCCATCCGCCCGTGCATCCAGGCAACAATCTTGTTGTCTCCGAGCTGGGCCACGGCCGTTTCAACCACTTCGTCGGTCGTGAGCATGTAGCGAAAGCGCAGCTTGCAGTTCTCCACCACCTGTTTGGTTTCCGCGGCCGTATAGGACGGGCCCAGGCACAGTGTCTTCAGCGGCAGGCGCCGCTCTTGCTGGTAGACCGAATGCCACGTCTCGAGCACGGCTCCCAGAGCGGTGCCGGCGTTCCCGGCGGCCGGCTGCACGAACACGTTCTCATAACCGGAACGGGTCTCCAGGGCCGAAACCAGCAGCGCATTCATGCCGAGGCCGCCGGCCACACACAGATTGCGGCCCTGGCAGGCCATGCGGATCGCTGCGGCTTCCACCGCCTTTTGCACGCCCGCGGCGATATGGGGCCGCAGTTTCTCTTGGATGGGCTCGCCGTCTTTCAAACCGAGCCGATCGTAAAATCGGGTGCCGAACCCGCCGTGCTTCAGCCGCTCGGTGCTGAAGTAGGAACGGTCCAGCCGCGGACCGCTGTCCGAAAGCGAGAGGACCTCGAGAAACAAATCACGATACCGGTCGTCGCCCGCCACCGAAAGCCATTGCACTTTATGTTCGTCCAGATTGGCGTCGAAGCCGAGCAGTTCGGTCACCCGGCCGTACAGGTCGCCCAACGAATCCGGGTAATACTGCTCCTGCTCGAGCGTCAGTCGCGTCCCGCGCGCGTGCCAGCGGGAGCCGCAGCGGAAGTCGCCCGCGCGGTCGAGCGTTAAGACCGTGGCTTCCTCAAACGGCGACGCGTAATACGCCGATGCCGCGTGCGCCAGATGATGCTCCAGCACAACAATGCGGCTGTTCGGAAATCGCGCCCGCAGCTTTAGATGAAAGCCCGTTTCCGGCACGGGGCGCACTACCGCCACGGCATCCACCTGGTCGGGCTTTACGCCGGCCATCTCCAGGCACGCCGCGATCGCGCGTTCCGGCAGCTCGCCGTGATTGGCGCGATGGATCTGCCGCGCCAGTTTCGACTCCTCGACTGCGGCGACCAGCTCGCCATCGCGCAAAACGGCTGCCGCGGCGTCGCTCAGAATTCCGCCGACTCCCAGAATAATCATGAGAGACGCTTCTCGATTTTCGCCCAGGTGTCGCGCAGCGCCACTGTGCGGTTAAAGACCGGTTGTCCCGGTTTCGAATCCGGATCCGCGCAAAAATACCCGAGCCGCTCGAACTGATACCGGCTGAGGGGCGTTATGTTGGCCAGGCACGGCTCGAGTCTCGCTTGGGTCAGGATCTCGAGCGAACTCGGATTTAGGTTTGCTGTGAAATCCCTGCCCTCCACTTCTTCGTTCGGATTCGCGGTGGAAAACAGGTTGTCGTACAGCCGCACCTCGGCATCCACCGCATGCGCCGCTGAAACCCAGTGAATGGTCGATTTTACCTTGCGGCCGTCAGGCGCGTTGCCACCCCGCGTCGCTGGATCGTACGTGCAATGCACCTCGACCACTTCGCCCAACTCGTTCTTCACCACTCCCGTGCACGTAATGAAGTAGCCGTACCGCAGCCGCACCTCGCGGCCGGGCGAGAGCCGGTAATACTGCTTCGGCGGATCTTCGCGAAAATCGTCCTGTTCGATGTACAGCACGCGCGAAAACGGCACCTTGCGAGAGCCCATCGATTCGTCTTCCGGATTATTGACGGCCTCCATCTCTTCCACCTGGCCTTCCGGATAGTTGTCGATCACCACGCGCAGGGGCCGCAGCACCCCCATCACGCGCTGCGCGCGCTTGTTCAGATCCTCCCGGACAAAGTGTTCCAACATTCCCAGCTCGACGATGCCGTTGGTTTTGGAAACCCCGAGCGAGGCGGCGAAATTGCGAATCGCTTCGGGTGTGTATCCGCGCCGGCGGATGCCCGACAGCGTCGGCATGCGCGGATCGTCCCAGCCGCGCACGTAATTCTCCTGCACCAGCTTCAACAGCTTCCGCTTGCTGAGCAGCGTGTACGTCAGGTTGAGCCGGTCAAACTCGATCTGCTGGGGATGGTAAATGCCGAGGTTGTCGCAATACCAGTCGTAGAGCGGCCGGTGGTCTTCGAATTCCAGCGTGCAAATTGAATGTGTGATCCGTTCGATCGAGTCCGATTGCCCGTGCGTGAAGTCGTACATCGGGTAGATGCACCACTTGCCGCCGGTGCGGTGATGATCGGCGTGCAGAATTCGGTACATTACCGGATCGCGCATGTTCAGGTTCGGCGACGCCATGTCGATCTTGGTGCGCAGCGTGCGCGCGCCGTCTGGAAATTCGCCTTTCCGCATACGCTCGAACAGATCGAGGTTCTCTTCCACCGTGCGGTTGCGGTACGGGCTTTCCTTTCCTGGCTCGGTCAGCGTGCCGCGGTACTGGCGGACTTCCTCCGCGCTCAGATCGCACACGTAGGCCTTGCCGGCTTTGATCAGTTGGATCGCCCACTCATAGAGTTGGTCGAAATAGTCCGACGCGTAGAAGATCCGGTCTTCCCAATCGAATCCCAGCCACCGGACCGTGTCCATGATCGAATCGACGTACTCCTGCTCTTCTTTCTCCGGGTTGGTATCGTCGAAACGCAGGTTGCACTTGCCGCCGAATTCTTTCGCCAGCCCGAAATTCAGGCAGATCGACTTGGCATGGCCGATGTGCAGATAACCGTTCGGCTCCGGTGGAAAGCGCGTGTGGACGCGCCCGCCAAATTTGTTGGTCTTCAGATCATCGAGGATGATCTCGCGGACAAAATTCGATGGGCCCGTGCCCGGTGTGACAGGTTCTGACATGGTGACTATTGCAGTTTTGCGATCGCCTTTTCGATTCGGTGGAGGCAGGTTTCTTTGCCGAGAGCCTCCAGCGTACCAAATAGAGGCGGGGCGTTTTTGCGCCCGCATACGGCGACCCGGATCGGTTGGAACATCTGTCCGGCCTTGATCTTCATTTCGTCGGCGGCGCGCCGCAGCGCGGCTTCCAGCGCATCGTGAGAAAACTCGGCCTCGCGCAAGACGGGCAGGGATCGTTCGAGCACGGCGCGCGCCATCGGCGCATCCCCCTTCTGCGGGATCAGTTCGCCGGACTCGTACGGTGGCAGCTCATTCAGGAAAAAGAAATCGGCCACGGTGGCGACGTCCCGCAGCAGCTTGATCCGCTCCTGAATCAGCGGCGTCACCTTGCGCATCTTTTCCGGATCGGCCGAAAACCCGGCGGCGCCGGCAAACGGCAGAAGCCGCTCCGCCAGTTCGTTCACCGGCATGGCTCGAATCAACTCGGCGTTCAGCCACACTGCCTTCGGGTCGAACGGATCTTCCTCGGTAAAGTTCACGGTGGTGTTGCTGCGGTTGATGCCGTCGAATGAGAACGCGCGCGTCAGCTCGTCGCGCGTCATCTGCTCGCGGTCATCTTTCGGCGACCAGCCGAGCAGGCAAAGGAAGTTCACGAAAGCATGCGGCAAAAATCCGGCGTCGCGGTAGGTGGTGACGCTGACCACCGGCCCGTGCCGCCGCTTGGAAAGTTTGGTTCCATCCGGCGCGATCAGCAGCGGCAAGTGCGCGAACTGCGGTGCCGCCACGCCGGCTGCTTCGAAAATCAGGATGTGCTTGAACGTGTTCGTCAGATGATCCTGGCCGCGAATGATGTGGCTCACGCGCAAATCGGCGTCATCGGCGCAAGACGCCAGATGATACGTTGGCATGCCGTCGCTGCGCAACAGTGCGAAATCTTCGATGTCGGCCGTCGATTTGGCTTGCTCCCCGTAGACCGCGTCGCGAAAGCAGATCTGCCGCACCGGATCGCGCGGCACGCGATACCGCAGCGCAAACCGTTCTCCGGCCGCTACGCGCCGGTCGCTTTCTTCGCGGGAAAGCTCCCGCATGCCCGGATTGAACAGCCACGTCTCGCCCTGGCGCCGCTCGCCTTCTTCCGATTGCGCCGGTGTGAAATCGCGGTATGCGAGGCCCTTTTCGAAAATGGCCTGCGCCATCGCCTGGTGCTGTTGCAGCCGTTCCGACTGTCTGTACTGTTCGTCCCATCCGAGATCCAGCCAGCGCAGCCCGTCGAAAATCGAGTTAAGCGACGCCTCTGTGTTGCGTTCAATATCGGTGTCGTCAATGCGCAAAATCATTGTGCCGCCGTGGTGGCGGGCATACAGCCAGTTAAAGATGAACGTGCGCGCGCTCCCAATGTGCAAGAAACCTGTGGGAGAGGGCGCAAACCGCACTCGCAGCATGGAAATGCCAGTATAACAACCTGGTTTCCCGCTCCTGCCTCCGGCTGGCTGCCGCCTGCATCCGAACGCGCTAAATTGATTGCAGGGTTTTTGTGCGCGTCGTTTTCGCATCCGTGCTCTGCCTGGCTGTGGTGTCAGGCGTTCATGCTTTCCAAAACGTGGACTCAGCGGCGCCCAAGAAAGGCACGATTCACGGCCATGTCGTCGAGTCCGCTTCGGGCGACCCAGTCAGGAAAGTCACTGTCATTCTGAGACGCGATCGGGGGCCCGGCATCGGCGCCATCAGCGATGCGACTGGCGCATTCGTCTTCAGCGACCTGGATCCAGGGGCGTATATGGTCTCCGTGGAACGCACCGGCTTTGTCCTTGACCCGGACTCGGAGCGAGTGGTCGCCAACGTCCAACCGGAACCGGCCGTATCGGAAATTAGTTTGAAGTTGATTCGCACCGGCGCCATTTCCGGGCGCGTGTTCGATTCGGAGGGCGACCCCGTCACGGGAGCCGCCATTCAGATCATGCCGGCCGGGCGCCGGAAAGGGACGGCTCCGCAATTCACTAACGTCGTGACCAATGACCGCGGTGAATATCGCTTTTTTGGCATTATGCCCGGACCGTACAGAATAGCGGTTTCCTATCAACCCCGCCCGGAAGTTATGCAGGTTAAGATGCAGCAGTCAAAGAATCCGGATGGCCGTCCGCCTGAGGATACTTACGCTCTCACTTACTACCCGGGCGCCCTGGATCCGAAGCAGAGTGCGGTCGTGAACGTCGAAGCGGGAAGTGATTTACAGGGTTTCGATGTTCGGGTCTTGCGCGCGCGGGGAGTGACTGTTCGGGGCAAAATATCCGGGGTCTCGCCGGGTGCAGTCGTGATACTCAGCCTGACCCCGACTACTCCGACGCCCGGCTCCAGAGTGAACGACACCGTGGTTCAGAATGCGGACGGTTCTTATGAGCTGCCCCTGGTTCTTCCCGGAACGTACGGCCTCACGGCGACGGCAGCGCTCAAAGCGAGGCTCTCCGCGCGGCGCATCATCGATGTGGGCGAATCCGATATTGGCGGGATCGAACTCCGGCTTGCTCCTCCGCAGACGATCACCGGAACCGTTGTCCTCCCGGAGGGCCGTCAGATGGCGGGCAGTTTCGTTGTGATGTTGATCCCACGCGAAAGCCGCGACAATCGCGGCGGCGGCATGGCGCAACCGGGAGAAAAGGGCGCTTTTCAAATGGCCGACGTTTCCCCCGGCGATTACGATCTCGTCGCGGGAAACGTCGGCCCAGGCGATGATCTGTATGTGAGCGCCATCCGGATGCAAGATGAGGATGTGCTGGAGCAGGGGATTCATGTGGGCAGCCAGCCCCTCGCTCCGCTCAAGGTCACGCTGCAGGCCAATGGCGGAGCGTTGCAACTCGACGTGCTGGATGGGGGGCAAAAACCGGTGCCGGACGCTTACGTCCAGCTCGTGCCCGATCCGCCGCGCCGCGGGCAGCGGATCTTCTATTCCGATTGCAGGACCAGCGCCGAGGGAACGTGTACCGTACTCGGCGTTGCTCCCGGCAAGTACCACGCACTCGCGTTCCTGGAGGACCGGCAGGTCGATTTCCGTGATCCGGCGGCAGCCGCCGAAATCGAAGACTCTGGCAAAGCGGTCGAGATCTTCGGCGGGGAACGTAAGACCGTAGAGCTCACACCCGTGCCCCAGGAGAACTAACCCCGGCTGCTGATACACTCCGAGAATAGTGCTCGAAGCGCACGGCCTGAAAAAGAGCTACGGAAGCGTAATCGCGGTTGACGGTGTGTCGCTGCATGCCGCTGCGGGAGAAACGGTGGGGCTGCTGGGGCCAAACGGCGCCGGCAAGACCACCACGGTGTCGATCATCGCTGGCTTGGTGCAACCGGATGCCGGTTCCGTGAAGGTCGAGGGGCGTGCGCTCAGCGGCGACGCTGATCCGAGCAAACGACGCATCGGCCTGGTGCCGCAGGATCTCGCGTTGTTCGACGAATTGCCGGCCCGCGAAAACCTGCTGCTGTTCGCCGCTCTCTACGATCTTTCGGGAGCCGACGCCAGCCGGGCTATCGGCGAAGCGCTCGAGCTGGTGGGTTTGGCTGACCGGAGCCGTGACCGCGTCCGCACCTTCAGCGGCGGGATGAAGCGGCGGCTCAACCTGGCCGCCGCACTGCTGCATGATCCTCAGATTCTGTTGCTCGACGAGCCGACTGTTGGTGTCGATCCCCAGAGCCGCAATGCCATCTTCGAAAATCTTGAGACACTGAAGCAACGCGGCAAGACGCTGCTCTACACCACGCACTACATGGAGGAAGCCGAGCGCCTCTGCGACCGCGTGATCATCATCGATCACGGAAAAGTCATTGCCGATGACGGCCTGCAGGGGCTGTACCGGATGCTTCCGGCCTCTAACCTGCTCGCGATTGAACTCGAGAACGGAGCCGACGGCCTCTCGCTCGATCATCTGCGGTCACTGCCGGGCGTCCGGACGGCGGAACTGGAGGACGGAACGCTGCGCGTCGGAATGCACGATCTCGCCACCGATACGCCGCCTCTGTTGCAATGGCTGGTGGCCCAGGGCCATCCTTACCGCCATGTCGCCAGCGAACGCGCCACCCTCGAGACGGTTTTTCTGACTTTGACGGGAAGGAGCCTGCGCGACGCATGATCACGGCATTTCGCGCCCTGGTGCGCAAAGACATTCAGCTGTTCCTGGTCGACCGGCGCGCCTTGCTCATGAGCTTCGCCGTGCCGATCGCCATCGGCTCGTTCTTTGGCTTTATTTTCGGCGGGCAGAGTAATCAGGCCGAGGCCAGCCGCATTCCGGTGTTGGTGGTGGATCAGGATCGCAGCGCGATTTCCGCCGAAATCACCAAGAGCCTGGCGGCCGAGAAGACGCTCGATGTGAAGCCGAGCGCCCTCGAGGAGGCGCGCGCCGCCGTGCGTAAGGGCAGCGCTATCACGGCCATCGTGATCCCGTCGAATTTTGGTCAGGACGCGGGCGCCGCCTTCTTCGGTCCGCGTCCCAAGCCCGAAATTACGGTACTCTACGACCCGTCGCGCAGCGCCGAACGAGCCATGGTGCAGGGCATCCTCACCGGCGACGTCATGCAATCGGTCAGCAAGGAAATGTTCGGCGGCACGACGGGCCGCACTATGGTCGATGAGTCGCTTGCTCAAATCGAGCAGAGCCGCGGGCTATCTGCGGACAATCGCAAGACGCTGACCGATCTCCTGCGCAGCGTGCAGCGCTTGAATCAGCAGGCGGACGCCAGCCCCGATCCGCCCGGCACTCTGTCGGGAGGCTTGAAGATGCCGTTCACCGCGCGTGAAGAGCCGGTCACTGCCCGCGTCAACACCCAATACAACGGGTACGCGCATGCGTTTGCCGGCATGGTCGTCCAGTTCATTTTGTTCCTGGGAGTCGATGTGGGTGTCGGCCTGCTGCAGCAGCGGCAGCGCGGGTTGTGGAAGCGGTTTCGCGCCGCGCCTCTTTCCCGTGGGGTCTTGCTCGGTAGTCGCGCCGTCAGCGCCGCCATCCTTTCGTTTTTCGTGGTGCTGGCCAATTTCCTGTTTGCGCGCCTCGTGTTCAGCGTTCGCGTGGAAGGCAGCATGACCGGTTTCCTGGCCGTCGCTGCGGCCTTCTCTTTGATGACCGCATCGTTCGGCATGCTGGTCGCTACGTTTGGTAAAACGCCCGAAGCCACGCGCGGTCTTTCTATCTTTGTGACACTGTTAGCAGTGATGTTGGGCGGCGCCTGGATTCCAATGTTCCTGTTCCCCCAATGGCTGCAGAAAGTCACCTTGGTGATGCCGACGCGCTGGGCCGTGGACGGTCTGGAGGCGATGACCTGGCGCGGCTTGGGCTGGAACGCAGCCTGGCCTCCCGTCACAGTCCTAATCGGATTCGCCCTCGTCTTTGGATGGATCGCGGCCGCGCGCTTCCGCTGGGAAAGTGAAGGGTAAGCCGCCGTCTCGCTATTGACTGGTGGTCCTCGGTATCGGCAGAGGATCTAACCCCAGTCGCGGACGCGGGGCTTCGGTTACCGTTACCGTAGATCCTGCAATTGTAAGCGTGGCGCTGCGGGTCCCGCTGCTATTGGCGGCGACGGTGAACGTGACGATCCCGCTGCCGCTGCCGGATGCCCCCGCAGTGATGATCATCCACGACACCGGGCTCGCCGCCGTCCACGCGCATCCGATCGGAGCCGAAACACTCACCGAGCCGAGCAACCCGCCGGCTCCGGATCGCAGCATGCTCGCGCTCAGGCTGTACGTGCAGGCGGCGCCGGCTTGCGTGACGGGGAACGCCAGGCCCGCGATCGTGAGCATTCCGGTTCGTGGCGCCGATGACGGATTCGCGGTAATCGAAAGGACCACCGTCTGGCTGCCGGTTCCCGAAGGGCCGCTCGTGATCACGAGCCAGTCCGAATCGCTGGCGGCCGTCCACGCGCAGGTTGCGGCCGAAGCCGTCAGCACCACGGAGAGGTTCTGCGCCGTCGCGTCCGGCGCCGCGCTGGTGGCGCCGAGTGAATATGTGCACGGTGGTGGCGGCGCACTGCCGTTGTTCCACGCGTTGACTAACAAATTTGCATCCACCGAGCCCAAGCCCGTTACCGGATCGTAGCCGGCGCCGGCCGAGAAGCCGGCAACGCCAGGGACCGTGTTGTTGCCGTTGGTGATGTCATGAAACACGGCCGGCCCGCCCTGCGCCTGGTTTGCTGCCAGCGTGTAGAGCTGTTTATTCGCGTTCCCCTGCCGCGCCCCCTGCCGCCCGGCGACGAGCGCCATCAGTCCCGCGAATGCCGGCGCCGCCACTGAGGTTCCACTGCCCGCGTAAGAGGATCCGTTCATGTTGAACAGATAGCCGTCGTGGGAGGCGCTGGCCAACGCCACGTCGGGCACGTCACGATGCGTGTCCGCTGGGACGCCGCGGCCCGTCTGCCACGACGGCTTCGAGTAAGTATGGCTCGCGCCGCCGCCCGTTGCCCAGAGACCCGTGCCGCCGGCGCTGCCGCTTTCGTTCCACGCGATTTCCGGAATGTATCCGGTGGCCGACATGAGGCCGCTGCCATTAGTCGAAGACCAGTACTGCGCCGGGTTGCTGGAGTCGTTGAACTCGGTTCCGCCCACGCAGGTCGCGTACGGTGTCGAGCAGACGCCGTTGACATCCACCGTAGAGCCGGTGGACGCCGAAGGACTGTCGCATTCGGCCGCGCCGCTGTCTCCCGACGCGACAAACACGCTCATGCCTTGTGACGCGGCCTGTTGCCAGAGCGTGTTCCAGAACTGGTTTCCCGCATGTCCTAACGCGGATTCGCAATCGCCGAAGCTGACGCTCACCACGGGCGCCAGGCTCCGGTTCACGATGTACTGCGCCGAGAGCGCCACGCCGTCGGTGCTCGACGTCGATTTCGAGACGACCACTTGAATCGATGCGGCCGGTGCCACCGCGCCCGCCCATTCGGTATCCAGTTCTACTTCGCCCAGTTCGTCAGTTGACAGCACGCCTGGGTCAGTGCCGTTCACAATTACGTTCGGGTCATTGCCGGTCAATCCAAAATTCGAGCGAAATGCTTCGATGTCCGCCAGCTTCAGATTGCTGCGCGCCACAATCGCGATCGATTGCCCGCGGCCATCGGTGGAGCTTCCGTACAGCGGGCCCAGGTCATAGATCCTGGCGAAGTCGCCCGGCACGACGTAATGCACGCCTCCACTGGTGTACTCAGGCCTTGTGTTCGCCGGCTGGATCACCGCGTGCATCGGCTTGCTATGAAAGTCGTGAAGCGAGAGGACACCGCCAACCACCGGCGCTAGCGCCGATGGGATCTCGATGTCGGAAGCATTAGCGTGATGAATGGCGCCGTTGACCAGGTATTCATGAATCTCGGTGTGAAACGCTGTTTCGATCTGGCCGGCCGTTCCACTGAAGACCACCTGCCGGCGGCCGGCCGGCAGCGGCTCCACAGAAAAGCCTTGCTCGGCCAGCCAGCCAACCACCTGGTTCAAGTCGCCGTCGGAAACGCCAAACCGGCGCCCGAACTCCTCCGGAGTCAGCCACTGGTGAAACAGCGGCGCGGTGGAATCCTGCTGCGCCGCTAGCAGGTCCTCGAGCTCCTGCTCTTGCGACGCGTCGGGCTGGAGCACCAGAATCATCCGCTCCATCGGGCTCTCCGGGGCAACACGCCGCAGGTCGAATTCGGGCCGCGCCAGCGGATGCCGGCTTCCCGGCTGCCTCGTCCGGACGTTCGGGTCCACGGGCCGGGCGATCCGGCCGACTGCCTGTCCGCGAACCGAGCGCGGAAACAAACAGAGGGCCGCCAGAATAGCGCCTAATAAGAGCAGTCCACGGAGTTCGGCTGCAGCCCCGGGCCGGGTCATGCGTCGATGCTAACTTGCGACCCCAACCTGTACAATTTACGAAGGATAACGAATCAACGAAACGCAGGTACCGATATTGACCGGAAGCGGGAGTTTCCCTCTCACCGAAAGACCGGGGTTTGTATTTGTTATACGCAATCGATATACTTGCAAACAGTCCATTTTTCCAGGAGGATGCGGGATGTTCCGTCTGTCAATAGCCGGTTTTCTGATCAGCACAGCGGTATGGGCGGCTCCGACCGCCGCGACCACTACCACCTTCCACAAAGATGTGGTTCCGATTCTCCAAAAACATTGCCAGGGCTGTCATCGTCCCGGCGAAGTTGCGCCATTCTCGCTGCTGACCTACACCGATGCCCGGCCGTGGGCGAAAGCAATGAAGACTGCGGTCCTCGGGGAACAGATGCCTCCCTGGTTCGCGGATGCGCGTTACGGACATTTCGCGAACGATCGCCGCTTGAGCTCCGACGAGATCAAGACGCTGGTCGCATGGGTGGATGGCGGAGCCGCGGAAGGAGACAAGAAGGACGCGCCGCCGCCGCTCACTTTCCAGGATGGCTGGAACATCACACCCGACATGGTCATCGAGATGCCGAAGGAATTTCACCTTCCGGCAAAAGGCACCATCAACTACCAGAACATCCGCGTCACAGTGAATTTCCCCGAAGATAAGTGGGTAGTCGCCGCCGAGATGCGGGCCGGCAATTCGAAAGTCGTGCATCACATGCGCGCCATCGTGCTGCCTCCGAACTCCACCTGGATGTCGAAGGCCATCCCGGGCGAAGCCTATGAAGAGGGTTCCGAAGGCATGGGCGGTGCGCGCGAAGGCACCGATCTGCTGGGCAAATACAATCCTGGCTTGGGCGCGCAGAGCTTCGACGTGGACGATTCCGCGAAGTTCATTCCCAAGGGATCGGACATCGTGTTCAACCTGCACTACACCTCCGTCGGCACTCCGCAAACGGACCGTTCGAAGGTGGGGCTGGTGTTCGCGAAGCATCCGCCCGCCAAGCGGTATTGGATGTCGCCCGGAACACCCGCGGCGTTCAACCTGGTGATCCCGGCCGGTGAGAGCAATCAGGAAGTCGCCAGCGAAGTCACCATCGGCGTCGATAACGCCAGGCTCGTCTACATCCAGCCGCACATGCACCTGCGCGGCAAGGATTACGAACTGCGCGCGATTTACCCCACCGGCGAATCGGAAGTCGTGTTCAAGGGGAAATGGAATTTCGATTGGCAGGTCGGCTACCAGTTGGCGAAGCCATTGCCCGTGCCCAAGGGAACGCGCCTGCTGGCCATCGCTCACTACGACAATTCGGTAAACAACAAGTTCAATCCTGATCCCACCAAGCAGGTGTTGTGGGGCGATCAGAACTGGGATGAAATGCAGTCGGGCTTCCTCGGCCTGATCGTGGACGTCAACGCCGACGCCAACCAGATCTTCAAGCCGTCTGGACCGAGCCTGCTGCCGCGCGGCCAGTCCGGCCCCGCGCTCAGCGCGTTGCGATAAAATCTCGCGCCAGGTCTCTCGCTGGGAGATCTGTTCTCCGTTTCTAGGCTAAGCTGGAGGCATGGTCAGCGGCCGCAGGCGGTCCATCGTCCTTTTTATCGCGTTAGGCGCGGCCCTGATTTTTGTCATCCTCCTGCTCTACATCGGTTGGGTGCTGCTCAACTGGCGGACCGGTATCCTGCTCTTCCTGGGCGTGCTGCTGCTGGCTGTCATTATCGCCGGCGTGGTTTTCAATACGTTGTTTCTGGTGCGCGAAATCCGGCGCAACGAGCAGCACGATGCCTTCATTAATGCGGTGACGCATGAGCTGAAGACGCCGGTCGCATCCATCCGCCTTTTCCTGGAAACCTTGCAAACGCACACGGTGGATGAGGCCAAGCGGAAAGAGTTCTACCGCATCATGCTGGAGGATAGCAACCGGCTCCTGGCGACCATCGAACAGGTGTTGCGCACGGGCCGCGCCGGGTCGGCGCGGCGCAAGGTGCAGATGGTTCCGATCGACCTGCCTACCGTGGTACGCGAGTGTCTGGCCCGCGTCCGCACCGCGCATCATGTGCCCGAGGGAGCGCTCGAATACCGGCTTGGTCCAGAGGTGACCATCCTCGGCGATCCCGGCGAAGTGGAGGCCGCGGTTTCAAACCTGATCGAGAACGCAGTGAAATATTCCGGCGATCGCGTGCACGTCGATGTGGAACTTGAAACAGCCGGCAAGTATGCCTCGCTGCGCGTCAAAGACCAGGGCGCGGGGATTCCTCGGACGGAGCTCAAGCGGATCTTCAAGCGGTTCCATCGTGTCCCCGGGCCGCTGGCCACTCGCGTCAAAGGCACCGGGCTTGGCCTGTTCATCGTTCGCTCCGTCGCCAAACGGCACGGCGGCCGCGTGTGGGCCGAAAGCGAAGGCCCCGGGCATGGCAGCACCTTTCTGCTTCAGTTCCCCATTGCCAAATGAGCCGCGTCCTCATCGTGGAAGACGAGCAGCATCTCGCCGACGGACTACGTTTCAACCTCGAAGCGGCGGGCTACCAGGTGCAGGTGGTTGGCACTGGAGAAGCCGCGTTGCAGGTTCTCACGGCCCAGCACGCGCCGGCCGATGTGGTGGTGTTGGATGTCATGCTGCCAGGCAAAGACGGCTTCACCGTCATGTCGGAGATGCGGCAGGCCGGCCAATTCATCCCGACGCTGATTCTGACCGCGCGCGGGCATCCGGCCGACGTGCTGAAAGGGTTCGCCGCGGGCGCCGATGATTACCTGACCAAGCCTTTCGATCTGGCGATTCTGATGGCCCGCATTCAAGGCTTGCTGCGGCGCCGGGAATGGCTGCGCGCGGATGCGAATCATG
Organism: uncultured Solibacteraceae bacterium; assembly: GCA_964438005.1. Taxonomy (GTDB): domain Bacteria; phylum Acidobacteriota; class Terriglobia; order Bryobacterales; family Bryobacteraceae; genus PSRJ01. The sequence continues at coordinate 13,105 of CAYTJD010000194.1, read as the reverse complement.
CGCCGGCGCCGCCACCACAGCCCGACGCGTTCACGTTCGGAGACAACTCCGTGCATTTCGATCTGCTCGAACTACGCGTTCGCGACCAGGTTGTTCCTTTGACGCTAATGGAAGCGAATCTGCTGCGTTACCTGATCCGGCATGAAGGCAAACCCGTATCGCGCAAGGCAATGCTGGAAGAGGTTTGGGGTCTGCACGAAGACACCGACACGCGCGCTATCGACAATTTCATGGTGCGCCTGCGGCGTTACATCGAAATCGATCCCCGGCGCCCGCGGCACCTGTTGACCGTTCGCGGGGTCGGGTACCGCTTCGTGGCGCAGCCGGCGGGGGACGCCGAGTAGCCCGCGCGTGAATTACAACAGGGCGGTTTCTTCAATCAGCCGGCCTTCACGGAATCGCTCGGTGTCGAGGAGGCGTGTCTCGACCAGGTCGGTTTTGCCGTTCAGAATCAAATCCGCCAGGATTTTTCCGGTTGCCGGCGAGTGCATCACACCATGGCCGCTGAATCCCGTGGCGACGTAAAATCCGGTGAGCCCCGGCACCGGCCCCAGGATCGGGTGATGATCGGGCGTCATCTCATATAGGCCGGCCCATCCACGCGAGGGATTGATCTCGGCCTCTTCCAGGACCGGGAACCGGTGGACGCCGCGGGTCAGAATCTTTTCGACAAAGGCGTGATCGAAATTGATGTTGTAGCCGGGCTTCTCTTCGGGATCGTTCCAGGCCATCAGCAGGCCGACCCCTTCGGGCCGGAAATGAAACCCCGTGGCCACATCGACGGTCATCGGCGCACGGTGAGAAATTTTGTCGAACGGCTCCGTCGGTACCAGCATGCGCCGTAGCGGCTCGACCGGTAGATCGATTCCGGCGAGTTTTCCGACTTGCGCCGACCATGCTCCCGCCGCGCAAACCACGATGCGCGTGGTGAATTTTCCTTGCGTCGAATGCACCGCGCAGACGCCTTTGGCGTCTTGATCGATTCCCGTCACTGTGGCATCGCAGAAGACCTTCGCGCCTTGATCGATCGCGCGCAGCGCGAACCCCATCATGACGCTGTACGGATCGACGAAGCCGTCCGTAGAGCAGAACGTGCCGCCCACGATATCGTCGGGACGCGTCTCCGGAACCATTTCCAGAATCTCATCTGCGCTCACGATTTGCACGGTCGCAAGGCCCGCCGCCACTTGCTTTTCATAATTGACGCGCAAGGCGGCCATCTGCCGCGGTTCAGTTGCGATGAACAGATAACCTTGTGAGCGGTATCCGGATGGATGCCCGAGCGCCTGTTCGAACTCTTGGAAGAACGGAATCGAGAACAGCGACATCCGAATGCTGGCTTCGGTGGAGAACTGGGCGCGCACCCCGCCCATGCTTTTTCCCGTGGAGCCTTTTCCCTGGTGGCTCTCACGCTCCAGGATTACCACGTTGTCGCAACCTGCTTTCGTGAGCTGATACGCAATACTGGAGCCTACGATGCCGCCCCCGATGATGACAACGTCCGCCGCGGTGCTCACGTCAGATCAGTGTAGCGCCGAACCCCGGCCCGACGGCCCCGCGCGTGAGCGCGGGGGTAAGGGAACCTATGCTTATTTGATGTGTCCTTGTAAGAAGTCCCGGTTGTTCTCTTCGCACGAATACTCGATCAGTTCCTCTCCAGGCTTCATCTTTGTGAACGTCCGCGTGTTCTTCCAAGGCCGCGTGTATGTCTTTGGATCGTCGATGGTCATCTCGTACGAGATATGCTGCGCGTCTTTGAGCGTGTAGCGTTCGATTAGGTGCAGTTGGTCGGAATGCGGGTGGCCGAGCGTGTCCAGCCGCGTTTTGCCGTTGAAGCCGATTGTATCGACCACGAGCGTATCGTCATTCCAGTGGCCTACCGAGTTGCCGAACCAGGTGGCTTCGAGGTCCTTGGGATGCTCGCGGTTCATGTAGATCACGTGGAACCAGGTGTTCTGCTCGAACAGCAGCGCAATGTACTGGTCATCCTGCATGATCTGGATCGGATAGCCGCCCACATTGACCGAGCGCATCAGTCCGAACGGCAGGCAGTGGCCGGTGTAGTCGAATTTAGAGACGTCGTAGTGCTTGAAGTTGTCTGCACCCCATGGTGTGAACGGCAATTCACCGGCGCCCTTTTGGTCCTTGCCGTCCTTGGTCATGTCGGGGACGTAGGGATGATCCCAAACGCCCCGCAGGTTCGGCTTGCCGTCGGCGGCGCGCGGAATGGACTGCGCGCCCGCCGCCACGCAAACAGCAATCAGAGCAATGCTCCGTTTCCACACAGCCGCACCTCAGAAATCGAAGCGGATAACCACCTGCCCGGACCGCGGCGGGGCGTTCACGCTCGACGTGCTGATCGATCCAAAACCGGAGGAGAGCTGCAAGCCCGGCGCGCAGGCCCCCGTGCCACCACCAGGCAGTTTGCAAGTCGGCGCCGTCTGTGGGCCGATGAGGCTGGGGTTGTTCAAATAGGTCCGATTGAAGATATTCGTGAACTCGGCGCGGAGATTCAGGCCGACTCTTTCCTTGAACCGGAACTGCCGCCCGATTCCGAAGTTCTCCACCGGGCGCCGCTCTCCGCGGAAATCGTTGTAGTACGTCGCGCCGCCGTACTGTCCGGGAGCCGGATTGGTCCATGCCAACGGGTTCAACACGACCGTCGTATTGGCATCGAAACAGTGACAGTTGAGGTCCTGCAGGTACAGAGGCTGTCCCGGCGCGCGCACCTGGTATTGTCCGGGCTGGAAGACAATGTTATTGAGCGTGCCCTGACCCGCCAAAGCGGCGGGGTAGCCTGTGGTGTTGGTAGCCGGCGAAAGAAGCGGAATGCCGCTGGCGTAATAACCGAACGCGTTCAACTGCCAGTCGCGGGTGACGGCTGACACATATTTCGGTCCCCACTTGGGAGTCGAGTACGTCACGGCAAAGCGCGTAATGAACGGTTGATCGTACTGCGAGAGCGACTTGGCCAATCCACGGTTCTGTACGTCGGGCGTGCCGCCGAAAGTATTCTCTGCTCTGGACCAGGTGAAACCGAAATTGAACTGGAGGCCGTGGGAGAACCGTTTGTCGGCAGTCAACTGCAAGGAGTTATACCAGGTGTCGCCCAATGGCGCGTTGATGGGGCACGGGCCGACGGGGGCCAGTCCGGAACAACTGGTGGAAAACTGCGGGAAAGGCCGGAGCGATTGGGCCACGGTTTGATTCAACGGAAAACCAGGGAACGGAAGCTTGTTCTGGAAGCGGCCCGCCGCCGGAGAGCTAATCGGCGCCAGCAGCGTCGCCAGATCGGCCGGATTGTTCAGGCTTAGCCCGTTGGCGGCGAGAATCGCGTTGCTCAGGTAGTTATAGCCGATCAGTTGCCCGCTGGCTCCCGTGGGAGTGAGATAACTCGGCCACCAGATCCCGCGGTTGCCGATATAGGACGCTTGCACCACCAGATCGCGCACCACTTCGCGCTGCACTCCAAAGCTGTATTGATACTGTCGCGCGGGCCGGCCGGCATTGGGATCGTAATACTGCGGGCCGTTGCCCGGGACGACTCCGGCCAGCGGGAAATAGCCCGGACTGAAATTCGGCCAGGCAATCTGCGCCGCCGTCAGAGGATTCCCGTTGACCGTCACGCCCTGGCCCAGGGTCATGAGCGGAGCGCCCGGCGTGGAAGAAGGAGGCAACGGATTGGCGGCCACCGCGTTGCCGCTGGCGAAGCCAAAACTCTGAGCGACTCCGGTGGGCGTATATTCAACGCCGAAACCGCCTCGGAGCACGGTCTTCGGCATTACCTGATACGCGAAGCCGAAGCGCGGTCCGAGTCCCCACGGATAATTCTTCGCGAAATCGCAGTGGCAAGTCGCCTGGTAGGTCACCGAGCCTGGAAATCCGCCCGCGGTGGGGTTCGGCAGGGTGGGCGCAAAATTCGGCGAACGGCCGTACTGCTCCTTGTACCACGTCGAGTAGTCGTACCGAAGACCCAGGTCTAGCGTGAGCTTCCGCGTCACTTTCCAGCTGTCCTGCGCGTAGAATCCCCATTGCTGCTTTCCAAAGCGCGCTTCGGAAGGAGGATCCACCTCGTATTTATCGACGGCGCCCAACAGGAAACTGGCATATGGGAACCCCACGGTGTACGGGCCCATGGTGGACACGCTGACCCCGGTGGAGGTGTTTACGTTGTACGGCAATCCGGTCTGCGCGGCACTGAAAGCATAGTTGCCTTGCAGGTCGGTGACAGAGATCGTATAGCTTCCCTGGAACTCGCCATTGCCACCAAATTTGAACGTGTGGTTGCCTTTCACCCAAGTCAAGCTCGCAATGGCGCTGGTGATGTTATCCGCGTTATCGACTCGCGACGGCGGCCCGATCTGCGGCTCGAGAAGCGCGGAGCCGAATCCGCCGCCGGTCGCACTGGAGAGGCTGTTGAAACTGGGAAATGTGCCTAGTTGGAACGCCTGGCTGCACAAGCCGATGTTCTTGCACGCGTCATACTGCGGCGTGACCGAAGGCCGGCCCAGGTAGTTTCTATCGAAGCCCGCCCCTACGTGCAACAGAACCGTGGGCGAGATGGTGTGGTCATAATTCAGCCGCTCCCGGCTGGCATAGATGCCGGCGCCGAACGTGTAGGAAGCCGGTTGGGGCAGCCCGTCCTGGCCATAGCCATTCGAGGTGTCGGTCGCGGTGCGGCTCCAGAAGAAGGAGAGTTTATCTCGCGGTCCCAGCAACTGATCGAGCTTGAGCGAAGGCGCCTCGGTGCTTCGCGCAACCGGCTGCGTATTTTGGAAATTGTTGAGCACGCCATTCGCACTGCACGGAGGCCCCGCCACGCAGATGGGCAACGGAAGCATGCTTTGCACCTTGAGCGCAATGGGATCGCGACGGTCTTGCGGGATGATGTTTCCCGTAAACGGATCCGTGACGGGCTGGCCGTTGGGAGCCAAGTGGCGTGTGTTCGGGTCGTAAATCCCATTCGCGAAGATCGGGCGGCCCAACGGATCGGTGCCGATATTCCGGGGACCGGCGGCGGTACCCGCAGCCGCCAGTGCGGCGCTGAAGTCGCCGGTGCGATAGGCCGCGGTCGGGACGGAAAACGTGGCCGGCAGGAAGTTTTGGTCGCGGAGGAACTGCTCCCAGCTAAAAAAGAAGAATGTTCTGTCGCGGCCGTTGTAAACCTTGGGTACCGAGATCGGTCCGCCCATGGTCAACCCGTAGTCGTTTTGCCGATTTGTGGGCCGGAGCAAATGACCATTGCCGGAGTTGGTGAACGGCTGGCCGGCATTCAGGTCTTCGTTTTGCGCATACCAATATCCCGTGCCGTGGTATTGATTCGTGCCCGATTTCATCGTGACGTTCATAACCGCGCTGCCGGCTTGCCCGAACTCGGCCGAGTAGTTGCTGGTTTGCACCGTCCACTCCTGGATCGAATCCATGCCGGGCTGGTTCTGCTGGTTGGCGCCTTGGCCGACGATATTGGTGCCATCCATGCCCTCAATCAGCAGCGTCTCGGAGCCCCCGGGGCTGCCGTTGATACTCACCACGGGCCCGGTGAAGGGGGGTGACGGCTGATAGTAGGCTCCGGGCAGCAGCGCCACCAGGTTGAACGGATTGCGAATGCCGGAGGAATTCGAGCCGATGGAAAGCAGCGGCAGCGTATCCATGGTTTGCGTCGCGATAGTGTTGCTTAATTCGCCGCTTTCGGTTTTTAGCAGCGGCGCCTCGTCGTTGACGGTGACGGACTCAGTGGCATTGCCGACCTCCATAACAGCGTCAACGCGGATCGTTTGCGCCGCTTGAATGATAAGACCCGGCCGGATGAATTTCTTAAATCCGGGTACGCTGACGGTAAGTTCGTAGGCGCCTGCGGGGAGGTTGGGGATCGTGTAATTACCCGTGGTCGAGGTCGCGACGGGCGAGACAGCTCCTGTCTCCGTGCTGCGCGCCTCGACGTTGGCGCTGGCGATCACCGCGCCGGCCGGATCGGCTACTGTGCCGGTAATGGTGCCGCGGTCGCTCTGGGCAAAAACCGCCGCTGTGAAAAGTATAAAGAAACTAAACAGAGCTGCCAAACGCATGTGTAACCTCCCTCTACTCAGTAACGCCTGAAGTCGTAGCCGTGGAGTGGAGTTTACGTCGCGGGAACCTCTGGTGTCAAGTAAAAAGGCCCGTAAAATGAAGCGGCAATTGACACCGGGAATCGGCGATGATACGATGCCCGCCAGTTGGTCGCGAACGGGGCAAGTGTGCGAATTGGAGGCATTTAGATGAAAGCAGCATGGATTGCGGCGGCCGCACTAGGCCTGCTCGTTGGCGTCGCGCCGGCGGTGGCACATCACTCGTTTGCGGCCGAGTACGATACAAGCAAACCGGTGAAGGTGACCGGCACGGTTTCCAAGGTGGAATGGATGAACCCCCACGCCCGCTTCTATGTGGACGTGAAAGAGGCCGACGGAAAAGTCTCCACCTGGAACTTCGAACTGGGAGCCATTCCGGTTCTGCTGCGGCAAGGCTGGCGGAAAGAATCGCTCCGGGCCGGCGATCAGGTCACGGTCGAAGGCAACCGGGCGAAGGACGAATCCCACACCGCGGCGGCGCGCGTAGTGCTGCTGCCCGATGGCCGCCGCGTATTTGGCGGTTCGGCCGCCGACGGATCGGCTCCGCCCAATCAATAGACCCGTCAACAGTAACTGGAGATCGGCCATGTGGAAACGAATGACGCCGCTACTGGCGGCTGTGTCGGCGTTGGCCTTCACCGTGGGGACAGCGCTCGCGCAGGATGTGGCGCCGCCGGCTCCGGCTCGGGGCCGCGGCACGCGCGCCCCGCGCCGTGGACCCGCCGGACCACTGCCCCGGTTGGCAGACGGGCATCCGGACATAACCGGCATCTGGAATGGGTTCGGGGGCAGCGGAGCGCCCAGCCCGGAACTCCTCCCGTGGGCGAAGAAGATTGTCGATGAACGCCGGGCGAAGAATGGCGCCGAGGATTATGAAGCGCGCTGCCTTCCTGGTGGTCCGCCGCGCGCGGCTCCGTACCACACCGCGTTCTTCGCGACACCGAAGCTGGTGTTGATGCTTTTCGAAGGGAACACCCACATGTACCGGCAGTTTTTCGTGGACGGCAGCAGCCATCCGAAGGATCTCAAGCCGGCGTTCTACGGCGATTCGCGCGCGCATTGGGATGGCGACACGCTGGTTGTGGATAGCGTCGGGTTCTTCGAGAAGTCGTGGTTCGATTTCCCGGGGACGCCGCATACCAAGGACATGCACCTGACCGAAACGTTCCATCGCACCGACTACGGAAATATGGAGATGGACGTCACCATTGAAGATCCGGGCGTGTTTGCGCAGCCCTTCAAGTTTCATCGCACCACCACGCTCGAGCCCGATTTCGAAATGACCGAATACGTGTGCGACGAAAACAACCAGGATCCCGGCCACTTGAACGCGGCATACAAGCTGGAAGGCTCGGCTGCTTCCGATGGCGTGCCACCTCCCAAAGCGCGCAAGCCGCACGCGCCACCTATGGGCACTACGCCGCGGGCCGAGGACGGCAAGGTGGACCTTTCGGGCGTTTGGGTTCCTACCAGCACTGCGCTGCCGGGCGACCCTTCGTTCACGCCCGAGTACAAGAAGATTTACGAAGCGCGGAAAGCCAACAAGCAGAAGGATGACCCCGAACGCCTCTGCCTGCCGAACGGCGCAGTGCGGATCAATCCGCTGCCTTACAAGATCGTGCAGCGCTCGAACCAGATTGCTCTCTTGTGGGAAGGCAACACGCACAGCTACCGGCGCTTCTTCCTGGATGGGCGCAAGCACAACCTTGAGATTGAGCCCGAGAGTTGGACCGGCCAATCGATCGGCAATTGGGAGGGCGATACGCTGGTGGTGGACACGGTCGGGTTCAACGACAAGACATGGCTCGACGCCACCGGCAAACCCCACAGCAGCGACATGCACCTGGTGGAGCGCTACCACCGGCCGGACTTGGGCCATATGACCGTGGAACTCACCATCGAAGACCAGAAAGCGCTGACCAAGCCATACACGTTCACGCGAACGTTCACGCTCGCGCCAACCTGGGAACTGCAGGAATACGTCTGCGAGGCAATCCGGCAGGGAATCTACGAGTAACGGCATTCACTGCGCGGCCGCGGCGCCAAGCAAGCGCCGGTTCAACGTTCCGCCGGACAACAGCATTTCTTCCAGGGCCGCATCGACGGCCGCCAGCGTAAGCACGTTGCCCGCCGCGGATTCAATCTGGCTTTGAGCGCACCGCCGCATCAGTTCCTTGATAAACGACGCGCTGACTCTTTCAGTGCGGCGCACAATGACATCGATCAGATCGGCGGGAATTTCCAGGCCGCGCGCATACAGCCTCGTCAGCTTGGCGCGGCCCTCGTCATCGGGCAGGGGGAACTCGATCGCCTGATCGATGCGTCCCGGCCGGGAAACCAGCGCCGGCTCGATCTGCTCGGGCCGGTTCGTGGTGAGAATAAACAACACTTCCGCGTCTTCGCGCAGCCCGTCCATTTCGTTGAGCAGTTTATTGAGAAGGACCTCCTCGTCCGGACCATGCATGTGGGTACGTTCCCGTGCGATGAGGTCCACGTCCTCTATGACCATGATCGAAGGTTGGAGGAACCGGGCGAGACGGAAGTACTCGCCAAGCAAGCCCACCTGTTCGGCGGTTATCAGCAGCGTCGTGTGATCGGGCAATTGAGAGACCAGATAGTGAATCGTGTAGGTCTTGCCAGTGCCCGGCGGACCGTAGAACAAGAGACCCTTCCGCGCCTGAAATTGCAGCTCCTTGAGCTGGCCCCGAGCCCGCATGAATCCGGCAACATTGCGGTCAAGCAACGCCAAGGTTTTGCGCGGCAGAACGACGTCGTCGCGATTCACTTTAGCCAAGCGGTGTACTTTCACCAGGCTGCCGCCTCCCATCGGATCGATGTATGCCTCCAGAGAGATGATGCGGCCGCGATAGGTGCGCGCCTGGCTAATAGACGCCTCGAGATTGCGGAACAGATCCTGCGAGAACTGAGCCCCGCGCTCACCGGTTGGAATCGCTATCTCCACCTGTACGCCGGCGCGCAGCCCAAATCGTCCTCCCGGCGCCATCAGAATTGCGAAGGCTAGGTCGTCTTCCCGCGAGAGCCACAGGCCGTTTTTCAGACAACGCATGGGAAGCGCTTCGCCCACGTCAATCTCATCGTGTTGGAGGGGGCCGGCGTCGATCGGAAAATGTCCGCCCGCGAGTGTCTGGGCCAGGGCCGGCGGCTCGTGAGGGTTCGGGCTGAGGATCCCGAAGAGCCTGGTACCGTCGCGGGTGCACAGGAAATCCTCGATCGCCGACTGGATGTCCACACGCGCAGTGATCGGAAACTGGCGCCCGGTGGTGGCGATCTCTCCGGCCGGGATGCCAAAGTGCTTGAGGAGAATCTTCCGCAGGCGCGATCCTCCGAAGCCGCCGTGCCCGACGGAAAAGGAAAATCCCATGCGCCTCCATCATAAGTTCTGCGGAACCGGCCGCCAAGTTGCGGAAGGCTGGAACAGTGGGGCGACGTGTCTATACGTACGGAATGCCTTTGCCGGCGAGGCCAACGGTGGTCCAGACCAGGATCGACAGGCAGGCGGCGATTTTAGCTTTTCCGTCGTCTCGTACAATCCAGCGGCGCTGAACTGTAACCTGATACACGATTCCGATCACGATGAGCGTGATTTTGATCGGAAACGAATAGCTCTCGTAGCACTTGTCGGTCTCGGAAAGAAACATGGGAATGCCCGAAGCGATCAGCACACCGACGCTCGCCAGCATCCACGGCTCCAACTCGCGGCCGATCTGAGCGGCCGATGCGTAGTAGCGGCGGCCTAAGCCGAACACGCGCAGGTTCACGATCAGCACGGTTCCGAGCAGGACAGCCAGAGCCAGCAGGTGGAAGGTTTCGATCAGCGGAAAGGCCCACACGGTATCGCGCACGGTAGTTCCGAGCCAGGTGGCCCCGCACCAGTCGAAGAACGGTTTGAACGATTCGCTAAGCATAGGCGAGCGCCCGCCCCATCGCTACAACACCGATCCAGACCGCCAGCGAACAACCGCCCGCAAGCCGCGCCCGCCATGGCGTCGCGTGGTCCTCATCCCAGGATGCCACATCCCGGAAGACGGTCGTGTGAAACACCAGCGCGTTGAGGCCCGCCGCGACCAGCAAGGCGAGCTTCGTGCGAAAGAACGGGCTGTTGTAACACTTCACGGCCTCGGAGGCGAACAGGATCGAGCCCGTGAACACCATCACCACGAAGCCGGTCCAGACCCACGGCAGGAATTGCGCGGCCACCTGCGATGCCGGCCGTTTCTTCATGAAGACGCCGAGCAGGCGAAAGTCGAGCAGCGCCGCCGGCCAGAGCATCACACTCAACCCCAGCGAGTGGATCGACTCGATCAACGGAAACTGCCACGACGAATGCTTGATGCCGTAGGCCCATGGCGTATTCTGCAGCCATTCACAAACCCCGAGGATGGTCACCGTTCCGTTTTCCCCGTGGCAAACAAGTCTGAAAATAATCCGCGGAGCCACCGGTTGGCCACGTCATGCGTGTAGCGCTCGTGCCAGTGCTGCATGACGAAGTAGGAGGGCACTTCAAACGGCAGCGCCAGCATCTTGATGCGCCCTTCTCTCGTGAGGTGCTGCGCGAGTTGCTGGGGAACCACCACGATGCAATCGGTGGCCGCAATGATGCTTGAAATCCCCAGAAAGCCGTCGACGCGCATGGCGATGCGGCGATCGATGCGCTTGGCTTCGAGCGCCCGCTCGACAATATCGTGGCCGGTGCCGGATGTGGTGACCGCCAGGTGAATCTCGCTGGCAAACTGCGCCAACGTTAGCGCCGATTTGATCCGGGGATGATCGGCGCGCACGACACAGACGAAGTTCTCCTTGAAGAGTTTTTGCTGGCAGAAGCCCGCGCCCAAAGAGGAAATGAAGCCAACGGCCAGATCGAGCTCGCCCGATTCCAGCAGGCGGGCCGTGTTCGCCGACATGCTGCGGAGTTCGATGCGGATCGAGGGCGCGGTCTCCTGGATCCTCTTCATGAGCTTCGGCATCATCGTGACCTTGGCGATATCGGTGGAACACAGGCGGAACATGCGGTCGGAGGTGGCGGGGTTGAAGACCACATGGTGCTCGAGAACCGCCTGGAGCAGGTCCTTCGATTTTTCGATCAGCTCCATCAGCTCGGTAATGTGCGGTGTCGGCTCCATGCCGGTCGACGTTTTGACGAAAAGAGGATCGTTGAAGTGTTTGCGGAGAGTGGCCAGGTGCATGCTGACTGTCGACTGGCTGAGGGCGAGATTTTCGGCGGTCTGCGACACGCTGCGGGTCCGGAAGAGTTCGGCGACAATCGTCAGGAGCTTCAGGTCAACGTTGTTCATGCCTGGAAGCGTTCATTTCTTCTCGAAGAACTTACTGTAATCGATATTGTGCTCGCATACGAATTCGTCGACCTTGGCGAGATCGGGGCGGAGCGCAAAGGGGCGGCGCACGGTCCAGGGCTTCACGAAGACATTCGGGTCTTCGATCGTGGCTTCGTACTCGAGCGTGTTGTAGTTGGCGCGATGGTAGCGCTCGATGATGTGAAGGGCCTCGGTGTGGTGGTAACCGCTGATCTCGGTCTTATCGTTGAACCCGACGGAGTCGACGATGAGAGTGTCGCCGTCCCAATGACCGATCGAATCGCCCATCCACGTGGGATCAGGATCGGCGGAGTGCGGCCCGCCGTCGGTCGGAATGACGCGAAATGTGCCGGGGTAGCCATGTAGGATCGCGACGTTGTGGGCGCTTTGCACGATCTGAAATTGGTATGGAACACTGAAGGCCTGCGGCGGGGCCAGCGGCATGCAGTCGGCGGTCTGGCCGGCATCGTCGGGCCCGCGAACGACGCGAAATTTCTCGGCGCCAGGTTTCAAGGCTGGACCGTCGGAAGCAGGGCCGCGCGCACCCCGCGCTCCCGGCGCGCCAAGGCTAAAATCGTAGACGCCGGATAAATCCGGCTTGCCGTTGACCGCGCGCGGGACTTCGTTGCGCGATGCGTCGGCAGAGTTCCCGGCCGCCGCGGTAGTGCCGGCGACATTCACGGTCACAGACTGCGTAAGCGTTTGATTTTCGGGCCCGCGCACGGTCAGGGTATAGGTAGTAGTCGCGGTAGGAGTGATCTGGCGGACGCCGCGCGGGGCCACGCGGCCCAAGTCGGGGTCGATCGTCGCTCCAGTTGGATTTTCGGTCGACCAAGTCAGGGTCACAGATTGCCCCGGCTCCACAGAGGCCGGCTCCGCTTTGAATTCCATAATGCGGGCTGGAAGCAGGCGGGCGCGTTGATAAGCGGGGCTGCCGCCGGCCGGAACCGCCCCCGCTCGAGGCGGCGGAGTCTGGGCGAGCATCATGCCGGCGGCGCATACCGCCACGGCGCCAGGCAGAATAATGGTTTCGCGTGTCATCCTCCGACTACTGTACCGCTTTCGGATGCGTTTAAAGACACGTAGGCTGAGTGGGGAAGGAGAAACGTCAGAAAGACGTTGCGGGGCGGCCGGGCTACGGGATCTTCAAATCCCGCGGACTTATCGCCGTGCGTTGTCGGCCGCCCGAGTGAATCGAGGCTGGATCTACGAGGTCATTGGAATCGCTGAATGGCGTTACTTTTAACTCCCGTTTCGATCGTTCAGACTCTCTGGTATCCGGCGGGGCGGCGAAACCAGCTATCCGCGCACCGCCGGGTTTGATAGAACCGGTTCTAAAATCTCCCTGCCGACCTCCTCCACGTAGGGGATCCGCCGCGCGGGCCTTAACGGCCTTACAGGAAGTTCAGTCTCACTCGCAATGCAACGCTTGCCGGCCGGCAAAAAACGTTCGCATAACCTTACTGATTACACGCTAGCAGACGGAACCAAGCCAGAGACGTCAACCAATTGAAAACAATCGACCAATATTTTGTGATTAATTTTGATGCCGTGCCGCGGGCGAGGCTTGCCAGGCCTTGGCCGCTTCTGATACGTTGACGACACCAATCCCGGAGAACTCCATGGGAGGCCGACCATGAAACCTGCGAGCGAAGCATTCACGTTTCC
>CAYTJD010000193.1:0-72059 GCA_964438005.1 uncultured Solibacteraceae bacterium | reverse complement strand
GGCTATCGCAAACCGGTGGGCGAATGGAACGAAGAGGAAATTGTCGCCAACGGGCGCCGCATCAAAGTGACGCTGAACGGCGTGATCATTCTGGACGCCGACCTGGATATTGTGAAAGAGGCGAAAGTGCTGGAGCACCATCCCGGTTTGGCTCGGCGAACGGGACACATCGGCTTTCTGGGCCACGGGACGTTGGTCCAGTTCCGCAATATCCGCGTGAAGGAGCTGCCGTGATGGCGACGGCCTCACGTCCAGTAATTGCGGTCGAGGCTGCGGTACTGGACGGCTTCGGCCACGTGCTTGGCGGCGACGGTTTCGGAGCCGGCGAGGTCGGCGATCGTGCGGGCCACTTTAAGGATGCGGTCGTGCGCGCGGGCGGAAAGACCCAGGCGGCGCACCGCCAGTTCCAGTGTGCGTTCGCCGGAATCGTCGAGCGCGCATTGCTTGCGAATCATGCGCACCGGCATCCGGGCGTTGTAATAGCCGCGCGCCTGCTGGGCGGCGCGCACTCGCTCGATGCGGGCTCGGATCTCGGCCGAGGTCTCGCTGGCCGTGTTGCCGCGCAGTTCCTGGTACGGAACCGCGGGCACTTCGACATGGATGTCGATGCGGTCCAGCAACGGGCCGCTGATTTTGCCGAGGTATCGCTGAATCAGAGCCGGCGTACAGCGGCATTCGCGCGTAGCGTCGCCGTAAAAGCCGCACGCGCACGGATTCATCGCCGCCACCAACATAAACGTGGAGGGGAAACGCAAGGTCATATTGGCGCGGGCGATCGTGACCGCGCCGTCTTCCAAAGGTTGCCGCAATAGCTCGAGGACGTCGCGCGGGAACTCCGGGAATTCGTCTAGGAATAGAACGCCGTGATGGGCCAGGCTGACCTCGCCGGGACGAGGTACCCCGGTGCCGCCGCCGATCAGTCCGGCGTCCGACACCGTATGATGCGGGGCGCGGAACGGCCGCTCCCGCAGCAGGCCGGCGCCGCTGCGCAGCAGCCCCGCGATGCTGTGCACTTTCGTGGTCTCGATTGCTTCTTCGAAGCTGAGGGGCGGTAGAATGCCGGCGAGGCGCCGCGCCAGCATCGTCTTGCCCGACCCCGGCGGGCCGATCATGAGCACATTGTGGCTGCCTGCCGCGGCCACTTCCAGCGCGCGCTTCGCCATGGTCTGGCCGCGTACGTCGCGGAAATCGGGCGCTGCCGTGGGATCCTCAACCGGCTTGCTGCCGTCGGGTGCGGCGGGCTGGAAGTCCGCTGGCCGGGTCAACAACGCGACTACTTCCGCCAGGTGGCGCATTCCATACACATGGATGCCCTCCACCACCGCGGCCTCCGCGCTGTTTTCCGCCGGGAGGATCAGATTGGGAATGCCTTGCTCGCGGGCACACACGGCCACCGACAGAGCGCCGCGGACCGGGCGGATGCAGCCATCGAGCGACAATTCGCCGATCAGAATGTGCCGGTCCAAGGGCCCGACCGAGCCCATTGCTCCCAGGATGCCGAGCGCCATCGGCAGGTCGAAACCGGCGCCTTCCTTGCGGACATTCGCCGGCGCGAGATTGATGGTGACGGCTTTATTCGGGTAATTAAAGCCGGAATGGATCAGTGCGGATTTGATGCGCTCGCGGCTCTCGCGCACGGCCAGATCGGGCATACCGACCATCACGAAGTCGCGCGCCGAGCCGGACGAATACAGGTCGACTTCGACATCGATCAGGTGGGCATCGATGCCGTACACAGCGGCGCTGCGCGTTTTGAACAGCGCCATCGGAAAAAAGGTCTTCAAGCTGAGTATAGCCTGCGGCACGGCGGCCGGCACGGCGGTTGTCGTTCGATATCAGGCGATTGCCCGGGGCCGCAACACGACTATCTTAAAGTGTCGAACTCCCTGTTCCCTGGGCCGATACGACACTTGAGGAGTCCTGACTTCATGTCGATCAGCCCGGTATCGAGCGTGAGCGCGGTATACGCGTCCCAGCAGGCACAGAATCGGGGGCCGGCGAATCAGAAATCGAAGGCGGCTGAAACCCCGACTGACACGGTCCAATTGAGCCCGGCGGCCCTGGCGCATTTGAAGGGCGCCGACGCCGACGGTGACGGCGACGGGCACTAGCCCTCACTGGATGCGACGCATTGCGGTCCGCCGCAATAGCGTAAGCGCGGCGATCCTGCTGCCAGCGTTCGCGAACTCGGCCGCTGCGCCGAGTCAGCGGGCCATCGAAACTATGTAATGGCACCCGCATTCTTCGCTGCGGACCAGGGGTGACGCGGCGTTGTCCGTAGTACCTCGGATTTTGTTGATGGGAAATTTCCTCTAGCCGTTCTAGCCGATCTAATGCTAAGATCCGTTTTCAACTCAGGTCCAAATGAGTGCGTTCGAACGGAATGCGGCGCCTTCTCCCTCGGTCTGGCATCAGATCGAGATGCAGCTTCTGACCGATGTGCAAACGGCTGAGGTCGCCTTCAAGCAGGCGACCGGCGCGGAAAAGGAACAGGCGGGCGAACAATACAGGCAGGCGCTCGCGCGCTTTAGCGAACTCATCATCGACCGCCGGTTTCCGTCCGACATTCGCCTCGCGCACTAGCCGCGCGGCCGCCGTCAATGTTCGGCCACCGAACGTTGGGCCAGCTCCCCGAAGAGCGGTAGCGCGTATGTCTCGTTGTGGGCCGCCTTAACCATCATGAAAATGGACATCCCGAGCAGCGCCAGCTCCACCAGGCTGTGAACCGGCACGCGCGGGATCATCGAAAACATCGGCCGCACCACCCACCCATCCAACAGCCATGCCACAAACAGGTATAGGCCCTGGAACGCATGGAAGCGGACGTCGCGATTGGCGCGGAATTTTTCCGACGCCAGAACGATGATCGACACAATCCAGCCGATGCCGGGCACATAACAAAGGATGGATGCCGTGCGCCCCGACATCTGCGAGAGCGGATCGTGCCCTCCCGCCGCCTTCGGCCCGGAGGCTCCCGGCTGGCGCGCTCCGCAGCCGTGGCAGTACGAATCCGCTGCGCCTACCTCGCTTCCGCACTGGCTGCAAAAGGGCATCTACTCCTTCATACGTTATGCGACGTGGGTCCGTTCACGCAACTAAACCCGCGGGCCGTGGCGCGTTTCTGCGGCCATCCTGCACGGACAATCCGGCCGTCAGCTTGACACACTCCCCCGGCCGATGGTACGCTGCGCGCAATAGGTAAGATATTGTTGGCCCGCCGCTTACACCGTTCACACGGGGTCGCTGTTCGCGGTCGTTCGAATTTCATTCTCTGCTTCTAGGAGCTATCGCGATGGCTTTCAAACTTAACGTGAACGGGAGGTCTGCCACGGTGGACGTGCCCGCAGACACGCCTCTGTTATGGGTCGTTCGAGACATCCTCAACCTCAAAGCGACGAAATATGGCTGCGGCATCGGCCAATGCGGTGCCTGTACCGTACACCTGAACGGAAGAGCGGTGCGGTCGTGCCAGACGCCGGTCTCCGCGGTCGGCAACCAGCCGGTCACCACGCTTGAAGGGCTGTCGGCGGAGGGAACGCATCCGGTACAACTCGCCTGGCAGGAAATCGACGTGCCGCAGTGCGGCTACTGCCAGGTAGGCCAGATGATGTCGGCTGCGGCGCTGCTGGCCAAGAACAACAAGCCTTCGGACAAGGACATCGATTCCGCGATGAACGGTAACCTGTGTCGCTGCGGAACCTATTTGCGGATCCGCCAGGCGGTCCATAAAGCCGCGGAAATCACGAATAATGCTTCGGCGCGCACGGTGCAAACCGCATCGGTGAACAAATAAGGCGGAGGAACCATGAAAAACATGCGAATCGATCGTCGTTCCTTTCTGAAAGTCACCGCGCTCGGCGGTGGCGGCGCGCTGCTCGCTCTCTGTGTGAAGCCGGTGGCGGCACAGTTCGGACCGCAGGTTCCTCCGCTGGCCACGAATTACATCAAGATCGCGGCGGATGGGACCGTGACCATCATGGCCAAGAATCCCGAAGTCGGCCAAGGCATCAAGACGATGCTGCCCATGCTGATTGCCGAGGAACTGGACGCGGACTGGAAGAAAGTCAAAGTCGAACAAACCGACTTCGACGACACCAGGTACGCCGGACAGATCGCGGGCGGCAGTACGGCGACGCCGACCAACTGGACGCCGATGCGGCAGGTGGGCGCGGCCGGGCGCGCGATGCTGATCACCGCCGCGGCACAGACCTGGAACGTGCCGGAAGGCGAAATCGCAACTGATTCGGGCAAAGTGCTGCACAAGGCGTCGAACCGGTCGATGGATTACGGCCAACTGGCCTCCAAGCTCGACTCGATCAAGCCGCCGGCGTTGAACACGCTGAAACTGAAGGACGCGAGCGAATACAAAATCATCGGGCACACGCAGCAGGGCCGCGACACGCACGACATCGCGACCGGAAAGCCGATCTTCGCCATCGACATGATGCGTCCGGGCATGCTGTATGCGTGCTTCCAGAAGTGCGGCGTTTTCGGCGGCAAAGTGGTGAGCGCCAACCTTGCTGAAATCAAACAGATGCCGGGCGTGAAGGACGCGTTCGTCATCGAGCGGCCCGTTCCGGCCGGAGACGTGCTTCCTGGCGATCCCGGGCTCGAGAACGGCATTGCCATCGTGGCCGATACCTGGTGGCAGGCTCAGACCGCGCGCAAGAAGCTGCAAGTGACCTGGGACGAGGGCAAGTGGGGCACTGCGGAGCAGAGCAGTACGGCGTTCGCGCTGAAAGCCGATCAACTCAGCATGCAGGCGCCGATGAAGACCATCCGTGCCGATGGCGACGCCGACGCCACACTGAAGAGCGCAGCGAAAGTGGTGGAAGGTGCGTATTCGTATCCGTTCATCGCCCACGCCCCGCTGGAACCGCAGGGCTGCACGGCCGAATTCAGAGACGGCAAATGCGAAATCTGGACCAACAGCCAGATCCCCGCTGCCGGCCGCGGCCTGGTCGCTCAGGCGCTTGGGCTCAAGCCCACCGACGTTCACCTGAACATGCTCCACGGCGGCGGCGGTTTCGGGCGGCGTCTCACCAACGACTATATGGTGGAGGCGGCCTATATCTCCAAACAGGTCGGCGCGCCGGTGAAGCTGCTGTGGTCGCGCGAGGACGACATGGCGCACGACTACTATCGCCCGGGCGCCTTCCAATTCCTGAAAGCAGGCTTGGACGGCTCCGGCAAAATCGTGGCGTGGCGGAATCACTTCGTCAGCTACGGCGAGATGAAGGGCGACAACGTACAATTCGCCTCAGCCGCGGCGATGGGGCCGACGGAGTTCCCGCAGCGCTTCGTGCCGAATTACGCGCTGCACACCTCCGTGATGCCCCTCGGCATCCGGACCGGCTCTCTGCGCGCGCCGAGCAGCAACGCGTTCGCCTTCGTCATTCAGTCGTTCATCGATGAATTGGCGCATGCAGCAGGCAAGGACCCGGTACAGTTCCGCTTGGACCTGCTGAACTCGGCCCAACCGCTTCCCGCGCCTTCTCCGGAAGCCGGACGCGGCGGGCGCGGCGGCTTCGGATTCCCGGGATTGAGCCCCGAGCGCATGAAGGGCGTGCTCCAACTGGTGGCCGAAAAATCGGACTGGGGCAAGCGCCGCCTGCCCAAAGGCACGGGCATGGGCGTGGCTTTCCACTATAGCCATCTCGGTTACTTCGCCGAGGTCGCGGAAGTGAAGGTCGAGTCCGGCACCAAGGTGAAGGTCAACAAAGTCTGGGTGGCGGCCGATATTGGCAGCCAGATCATCAACCCGGGCTTCGCCGAAAACCTGACCCACGGCGCGGTGATCGATGGTATGAGCGAATTGATGGACCAGGAAATCACCGTCGACAAAGGCCGCGTCGTACAGACTAACTTCCACCAGCACAAGCTGGTGCGCCTGACGCAGGCGCCCCCGGAGATCGAGGTGCACTGGCTGAAGTCGAACAATAATCCGACCGGATTGGGCGAGCCGGCGCTGCCGCCGATTCTGCCGGCCATCGCTAACGCGATCTTCTCCGCTACGGGTAAACGGGTGCGCTCGCTTCCGTTATCGAAGTCCGGTTTCAGCTGGGCCTAGCCAAAATAAGAAACGGATGCATTCGCGAGAATGCATCCGCCCCTTTTTCGTTCTTGAGCCCGCGGCTTTTGCCCAATCGGCAGACCGGAATGGCACTTCTGACCAACTTGAGTGCAGTCAGGGCTTTCGGCGCAAGCGGATCAGGCCCAGCGCAACTAGCCCAGCCAGTGAACCCAGACTACTGGGTTCGGGTGCGGCCGGCGCGGTCGCCTGAATCTGCATCTGGAAGGGAAAGGTGGAGGTATTGGCGGTTACAGGAAGACCGCCAACATCGGAAAGTTCATTCGTCACCCCAGTACCGCTCGAGCTGGTGGATCTCAGCCAGCCTACTGTGTCGATACCGGAAAGAGCAATCCAGTATCGTGTGTTCGCAGCGAGAATCGGGTTGAGACTCAACGTAATAGCGTAATTGCCGCTCGCGGTTACCAGCGTGTCATCCAGCATCCCGATTTGCTGGGGTCCCGTGGCCTGAATCGAGCCACCCGGCGTGGAGCCGCTATCCACATAGAGAGTTGCCACAATCGGATCGGCGGGGGGAGCTACGGGCGCTAATCCCACGATCAGGCCGGTCAGGGCCTCTGCCACGCTGCCAGTCGAAAACGAGTCGTACAAAACTACCCCGGTCGTCGTGCCGTTGCCAATCGGCAACACAGCGCTGTTACCGGCAGTGAGGCTGTCATATAAAATGTCCGCCTGTAGCCCAACCGCAAGCATCAGGGTAAAACCGATGCCCAAAATCTTCACCATTGCCCTCCAGGAATTTTGAATCGCGCTACGCGCGTTGCAAAGATTGTAAAAGCCATCGGCGCCGCGCTCAACAAGAATAAACCCGAGGAACTGTTTGGAACGATATCCATAATTAGTTTCAGGACTGTATGTACTTGGTAGAGCCTCCGTTGCGAGTGAGTAAGGAGCAATGGCATCCGTGCTCCGAAGTTGGCAGCCGGGCTATAGAATTTCTAGCAAGACGGTCCTCCCCGTACCGTAAGGCTGCCGGCGGCGCGCACGGCCTCCACAAGGCGCGGTAGATCGTCGGGCGAGGTTCTCGGATTGACAATGCAGGCGCGCAGCCAGAAAGTCCCGTCCATGACGGTGCTCGAGAGAAATGCCTGGCCACTCAGTTGAATCTGTTCCAGCAGAGTCTTATTGAGCGCATTCAACGCCTCCGCTTCGCGGGTCCAGTCGCGAGGGACATAGCGGAAACAGACGATGCTCAGGCTTTGCGGCTCGAATAGGTCGAATTCCGCGTCGGCCCGAATGAGAGACGCCAGCCGCTCCGCCAGCATGATGTCGCGCTCGATGGAGCGGCGGTACCCGTCCGCGCCCTGATGCTTCAACGCCATCCAGACCTTGAGCGCGCGAAAACCACGGGTCTGCTGAAAACCATATTCGCTGAACCAGGGCAGGCCACCCACACCGGTTGGGCTGCCGTCGGTGCGCAAATAGGGCGGGACCAGACTGAATGCGGTGCGCATGGCTTTGGCGTCGCGCACCAGGACCAAGCCGGCCTCGACAGGGACATAGAGCCATTTGTGCGGGTCGAGTGCGAGGCTGTCGGCGCGTGCGAGGGGCAACAGTTCCTCGCGGCATCGCTCCGTCAGCACCGCGGGCGCGCCGTAAGCTCCATCCACATGCAGCCAGACCCGGTGGCGCCCGCAAACGTCCGCGATTTCATCCAGTGGGTCAATGGCGCCCGTGTTCACCGTGCCGGCGCTGGCGATCACCGCGACAGGCGTGCAGCCGTTCTGCCGATCGCGCTGGATCGCGGTTTCCAGCGCGGCGGGAATCATGCGCTGCGCGCTGTCGTGCTCGATTATGTGAAGGTTCTCGCTGCCAATCCCCAGAAGTTCCACCGCCTTCTGATTGCAGCCGTGGCCTTCGCCTGCCTTGTAGTACACCAGGCGCGAGGGCGCATTTTGCAGGCCCTGGGCGCGCACATCGAAGCCACATTGGACATGCCGGGCAACGGCCAAGGCAGTGAGCGCAGCCATCGAGCCGCCGCTCACCAGCAACGCCATGCTGTCTTCGGGAAAACCCAGTATGCGCTTGAACCAGTTGCCAACCTGGCGCTCGACGTAAATGGCGGCGTGGTTGCCGCCGGCACAGCTCGGATTCATCGCGGCTGCAAGCGCGTCGGCAAAGACGCCGGCCACGGCGGGCGGCGAGTTGACCCATCCGTAGAACCGCGGATGGCCGTTGCCGAACGGGTACGGTTCGATCTCGGCCGCGAACGTTTCCAAAATCTCATCCAGAGTCTGACCCGATTCCGGCAGCGGCGAACCATCGAGGTATTGCGCGGCCAGGTCCGGCGGAAAGGGCTGAAACACCGGCCGGTCGGGCAGCGACGTGAGATGATGCGCGATCAGATCCACCACCCGGTAGCCGATGCGTTTGATTTCGTCAGTCGTCATAGCCGCATTTTCGCGTGAAACCGCTATAGAATGGTCCGCATGCGATTCGCCAGTGCATGGTTAGTGCTCGGAATGATTGCGGCCGCGCAAGATCGGTTGCCGCCGATTCCTGCCGACAAGATGACCGAGGCGCAGAAAAAAGCCGCCGCCGATTATAAAGATCTGCGCAAAGCGGAACTGACGGGGCCGCCATGGTCGGCCATCTTGCGGTCGCCCGAATGGGTCGTGCCGGCGCTCGAAATGCGGCTGCATGTGCAGAACCACCCCGTGGTTGGAAACAAGCTGACCGAGTTCGCGATTCTGATCGCCGCCCGCGAGTGGACCAACAACTACGAATGGAACGCGCATTCACCCGCCGCCGGACGCGCCGGATTGAGTCCGGCTTTGGTCGCGGACGTGGCAGCGGGACGGCGGCCGGAACACATGGCCGAAGACGAGGAAACGGTTTACGACTTGTGCTCGGAACTGCTGCGCAACAAGAGCGTCAGCGACGCGACCTATGCGCGGGCGCTCGCCAGGTTTGGCGAGGCCGGCGTGGTGGAACTGGCGAACATCGAAGGATATTACGTGTATCTCTCGATGGTCATGAATACCGCGCGCAGCCCGCTGCCGGCCGGAGCTAAGCCGCAACTCGAGCGCTTTCCGAAGTAGCGAGAGAACTCACCGCTGGCAAGACGGCCGGCGTTACTCGTAGAACGCGGGGGCCTTCTTCAGTTTCAGCGTCGAGAGATAGTCGTGCTGGATCCAGAGCTGCGCGCCGGTCTTCTTGAGGAATGCTTCAATCCGCTCGCGCGAGGCGATGGTCTGGTCTTTGTTAAATTCCGCGGTCGGCAGACGGTTGAGCTTGCGCTCTTCCGGGTAGTGCCACAAGTCGCCGCTGAGAACCACGGGGCCCGTGTGGGCCAGCTTGAGAAACAGCACCTGATGATCGGGCGAGTGGCCGGGAGCGGACTTCATGATGACCGTGCCGTCGCCAAACACGTCGTATTCATCGTCCTTGATGATGACGGTCTTGCTGTCCTTGAGCGCGCTGTAGTTGGCAAGGATCGTGCGGTTCGACGGCGGCTCCGCGAACATGATATCGCGCTCCTTTTGGCGCACCAGCCAGGTGGATCCGGCGAATGCGTTGGCGTTGCCCACGTGATCCCAGTGAAAATGCGAGAAGGCCAGATACGTGATGTCGGCAGGTGAGTAGCCCGCGTCGGCCAGTTGCGCCACCAGCGGCTTCAACGAAGTCCCGTAATTGAGCGTGCCCGGGAGGCCGTCAGCCTTGAAGTTGGCGTCGGGAACGGCCCCGACGTCCCACATCAACGTGCCTTTGGGGTGCACGACCAGAAACGAAGGAACCGACATCAGGTGCGTGCCCACTTCTTCGCGTTTCAGCTGGTACCGCGAGATGTCGGCGTTGTCGAGGATGCCGCAATCGAATACGTAGAGGCGCACGCTCTTGGGTGGCTGCGGTTTGCGTGGCTGCGTCGCCGCGGGAAACGCGAGCAAGGAAATTGCGAACAGGCTTCGTACGACCCGGTGGCTGATCATTTTCGGCTCCTGTTTGGGAAGGTCAGGACCAATGATAACCAAAAGCCGGCTGGCATTGTGATGCGCCTCACCCCGAAATCGCGTCTGGGGCCGCCGGACCGTAACATGGCGGCCCTACTCCGCATCGCAAGAATATGACGACCCCCTGGGCGGGCGGAACTGTACTTGCGCTTACGTTGACGATTGGGGCTTACGGTGTTCCGAGGCCTGCCGGTGAAATCAGCGTTGCCGAAGGTCGCGTCACATTGGACGGCCATGAGATCGGCGCCAAGGTCATGGGGGCGCCGTCAGTCGCGCCGGGCCAGGTGTTGGCAACCGGGCAGGGCCGCGCGGAGTTGTTGCTCAATCCGGGCGTGTTCCTGCGGCTGGCCGAAGAGAGCGCGGTCAAACTCGTCTCCTCCAGGCCGGACAACACGCGGGCGGAGCTGTTGCGGGGCGAGGCTCTGCTCGAAGTACTCGAACTTGGCAAGCGGGACCACCTCGAAATTATTAACAAGGAAGCCTACACGCACCTTTTGAAACCCGGCCTCTATGTATTCCATGTGGAAGGCCCGACGGTCCGCGTATATCAAGGCAAGGCGCAGGTGGAGGATGATCGCCGCATCGCCTCGTTCAGCCGGGGCAAGCAACTCACGCTCAACACGAAATCCATGGAGCCACAAAAATTCGATCTCACGGAGAACGACGGCCTCTATTCCTGGAGCGCGCAGCGAACACGCACCATGGCGCAGACGAGCGAGAGCATGGTCGGAAACCTATTGGCATTCGCAAGAGGCGAAAAATACGATGCCGGATGGTATTGGAATCCGTGGTTCCAGGCGTGGGCCTTTGTGCCGGCCGAAGGGTATCGCCTGAGCGCGTTCGGCTATGGCTTCTATGCGGTCGATGCACCGCACAGCATGATGCCGGTGTTTGCGGACTTCCACTAAGGCCGCTTCAAACGCGGTTTGTCAACTCCACCAGCGTCCGGCGCACCACCGCTTTCGTGAGTGGCACCTTGTAAGCATTCTTGGCGAGCGGTGTGGCGCCGGCCAGCGCGGCTTCACCGGCTTGTGCCGCGAGCTCCGGGGTTATCCGTTGGCCCGCCAGCAGGCTTTCGGCATTCGGGACCCGCCACGGCACCGGCGCGACGCCGCCCAGCACAATCCGCGCCGAGCGGCAGATGTCTTTATCCATCTCGAGCACGATCGCCGCGCTCACCACGGCATGAGTCCACGCTTCGCGATCCATGATTTTGTGATACGTGCTGCGCGTGCCGTTGCGCGGCGCCGGCAGTTGCACCGAAGCCAGCACCTCGTCGTTCGCCAGCACGTTCTCGCGCGCGGCGTTTTGCTTGGGCAGAACGAAGAAATCCGCGGCCGAGACCGTGCGCTCACCGGACGGCCCGGCGATGCGGAACTTCGCGTCCAGCGCCAGCAGCGCGGGCGCCGTGTCGGACGGATGCACGATAAAGCTCGGCCCTCCCCCGAAAATAGCGTGAAACTGGTTTTCGCCGGTAATTGAGAAGCATTGATTGCCGCCCGCCTTGAAACACGGGAAGCCGTTGCGGTAATACCAGCACCACGGCCGCTGGCAGACGTTCCCCGCGAGCGTGCCCACGTTTCGAATCTGCGGCGTCGCCACGCTCTCCGCGGCTTCGGCCAGCACAGCGTAGCGCCCGCGGATCATGGTATTCCCGGCCAGAGTATCGAGCGTGATCTGCCCGCCGATTCGCGCCCCACCGCCCTCGGCAGCGACTTGGTCGAGACCTTTGATGCCCTTCAGATGAACCAGCACGTCGGGCTCGACCAGATGTTCCTTCACCATGCCGAGCAGATCACTGCCGCCGCCGGCAATGGCGGCCCTGCGCCCGGCCGCGTTCGTTTCTTGTAGCAGTTTTGCCGCCTGCGGGAGCGCCCGCGGACTGGCGTTCGTGAAGGCCTTCATGCCAGCACCCCCAGAACCTTGTCGCGTGTGATCGGTAAGTCTTTCAGGCGATGGCCCAGCGCGTTGAATACCGCGTTGGCTACTGCGCCCACGGCCGGCACCTTGCCCGATTCGCCGATACTCTTGGCGCCGTACGGTCCATAGCCGTCGTCGCTTTCGATGAACAGCACTTCGATATTCGGCGCGTCGCGATGGGTGATGATGCGCGCGCCGTAATAGCCCGCGGTCAACGGCTGGCCGCTGCCGGAATCGTACAGCAAGTCCTCGTGCAGCGCCATGCTGATGCCTTGGAGGGCGCCGCCCTTGATCTGGCCTTCAGCCGTCAGAGGATTGATGATGCGCCCGCAGTCCTGAACCGCCAGGTACTTCAGCACGCGCAAAGTGCCTAGCTCCGTATCCGCCTCAACCTCCACGAAATGTGCTCCAAACGTGTTACGCACTTTTCCGCCGGCCACGGTGGGATTCGGCGCGGCCTCCGCCGTCAGGAAGTTGTTTCCCGTCGGGAGGCCCTTCTCGGCTATCTGCTTCTTCAACTCGCGCGCTGCTTCGATCACTGCCTGGCCGGTCATGATGGTCGTTCGGCTGCCCGATTCGCCCACCGAATAGGGGCAGCGATCGGTATCGCCCCAGACCACAGTGACCTGCGAGAGCGGCACACCCAGTGCTTCCGCGCCGATCAGGCCCATCGTGGTTTTGGCGCCCGCACCCACGTCGGTCACCCCGACGTGCACGTAGTAATGTCCCTTGGAATCGACGCGCACCACGGCGTTGCTGCGCCCCACTCCCGAGCGAAACGCCATGAATCCCATTCCCGCGCCGCGCTTGATCGGGCCGCGGTCCGAACCCGGCTCCGGATGCCAGCGCTTCTTCCACTCGAACGCTTCTGCGCCCCGTCGAATGCACTGCTCCAACGTGTAATTCGTGAACTCGGCCTGGTCGTTGGCTTTGCGCACCATGTTCTTGATGGCGAACTCTACCGGGTCCATCTTCACCTTGTACGCCACATCATCCATCATCGACAGGAAGCCGAAATATCCCTGCGGGAACTCGGGGCCGCGGAAATTGCCGGAAACTGTGCGGTTGGTATAGGCCGGGTAGACCGTGCTCTCGATATTCGGACAATGGAACGCATCCATGCCGCCGATCGATCCGGAATTCTTGCGATAGCCACCCATCCCGCTGTAGCCGCGAAGCTGGATCGCCTTCAGTGTCGACTCGCGGTCCACGCCCACCTTGAAATACTGGATGGTCGGCCACCGGCCATGCATGCCGATGAAGTCTTCCTTGCGCGACATCTCCAGCTTCACCGGCGCGGCCGCCTGCTTGGCGAGCATCGCGGTAATCAGATCGGCATCCTGGTTCTGGTTCTTGTTGCCGAAGTTGCCCCCCATGTACTGTGAGACGACCCGCACTTTTTCATCGGGTATGCCGAGATCCCGCGCCATGTCGTGCCGGCAATTGGCAATGCCGCCGGTCGGCGTGTACACTGTCAGCTTGTCTCCCTCCCATTCAGCCACGCATGCGCGCGGCTCCATCTGGGCGTTGTGCACCAGCGTCGTGCTGAAACGGTTTTCGAAAACGTGTTCGGAGGACTTCAACCCTTCGTCGATGTTCCCCCGCCGCTGCCCGAGCGGCTTGGCCTCGTTCTGGTTATTCAGCGCCAGATTGCCTTCCGGCCAAAGCTGAGGCGCGCCCGGCTTGAGGGCTTCCTCCGCATCGAGCACGTGCGGCAATACCTCGTAGTCGACCTTGATTTGCGCCAGAGCTTCCTCGGCGAGATGCCGGTCCGTTGCCGCCACCGCCGCTACCGGCTCTCCGACGAACCGGACCGGATTGTTGAACGCGTACCTCCGCTGCTTGGTGACCTTCTTCACCTGGTCGTTGTACTGAATGCCGCCGGCCACGCCGCCGGCGCCCCACACCACCTGGCAGTTCTCGTGAGTCAGAATCGCCTTGACGCCGGGCAGCGCCGCGGCCTTCGACGTATCGATACTGCGGATGCGCGCATGCGGGTGCGGGCTGCGCAGCACGCGCGCGTACAGCATCCCGGGCAGATGCACGTCGCCCGTGTAATTGGCTTTGCCTGTAACGCGCTCCATGGCGTCGATGCGCGCTGTCGGATGCCCGGCCGTCTGCAGCACTCCCAGCGGCGCGCCCGCGGCGGGCTCATACTTCGCGGTCCCGCCTTTCGGAACCGAACTCCCTACCGCCAAGGTCGCTTCCACGTATCGGTTGTAGGCCGCACAGCGGCAGATGTTGCCCGTCAGGCCCGCCCGCACCTGTTCTTCGCTCGGATGCGGGTTGTGCCCCAATAAGCCCTTGGCCGCCATCAACTGGCCGGACGTGCAGTAACCGCACTGCGGCGCATCGTGCTCCATGAACGCCGTCTGCAACGGATCGAGCTGGTCCCCCTTTGCGAGGCCCTCTACCGTCTGGATCGACTTGCCGTCCATCCACACCGCCAACTGGCTGCAGGAGTAGACCGGCTTGCCTTCCACCAGTACCGTGCAGGCGCCGCACTCGCCGCGGTCGCAACCGATTTTCGTGCCCGTGAGCATCAGTTGATCGCGCAGCGCTTCGACCAGCGTCCAGCGGTCCTCGACTTTCAGATGATGCGTAGCTCCGTTGACGGTCAGGCGAATCGCCGTCCCGGACGCGCTTGTTCCTTTGTCCGCATGGAGCGCCGGCACTTCGGTCGCCGCTACCAGCGCGACACCCGTTCCCTCCAGGAACTTACGGCGGGAAATGCGCCCCTTGCTCTTACTCCTGCTCATGTTCCCCTCCAGCGCGAATTTAGTTTCCGCGGTTAGCGTTGCTGGTGATGATCGTTGTTGGTGAGCTTGCCGGCGTCGCTCTCTACGCAGCGCGGCGATTCTTCCAGCGGATCGTTCGACGGTTTGATCACGCGCGGCGCCTCGGTCCACGGCGCGGTCAGCACTTTGGGATCGTCCACTGTCACCTGGTACACGAGGTTCTCGCCGTTGCGCCACAACCGCTCCGTAACGTGCATCGCGTCGCTATGCATGTAGCCGTCCTCGCCGAACCACGAGCTGTCGACAAAATTGGTGACATCGACGATCAGCTTATCGCCTTCCCATCGCGCCACCGAGTCGCCGTAATAGCTGGGGTTCGCGCCGGTGCGGTGCGGGCGCCCGTCGGTCGGAATAATCCGGTACGGATCGCCCGAGATGTCTTCATAAAAGAAGATGATCTCGTTGGGAAGCTGGACGATCTTGCGGGGCGACCCAATACGCGGCACACCCGGTTTTCCGCAGTAGAAGACTTCGTCGGTTTTGCTCTCGTGCTCCTCCAGGTCTTTCACCTTCGCCAGATATTCCGGCTTGTAAGTGGGCTTGGCCGTGAACGGCAGAGCGCCGGGAACCGCTGTGGGCGCCGGCCGGCGCGCGCTCGGATCGAAACTCTTGAACGACACCGCCCCGTTGGCTTCCTTCTTCAGCGCGCCGGGAGGCAGGTCGATCGCAAACTGCCAGACGCCGCTCAGGTCCGGATGCCCGTCGGCTGTTTGCTTCGCGCCGTTGGCCGGTTTCGCCGTCGGTTGGGCGGTTCCCACGATGGGGAGAAGCACCGCCGCGATCGCTACGCAAAGAGAATTGAGTTTCATTTTCCATACTCCTGGGCAGCATTCGGACTGACCAATTCGAGGGAAGTCCCGTCCGGCAGAATAATCTTCTGGAGATAGCCGTAGAAGGTTCCGTCTTTGGAGCGAACACCTTCCACCTTGACCGTCTGGCCGACTGCTTTGGTGAAGTCGGTGCGGCTGACGCCAACGCGGCGAAACCAGGCCGGCGGGTTACTTTCGAATCCCCAGCTCTCGACCTTGCCGCCTTCCCCTTTCACCTCCATGGCGACTTTGATGTGGGGATTGATCCAATCCACCGAGGTGAGCGTGCCGGTCAGCGTGATCCGCTTGGTCATGTCGAACTCGGCCGAGGGCGAATGATGCGCCCACCCGGCCGCCGCGAACACGCCAAAAACCGCGATCCAGACCCCGAAACCCTTATATCTCAAGGCACTTCTCCTTTCCAACTTGTCGGGAAGTATATCACAGGGTCAGCCGCGAACCTCGGGACTTCGGCCCGCACAACGGGGCCGCGCACTTATCGCGCGATCGCCTCGATTATTAAGACTACGCCGATCACCAGCAAACCTCCATGGACCATCCAAAGAAAGCGGTGCGGATGCAGGCGGTGATTGATGGTCCTTCCCAGCAACGTGGCGATGACGACTGCAGGGAGCGACCAAAAATAAAAATGATTGACCCTGGCGGTCCATAGGCCGGCAATGCCATACCCGCACATACCGACGAGGCTGGCGGGCAGGAAGTATCCCTGCAGGGTCGCTCGAAACTGCTTGGGGGACCAGCCGCGAAGTGAGCCGTAGATCGCCAGCGGCGGCCCGTTCATCCCGTACGCGCCCCCCAGAATTCCCGCGGTGAAGCCGAACAGCCAGGAAGAGCCGTCATCTTCCAGATTCATTTGCTTGCTGCCCGCCAGCGAATATACCGAGAAAGCCGCAATCACCAGGCCTAAGACCACCTTGACGACCCCTTCGGGCGCCAGTTTCAGCAGCAGCAGCCCGAGTGGAATGCCGCCCAGGGAAAACAGCACTAATCTTCCGGCGCTGCGGAGATGGATGTGCCGCCAATCCTGCAGCACGGCGACGAGCGCAATCGTGATCGAAACCAACACGGCGAGCGGAGCCGCTACTTCGACCGGCATCAGCAAAGCCAGAAGAGGCACCGACACCAACGCTTCGCCGAATCCCAGAGACGATCGGATGGCGGACGCGAAGAACAGGACGGCGCAAACTTCGATTCCCGTCCAGTCTGCCGCCATCGTTCCAGTCCGCTTTCGTCGCCGCCTGAAGTGGCGGCCCTTCGACGATTTTATCGCGGCGAAAAACCTACCTGCCTACCAGGTGTTCGGCGTCGACGTTGAACTCATTACATACGTACTCATGAATTTCCCATTTGGGCATGAGGGTCATGGTGCGCTTGAAGCTGTGGGGAGCGGTGAAGGCTTTAGAGTCCTCGAGGGTGATCTCCTCTTCCAGGTGCCCGAGGTCGGGACGGCGGTAACGCTCGATCACATGCAGGGCGTCGGAATGCGGCAGGCCTTGGCCGTTGAGCCAGGTTTTGTCGTTGAGACCGATGGTATCGACGACCAGCGTGTCGCCCTCCCACTGGGCGATGGAGTCGCCCATCCAGGTGGGGTCGAGGTCCTTGGGGTGGCCGCGGCCATCAAGGAAGAACTGGCGATAGCTGTGGACGTTGCCTTCGTCGAGGTAAACAATGAGGCTGGGCGTCTGGACGAGCTTAAACGGGAAGGGCGCGATGCGGGGCACGCCGGCGGGCAGGCAGTGGCCTTCGGGATCATCCTTACTGAGGTTGGCGCGACGTTCCTGGTAGAGGGCTTCGGCCCAGGGTTGGAGTGGCACTTGGCCCAAACGGGCAAAATCGAGACCTGGGCTCCAGACACCGGAGAGATCGGGTTTGCCTTCGGGAGCGCGTGGAGCGGGACCTTTGGGCGCGGTGTTCTGCAAAAAACCCCCGGCCGCCGGCGGCGCGGGCGGCTGCGCCGGGGCAGCGAATATCACAAGAAAGCCTAATAACGCGCAGCGCACTGCTATTTACCCTGCTGGTAGGCGGCGTCGGCGGAGGAGCCGACAAAGACCGTTCGTCCATCGGCGAGCGTGATTTTGCGGGAATTGGCGTGCATGGATCCATCGGCCAGCGGCTTGCCGTCTTTGGCGAGATACCCGTCTACAGTAACCTCGTCGCCGGGTTTCAACGAATTGCGATTCCACCCTTGCTGCGCGAGCGCATTGGGACTGAGGCTTTCAAACGCCCAGGTAATGACTTTCCCGTGCTCGTCTTTCACCTCGACGAAGACGTAAGCGTGGGGATTGACCCAAGCCAGCCTGACAACCGCGCCCTTCACCGTGATGGGTTTATTGGAATCGTACTCGGCGGCAAAGGAATGATGCGACCAGCCGGGAACCGCAGCCACCAGCAAGCCGATTGCCGCCACGGGAAGAGTGAACCTCATTGCGAGTGCCTCCGGAATCCGCCTCGCCGGATCGTATCGCGGCGGAACGGGGGAAGTCAAACGGGCGGATGCTTCGCGCGGGCCGCCCGGATTAGCTAGACGCGCTACCATGAATTGCCGCCTCAATCTTACCTTCGGCGGCAGGGCCCGGAGTTAGGCATGACGACGACCCCTATCCGTTCAGCGCTGACGCGACGTCGCTTCCTCGGCCATCTGGGTGCCGTGGGCGGCTCCTCGCTCGTAATGACCGCGCTCTCGTCGTGGGATTTGATGGCGGGGCCTGCCGGCACACGCCCGGCGCTCTCTGGCCATCCGCGCAACGCCAAGGTGCTCGTCCTCGGCGCGGGCATCTCGGGCCTGACGCTTGGATACGAGCTCTCCCGGCTTGGCTACGATTTCCACATACTCGAAGCGCGAGACCGGGTCGGCGGCCTCGTGTGGACGGCTCGTGCAGGCACGACGCACACCGAGGTTGGCGGCGAGCGCCAGCAGTGCACATGGGACGAAGGGCAGTGGCTCAACGTGGGCGCGTGGCGCATTCCGTATACGCACACCGGCGTGCTGAACTACTGCAAGGAGCTCGGTGTCCCGCTGGAGATCTTCATCAACGAAGCGGACGGCTCCTATTTCTACTATGAGGGCGGCGGTGCCGGCTCGCTCGCGAACAGGCGCGTGCGCCTGCGCGAAGTCAAAGCGGACATCGTGGGCCAGGTCAACGAGTTGCTCGTGAAAGCTATCGATCAGCACTCCCTGGACCTCCCGATGACGGCCGAGGACCAGGAGCGGCTCGTCGACTTCCTCGTGGCCCAAGGCTACCTCGACCGGAATGACCGGCGCTACAAAGCTTTTGCCAATCGCGGCCCGGGCGATCCCTATCAGCTCAGCACGCTCCTGCGGGCGGGTTTTGACAACCGGCTCCGGTCCATTCCTCCCAGCGACGGCATCACGGCCGCGCCGATGTTCCATCCGGTCGGCGGCATGGACCAGATCCCGAAAGCCTTCGAGCGTGCGATTGGGCCGAGCCGCATCACGTTCAATGCCGAGGTGCACTCGGTGCGGCAGAACGATCACAATGCCACCGTTGCCTACCGCGACACGAAGACCGGACGGAATCGGGTGCTCACCGCCGACTACGTCGTGATCTGCCTGCCGCTGTCGATCGTTGCCGATCTCGACTGCCAGCTCTCCGCGGACATGATGGCGGCGGTGCGGGCGACGCCCTATAGCAACAGCGCCAAGGTCGGGCTGGCGATGAAGCGCCGGTTCTGGGAGGAGGACGACCAGATCTTTGGCGGGCACCTCTACTCCGACCTGCCGATCGGCGAGTTATCGTATCCCTCAACCGGGTACTTTTCGCGCAAGGGCGTGCTGCTGGGCCTGTACGCGAACGGTGGTCCGGTGGCGGCCACCCTGATGGACCAGCCGATCGCCGAGCGCGTCGAGCACGTGCTGATGCATTCGAGCAAGGTGCATCCCCAGATCCGGCGCGAGTTCGAGAGTGCTTATTGCGTCTGGTGGCGGAAGGTCGAATACAGCCGCGGCGGCTACGCAAACAACGGGCCGGCCGCGCGTCGCGCGCAGTTGTCTACGGTCGAGAACCGGCTTCTGATTGGCTCCGCGGCAACCGCGCCGTATTCTGAGCCCGACTGGCAGGAGGGCGCCGTTGCCGCTGCCTGGCAGGCGCTGACGCTACTGCACGAGCATGCGATGCGCGCCTGATCCCGCTTGGTCCGTCCTGCCATTGCCCGGCCGGTTAACTTTTTAGAAAGCCTTACTGCCATCCGCCGCCGAGGGCCTTGTAGAGCTGAACCACAGTCAGCAATTCGCCGCGGCGGATCTGCGCGAGATTCAACTCCGCCTGGAACTGGTCGCGGTCCGCATCCAGTGCGTTCAGCAGAGTGTCCACGCCGCCGCGATACCGCACGTACGCCAGCCGGGTCCGATCCTGGAGCGCCGCCACGAGAAGTTCCTGCTGCTCCCGGCTCTCCCGGACGCGCTGATGCGCGATCAGCGCGTTCGAAACTTCTGTAAACGCGGTCTGTATTACCTTCTCGTACTCCGCCAAGGCGCCCTCGTGCAATGCTTCGGCCAGTTTCACATTCGATTTGAGCCGGCCGGCCGTGAAGATCGGCTGCGTCACCTGCGGCGTGAAGCTCCACACGCCGCTTCTCCCGCCAAATAAACTCGACAGCTGGTTGCTCTGTCCGCCCAAGAAACCGCTCAGACTGATTTGGGGGAAGTATGCCGCCTTGGCGACGCCGATCTCCGCGTTGGCGGCGACCAGATTCTGTTCGGCGGCGCGTATATCCGGACGGCGCTCGAGCAAGGCGGAAGGGAGGCCCGCCGGCACATTGGGCGGCAATTCCTGTTCGGTAAGGCTGCGCCCGCGCTCGACTTCGCCAGGATTTTTTCCGAGCAACAGGTTGATCTCGTTCTCGGTCTGTTCGATCTGCTCCTGCAGAGCAGGAATGGTTTCGGTGGCTGTGTAGACCAGTTCCTCTCCCTGGCGCAGCTCGATTAACGTCGCGACTCCTCCAGTCTGGCGCATCCGGATCAGGTCCAACGACGCCTGGCGCGTGGTCAAAGTCCGGCGGGAGATATCGAGCTCCGAATCCAGCTCGCGCAAGTTGAAGTAAGCGGTTGCAACGTCGCTCACCAGCGTGGTGATGACCGCCTTGCGCGTCTCTTCCGCGCTCAGCAGATTCGCACGTGCCGCCTCGGTGGCGCGGCGCAACCGTCCCCAGATGTCCAGCTCAAACGAGAGTAGCTGCAGAGTCGCGCCGCCGAAGGTGCGATTTTGCGAGGGCGCTAAGGCTGCGGGGAGCGGCAGCGCGCCGTTCCGCGAATTGCGAAGTGTGGATAGATCGGCGGACGCCGCGGCATTTGGGTATTGTTCTGAGCGCGCAAGGCCCAGGTTGGCTCGCGCGGCGTCCACCCGCGCCACAGCTTCGCGCAAATCATAATTCTCGGCCAGGGCGGTGCGTTCAAGGTCCTGCAGCCTTTCGTCTCGAAAGACCTCAAACCATTTCAAGTCCGCCAGCGAAGACGATTCCGCGGCCGGCAACGGTGTGGGAGACCGAAAAGAGTCCGGCACCGGCACGGCCGGACGCTGGTAATTCGGTCCGACCGCGCAGCCCGTGAGCAGGACTGCCGTCCAGAGTATAACCAGGCGCCGTTGGGTCATCGTCAATCACCCTCCGCGCGAGCAGTTCCCGAGATCATCATCCGCACTGTCTCCTCTTTGCCGGCTCCCGAGATGCGCTCCACCAGGTAGAAGATCGCGGGAACGAAGAATATTCCGACCAGGCTGGCGGCCAGCATGCCTCCAATCACTGTGGTTCCCATGATCTGCCGCGCCACCGACCCGGCTCCCGATGCCGTCCACAGCGGTACGCTGCCGAGGATGAATGCGAAAGAAGTCATCAAAATCGGGCGCAAGCGCAGGCGGGCGCCTTGCAGGGCTGCCTCCACCAGGCCTTTTCCGTTCTCGAATTCCGCCTTCGCGAATTCCACGATCAGGATTGCGTTCTTCGCCGATAAACCGATCAACATCACCAGACCAATTTGTGAATAGACATCGCTCTCGATCTGCACCATGTAGGGCGGCAGAAGCGCGCCCAGAACCACGCGCCGGAGCCACAGCACTGCGAAGGCGCCGAACACGGCGACCGGTGTGCTCAGGAGCACGCTGAATGGCAGCGTCCAGCTCTCGTACAAAGCCGCCAGAATCAGGAACACGAACAGGAGCGAGAACCCAAAGATCACTGCCGGTGGAACGCCCTCCTGCGCTTTCTTCTCTTGGAACGAAATGCCGGAGTAGTCGTAACCCATTTCTCGAGGCATGGTCTCATCGAATACCTCTTCCAGAGCCTTCATCGCCTGTCCCGAGCTATAGCCGGGGGCGGCGCTGCCGTTGAGTTGCGCGGAGCGGTACATGTTATATCGCATCGTGAATTCCGGACCGGCCCGCGATTCGAATTTCGTCAGAGCCGATAGCGGCACGCTCTGCCCGGAGTTGTTCTTCACGTAAAACTGGCCGGCGTTCTCCACCCTGGTCCGAAAGTCGCCGTCGGCTTCGATGTATACGGGCCACTGGCGGCCGAAGCGGTTGAAGTAGTTTACAAAGTAACCGCCCATGAAAGTTTGGAGAGTCTTGTAAACATCGTTGATCGGCACTCCTTGCTTGAGCACTTTGTCTTCGTCCACATCCACAAACGCTTGCGGCACGCTGGAGAGCAGCGTCGTGCTCAAAGCCGCGATTTCGGGACGCTTGCGAGCGGCCGCCATGAAGCTGTTCACGTTATCGGCGAGAAACTGCACGTCATTACCGGCGCGGTCTTCGAGAACGAACGTGAACCCGCCCGACGTGCCGACACCCGGGATCGCCGGCGGCGAGAAATCGAACGCCACGCCCTCCGGAAGCGCGCTCAATTCCCGATTCAGGCGCGCCTTGATCACCTGAAACTGCTCGTTGCGGCTTTTGCGGGCGCCCCAATCCTTGAGAGTGACGAAGAAGAAGGCGTTATAACTGGTTCGCACCAGGCTGAGCAAACTAAAGCCAACCACGCTGCTGGTGTACTCGACCCCCGGCGTTTGAGCGAGCACGCTCTCGATTCGCCGCGCTACTTGATCGGTACGTTGGAGCGACGAAGCGTTGGGAAGCTGGAGATTCACGTACATGTACCCCTGGTCTTCGTCGGGAAGGAAGCTGGAAGGCACCTTGTTGGCAAAAAAACCGGCGGCGGCGCCGAACACCGCCAGCAAGACGAGCGCGACCGCGCTCTTGCGAAGCAGCGCTCCCGAAATCCGGACATAGCTCTCGGTGGCGCGGCCAAACATTCGGTTGAACCAGTCGAAGAAACGGCGCGCCAGTCCGCGGCTGGGCTTTTTCGGCTTGAGCAGCAGGGCCGCCAGTGCCGGGCTCAAGGTGAGCGCATTGAATGCCGAAAGAATCACCGAAATCGCAATCGTCACCGCGAATTGCTGATAAAGCCTTCCGGTGATGCCGGGAATGAAGGCGGTTGGCACGAAAACCGCCGATAGCACCAACGCGATGCCGATAACTGGGCCGGAAATCTCCTCCATCGCTTTGAAGGCTGCTTCTTTGGGAGCAAGCCCATCTTCGATATGTCGCTCCACGCCCTCCACCACTACGATTGCGTCGTCCACAACCAGGCCGATCGCCAGCACCAGGCCGAAGAGAGAAAGCGTATTGATGGAGAAGCCGAACACCGGGAAAAAGATGAACGTGCCCACCAACGAAACGGGAACCGCCAGCAGCGGAATGAGGGTAGCCCGCCAGCCCTGCAGGAAAACGAAGACGACCACGATCACCAGAACGATTGCAATCAGAAGAGTCAAGACGATTTCGCGGATGCCTTCACTGACCGCGTGCGTGGTGTCGAGCGCCACCGAGAAATCCACGTCTTCGGGAAAACGTTTCCGCGCCTCGGCCATCAGTTTATTGACTCCACGAGCCGCCTCTACCGCGTTCGATCCCGGTAGCTGGTACACCGCGATAATGGCGCTGGGCTTGCCGTTCAAACGGCCAATCAGGGTATAGTCCTGGGCTCCGAGTTCCACCCGCGCCACGTCGCGGACGCGCACAATGCCTCCATCTGACCCTTCGCGGACGACAATCTCTCCGAATTCCTCCGGCGAAGACCGCCGCCCGCGTGCTCGCACCGAGTACGTGTACTCCTGACCTTGCGGGACCGGCTCACTGCCCACCTGACCGGCGGGATTCACCGTATTCTGCGTTTGAATGGCGTTGACGATTTCCGGAACCGTGATGCCGAGCTTGGCCAGTTGGTCCGGCCTGACCCACAGGCGCATCGCGTACTGGCCGGCGCCGAACACCTGGACGCTGCCGATTCCCGGAACGCGCGTCAGTTGGTCGTTCAAATTAATATAAGCGTAGTTCGCCAGGAATTGGCCGTCGTAACTTCCATGCGGGGAATTCAAGCTGATGAGCATCAGCGGCGCCGTCAACGTCTTCTGCACCGAGACGCCCAACGCGTTGACTTCCGCAGGAAGCTGCGGCGAGGCAAGCGCCTGGCGGATCTGGCTGAGAATCAGGTCCGTGTTCGGGTCGGTTTTCAGATCGAAATCGACGATCAGACGCATCTGGCCGTTGGCAGTAGCGTTGAGCGAATACATGTAGTTCATGTTGTCAACGCCGCTCATCTGCTGTTCGATGGGAGTGGCCACCGATTGTTCAATGGTCTGGGCGTCGGCTCCGGTGTAGGTGGCTGCGACCTGCACCTCCGGCGGCGCGATCTGCGGGAACAACGCCACTGGAAGAGTGACCACGGTTACCGCTCCGATAATCACCATCACAATGGAGATCACCATCGCCACAATCGGGCGATTGATAAAGAATTTGGACATCGAACTACCTCTCCGTCACCTGGGCCGTTGTGGCGTACGGCTTCGGCACGACGGTCATGCCGGCGCGCACTTTTTGCGTCCCCTCGGCAATCACGCGCTCGCCCGGTTTTAAGCCGGAATCGATAATCCACTGCCTGCCGACACGGTCGCTCGGCTGAACGTTGCGGATGGAAACCCGGTTTTCACTGTCGACGACCGCGACCTGGTAGCTGCCTTGCAGTTCGGAGACTGCCCGCTGGGGAACCAAAAGGGCGTGTGGTTTGCTCCGGAAAGTGAACCGGATTCGGGCATATTGGCCGGGACGCAATGTATTACCCGGATTGGCGAAAAGGCCCGCGACTCGGATCGATCCCGTACTGGGGTTCACTTCCCGGTCGGTAAAGTAAAAATTGCCCATGTGGGGATAGATGGAGCCGTCGGCCAGTATCAGTTCGAGCCGTAGGAGTTTGCGCTCCGCGTCCACGGTGGCTTGCGTCGTGTAAATTCGATGGAAGGCGAGGTAGTCTTGTTCACTGGCGGTGAAATACGCCTTGATCGGGTCAAGCGTGGAAACGGTTGTAACCGGCCCGCTCGACGGGCTCACGAGCGCGCCCACCTGCTGTTGCGCCATGCCCGCGACACCATCGATCGGCGAGACTAGTTTTGTGAAGCCGAGATTCAGCACCGCAGTCTCCACGGCGGCTTGCGCCGCTTCGACACTCGCCGTGGCGGCCTGAATCTGAGCGCGGGCGGTTTCGACCTGCGCGTTGGCGGCCTGAACTTGCGCTTTGGCGGCGAGATTGTTTTGCCGTGCATTGTCCAGGTCCTGCTGCGTAATGGCCTGTTGCTGAGCCAAGGGAATGTAGCGGTCAATGTCCAGTTGAGTCCGTCCCTGGTTGGCTTCTGCAACCGCCACCTGTGCCTCGGCCTGGGTTAATTGGGCCTTCGCCTGCGCCAACTGCGCGTTCGCTTGCGCCAGTTGACCTCGGCCCTGGTCAACCACGGCCTGGAATGGCCGCGGGTCAATTTCAAAAAGCAATTGTCCTTTCGTGACCGGCGTACCTTCGGTGTAATCCTGTTTCAAAAGATATCCGGTAACTTGGGCTTTGATGTCGGCATTTACATAGCCGTCAAGAGTGCCGATCCACTCGTTGTAGATGGGAACATCGCGTTGCTCGACGGCTGCCACTTCCACCACCAGTCGTTCGGGTGCTCGCGCAGCCTGACTGTTTTTCGCACATCCGCCCAGCAGCATGGCGGCGAGGGCGCTCGCGGCGCTCGCGACGAATTTGACACGACGGCTCATGGTTCTACCTCCAAGCACGCTACGGGGCG
Organism: uncultured Solibacteraceae bacterium; assembly: GCA_964438005.1. GTDB lineage: Bacteria > Acidobacteriota > Terriglobia > Bryobacterales > Bryobacteraceae > PSRJ01. The sequence goes on along the minus strand of CAYTJD010000193.1, from coordinate 46,341 downwards.
GGCGAATCGTTTACGGTTTTAGATGCTCGTAGCCAGTAGATTTATTCAACACTTCTGAGCGGCCCGTGGCAACGGGGCCGGGCCGGGAACCGGTCGAATGGGTACAGTCCCTCGGAGATGCGAGTTCGCAGAACTACTTGGCTTTCAGATCGCGCTTGAGACGGCTTACAATGTCGGAGGCTGTGCGATTTAGATCGTCGGAACGGGAACTCTTCGGGGGCTGGTACACCGACCACAAGACTCGATGGGTTTTGGGATCAACCAGGAACACGGTTCCCTTTCCAGCGGCGAAGGTGGAAGTCTGGGTTGGGCCCGACAGGTTGGGAAGGGAATTGGGGGCGCTGGCCTTCTGTTCTTCCTTTTCCTTGGCCGGCCGGCTGTCCGGCTCCGGGTTGCCCTGCAACTCCGCCAGTTTGTCCTCGAAGGCCGGCCCGATCCGATCGCAGAAGACCGCATCCGCCATTCTCGGATTCGTAACAACCTGGAAGATGTGTTGCTCGGTTAACCGGGTCGCCAGATATTGGTCCAGGCCCCGTCCCATCGTCAGCAAATACACCGAATGCACGTTGGAAAAGTCCTGGCCGGATAACAGGGCGCCTGTCAGCGAAATCAGAAGCAAGAACCTTCTCATCCCATCCATCATATCAGCGGCCTCCCGGCCCCGCCCCGCCCGATGAGTCTCACCGCGATCGTGCCTGTATGGAACGGCCGGGATCTGCTCTCGCGCCTGCTCGCCAGCCTTGAGGCGCAGACCCAGCCGGCCACCGAGGTGCTGGTGATCGACAACGGGTCCACCGATGGCGCGCCGGACGTGGCGCGCGCCCGCGGTTATCGGGTGATTGGGATGGGCCGGAACGCAGGCTTCGCCGCGGCGGTGAATCGCGGAATTCGCGAGAGCCACGGTGACTGGATTGCCGTGCTGAACAGCGACGTCGAATTGGCCCCCGACTATCTGGCGAAACTGGTCGCTGCCGCCGCCCCGTTCGCCACCGGCAAGATCTTTTCGGCGGGATCGAACGACCGCATCGACGCTACGTTTGACGCCGTATGCCGTGGCGGCGTCGCGTGGCGAGTCGGCCAGGGCCGCCTTGATGGCCCAGCGTTTTCCACAGCCCGTCAAACCTCATTGGCCCCGTGGACGGCGATCGTTTTGCGTGCCGACCTCTTTGACCGCGTGGGGCTACTCGATGAGCGGTTTGAGTCCTATTTGGAGGACGTCGAATTCGGTTTGCGTTGCGCCGCGCAGGGGATTGCCGGCATGTTTGTGCCCCAGGCGACCGCCTGGCACCGGGGCAGCGCCACTCTGGGCCGCTGGCATCCGGAGACGGTCCGCCGGATCGCCCGAAACCAGTGTTACCTCGTCGCCCTGCATTACCCGAACCGCTATGCGTGGGAGGTCTGGGTGGCGCAGGGTCTGTGGGGACTGGTTGCCGCGCGGCACGGCGCTGGGTGGGCGTGGCTCCGGGGAAAGTGGCAGGGAATTCGCGCCGCCTCCCGCCTCCCTCGAACCGGCCGCGGCCCGGCCGAATTTTTCCTGAGCGAGAACGAGCGCGCGATTTACGAAGCGCAGACCGAGACCGGCTTCGATTTGTATTGGCGGCTGTACTTTTTTCTCACCGGCCATGAGGCAAAGTGACACATGCCAGAAACCGGCATCGTGATTGTCACCTTCAACTCGGCCGCGGAAATCGGTGCCTGCCTCGACGCCGCGTTACAAAGCGGCGCCGAAGTTGTCGTGGTGGACAATGCGTCCGAGGACAAGACGGCCCAGCTAGCCTCGCGGCCCGGGGTTCAACTTATTGTCAACCCGACGAACCTCGGGTTTGCCGGAGCAGTCAACCAGGGTTTCTCTGTATTGAATTGCACCTACGTCCTCCTGTTAAACCCCGATGCAGTGCTACAAACCAGCCTCGAAAGGCTCCGCGCCGCTTGTCAACTTCCCGGGGCAGCCGGGGCCGGAGGACTGATCCTCGATTCGGACGGGAGAGCCCAGGTCGGCTTCATGGTCCGGAAATTCCCGACACCCGCGGCACTGGCTTTGGAAGCGCTCTTGCTCAACCGGGTGTGGCCCCGGAACAAGGTCAATCGATCGTACCGCGGCTTGGATTTGAATTATTCGCAATTGCAGGTGATCGAGCAGCCGGCCGGCGCGTTTCTCATGGTCCGGCGGGCGGTCTGGGAAGAGTTGGGCGGTTTTGACGAGGGTTTCTGGCCTCTTTGGTTCGAGGACGTGGATTTCTGCCGGCGCGCGGCGGACCGGCGGTATCAGTGGCATTTCGTTCCGGACGCTGTCGTAAAACATACGGGTGCGCATTCGATTTTGAAATTGACACTAGAGAAGCGGCGGGTTTACTGGTATCGTAGTCTACTTAGGTACTCAGCCAAGCATTTCCACGCCATGGGGATGCGCGTGGTATGTGGAGCGGTGGTAGTCGGTTCGGTCCTGCGGTTGTTGAGTGAGTCGGCCCTGGAACGGAGCCTGAAGCCGGTGGCGGTCTACAGCAAGGTGATCCTGTTCGCCGCCCGTTTGTTTTTCGGCCGGGTGAATTCCTCAAAGTTGTCAGTTTTCGACGTAAATCAGTAGGCGGAAGTACAAAACTTCGGATCTCAGGTTCTTTCGTTCATGGCGCACAGTGGGCTTGTCTCCGTCACGATAGTGACTTACAACAGCGGACGCTTCATCAAGCGCTGCCTGGAATCGGTTTTGGCGCAGAAGTATCCGCTCAAAGAGATCATCGTCATCGACAACGCATCGACCGACGGCACGGTCGATATCCTCGAGCAGTTCGAGGAGAAGTGCCAAGTCTTCTACAATGACGAAAACGTCGGGTTTGCCGCCGCGCAAAACCAGGCGATCCAGCGGTCGAATGGAGAATGGGTGCTGACCTTGAATCCTGACGTGCTGCTGCTGCCGAACTTCATTCAGGCGCTGGTGGATGCCGGGCAGTTCGATTCCAAGATCGGCACGGTCTGCGGCAAACTGCTGACCATGTCGCCGCATTTTGAGATTCCCGCCCGCGCCATTGTCGATTCCACCGGCATCTACTTCAACCCCATGCTGCGCCATCTGGACCGGGGCAGCCAGGAAGTGGATAACGGCCACTATCTGAATTACGAATACGTATTCGGCGCCACGGCGGCCGCGGCGCTCTATCGCCGCGGCATGATCGAAGATATTTCCCTCGACGGCGAATTTTTCGATGCGGATTTCTTTGTGTACCGGGAAGACGCCGACGTCGCCTGGCGCGCGCAGCTGATGGGGTGGAAATGCCTATACGTGCCCTATGCGCGCGGCTACCACGTGCGCAAAGTTCTGCCCGGCAACCGGCGCGCCCTGCCGCCGGAAATTAACATGCACTCGGTGAAGAACCGCTTCCTGATGCGCATCAAAAACATCTCCGTCGGCGTGTACCGGCGCAACGTGGTATCGATTACCGCGCGCGACGTGGTGGTGATCGCCTGCTGTCTGCTGTGGGAGCAGTCTTCCCTCAAGGCTCTGTGGTACCTTGCCAAGAACTGGAAAAGGACCTTCGCCAAGCGCCGCTTGATCCAGGCGCGGAGGCGCGTGGATGACGCATACATGGCGAGTTGGTTCGACTACACTCCAGTCAGCAAGCAGGCTCCGAAGAAACTGATCCGCTCCCGGTCGGCCGCCGCCCGGACTTGAGGCTCGGCCGGTCCGATGCGCATCGCCCTCCTTGGCACGCGCGGGATTCCAGCCAATTACGGTGGATTTGAGACCTTCGCCGAAGAACTGTCGACGCGGCTGGTTTTGCGCGGCCACCAGGTAACGGTCTACTGCCGCGAACGGCCGGCAGAGCCCCGGTACCGCGGCGTGCGCCTGCAATATCTTCCGACAGTCCGGCACAAATACCTCGACACGGTGGCTCACACGTTGGTTTCCACGGCGCACCTGCTGGCGCATCGCACGGACGCCGCGCTCTACTGCAACGCCGCCAACGCCATCTTCACGCTTTGGCCCCGCCTGGCCGGCGTTCCGACCGCCCTCAACGTGGACGGCATCGAGCGGAAGCGGGAGAAGTGGAACGCCCTGGCTCGCGCCTGGTATCTGATGTCGGAGCGGCTGGCGACGTTCTTCCCCGCAGCCATGATCACCGATGCCCACGCCATTCAGGATTACTATCGCGCGCGCTACGGCAAGAAGGGCGTCCTGATTCCGTATGGCGCCGAGGCCGGTCCGGTTGCGGAAGATGATCTGGTGAGAAAGCTCGGGCTCGAACCGGGCCGCTATTTTCTCTACGTCAGCCGGATGGAGCCGGAAAACCGCGCGCTGGAGGTACGGCAGGCCTTTGAGAGCGTCGCGACACCGTACCAACTCGCGTTAATCGGAGATGCACCCTATGCGCGGGAATACATCCGGCAGGTGCGCGACACACGCGATCCGCGTATCCTCATCCCGGGCGCCATCTACGGCGCTGGGTATCATCAACTCGAATCGCATTGCTTCGCCTATATTCACGCCACCGAAGTCGGCGGCACACATCCGGCATTGATCGAAGCGATGGGCCGCGGCGCCCTCGTGTTGTACCGGAACACACCGGAAAACGCGGAAGTCGCCTCGGGCGCCGGGATTCCGTTCGAACCGGAGGAATTGCCCGAGAAGCTGCGGTTGGTGCTGGCGATGGCAGAGATGGAGCGCGAAACGTTTCGACGGAAAGCGATGGAGCGCGTGCGCGACCGGTATTCGTGGGAAGCGGTGACTGACGCCTACGAAAAGCTGCTCGCCAGCCTGACGCGGCTGGGGCGTTGAACGCCAGTTACGCAACGATCGTTGCGGAATTCGGGGCGGTTTTGGTGAAAACAGGCGAGTTAACGCGAGAGGCTCGCTTGGTACCAAGGGGAGTGGAAGAGTCCGGTTCAGCTTCTGCTCCCGGGTGGCGACTCGGTTGGCGGGCTGAAACCTCAAACGACATTCTCCTCCTAATTTCATTATCGGACCAGCCGCCAAATTCGGGCTGGCTGGAAAGGGCGCTGAGGAAGAGTAAGACAGGCGATTCCTAAGAGTTACAAGAAATTTCCGAGTGCGGAACACCAGCGCGGCTGGCGATGCACAGTGTGGCAAGCGACTGACTATGGGGTGGGAGTGGCGGCAGAACGGCAGGCTGTAATCAGCTGTCCAACTTGCGCCACTCCCGCAGCGTTGCCCGCCGTGCGATAGAGCTCCAACGCGCGATCCAGGCGGGGACGGGCGCGGCCGCAAGATCCCCATTTCCTGTATTTGTCGCCGAGCTCGAGATTAATGTTGGCAAGCAGCTCGACGCCGGAACGCATTTCCGGAAACTGGGTGCGATGCGTCTCTGCCAGATCGACGGCTTGTCGAAATGTGGCTTCGGCGCGACGGCGGTCACCGGACGCCGCCAGTACGCCGGCAAGGCGCCACGCGGCGGAGGCAAAGGCAAAGGCGGAGCGCTCGTCGCCGGGATCGGCGGCGGCAACCTCCTTGCGAATCCGATAGACCTTGCGATACTGTTCGAGGCTTTCGCGCAGCTGACCGAGGTCCCAGTAGATGAGGGCAATATCGGAATAGTCATACGAGAGATCCAGCTTGGCCTGAACGTTGGCGGAATTCGCAGCGGCCCTGGGCTCGTCGGAGGCCAAAGCCGCGGCATACTCGGCCAGCGCCGCTTGCAGATCACCGGTCGTGATCAGGACGGCGCCCAGGTGTTTGTGATAGAGCGCGACGTTGGCGGGGTCGTCGGCCGGGGCGTGCGCGAGCGCTTTTCGGAAATATGGAACAGCCTCGGGATACCGGGCCTGTTTGACCAGGGTGACACCCATGCCGTACTCGCAGATGGCAAGATCGGCGCGAATGCCGAGGTCGTCCGGCGCCTCCCGCTGCAAAGCTTCCACCAGTGCCGTCGCGGCGGTCGAATGCTCCACGACTTCTGCGATGGGAAGACCTTCGAGATTGACGAACCCGCGGTGGGTTCGGGCAAGCTCCCGGCGCAATTCCACGGAGTGCGGATTGGCAGCGAGGGCTTGCCGGCGCAGTTCGAGCGCCTTGCGCAGGCTTTGGATGGCGTATTGCTCGCGGCCCTGGTTGGAAGAACCGGGACGACCGGCCAATGCGGCGACGCGTTCGTATCCGTTAGCCAGATCCCGTTGCAGCGCGGGATTAGAGCGGGCGGTAGCCGACAACTTGTCCAAGTATTCCAAGCTGCGCGTGAGCACCAACTGTTGGACTTGGAGCGATCCCTGCAGGTCCCGAATGCCGTCGTGAAATTCGTAGAGAACCGAACCAGCCAAGCGGCGCGCGAGCTCGAAGCGTTGTTCGGCCAGCTCCTCTCCCAGCCGAGCGCGGTGCGCCTGCCACAGCGCGACGCTGAAGCCGCCGGTGAGCGCCAGGGTGACGGCGGCAGCCGATGCGACCAACAGCTTATTGCGGCGAGTGAAGCGGGCCGCGCGATACGGCCACGAGGCGGGCCGCGCCAGCACCGGACGGCAATCCAGGTGGCGGCGCAGATCGGCGGAGAACTCATCGACGTTGGGATACCGGCGCGCGGGATCTTTTTCGAGAGCTTTCGCCAGAATGTTGTCCAAATCGCCGCGCAGATCGGGCCGCGGCACTCCGGCCGCTCCGGCGACACTGCTCGCCGACGGGGGAACATTATCGCAGACAGCGCGCTCCACGGCGGCGGGCGTGTGCGCCTCCAGCCGGTGAGCCGGCGCGCCAGTCAGCAATTCAAACAGCACCGCGCCCAACGAATAAACGTCCGTGGCCGTCGTCACGGGCTCCTGGCGCACCTGCTCGGGGCTGGCATACTCGGGCGTCAGGGCGTGCAGGCCTGCCAGCAACAGAGTGGACGCTCGCTCGGGCTCTTCGGCATCGAAGACCTTGGCAATGCCAAAATCCAGCAGCTTGGGTTGGCCTTCGGTGGTGATCAGAATGTTCGATGGCTTCAGGTCCCGGTGGACTACCAGGTTGCGGTGCGCATAAGCCACGGCGGCGCAGACTAGCAGGAAAAGTTCGAGCAGCTGCCGCGTCGTGAGGGCACGCTCCCGGCAGTATTGATGAATGGGGCAACCATCGATCCATTCCATCACCAGGTAGGGCCGGCCGTCTCCGGTTGTGCCACCGTCGAGGAGCCGCGCAATGTTCGGATGGTTCAGCAAGGCCAGCGTTTGGCGCTCCAGGCGGAACCGTTCGGTGAGCAATTGGGTGGCAAGCTCGGCGCGCACGAGCTTGATGGCGACGATCTGTTGGTAATCGCCGCCGCGCAGAGCGCGGTACACCACGCCCATGCCGCCGTGGCCGGCTTCATCCAGTATCCGGTACGGGCCGATTTGCGTTTCCGCAGCGGAAGCCACCGGTTCCAGGAATCCGACAGAGCCGGTAAGGGCCGACAACAACTCTTCGACCTCGCCACGAAGGGAGACATCGGCGCCGCAGCGGCCGGCTAAGTAGCGGTCACGATCCGCGGGATCGACTTGAGAGACGGCATAGAGAATCTCCCGAACCTCGTGCCATCGGCCAGCTGTCATACCAGAAGTCGGTTTCCTGAGTGGTGGAAGCATTCTACCACCCCCCCCGACATGACAGGAATTGACGCCCTTTTTCGCGTCTTTCAGCGGGGGCGGAGATCCAATGCCGACGCTTGAAGTGAGGAGAAGATCATCCATGACGCGGGTCGGCGTCTTGGCGCTCGCCACGGCTTGCGGCGCTCTGGCGCAAACCACACCGCGATATGGAACCCTGCCGCTCGCGTTCGAACCGAATCTGGGCCAAACCGACGAGCCGGTTCGGTTCTTGACACGCAGCCAAGGAATGACGGTTTTCTTCACCGACAAAGAAGTGGTGATGGTGTTGAGCCGCCGCCACCATCAGGACCGCCTGAACATGCAGGAACCGAAACTCGAGCAGGCGGTGGTGCGCATGAAGTTGCTGGGCGCTGGAGCGCCCCACGAAATTCGCGGCGTGGACCCTCTTGCCGGCATCGCGAACTACTTTATCGGCAACGATCCCGGGCGCTGGCGGACGGGCGTACCGCAATATGCGCGCGTGCAATACAGTGGCGTCTATCCGGGTGTGGATCTGGTGAGCTACGGCAACCAGAAGACTCTGGAATACGATTTTGTCATCAGGCCCGGAGCGGACGCCCGGCAGGTGCAGTTGGCCTGGGACGGCGCCGACGTGCTGGTGAACGAGGCAGGCGACCTGGTGCTGCGGACGCCGCTAGGCGAGATCGTACAGAAGCGCCCGCGGGTGTACCAGGAGACTTCATCGGGGCGCGTGGAGGTGGCGTCCCGCTACGCGGTGGCTGCGGACCGGCATGTGGGTTTTGAACTGGCACGCTATGACCATCGCAAACCGCTGATCATCGATCCACAACTGGTCTATTCGACGTATCTGGGCGGCAACAGCTTTGATGAGGCTCTCGGGATCGCGGTAGACTCGGCGACTTCGGCTTACATTACCGGGACGACGTCCTCGTCGAATTTTCCGCTCGCCTCGCCCATCAAGCTCACGAACGCGAGCGAGGACGTCTATGTCACGAAGCTGGCTCCTGCTGGAAACGCGGTTGTGTATTCCACGTATTTAGGCGGGTCGGGAAACGACAACGGACTGGCCATCGCGGTCGATGGAAACGGGGCCGCGTATGTCACGGGCACAACGCTGTCTACGAATTTTCCCGTTCAGACCGGATTCCAGAGCTTCAAAGCGGCCAACTGGGACAGCTTTGTGACGAAGCTTTCTCCCACGGGAGGCCTGGCGTATTCGAGTTACCTGGGCGGAGGAGATTTGGATACGGGCACGGGAATTGCGGTGGATTCGACGGGAGCCGCGTACGTAACGGGCTTTACCTACTCTACCGATTTTCCGACGCAGAGCGCGCTGCAAAACAGCAAGGGGGGCGAGTATGACGCGTTCGTGACGAAAGTGAATCCGGCGGGAACCGCGCTCGTGTACTCCACGTATCTGGGCGGAACCGCCGAAGACAAAGGGGCGGGCATCGCGGTGGACAGCGCGGGCGCGGCGTACGTGGCCGGCCACACGTACTCGACGAACTTCCCCCTGGTCTCCGCATACCAGACTTCGTTCAATCTCGAAGAGGCCTTCGTGGCTAAACTGTCTCCTTCGGGCGCCAGCCTGACATACTCGACCTTTCTGGGCGGAAGTGGCGCGGACGAGGCGTTCGGTATCGCCGTCGACTCCGCGGGATCGGCCTACGTCGCCGGGCGGACGTTTTCGCTAAATTTCCCCACCACCAGCGGTGCATATAAGTCGACGACAACCGGAAACACCGACGTCTTCGTCACCAAGTTCACACCGGCCGGAAATGCGGCGGCGTACTCCAGCCGATTCGGCGGAAGCGGTACGGAAGCCGCGTGGGGAATCGCCGTCAATAGCGGCGGCGCGGCGTGCGTGACGGGCTGGACGAACTCCACCGACTTTCCGACGCTGTCTCCGTTTCAAACCGATCAACCGAACGACGATGCGTTCGTCACGTGCCTGACGCCCGCGGGCGATGGTTTGGAATATTCGACTTACTTGGGAGGCAGCAGCAACGATTACGCGGCGGCCATCGCCGTGGATGTGTGGGGCGCTGCGTATGTGGCAGGCTGGACGGACTCGGCCAACTATCCTACGGTGAATCCGTTACTGACGGAGCAGCCCAGCACCGACGGCTTCGTGACTAAGATCGAGCCGTTTAGCAGCGCGGGCGGCAAGGCGCAACTGACGTCGCCGGCCAACGGCAGCACGTTCACGGGGACGAGTGTGACGTTCACGTGGACCTCCGTGAGCGGAGCCACGGCGTATGCATTGGGCGTCGGCGTGGGCCAATTGAATTTCAACATCTTCGACGGGGAAGTGGGACTGGCCACCAGCCAAACGGTCACCGGGCTGCCGACCGACGGATCGACAATCTTTGTGCGGCTGTTCACCAAGATCGATGGATTCGTGCTCTACAACGAGTACACGTTCAAGGCTCTTCGCATCGGCAACAAGCCGGTGATGATCTCGCCCACCCCCGGCTCGGTACTTCCGGGCGCGAGCGCGACGTTCACGTGGTACGTGGCCACGGGCGCCAGTTCCGAAAAACTGGACATCGGCACGTCGGCCGGGGCGAGTGACCTCTTTACCAAGAACGTGGCATTGGCAACCAGCCAGGCCGTGACGGGCCTTCCCACCGATGGCAGCACGATCTATGTCCGGCTCACCGCCAATGTGGGCTCGTTAACCTTTTTCAGCGACTATACATACACGGCGGCCGGCGGGAGTGTCTCCACAAAAGCGATCCTCACCGCGCCCGCTTCCGGCGTGACCCTAAACAGCGCCACGGCTACCTTCACCTGGACAGCCGCGACCGGGGCAGGCTTCTACTGGCTGCAGGTTGGAACGATAGCCGATGCCGGCGATCTTTTCGACCAGAACGAAGGAACGGCCACGTCCCAAACCGTCTCGGGTCTGCCGACGGACGGAAGCACCATTTACGTGCGGCTGTGGACAGAGATCAATGGCGGCTATTCATACAGCGACTACACGTTCAAAACTTCGGGAGGAAGCGCGAAGGCCGTGCTCACCAGCCCGACGCCGGGATCGACACTCGCCGGAGGGACGATCACCTTCACCTGGACGGCCGGTAGCGGAGCGGCCGCCTACTATCTCTATGTCGGCACGCAGCAAGGAATAGGCGATCTGTATTCGCAAAGTCTCGGGCTCAACACCAGCCAGAGTGTGAGCGGCATTCCGGCGAACGGGAGCACGATCTATGTGAGGCTGTGGACGGCATTCGGCAGCGCCTGGCAATTCAACGACTATACCTTCACGGCATCCGGCGGCAATACCAAAGCGGTGATGCTGCTGCCCACGCCCGGATCGACACTGAGCGGGGCGAGCGTCACCTTCAGCTGGAGCGCGGGGTCCGGCGCCGCGGCCTACTGGTTGGACGTGGGCACAACGGCCGGCGGCTTCGATCTCTTCAGCCAGAGCGCGGGGCTGGCCACCAGCCAGACGGCGAACGGGATTTCTACCAACGGCGCGAACGTATATGTGCGGCTGTGGACGGAGTTAGGCAGCGCCTGGCAGTTCAACGATTACACGTACAAGGCAGTGGGCGGCGATGCGAAGGCGGCGATCACCAGCCCGGCGCCGGGTTCGGGATTCAATGGCGCCAGCGTTACCTTCACCTGGACCAGCGTCACCGGTGCAGGCACATACTGGCTCGATATCGGCACGACGGCCGGAGGGTTCAACCTCTATAGCCAGGGCCAGGCATTGTCCACTTCGCAAACAGTGACGGGCTTGCCGACTGACGGGAGTACGGTCTACGTCCGCTTGTGGACGGCCACGGGCGGCACCTGGCAATACAACGACTACACCTATAAAGCGGCGGGTACCGGAAAAGCCGCATTGACGGCGCCCCCGCCCGGCCTCACCGTGACCGGCACAAGCGTGACGTTTACCTGGAGTGCCGTCACCGGCGCAGTAGCGTACTGGCTGGATATAGGCACCTCGGCCGGCGGATTCGACGTCTTTAGCCAGGGCGAGTCGGGAACGTCGCAAACGGTGACGGGGCTGCCGACAGGCGGCAAGACGATCTACGTCCGCTTATGGACCGCCTCGCGCGGCACGTGGCAATACAACGACTATACGTACACCGTACAGTAGGGGGCCGCTATGAGAAGACGAACGATTTCACAGGATTCTTTAGTTATTGCGGTGCTCTGTGCGGTGGGGAGCGCCGGCGTTGCCGGCGCCCAAACCATTCAGCTCGATCCGGCTTCGATCGCCAATGCGGGGAGCTACATTCCGCCGGGGTATCCGAACGGCGGAATCCCGCACGGCGGGATGTTTGTCGTGAAGGGCGCGGGGGGCAGCGCGCCGCTGGGCTCCTGCGGCGTCAAAGTCGTCGGGCAATTTCCGATCGCCACGAATCTGAATGGAACCAGCATGAGCGTTTCTGTTGGCGGGACTTCTTACGATGTACCGATGGTTTACGTGGTCGCGTGCTCGGGCACCGATCAACTGGCGGGCATTCTGCCTTCGAACGTTCCCACCGGCGCGGGCACGCTGACGGTGACTTACAACGGGAGTATGGGAAGCGCGCCCGTCACCGTGGTCGACCGGAGTCCCGGCTTGTTCACGCTCAATCAAGGCGGCACCGGCGCCGCGGTCATCCAGAATTACGTGTCCGATACCGTACTCACGGTGAACACGCTGGCAACCCCGGCCAAGCCGGGTCAGATTGCCATCGCGTGGGGAACGGGCCTCGGTCCGGACGGCAACTCCGACGCCGACGCGCCCAAGCCGACGGATCTCGGGATCCCCCTGGAGTTCTACGTGGGGGGAAAGCCCGCGACACTCACGTATAGGGGCCGCTCCGGATGCTGCGCAGGCATCGATCAGATCGTGTTCACGGTGCCCGATGGCGTCGGCGGATGCTTCGTGCCCGTATTCGCGAAGATCGGGAACTCCGTCAGTAATTTCACCACCATGTCGATTTCGGCCGATGGCAGTCCCTGTTCGGACGGGAACGGGCTAACGGCGGCAGATATCCAGAAGGCGCAGAGCACCAACAAGATTCGTTTGGGTCTGATCGATCTCGTGCGATCCGATGGAGAAATAGTGACGGGCTCCAACGCCGGCTCGGTCACGCGGTCCGATGAAGCGGTGGCGGCGTTCGCCGATCTTTCCTTCAGTGGGCTGCAAGGCCTACCCGTACGCGAGATATCGAGCCCAGGTTCGTGTATGGTCTGGCGCGGCAACACGACCGGGTTGGTGTTGGACCGGCCGCCGCTGCTGACCACTTATACGAACCTCGATGCCGGCATGATCACCGTGAGCGGCGCTGCCGGTTCCGCCGCGATGAATTATCGCGGCAACTTTTACGACCTGTCCCTGGGAACAGCCGGCTACCAGGAGCCCGCCGGCGGCCCTGGTCCCAGTTCCGCCTTCCTAGAGCCGGGCGCTTTCACGCTCACTTCCGCGGGCGGCGGCCCGGTTCCCGGGGGGGCGAACATTGGCGCGATCAACTCCCAGGTCTCGGTCGCTGCTCCCCCTACGTTCAATAACCGGTTCTCGGTCGCAGACGTGCAACGGAGCCAGGGTGTGACGGTCAACTGGTCCGGGGTGGACCCAGCCGCGACGGTAGAGATCCGCGGCTTTTCGGCGCTCAATCAGCCGGGCGCGCCTGGCGCCGCGTTCTTCTGCATCGCGAACGCCGGGGCGGGCCAGTTCACCGTACCGCCCGGCGTGTTGCTGAGCCTTCCGGCTTCCACCAGCGACCCGACGGCGCCGGGATCGAGCGCGTTCAACCTGGCGGTGGGTGTGACGGGTTCGACCCGCTTCACGGCGGCAGGTGTGGACGTTGGCATACTGCGCTTCAGTTCGTTGTTCGGAAGGAACGCGAGCTTCCACTAGGCTGAATGTGTGGAGGCGAGGCAGGCCCCGCTATCCCGCGATCGCAGCTGCCGGCTTTCAAACGGAGGTAGAGCCATGCTTTCGCGGCCACCCGGTAGCGGTTCAGCGTGGCTGCGGAAAGAGAGCCCCGGCGGCGGACGGGCAAGGAGGCGAGAGTTACTCGATCAAAGACGGCAACTGCAGCTGCGCGGCCGCTGTGCACGGTGCTGTTGGGGCACAACGCTCGAGCGCGGATAACTGTTTCTCCGTGGATTCGGCCAGATACTTCGCCTCAGCATCGCGCGGCCGGGCCGCCTGAAGTTGCCGGGCTAAAGCGATCGAACCGGAAAGCTCCCGGCGGGCATTGTCGAAGCGAGAGCTTCTCGCCCAAAGTACGCCGAGCGCGGCGTGGACGCGGCCCATCTGCAGCAGGGAATCCAGATCGTCGGCATCCTTTTTCGCGAAATCCTCGGCGATCGACAGGCTCCGCGACAGATTGGCGCGAGCGGCGGTCTGGTGGCCGAGCTGCGAGAGAATTTCGCCTCGGAACGAATATCCGACGAGCAAAATACGCTGGTAAAACGGCTCTGGATTGGACGCGAACATCTGCTCGATGCTGGTGAGAGCCGCATTTATGCCGATCAAGGCTCTCTGGGGACGGCCGAGCCGGGCCTCCTCGATGGCCGACAGGCCGGCGAGGATATCCCTGTCGAGCATGGCATCCATGTCATCCGGGTCTTTGGCCGCCACAGCGCGGGCTAGCTGGAGGCCTCGCTGATAGTCTTTGAAGGCCGACTGGTGGTCGCCCCTGCTTACAAAAATGTGTCCTCGCCAGTTATAGACACGAAGAATCGGCACAGGCCCGATCGACTCGAGTGTCTCTTTCGATAAGATTTGATTCAACTCCTCGAGACTTTTCTCAAATGCACGGGCTCTCCAATAGTGGCTCGCGAGGAGCGTGCGCATATTCACGAGTCTCTGCCGGATGGTGGCGTCTTGGGCGCTGGATTGTTCCAACGCCTGAATTGCGGCGCGATCGTGTGCGATGGCTTCGTCAACCTGACGGGTATTAGGCCCCGATCCGTTGCCGCCGAGAATCCACGCCAGGATCAGGCTGGTATTTCCATAGGCGAGATGAGCTCGGGGATCTTGCGGCTTGCGGTTCAGCAAAGCCTGCGAAAGATCCAGCCCGCTCCGGGCGGTCTGGGCTGCTTCCTGGAGCCGTCCCGCCAGCAGAAGGCTCCTGATGTAATCGCCGAGCGCATGGAGTTCGCCCAATACTTCATCGGGATCGTGACGGGAGATCTCCACCAGCCGGGACCGAAGCGCCAGAGCGTTGCGGTAGCTGGCGACGGAACTATTGACGTCGCCGACGCCAGCCCCCTTGAAGCGGCCCTGCAGCTCGGCGATTCTCTGGTAAGCCAGAGCCATCTCACGCATCAACTCGCGGTCGCCGGAATTCTCGACCCGAAGTTTGTCGAGATATTCCAACGCTCGCTGGATCAAAAGATGGCGCGCCGGAGCGGACGCCGGCAATTTCTCGAGCGCATCGTTCAATTCGAACAGGTTGGAGGTGGCGAGGGCGCGGACATCGTTGAAGCGCTTTTCAGCCCGCTGAGCGTTGGCCGCTGCAATGCGGGCCTCACGGACAGTTGCGGCAATGCCTCCGAGAACGGCGAGGAGCGTCACCGCCGCCAGCAAAACGCCTAGTTTGTGCCTCCGGAAAAACTTTCCGGCACGGTAATTCCAGGAGCCGCGCCGCGCCGTAACCGGCAACCCTCGCATCTCGCGCCGGATGTCCTCGGAAAACTGCTCGACGGAGGAGTATCGGTGCTGCGGCTCTTTGCGGAGCGCTTTCAACAAAATCGTGTCCAGATCGCCGCGGAGACGCCGGCGCGTCTTGGCCAGCAGTGGCGTCACCTGGTCTCCGGCCGCGCCCCGCACCAAAGCATCGCTGGGCCGCTCAGGTTCCGAATCCGTGGCAGCGCGAACCATTCCCGCCATATTCCGGCGGTCTACGCCGTACGGAAGACGGCCGGTGAGCAGAACGTAGAGTACGACCCCGAGCGAATACACGTCGCTTGCGGTGGTGACGGGTTCGGCGCAAAGCTGCTCCGGGCTGGCATATTCGGGCGTCATCGGCAGCAGCATCGTCGCGCCCGACCCTCCCGCCGGATCCACGATTTTTGCGATGCCGAAGTCGAGCAATTTCGGAACGCCATCGGCGGCAACCAGGATGTTCCCGGGTTTGATATCCCTGTGAATCACCAATCGCTGATGTGCGTAATGAACCGCCGCGCAAACGTCCTGGAACAGTTGCAGACGGGCGTCGATGCCCAGATCTCGCTGCCGGCAGTATTGATCGATGGGTGTGCCCTCGATCAGTTCCATGACGAGATACGGAATCCCGTCAGGGGTGGTCCCGCCATCGAGGAGACGGGCGATGTTGCGATGTTCGAGCCGCGCAAGAACCTGGCGCTCCTGGCGGAACCGTTCCAAGATGAACTCGGCATCCCATCCGCCGCGAACAAGCTTGACGGCGACTTGCTGCTCGAACTGGCCGTCCACGCGAATTGCGCGGTAAACCTCGCCCATGCCGCCACGGCCGATTTCTTCGAGCAGCAGGTAAACACCGACTCGCCGCCCAATATGCTGGGATGGAGGCTGGTCTACCGACTCAGCCGGGGGAGTATCCGGGATTAGGGAACTCTCGAGAAAGCCGCTGGATTTCTCCAATGCTTCCAGCAGATCTTCCACCTCTTCCCGCAGCGCCCGGTCCCCCCCGCACTGCTCCGCCAGGTAGCGGGCACGCCGGGACGTCTCGAGCTGCGAAGCGGCATAGACGATCCCTCTCACGTGCTGCCAGTGAGCCGGCGTCATGTTATGCATTCGCAGTGGCGGTGAGCTTGTTGAGCCGCCGGTAAAGCCAGGCTTTGGCAGTGACCCAATCGCGGCTCACGGTAGCTTCGGAAACGCGGAGCGCCGAAGCCGTTTCCTCGATACTGAGCCCCGCGTAAAAGCGCAACTCGACGACGCGGCACTGCTGCGGATCGAGCTCCGCCAATTCTTCCATCGCTTGGTTCAAAGCGATCGCGTCCACCACGTTGGTCTGCGGCGCGGCGATGGAGCTGTCGAGTTCCAACCGCATCGCCAAGCCGCCGCGCTTTATGGCGCGCCGATGGCGGGCGTGATCGATCAAAACGCGGCGGATCAGCTGCGCGGAAATCGCGAAAAACTGGGCCCGGTTGCGCCATTCCATGCCATGTTGCTCGACCAGCCGAAGGTAGGTTTCGTGCACGATGGCAGTCGGCTGCAGCGTGTGGCCTGGATTCTCAAGCCGGAGTTGGTTCTGGGCGACGCGCCGCAGTTCGCCGTAGACGAGCGGCATCAAGCGGTCGAGCGCACCCACATCCCCGTTGCCCCAGTCCATCAGGAGCTTGGTCACAACATGATCGGGCATACGACGGTTGTCGGGATTGTACCAAACACTCGAGAATTTGCGGCCGAATTCTTGCGAGGGCCGGTACCAGCCGGCGGTCCCGCCGGGTACCACAACCCGGAATTTTCCCGTTCCCAGGGAGTGTGAGGGAGACTTCCGGAATTCTACGCCGCGTTTGTAAGCGCGCGGGTACTGCCGATCTCTCTGCGACAGGCCACCAGTCGCTGCTGCTCTAGAATAGAGGCAAGTGCTGCCTCCCTACCGCTCGTACGTGCTGGTGTCGCGCCAGCAGATCGCCCAGAACTATCGCAATGTCCGGGCCGTCGTGGGTCCGGATGTGGAAGTCATGGGCGTCGTCAAAGCCGACGCATACGGCCACGGGGCGCTCGAAGTGGCACGCGCGCTCGCCGGCGAGGGCGCGCGCTGGCTGGCGGTCAGTTCCGTCGACGAAGGTGTGCACCTGCGGAACGGCGGCCTCCATGAGACGCGCATTCTGGTAATGGGTGGTTTCCTGCCGTACGAAGGGGAGGCTCTGGTGGAATACAACCTCACACCGGCCATTCATTCGTTGGCGCAGTTGAACGATCTCGACCAGCTCGCGCAAGTTGCGGGCAGGCCGCTCCCCTTTCATCTGAAGATTGACTCGGGCATGAACCGGCTGGGGACGCGCGCCACGGCACGGGAGATCGTCGATGCCCTCGGCGCTGCCCGCCACGCGCCGCTGGAAGGGCTCATGACGCATCTTGCCTCGGCCGCTGACTACAGCAGCAGCCAGACCGCCGATCAGCTTTCCGGCTTCCACGCCATTTGCAGGGAATTGAGGGAAGCCGGCGTCAAGGCGCGCTGGACGCACGCCGCGAGCACGAACGCGATCGGCTACGGCCTGCGTGCGGGCTGGCACAACATCGTTCGGGCCGGCCATGCCCTCTACGGCTATGTGTCGCCGGCTCGCGGTGACGCGCCGCCCCAATTGCTGGAGATCCGGCCCGCTCTCACGTGGAAGGCCAAGCTGATGGCGGTAAAAGACGTTCCGGAGGGAGCTTTGATCGGCTATGGCGGCTCGTTTCGCGCGCCACGCGCCATGCGCATCGGCGTTCTCGGAGCCGGCTATGCCGACGGCGTGTTTCATCGGCTGTCCAACCGCGGCAAAGTAATTGCGGATGGGAAGCTCACGCCGATACTCGGAACGATCTCGATGGATCTGACAACCATTGACTTGAGCCACACCAGCGCGCTCGGTCCCGGCGATGCGGTTACCTTACTCGGGGTCGAAGGGGATGCCCGTTTGGATGCCCAACAGATCGCGCGCGTCGCGGGAACGATTTCCTACAACATTCTGTGTTGCATCAGTGCCCGGGTGCGGCGCGTTTACGTCTGACGAGCGAGCGGCCTGTGCGAATCAATCAGCTCCTTAAAATCATTCACTTAGCTGCACGCCGCGCGGATTCTTAACAAAAGGCACAAAACGTGCTGGGATTAGTAGTCAATTCCGGGCGGGTATGCGAATGTCCGGTGTTAGTATAGGGGGTAGATGAGTCTACTGTCGCCCAGACTGCAGCTCAGGGTTGCGCAGAAGCAGATTCTGACGCCTGGTCTCGTTCAGATGGTCACCGTGCTCCAGCTTAACCGGCTGGAGCTGAAAGAGATGATCACCCAGGAGATCGTCAAAAATCCAGTTCTGGAAGAATCGCTGGAGGAGGCAGGCGAAGAGATCACCCCGGAAGAACTGCTGCCGTTGCTGGAGCCGGAGCGAGTGGCGGAACCGGCCGACCAGCAGATTCTGGACGCCGCGGTGGAGCAGGCCAGCCCTGGGGATGGACAAGGCGGTGATGTGTCGATCAACGGGGCAGTACTGGCCGATGCCGAAGAGACAGCAGCCGCCGTGGCGGCCGCCGAACTGACGCCGACCGATCCGTTGGCCGAACCCGCCACCCAAACCGATCCGTTCGACGAAATCGACTTTGGCTCGTTCTTCGACGATTACCTGGACCCCGGTTACAAGAGCCCGGCCTCGGAATCAGTCGAAAAGCCCTCATTTGAAACGTTCCTCTCCGCTCCGATGACTTTGGGCGATCATCTGCGTTCGCAGTTGAGTGTCAGCCTGGTTTCGGATGAGGTGCGGGACGCCGCCGAATCGATCATCGGCAACCTCGACGAAGACGGATACTTGTCGGCCTCGTTGGAAGAGATCGCGACCGCCGGCGAGCACAAGCTGGAGAAAGTCCAAGAAGCCCTGAAAGTCGTCCAGTCGCTGGACCCCGCGGGAGTTGCCGCGCGCAGTTTGCAGGAATGCCTGCTGCTGGAGATCGAGAGCCTCAACGGCAAGGACGGAGTGGCCTGGCAGATCGTCTCAAACCATTTGCGGCTGCTCGAAACACGGCAGTACAAGGAACTCGCGAAGGTTCTGGGGCGGCCGCTGGAACACATCGAGATCGCCGTCAACATGATTCATCATTTGAACCCGCGGCCCGGCCAGCGTTATTCGGGCGCGGGGGCCCGCGTGGTGGAGCCGGATGTCACCATCCTCAAAGACGGGGACGACTGGATTATCCAGATCAACGACGACGATGTGCCGCAGCTGCGCCTCAACGCGCAGTATCGGCGCATGCTGGACCGGGATAACGGAGCTACCAAAGAAGTGCGCGACTACGTGCGCGAGCGTTACACCTCGGCCATCCAGTTGATGAAAAACATCGAACAGCGCAAGCAGACGATTCTCAAGGTCTGCCAGGCGATTGTGCGGCGGCAGACCGAGTTTCTGGCGCACGGCCTCGATCACCTCAAGCCGATGATGATCAAAGAGGTGGCCGAAGAGGTTGGCGTGCATCCTTCGACCGTCAGTCGGGCGGTCGCCAGCAAGTACGCGCACACGCCGCAGGGCGTGTTCGAACTGCGTTATTTCTTCTCGGAAGCGGTGCAGGGGCCATCCGGAAGCGGCACTCCGCTGCTGCTTCTCAAGCGCAAGGTCAAGAAGATGATCGAGGACGAGGATCGCGCCCGGCCGCTCACCGACGAACAGATCACGGCGCTGCTGCAAGCCGAGGGGATCGACGTGACGCGCCGCACCGTCGCCAAGTACCGCGAGGACATGAAGATTCCCTCCACACACCAGCGCCGCATTCGCAACTGACCACAGTAAATGGAGTTATAACGTTTATAGGGAAGAGGGGCGGGGTGTCATCGGCCGCCCCCGACTGGAGATCGCATGAAGATCACGTACACGGGTAGGCAGGTGGAACTGGCTCCAGCCCAGTTGAGGAAGCTGGAAGCGCGCTTCGCCAAAGTCGGGAAGCTGCTGGATGGCAGGAAAGAATGCGAAGCCCACGTGATTCTGTCTTTGGAGCGGCATTTACACCATGCGGAGGCGACGATCAATTATCATCATCATCAACTAGTGGGAATCGGATCGAGCAACGACCTCTTCACGGCCATCCACTCTTCCATCGAAAAGCTGGAAAAGCAGGCAGTCAAAACGCGGACGAAATGGCGGGACACGAAACGCACACCCCGACGGGCCGCCGAAGAAGGTGAAGCGGCTTCGGTTCCGGAACCCGAAGCTGAAACCGAATCGGAGCGCCAGGTATTCCGCGTCAATCATCACCAGAAGCGCAAACCGATGACGCTGGACGAAGCGCTATTGGAGATGGACAAGAGTCGCGATTATCTGGTCTATCGCGATGCAAAGAGCGACCGCGTTTCGGTCCTGGTGCGGCGCCGCGACGGCAATTTCGACTTAGTGGAAGGATAGCGGCGCGGGATGGCGCGGAAGAATCCTCCGGCAGCCGGCCGCACGGGGGGGACGCCTGCGCGGACGCCGGAGCTGGTGGTGATCACGGGCTTGAGCGGGTCCGGCAAAGCTTCCGTGCTGAAGGCGCTGGAAGATCTCGGGTTCTACTCAGTCGACAATCTGCCGGTCGAGTTGATTCCGAAATTCGCCGAATTGACCCGCGACAATCCCACGGTGCGGGCAACTGCGCTGGTCGTCGACATCCGGGAAGGCGCCGGGCTGAAGCGGTTCCCGAAGATTTTTGAACGGCTCCGGCAAACGATTCCCACGCAATTGATCTTCCTGGAGGCCGACGAAGGCGCGCTGGTGCGCCGTTTCAGCGAAACGCGCCGGCCGCATCCGTTGGGCGTGGACCGCTCCATCATCAAAAGCATTCGCGCCGAGCGCCAGCGACTGGCACCCATCCGCGCAGTGGCCGACCTGATCATCAACACTTCCAAATTCACGGTTCATGATCTTCGCGAATTCATCGGCGAGCGTTTTACCGGGCAGCGTGAACAATCCCACATCCGCATTTATGTCACTAGTTTCGGCTATCGGTATGGGTTACCGCCGGATAGCGACCTGGTTTTCGATGTTCGGTTCCTGCCGAATCCGAACTATATTCCGAAGTTCAAAAATCTGACTGGAAAAAATCCGGCGGTGGCGCGCTACATCCGGTCATTTCCGCAAACGGTTGAATTTATCACGCGCATTTCCGACCTGCTGATTTATCTGGTGCCGCACTATATCCACGAAGGCAAGAGTTATCTCACCATCGCTTTCGGATGTACCGGTGGACAGCATCGTTCGGTGATGATTGCCGATGAGATTCGGGGAAATCTCATCAAGGCCGGTTTCAAAGCCAAGGTCAACCACCGGGATATTCAGCAATCGGCGCGCACGGCGTAGGCCATGAAAGGAAATTGGCCCATCCGAAGATTCGTGCTGGCGGCCGTCACGCTCGGGGTGCTGGTGATTCTCTTTCGTAACAGCGGCCGTTTTCTGGTTGTGGACAACCGGCAGAAATCCGACGCGTTGGTGATCACACAGGGCGATTCGCTAGACGCCCAGTACTGGAAGGCTCTCGAGCTGCTGCGGGATGGTTATGGGCGCGAATTGTTCTTGGATGCGCGAATCAACCTGGTGCTATTCGGCCGTAGCCAGGCCGAGTTGGCCGGCGAGTTTGTCAAGAGAACCGCCAGTGACGGGGGACGCGTCAAAGTCTGTGCGATCGCCGGGGACACGACCGCGCAGGAGACGTATGAAGTTGGAAACTGCCTGAAGGAAAGCGGCGCTCGCTCTGTTTTGCTGGTGGTGTCCGATTTCCATACCCGGCGTTCGTTGGCGATATTTTCACACCTGATGCCGCAATACCGCTGGTCGATTGTTCCCGTCGCGGATGACACGAAGTTCAATACCGGGTGGTGGCGGAAGCGGGAATGGGTCCGGACCGCGGTTGTGGAATGGCAGCACCTACTGTGGTGGGAGTTGATCGACCGCTGGCGCTTCGCGCCGTCGACCGAAGGTAGTGCTTCGGCTGGAACCAGCGCGGCGTCGGGCCATTGACCCAAATGCGTGAATTACTTTTATTTATACAATCTGCCACTTGCATTTGAAAATCTTGTCCGCTACACTCGATGTAAGTTCCCGATGATCAGCGGTTGTCCAGGTCGATGGTTGCGCGCGGTTCTCTCCCAAACCATCGCTATTCCTGTAGGCCTTATTATCGTAGTCATCGTAGCCGGCCCCGCGTAGGCCCGGCGGAACGAAGGTTCCCAAGGCCATCAGCGGGGTCGAACAACCCGGCTGATGGCCTTTTTCGTTTTTACGGCACTTTTGACGAGGTACAAGATATGTCGACCTTGATGAGCGGCGCGCGCATGCTGCTGGAATGCTTGAGCCGGGAAGGCGTGGACTGCATGTTCGGTTATCCGGGCGGTGTCACGCTCCCTTTATATGACGTGCTCTACGACCACCCCCTGCGCCATGTGCTGGTCCGCCACGAGGAAAACGCCGCGTTCGCGGCCGAAGGTTACGCTCGCGCCACGGGCAAAGTGGGGGTCTGCTGCGCGACGTCCGGCCCCGGCGCGACCAACCTTACCACCGGCCTAGTCGACGCGATGATGGATTCGATCCCGATCGTCGCCATCACCGGCCAGGTCTCGACCAAGCTCATCGGCAGCGACGCGTTCCAGGAAGCCGATACGTTCGGCATCACTCGTTCTTGCACCAAGCACAATTACCTGGTGAAGACCTTGGAAGATCTGCCGCAGATCGTGCACGAAGCTTTTTATGTGGCGGCAAGTGGCCGGCCGGGTCCGGTGCTGGTGGATATCCCGAAGGACGTCTTTCAGGCACAAGGTCATTATTCGCACGTGACGGCCATTCACCTGCCCGGCTATAAGGTCTTCACCGAAGGCCATACGGGACAGATCCGCCGCGCCCTGCAACTGATTCAGAAGGCCGAGCGCGCCCTGGTGTACGGGGGCGGCGGCATCATCGCCGCCGATGGGTCGGGGGAACTGCGCGAGTTCGTCGAGCGCACCAACTTCCCGGCCGTGAACACGCTGATGGGCCTTGGCGCGCTGCCGTCGGAACACCCGAACTTCATCAGCATGCCGGGCATGCACGGCAGCTACGCGGCCAATATGGCCATGTCGAACGCCGATCTGCTTATCGCGCTGGGTGTCCGCTTCGACGACCGGGTGACGGGCCGGCTGGCGGCGTTCGCGCCGCACGCCAAAGTGATCCACGTGGACATCGATCCCGCGGAGATCGGCAAGAACCGCGCTCCCGACGTCCCCATCGTCGGGGATGTCAAGAGGGTGCTGGCCAAATTCAACGAGGCACTGGCGGAAAACCGGACGCCCGCTGGCGGGCTCGAGGCCGCGCGCAATGCCTGGTGGAGCCAGATCCGCCGCTGGAAGCACGAGCATCCCCTACAGCCGGTCACCTCCGATACTGAAATCAAGCCGCAGCACTTGATGGCCGAGATCGATCGCCTCTCGCAAGGCCGCGCCATTGTTACCGCCGACGTCGGCCAGCATCAGATGTGGGCGGCGCAACTGGTGCGCTTCGGCGCGCCGCGCCTGTGGATCAACTCCGGCGGCTTGGGCGCCATGGGCTTTGGCCTGCCTTCCGCTATCGGCGCGCAGTTTGCCCGTCCCGACAAACTGGTCTTCGCCGTCGTCGGCGATGGCGGTTTCCAGATGTCGATTCCCGAGTTGGCAACCGTAGCGGCCTACGGTCTGCCCATCAAAATCGTGGTCATGAATAACGGCTATCTCGGCATGGTGCGCCAATGGCAGGAGCTCTTCTACAACAACCGCCTCAGTGCCGTCGAGCTGGATTGTTTCCCAGACGCGGAGAAACTGGCGGCGGCCTACGGATTCAAGGGCAGGACCATCGATAAGCCCTGGGAATTGGCGGCCGCGCTGGAAACGGCGGTCAACGAACCCGGACCGTATCTTCTTAACGTGAAGGTTTCGCCAGCCGAGTGTGTGTATCCGATGGTGCCGGCCGGCGGAGCCATCAACGAAATGGTGCTGGGACCTCCCCAGCCCGTGGCGGCGAAGTAGCAAGGGGCGAGACGTGTTACAGATCATTTCTTTATTGGTGGAAAACAAGCCGGGCGCGCTGATGCGTGTCACGGGGCTGCTGACGCAACGGGGCTACAACATTGAGAGCCTGACGGTCGCGCGCACGCTCGATCCGGAGCTGTCGCGCATGACCATCGCGGTAGAAGTCGATTCGGCGCTCCGGCAGCAGGTGATCAAACAGATGAACAAGCTGATCAACGTGCTGCAGGCGGTCGACATGAGTGACTCGCCGGCCGTGATCCGCGAGCTGGTACTGGTGCGCGTGCGGACAGCGCAGGAAACCCGCCAGGCGGTGCTCAAGGAGGCCGAGATTTTCGGCGGCCGCGTCGTGGATTCCTCGACAGAAGGATTCGCCATCGAAGTGACGGGCGACCCCGAGAAACTCAACGAATTTGTGGATGTGATGCGCAGTTACGGCGAAATCGACGTGACGCGGTCCGGCGCCCTGGCGATCGCGCTGGAAGCCAAGAAACTGCGCCTGCAGCCGCCGGTACCGACCAAAGGCCCGGCCAAGGTGGAAGAGACGGTTTAACGCATTCGACACAGAGCCGCGACGGGGGTACCCCGTTAGGGGTCAATCTGGGGAGAGAGAGATGGCGAAACGCTACTACGAAAAAGACGGAAATCTGGACTATTTGAAGGGGCGCACGGTCGCCATTATCGGATATGGCAGCCAGGGCCATGCGCACGCGCTGAACCTGCGCGACTCCGGAGTCGACGTGATTGTCGGCCTGTACCCCGGCAGCAAGTCGCGCGCCAAGGCGGAAGCGTCGGGTCTGCGGGTCCTGAACACGGCCGATGCCGCGAAGGAGGCCGATGTAGTCATGATCCTGGTGCACGATCACCTGCAAGGCGATCTGTATAACAACGAAATCGCGCCGCACATGACCGCCGGCAAGACGCTCATGTTCGCCCACGGGTTCAATATTCACTTCCAGCAGATCAAGCCGCCGAAAGACGTGGATGTGTCGATGATCGCGCCCAAGGCGCCCGGCCACCGCGTGCGCGAGTTGTATGTGGAAGGAGTCGGCGTGCCCGCGCTGGTGGCGATTCATCAGAATGCTTCGGGCAAGGCGCTGGAAAACGCGCTAGCATACGCACTTGCGCTCGGCTGTTTGCAGGCCGGCGTCATCGAGACGACCTTTAAAGAAGAGACGGAAAGCGACCTGTTCGGGGAGCAGAGCGTGCTCTGCGGCGGCGTCAGCGCCCTGATTCGCGCGGGCTTTGAAACGCTGGTGGACGCCGGCTACGCCCCTGAAATCGCCTATTTCGAGTGCCTCCACGAGGTCAAGCTGATTGTCGACCTGATCTACGAAGGCGGCCTCAGCTATATGCGCTACTCGGTCTCCGACACGGCCGAGTACGGCGATTACACGCGCGGTCCGCGCATCATCAACGATCAGACGCGCGCCGAAATGAAGAAAATCCTTTCGGAAATTCAATCCGGCGAATTCGCGCGCCAGTGGATGGACGAAAACCGCACCGGGCGTAAGAAGTTTCTGGCCATGCGGGAAGCCGAAAAAGATCAGCGCATCGAGCACGTGGGCCGCGAGCTCCGCGAAATGATGCCGTTCCTGAAGAAGAAGAAAGAGGCCGGCGTCCCGCAGGATTCCTCCGCGGCCACCGCCAAGAAGTAGAGTAAGTCAGAATTTATCCGATTCGGGCTTTGCGCCCCGGGTGGTTTATGAAGATCTTCACATTCGATACGACGCTCCGCGATGGCACGCAAGGCGAGGCTGTCTCCTTCTCGGTGGAGGATAAGCTGGTCATCGCTCAGAAGCTGGACGAGCTCGGCATCGATTACATCGAAGGCGGCTGGCCGGGATCGAATCCCAAGGACAAGGAGTTTTTCATCCGCGCACGGGATCTCGAGCTGAAGCACGCGCGCCTCACCGCCTTTGGGTCCACGCGGTTTGCTAAAAACCCGGTGGAGGAAGATCGCAACGTACAGGCCTTGGTCGAGGCCGGCACACCAGTAGTCAGCATCTTCGGCAAAACGTGGGACCTTCATGTGAAGCGCGCGCTTGGCATCACACTGGAGGAAAACGTCAAGCTCATCGCCGAGACCGTCAAATACCTGAGGGATCACGGCAAGGAAGTGGTCTACGACGCGGAGCACTTCTTCGATGGCTATGCCGCGAACCCCGGTTTCGCGCTCAAGACGCTCGAAGCCGCCAAACAGGGCGGCGCGAGTGTGCTGTGCCTCTGCGACACAAACGGCGGCACCATCACCAGCCGCATCGAAGAAGTCGTGAAGGAAGTGCGCAAACGCTTCGATGGCGTGATCGGCATTCACACGCATAACGATTCCGATCTGGCAGTAGCGAACACGCTGGCGGCAGTGGATGCCGGCGCCACTCATGTGCAGGGCTGTATGAACGGTTACGGCGAGCGCTGCGGCAACGCGAATCTAGCCTCCATCATCGCCAACCTTGAATTGAAACTGGGCCATACAACCGTTGGGGGCGAAAAACTGGCCAGCCTCGCCTCGGTGTGCAAGTTCATCTCCGAGCTCGCCAACCTGCCGCTCCGCAACGATCAGCCGTTTGTAGGCAAGAGCGCCTTCGCGCACAAGGGCGGCGTGCATGTCAGCGCCGTTCTTAAGGACTCGGCCACTTACGAGCACATCTCACCGGAAACCGTCGGCAACCGCCAGCGCGTCCTGGTGAGCGATCTTTCCGGCCGCGGCAACATCATGTATAAGCTCAAGCAGCACGGCCTGGCCGATCGTCTCGATGAGGATGCCCGCCGCGATCTGCTCGAGCGCATTAAGCAGATGGAATACGAGGGCTACGAGCTGGAAGCCGCCGAGGGCACCTTTGAGTTATTGGTGCGCGACGCGCTTCACCCCGGTCTGCATTTCTTCGACGTCGACAGTTACGAGGTGACCACGCGCGCTGGGGGCAGTGACGGCTCGCACACCACCGCCACCGTGACTCTGCGCGCCCAGGACGGCGTGCATTCCGCGACAGCCGGCGGCCACGGCCCATTCAACGCGCTGCACCTGTGCCTCCGCACTTGCCTGTCGAAGCTTTATCCCCAAATCAAAGATGTGCGACTGACCGACTACAAAGTGCGTGTGCTTGATTCCCGCAAAGGTACCGCCGCCAATGTCCGCGTGTTGATCGAGTGGTCGGATCATCGCCGGAGTTGGTCGACGGTCGGTGTCTCCGACAACGTGATCGAGGCAAGCTGGAAAGCCCTGGTCGACGCCATCCGCCTGGAGCTGATGCGCCTCACCGAGCAGGACAGCTCGATTGAACGCGCGGTGGAAGACTACTGCTGGGGTGTGTGAGGCCAGGCCGGGCCTTTCATTTCCTCCACTGTCCGACGCATGATTGCCAGTTTTTACGCTTCCGACTGGCGGAAGCGTGCCGCGGAGTTGACTCCTGCCTCTAGCATGACGTGCTGACTCGTGCTTTTTGCCCGCTGCGTTATAATTCGGCCGAGGTGTCTATGCGCCGCTTCGCTGTCTGCCTCCTCCTCTGTACCGCGTTCGCTTGGCCGCAAACTCTGCCGCCGGGCGTCCAGAAAGTCACGTCGGTCGAAGGCATCACCGAGTACGCCTACCCCAACGGTCTGCACGTGTTGCTCTTCCCGGATCCGTCCAATCCTAAGGTCACGGTCAACGTCACGTACCTGGTGGGTTCGCGGCACGAGGGGTACGGCGAGACCGGCATGGCGCACCTACTCGAGCACCTCATGTTCCGCGAGACCGCAACCCGTGGCGACATCAAGCAGGATCTTGCCGCTCATGTCGGCAACAACTGGAACGGCACCACTTCTTACGACCGCACCAACTACTTCGAGACCGCGAATGCGACTGCTGAGAATGTCCACTGGGCGATTCAAATGGAAGCCGACCGCATGGTCAACGCCAGAATTGACAAGAAGAACCTCGACGCCGAAATGACCGTCGTACGCAACGAGTTCGAACGCGGCGAGAACAGCCCCGATCGCATTCTCGAAGAGCGCGCCATGGAGACCGCCTACATCTGGCACAATTACGGCAAGCCCACCATCGGCAACCGCTCCGATATCGAAAACGTCCCGGTTCCCAAGCTGGCTGACTTCTACCGGAAGTATTACCAGCCGGATAACGCCCTCCTCACAATCGCCGGTAAGTTTGACGAAAGCCAGGCCCTGGCTTGGATCGCTGAATCGTTTAACCGGATCCCCCGCCCGCAACGAAGAATCGAGCCCTCTTACACACTCGAACCCACTCAGGACGGCGAGCGCTTTGTGACGTTGCGGCGCGTCGGCGATAACCAGAGCATTCGCGTGCTCTACCACATTCCGGCCGGCTCGCATCCCGATACCGCCGTTGCCGAAGTGCTCACCGGGATTTTGGGCGAAACACCCTCGGGCCGGCTGTATAAAGCGCTGGTCGAGAACAAGAAGGCGGTCGCGGCTAACATGGACGCGGAGGAACTGCACGACCCTGGTTTCGTGTTGGCAACGGTTCGGCTGCGTCAGGACCAGTCCATCGATGACGCCCGTCAGACGCTCATCAGCACGATTGAGGGCCTGGCGAGCGAACCGCCCACGCAACAGGAAATCGATCGCGCCAAAACCCGCATCTTAAAACAGATCGATCTGTTGATGACGAACACGCAGTCCCTGGCGCTCACGCTCTCCGAGTGGGCCGCGCAAGGCGACTGGCGTCTGCTGTTCCTTATGCGCGATCGGATCAAGGCCGTTACTCCGCAGGATGTGCAGCGCGTGGCAAAAGCTTACTTGAAGGAATCGAACCGGACAGTGGCCGAGTTCATTCCCACCAAAGAACCAGATCGCGCGGAAATCCCGCAGGTCACCGACGTCGCCGCCATGCTGAAAGATTACAAAGGTGGCGCTGCGGTTTCGCAGGGCGAAGCCTTTGATCCGTCTCCTGCCAACATTGAATCGCGGGTCACCCGATCGCGTTTGCCCGGCGGGGTAAAGGTTTCTCTGTTGCCCAAGAAGACCCGTGGCGGCATGGTGGAAGCGGTGCTCACGTTGCGTTTCGGCGATGAAAAAGCGCTCTTCGGCCAGGAGACAGCGGCCGACATGGCCGGCGCCCTCCTGATGCGCGGCACGAAAAACAAGACGCGGCAGCAGATTCAGGACGAGATCGACCGCCTCAAGGCGCGTCTTACCGTCACCGGCGGCCCCACCAACGCTACCGCCAGCATTCAGACCGCGGAAGCTAACCTTCCGGACGCGTTGCGGCTGGCCGCCGAGATTCTCCGGGAGCCTGTCTTTCCGGAGAAAGAATTCGAGCAACTCCGGCAGCAGCGCCTGGCGGGCGTCGAGGCGTCGCGCAGCGACCCTGGGGCCTTGGCCTCGGTCGCGCTCGGCAAGCGATTGAACCTATATCCGCGCGGCGATTTGCGCTACTTTTCCAGCGCCGAAGAAACGATGGAAGATTTGAAAAAGGTCACTTTGGACGAAGTGCGCCAGTTCTATCAAAAGTTCTATGGAGCCTCCGAAGGCGAATTTGTCGTCGTGGGACAATTCGATCCCGCTCCCATCCAAAAGCTTGCGGCGGACTTGCTGGGCGATTGGAAGAGCCCTTCCCGGTACGAGCGAGTGGTCACAGCGTACAAGAAAGCCGACGCCGGCAAGCAACACATCGAAACGCCCGACAAGCAGAACGCGACCTTCCTCGCCGGGATGGCCGTGCGGATGTCTGACGAAGATCCCGACTACCCGGCGATGGTCCTTGCCAACTACATTCTCGGCGGCAATCCCGGCTCCCGGTTGTTCAGCCGCATCCGCGATAAGGAAGGGCTGAGCTACGGAGTCGGCTCGCAATTCGGCGCGCCCGCCAAAGATGATGGCGGCTCGTTCCGCGCTTCGATCATCAGCGCCCCTCAGAACGCTCCCAAAGTCGAGGCCAGCTTCCTGGATGAACTCGCCCGCACTGCGCGCGATGGCTTTACCGCCGACGAGGTTGCCTCGGCCAAGAAGTCGTTCCTCGAGGCGCAGACCGTCGCTCGTTCGCAGGATCCAGCGCTCGCCCGCCTCCTCGGGAACCGGCAGCGCTTCGATCGCACCATGAAATTCGACGCCGATTTCGAAGCCCGTATCGCCGCAATCCCCCCCGATCAGGTCACCGCCGCGTTCCGCCGCCAGATCGATCCGGCCGCGCTGGTGATCGTCGAAGCCGGCGATTTCAAAAAGGCGGGTGTCTTTTTACAGTAGATACGCTGGTTCGCTTGGTATGCTGAGTGCTTATGCCTGACACAACCGCTCCGGCCCGCCAGATGGGCTTTGCCACCCGTTCCCTGCATGCGGGCCACACACCGGACTCCGCTTCCCACGCCCGAGCAGTGCCTATTTATCAGACTACGTCCTATACGTTCGACGATTCCTCGCACGCGGCTTCCTTATTTGCGCTGCAGCAATTCGGGAACATATATACCCGAATCATGAATCCGACCACCGATGTCTTCGAGCAGCGCGTGGCGTCGCTCGAGGGAGGGATTGCGGGCCTGGCTACGTCGAGCGGCCAGGCGGCGCAGTTTCTGGCGATCTCGAGCCTCTGCGAGGTCGGCGATGAGGTGGTCGCCGCCAGCACCCTCTACGGCGGCACCTACACCCAGTTCGACGTCAGCTTCCGCCGCATCGGGATCAACGTCAAATTCGTCGAGCCGGATGACCCGGAGAATTTTCGCAAGGCCATCACGCCCAAGACCCGCGCGCTCTACGGCGAAACCATCGCCAACCCGCGCATGAACGTCCTCGATATCGAACGCGTCGCCGCCATCGCGCACCAGGCCGGCGTGCCGCTGGTCATCGACAACACCATGGCCTCGCCCTACCTGTGCCGGCCCGTCGAGCACGGCGCCGATATCGTCGTCCACTCCGCCACCAAATTTCTGGGCGGCCACGGCACTTCCATCGGAGGCATCATCGTCGATAGTGGAAAATTCGCGTGGAATGAAAAGTTTGCGGCCATCACGCAGCCCAGCCCCGGCTATCATGGCATGAAGTTCGCGGAAGTCTTCGGAAATCTCGCTTACATCATCAAGGTGCGGGTCGAGGGGCTCCGCGATTTCGGGCCCTGTCTGGGTCCTTTCAACTCGTTCTTGTTCTTGCAGGGAATCGAAACCCTGAAGTACCGCATGGAACAGCACAGCCGGAATGCTTTGGAAGTGGCGCACTGGCTCTGCAAAAACCCGGCGATAACGTGGGTCAAATACCCCGGCTTGCCGTCGAGCCCCTATTACAAAATTGCGCAAAAGTATCTGCCCAAAGGCTGCGGCTCCATCGTGACGTTCGGCATCAAAGGCGGCCTCGAAGCCGGCCGTAAGCTCATCGACTCGGTGCAGGTTTTCTCACATCTCGCGAATCTGGGGGATGCCAAGAGTTTGATCATTCATCCGGCATCCACGACGCATCAGCAACTGAGCGACGAGCAACAACTCGAAGCCGGCGTCACCAAAGACCTGGTGCGCATCTCAGTGGGTATCGAGGACGCGGAGGATATCATTTGGGACTTGGAGCAGGCAATCGCCGCTTCGCAAAAGTAATCGCAGCGGTTTGGCTGGCGTTGGCGGCCGCCGCGCCCGCCGAAGCCCCCTTGCCCGGCATGCCGCCGGTCTTGGATCCGAACGACATCTACGCCGCCGACCGTCCGGGCCAGTTGAGTTCTGTCGTCCGCGGATTCGTCTCTCGCGTCTACGTCCCCAACACTGAGAGCAATACGGTCGACGTCATCGATCCGGCCAGCTATAAGGTGATCGACCACTTTCGCGTCGGCCGGCTGCCGCAGCACGTTACGCCATCGTGGGACCTGAAGACGCTTTACGTTCTCAACGACAAAGGCAACAGCCTGACGAAGATCGACCCCTGGACGGGCGGCGTCCGCGGCACTGTCCGCGTCCGGGACCCCTACAACATGTACTTTACGCCCGATGGCAAGTTCGCTATCGTTGTCGCCGAGCAGCGGGAGCGCCTGGAATTTTATGACGCGCAAACGTGGAAGCTCTCCAACCAGCTCTGGATAAACTGCAAAGGTATCGACCACATGGATTTCTCCGCCGACGGGCGCTACTTGATCGCCAGCTGCGAATTCGGCGAGGCCGTAGTGAAAGTTGATGTCGCTGAGCAAAAACTTTTGGGGAAGTTGCCGGTTCAACCACCCGGCATGCCGCAGGACGTCAAGACCTCCCCGGATGGAAAAGTGTTTTATGTGGCCGACATGCATGCCAATGGCGTGCACTTGATCGATGGCGACGCTCTTAGACAGATCGGATTCCTGCCTACTGGCAAGGGCGCGCATGGCCTGTATGTAAGCCGCGATTCGCGCCTGATGTACGTGTCCAACCGTGAGGAAGGCAGTATTTCCCGCATCGACCTCCGCGCGCGCAAGGTAATGGACAAGTGGACTTTGCCGGGAGGCGGGAGCCCCGATATGGGGGGCGTCTCCGCCGACGGGAAAGTGCTCTGGCTGTCGGGCCGCTACAATTCCGAGGTGTATGCCATCGACACCTCCAACGGCCATTTGTTGGCCCGCATTCCGGTAGGCCATGGGCCACACGGCCTCTGCGTCTACCCGCAGCCCGGCCGTTATTCGCTAGGCCATACCGGCGTCTTCCGGTAACGCGTGCGTCCGCTCGGGATCTTGCGAGTGCCTGGAACGCCGGGCGATCTTGTCGCCGGTGCCGTTATTTCTCTGCTCCCGCGAAGCGCACGGTAATCGTCACTTGGGATTCGACGGGCTCGCCGTCAATGGTCGCCGGCTCATACCGCCACTTCAACACCGCCTGCTTCGCGGCCTCCGTGAGCAGCGGATTCCCACGCACGGCGCTTACTTGCTTGACATGCCCTTGCTTATCCACCACGGCGTCGATTCCGACCGAACCGGACACGCGATTGTGAGCCGCCAGCATCGGGAACCGCGGTGCCGGAGCGCTGATCAGTCGAGCAGGCTGTACCACGCTACCTCGGATCGCCCTGGTGCTCTGTTCGGCAGGCAGGGCTTTTGGCGCAGGCGGCGCAGTGCTCGGCAAACCTTGACCGATCGCGAGCGCCCCCGGCTCTTCGTGGGCAGCGCCCTCAGATGGAGCAGGCGGCGCCGGAAGATCCAACCTCTGTCCTCGTTCGGCCACGAGCCGCGAGGCCGGCGCGCGGAAGGCCCGGCGCGTTACCGGCGCGGGCACCGCAATCGACTTTCGCGCAATGGCCGCCTTCGCCGTCCGCACCGAGGCGATGTGTTCCTGGTCGGACTGCTCCAAGGAAGACGATTCTGCCGTCACCCGCGCCTCGCTTGGCGGCGCCGCTTGGCGCGGCTTCGCAATCGATCGTGGGTTCTCCTGAATGAGCGCCGGCTTGTTCGCGGCTTTCTCAACCGGCTTCGATGAGTATTCCCAGAGTCCTGCTCCTGCGGCCGCTACTGTCAGCACTCCTGCCAGAACCGCCGCTTTGGAAACGGCCCGGCGATCCCGCCCGGCTTGCGGCGTCGGCAGGAATACCTTTGGCGCCGGTTCCGGTTGCAAAGGTGTTGCGGCCTCGGCGCTCGAACCAACCTTCTCGGCGCCGCTTCCGCTGTTGGCGCGACCAATCGATCTGACCTCCTCCAAAGCGGAGTCGCCTGGATATAGCGCTGCCAGCCGGCGAGCCACATCCTCTGCCTCTTCAACCTTACTCTGCCGCGCCAACAAGATCGCGGTTCCTTTGACGCGTTGGCGGAATGCCGTTTCATCGTTCGCCGCGCGGATCGCGCGCACCAGATCCAGCAGTTCCTGGATCTCCGGGCAATCCCGCGACGCCAGCCGCCGCAGTGCCTGGTCGGCCTCGGCGAGCCTGCGTTGACCCACCAGTATCTCGGCGGCGCGCCGTTCGCCCGCATCTTTTCTGTACGCGTCAATCTCTTGTTCCAGGGATTTTGGCGCGTCGCGCAGGAATTCCCTGCCGCGTTGCAAGGCCCGCTCCGCCAAGTCGGGATCCCCCGCTGCGAGGTAGCGCCGCGCCTCCGCGAGGGTTGCCTCCTCGTGGAGCCTTCGGCGCAGCCCTTCGGCCGCTTCCGCAACGCCGGCGCCTGGCGCGCCGGCCTTTAACGCCTCTTCCAGCACAGGCAGGAGCACGGATGGACCGCGGCCTACCGCGAACTCTTCCAGAACGTCAAGGAACCGCCGCTGCTCCCACTCCGGCAGCTTCTTTTCCAGATCCTTGAGCCGCTCCGCCAGTTGGGGCTCATCCAGCGCGCCGCCAAGCCACTCCTTGAGGAAGCGGGCCGCCAAGTCGGGCCGGTCCTGCTCGACCAGCCAGTCGGCTTGCCTGAGCGCCTCGCGTACACGCGCCGCCCGTTGATGGGTTCGCTCCTGTGCGTCGACCCGCTGCTGCAAATCCCGCAGAGCGGGTTCGCCGGGCAAAACCGACAACGCCCGCTCCACCGCTTCCCGCGCCAGGTCGAAGCGCCATTCCCGGCACAACTGGTCACAGCGCGCAGTTTCACGGTCGATAACCGCGGCACGTTCCTCCTCGCGCCGGGCGCGTTCCCGTAGCTCTGCCAGCGCTGTGTTGCCCGGAAATTCGACCACGGCCGCCTCAACCACTGCAATCGCCTCGCCGTATCGCTTGCCGGATAAGAGAAATTCCGCCTCGCTGGTGATTGCTTGTAAACGCTGCTGCTTCTCCGCCGTGCTCTTTTGGTTTTCGATCTGGTCGATCCATTGTTGGAGAAGCGGTGAGTCCGAGTCGTCGGCCTGCAGCGCTGTCAGAACCGCCACAGCCTCCTCAAACAGACCTTCCAAAGCCAGTGCTTTCGCTTTGCCAATACCTTCCTCGTGGCGCGCGTCCCGCTCCCGTCGTTCGGCCAATTCCCGAATCGAATGCAGCAACTCTCGCGCTTCGTGATCTTCCGGATCGCGTTCGAGCGCCTTGGCGGCTTTGGCGCGCGCCTCCTCCAGTTCGCCCTTTTCCTGCAAGATTCTGGCTTCGCTGCTCCAGCGCGCGGCCTCGACGCTGGCGCCCAGGCGCGTTCGCATCTTGTTGAGGCGCCGCTCGGTTTCCAATTCGGTCGCATCCAGGCGCACAGCGGCTTCCAGCAGATCCACCGCGGCGAAAAAACGCCGGTGCGCCGCCATCTCGTCCGCTTCCCGCCACAAATGTTCGATCTGCTTCCGTATCTTTTGACGTTGCACCAGTATCCGGAGATCCTTGCTCACCTGCTGGCCGTCCGGATCCTCCGGATCCAGTTGGAGCGCCTCCCGAACCACCCCCTGCGCCTCCTCCAGCTTCTCCGTGTGGATCAACCGGCGGCCGTCCGCCCATAACTCCGCCGCCCGGTTGCGCTTTAGCGTGCGGACGATCGGTCTAAGTTCTTCCTGGATCTCGGCAAAGCTTCGGTGCCGCTGTTCGCGCCCGATTGCCATTGACTGCGCGACCATACGCTCCAAGGCTTCAGGGCAGTCAGGCAACAACTGTCTCAACGGCGCGGGCTCCAGGGCCCAGTCACATGCCGGGGAGTCGCTCTCCCGGAACGGATGGGATCCCGTCAGGAACTCGTAACAGATCACGCCAAAACCGAACACATCGGAGAGCCCATCGGCAATAAAGCCGCCGCTGCCATCCTCTGGCGCTGCATAGATTCCGTTACCAGTCTGCTGGGCACTGCTGAGGCGGGCGACTCCGAAATCCTGGACGATCGCACCTCCGTCGCCTGTCAGCGCGATCCCGCCCGGGTGCAGGCCGACGTAAGCCAGGCCCCCCCGGTGGGCTTCCGCCACGCCCGATGCCACTTGCTCCAGGAGGAGCGCCTTTTGCAGTAACGGGATGCCTCGCTTGGTTCGGATCGCCGCCTCCAGATTATCGTCGCCCGTGTGCTGCATGGCGGCGAAAGGAAGGCCTTCGTGTTCGCCCAGTTCGTAAACGGCGATCACATTCGGCGCGCGGATCTTGGCGATGGCCGTCACGTCGCGCTGGAACTGCTCCGCCAGGCGCGAATCGTTCCCCTCCGCCACCGCCTTTATCATGACGGGGCGCTGGAGATTGCCATCAAATGCCAAGAACACACGCACGCGCGCTGGTTTCGATACCAGTGTTTGCCGGATGATCTCATATTTGCCTATTTGCAGCGTGGAAAGCCCAGGCGCGGACCCCTGTCCTTCCCGGTTTCGGAAGATTCCCGATATCATAATTCAATCGGGATTTTGGCGTAAGGTAGAGCCCCAGTCAAGATCGCGGGCCGATTTTGAGGCCTGCTACCCGTTCTGATCCGTTCATTACGTACTAATGCGGTCCGAAATTGGACCTCAGATCATCCCTAGCACTGCATTCACCAGCACGGCCGCCATACCCGTTGGTATCGCCACTTTCCAGCCAATGTTCATGAGCTGGTCGTAGCGATATCTGGGAAACGTGCCGCGAAACCAGATCAGCAGATAGAGCACGGCCGAGACCTTCAGGAGAAACCAGAACAACCCGATGATCGCGCCATTGATCGAAGGCACTGCAAATAGCGTGCCGGTCAGCACGAGGAGCATGGCCACTGCCAGCAGCACCTTCTGCTGGATTGGATCGATGACCCCCTTCACCATGCGGTATGTCAGCCAGCCGGACCCGACGAATAGGACGACTGGAAAGGCAAAATTGACCGGAACCGTCAGCCAGGCCACGTTCGGAAAAGGCCGCAGCCAGCCGCCCAGGAACAACGTCACCGCTACCGAGGCCACCACGAAGATGTTGCCGTATTCCGCCAGAAAGTACAGAGCCCAGCGAAACCCGCTGTACTCGGTGTGAAACCCGGCCACCAGTTCCGATTCCGCCTCGGGCAGGTCGAACGGAGCGCGGTTGGTTTCGGCCGTGGCCGCGATCAGATAGACCGCAAACGGCACCATCATGAAGCCGTAATTGGCAAACACGAACCAGACACCCCGGTTGAGCTGCGCCTGAACGATCCCCTGCATGCTGAGCGTGCCCGCCACCATCACGCCTGAAATCAGCGCGAACGCGAGCGCCACTTCATAGCTCACCATTTGTGCCGCGCTGCGCAGCCCTCCCAACAGCGGATAGTGGCTGTTGGACGCCCATCCGCCCAGAATGATCCCCAGGATGCCCACCGCGCTCATGGCCGAAATCACCAGGAGCCCCACATTCACATCCGCCACGTAGAGATTCTTGGCGAACGGCAGCACCGCGAACGCCGTCAGCGCCGTAAACGTGGAGATCACCGGAGCCAGCCAGAAGAGAGTCTGGTCCGCGCCGCTCGGAATGATGTCTTCTTTCAGCAGCAACTTCAAGGCGTCGGCGATCGGCTGCAGCAGCCCGTGCGGCCCCACCCGCATCGGGCCCAGCCGCACCTGAAAATCCGCCAGCACTTTCCGCTCGATCAAGGTGATGTAGCCGGCCACCAGCGGAAACAGCGCCAGCGCCACAAGCGTCACCGCCAGCGGCATGAACCACGGACTCGCGAAGATCTGGCTCATACATTCCTCACGGCATCAACGATGTCTGCGCCAGCCGCAGGAACGGCTCCGGATAAATGCCGATCACCAGCGTCAGGACGCCGCTCACTGCCAGCGCCACGCGCAATCCGAAACTGGTGGCCAGCGGCGCCTTCTCTTCCGTCTCCTGCGCGAACATGCTGCGCACGATTCGGAAGTAGTAGTACACCGCGACCGCGACATACAACACCGCGATCACGGCCAGCGTATAGTGGCCAGTCTGGATCAGCGAAAGAAAGATGTAATACTTGCCCAGAAAGCCCGCCGTCGGTGGAATCCCCGATAGCGACAGCAGGAATATCAGCATCAGCACCGCGTACCCAGGGCTCTTTTGCATCAGCCCCTTGATATCTTCCAGTCCTTCGCCGATGATGTTGGCCCGCCGCAGCGCCACCACCACCAGAAATGCCCCCAGGTTCATGAAGGTGTAGACGAGCACGTACACCGCAATGCCGTTGATGCCGGTCTCGTTACCGGCGATCAAGCCGAGCAGCATGTATCCGGCGTGCGAAATCGAGCTGTACGCCAGCAGCCGCTTGATGTTCGTCTGATTGATCGCGGCGAGGTTGCCGATCGTGAGCGTGGCCACCGCCACTACGGAAAGCAACGGTTCCCACACATGGCGGGCCGTGGCCAGCGGCCCCAGAAAGATGCGCAGCAGAAACGCGATTGAGGCCGCCTTCGAGCCCACCGCCAGGTACGCCGTCACCGTTGTGGGCGCTCCTTCGTACGCATCCGGCGCCCACATGTGGAACGGCACGGCGGAGATCTTGAATAGCAGTCCCACCGAGGTCGTCGCCACCGCGAGGAAGACCACCGGATCCCAGGCGGGCCGCATCGCAATCGCCGCCGTCACCGCCGTCAGCTTGGTCGATCCGGCCAGTCCGTACATCACCGAAAATCCATAAACCAGGAAGCCGCTCGAAAAAGCGCCCAGCAAAAGGTACTTGATCGCCGCCTCGTTCGACCGTTTGTCCGTCCGCAGAAAACCCACCATCACGTAGAAGCACAGCGCCATCAGCTCCAGCCCGATGAAAAGCGTAATCAGGTCCGTCCCGGTCGCCAGAAAATACATTCCCGATTGCGCGAACAGGATCAGCGCGTAATATTCCCCGTGATGCTCGCCCGAAATTTCGAGGTACTTATACGAGACGATGGCCACAATGACGGCCGCCGCCACAAAGATCCAGTTGTAATAAATGCCGAATCCATCAATCGTCACCGACCCATGAAATCCCGTAATCTCGGCGACACCTGTCGCGGTCAAATACGCCTGCTGCTGCCACAGCCCGTACCCTGTGAAACCTTCCGCCAGCAGAACAAACAGCAGCAGCCATTTGCGCTGCCTCAGGTCCGTGAAGAGGAGGAAATCGAACATCAGGATGGCGCACCCGAACAGCGCCAGCATCAGCGCCGGCACGATCGTGAAATGGTCGGTCGCTGTATAAAACTGGCTCATTGCGAGCCTCCCGGCAGGGGCGGGAGGTCAGGGGTTGCCGGCCGGGAAACAGCCAACTGGCCCCTGGCCTCCGGACCCTGGCCGCGATTGGGCCGCACGCGCTCGACAATTTCCGCCACCGGCTTCCGCAGGACGTCAAAGTACGGCTTCGGATACAGCCCGATCCAGAACGCCCACAGAATCAGGGGCAGAAAAACGGCCAGTTCGCGAAAGCTCAGGTCCGGCAGCCCGCGGTTTTTCTCGTTCGTCACCTGCCCCAACATCGTTCGCTGATACAGCCACAGCAGGTACGCCGCGCCCAGGATCACTCCGCTCACCGCGAACGCCGCCCATACCCGGCTGGCCTCGAATGTACCCTGCAAAATCGTGAACTCTCCGATGAACCCGTTCAGCAGCGGCAAGCCCGCCGAGCTGAACATCGCGATTGCAAACACCGTCGCAAACCGCGGCATCACGTGCGCCAAGCCGCCATATTCGGCGATCTCGCGCGTGTGCCGCCGTTCGTACACCACGCCGATGATCAGGAAGAGCATGCCCGTCGAAATTCCGTGATTGATCTGCTGGATCACGCTTCCCGCCAGCCCGTTCGGCGTCAAGGCGAAGATCCCCAGCGTGCAGAAACCCAGGTGGCTCACCGACGAATACGCCACCAGCTTCTTCCAATCCTGCTGCATCAGGCTCACCAGCGCGCCGTAAATAATCGCGATCAGCGAGAGCACCACCAGGATCTGCACGATCGTCCGGTCCG
Organism: uncultured Solibacteraceae bacterium; assembly: GCA_964438005.1. Taxonomy (GTDB): domain Bacteria; phylum Acidobacteriota; class Terriglobia; order Bryobacterales; family Bryobacteraceae; genus PSRJ01. Next base: position 6,534 of record CAYTJD010000193.1, on the reverse strand, counting down.
CCGAGGCCTGCGGCAGCAGCGGCAGCGACAATCGCAGGAACCCGTAAGTCCCCATCTTCAGCAGAACGCTGGCCAGGATCACCGACCCCGCCGTCGGCGCCTCCACGTGGGCATCCGGCAGCCACGTGTGGAACGGGAACATGGGCACCTTCACCGCGAACCCCAGGAAAAACGCCCAGAACACCACCTGCTCCAGCCCCAGCGGCAGCTGCAATTTCATGAGTTCCTGAATCTCGAACGTATATACGCCGAACTGTTTGTAGTACTGGAAGTAGAGCGTCAAAATGCCGAGCAGTAGCAGCACCGACCCTGCCAGCGTATACAGGAAGAATTTAATCGCCGCATACAGCTTTCGCGGCCCGCCCCAAATCCCGATGATGAAATACATCGGCACCAGCACCACTTCCCAGAACACGAAGAACATGAAGAAATCGAGCGCGGTGAAGACGCCGATTATGCCCGTCTGCAACAGCAGGAACATGGCGTAGTATTCCTTCACCCGGTCCTGAATCGCGTTCCACGAAGAAAGAATCGCCAGAAAGCCGATCACCGTTGTGAGCATCAGCAGAAGAAGGCTGATGCCGTCGATGCCGATCAGATATCGCGCCCCGAGCGAGGGAATCCAGTCCGCGCGTTCCACGAATTGAAAGCCCGTCGCGCCGCTTTCGAACCGGAACACTAGCGGCACCGAGACGGCGAAGCCCGCAAACGCCACCAAGTTGGCCCACAGGCGAATCAGTTTCTTGTTCGCTCCGGGTATGAAGAACAGAATCAGCATCCCCGCCAGGGGCGTCCACAAGACAATGCTCAGCAGATGGTGCTCCATAATGTCACCGCGTCACGTAATAGCCGAAAAACGCCAGAAACCCGATCACCACGTAGAAGGCGTACGCCTGCACGCGCCCCGTCTGCAAAACGCAAACGGGATAAGAAAGCGCCTTCACCAGGAACGAAGTAAGCCGCACCGCTCCATCCACGATCCACGTGTCCCACCAGATCGAAAGCCAGCTGATGAAGCGCGTCAGCCAGCCGGCGCCGTTGACGCCGCCATCCACCACGTCCCGGTCGAACGCGCTGCAAACTTGCCCTCCACCCTTACCCAAACCGTTGACGAATAGAAAATCGAATAGCTCGTCGACATACCACTTGTTGTAGAGAACCGTATAGAGCGGCCGCCACGCTTGAGCGATGCGGTCCGGGATATCTGTCCGAATGCTGTAGAAGTATCGCGCCACGCCAATCCCGGCCAGCGCCACTGCCACCGACAGCCCCATCAGAATCCATTCGGTCGATGCCGGATGCTCCACGCTTTTCGCCGTCGCGAACGCCGGCGCCAGCCAGTTCTCGAACGTGCGGAAACCCTCGCCCAGGTGCCACAGCTTCGGCGTGCCCAGCCAGCCCGCGAACACACTGCCCAGCGCCAGCACCGTCAGCGGCACGGTCATCACCCGCGGCGATTCATGGATGTGCGCTTCCTTCTCTGCCGTCACGCGCGACGCGGCGTAGAAAGTCAGGTACATCAGCCGGAACATGTAAAACGCAGTCAGCCCCGCGGTCGCCAGGCCCACCAGCCACAAAACCGTGCCGCCGTCAGGCGCGCTGTACGCCTGCCACAGGATTTCGTCCTTCGAAAAAAAGCCCGCCAGGCCGGGAATGCCGGCGATGGCCACCGACCCGGCGAGCATAGTCCCATGCGTCACCGGAATTCGTTTCCGCAGCGCGCCCATGCGGCGCATATCCTGCTCGCCGCCCAGCGCGTGAATCACCGAACCTGAACCAAGGAAGAGGAGGGCCTTGAAAAAGGCATGCGTGAACAAGTGAAAAACCGCCACCCAGTACGCGCCAACTCCCAACGCCACGAACATATATCCCAGCTGGCTCACGGTCGAGTAAGCCAGCACCCGCTTGATGTCGTTCTGCACCAGCGCGATGCTCGCCGCCAGAATCGCCGTGAACGCGCCGACCGCCGCCACAATCATGGACGTGCTGGGCGTCAATTGAAACAGGGCCGCCGACCGCGCCACCATGTACACGCCCGCTGTCACCATCGTCGCCGCGTGGATCAGCGCAGAAACCGGCGTCGGGCCCTCCATCGCGTCCGGCAGCCACGTATACAGCGGCACTTGCGCCGATTTTCCCGTCGCCCCGACAAACATCAGTAACGACATCGCGCTCAGCACGCCAAACCCCGCCGTCTCCGCGTGGAATCCGCCGCCCCGGAGCAACGCGTTGACGTCGGTGAACCGTACCGTCCCGAGCACCCACAGCATCAGCAGCATGCCCAGGATGAACCCCGCGTCACCAACGCGGTTCATCACAAATGCTTTCTTGCCCGCATCCGCCGCCGTCGTCTTATGAAAGTAAAACCCGATCAGCAGATAACTGCACAGCCCGACGCCTTCCCATCCGACGAACAGCAGCGCGTAGTTGTTCGCCAGCACCAGCATGAGCATGAAGAACACGAACAGGTTGAGGTACCCGAAGAACCGGTAATATCCTCCGTCGTGCGCCATATACCCGACCGAGTACACGTGAATCAGGAACCCAACCCCCGTCACTACCAGGATCATCACCGCACTCAACGGATCCAGCAAAAAACCCCAGTCTGCCTGAAAGAGCGCCGAGTGCCCGTTCGCCATCTGGAACGGCAGCCCCGCCACCCAAGTGAACTGAATCACCTGATGAATGCGGCCCGGCGTCCGCGCCAATTGCCATACTGCCCCGCACGACAGTAGAAACGAAATCAAAACCATGCCGGGACAGATGAGGCTGATGAGACCTCGCAGGGCTGGCCCTTGGCCGCCGGCCTCTGGCCCATGTTCCTCCCGCTGCGGGTCCAGCAGTTTCCCGAACGCCAGCATCAGCACCGCACCCAGCAGCGGAAACAGTGGAATCCACCCGATTTGGTCGAGAAAATTCATAGTCACCACTTCAACAAATCCACCTCGTCCGCCAGCACCGTCTCTTTGTTCCGAAACAGCGCGATGAGAATACCGAGCCCCACCGCCGCCTCCGCCACCGCGTCCGTGATCACGAAGATCGCGAAAATCTGCCCGTTGACCGCATGAAACGCGTGCGAGAACGCCACCAGGTTGATATTCACCGCGTTCAGAATCAGCTCAATCGACATCAGAATGATGACGATGTTGCGCCGCGTCAGCACTCCCACCGTCCCGATCAGCAGCAGCGCCGCGCTCAGGGCCAGATAGTGAATCGTTGTGACCGGATACATCCTCAAATCCTCTTCTTCGCCATGATCACCGAGCCCACCACCGCCACCAGCAACAGCACCGACACCAGCTCGAACGGCAGCAGGTACTCTGAAAACAAAGCATCGGCCACGAGTTCGGTGTTCCCCATCCCCGCGGCCGGCGCCGCCCCGCCGCCCAGTTCCGCGATGTGGAAACCGGATTTGCCGCGCCAAATGAAATACCCGATCTCTACCCCTGCCGCCACCACCGCCGCCAGCGCCACCGCCCATTGCCGGTTGAACTGCCGCTGTTGTGCCGCCAGATCGAGGTTCACCAGCATGATCACGAACAGGAACAGCACCATGATCCCGCCTACGTACAGCACGATCTGCACGGCAAACAGAAACTCGGCCTGCTGCAGCAGGTACAGCCCGGCTACGCCCAGCAGCGAAACGATCAATGCGACCGCGCTGTGCACAGCGCTCCGCCGCGTGATCGTGAGCACACCGCCGACCAACACCATCAGCGCGAATAGATAGAACAACACGGTGTCCGCTAGCATTTGTACACCGTGGGTTTCAGCCCTTCTTCCAGCCTCGGCCGGTCCCAGATCTGTCCTTCCCGGGAATACATCGCCAGCTCAAACCCCTGCGTCAGCACGATCGCGTCCGTCGGGCAGGCCTCCTGGCATAGCCCGCAAAACATACAGCGCGAAAGATCGAACGTGTACGTTACCAGCTCTTTCTTCTTGGTTTCCGGATTGCGCTCGCTGCCTACTACGATCAGGTTCTCCGGACAAGCCAGCGCGCACGCGCCGCATCCGTTGCACAGCGTCTTGCCGGTCGCCGGGTCGGTCCGGAGCCGCGGCGCGCCGCGATAGCGCTCCGGCACCACCGGGCGCTGCGCCGGGTACTGTTCCGTGTAAATGTACTTCGGATTCTGGTTGCGAAACGTCACCCGCAGCCCTTCCCACAAATCGCCGAGCAGAATCTTCTTCAGCAGCGCCGGCATCATCGGTCGACCTCCCCGAGCACAATGTCCAACGTTCCGATCACCGCCACCACGTCCGCGATCAGCGCCCCGCGCACCATCCGGTCGAGCGCCTGCAGATTCACAAATGAGGGCGGCCTGACCCGCACTCGATATGGCTGCGCCGACCCGTCGCTCACCACGTAAAACCCCAGCTCGCCCTTGGGCGCTTCAATCGAAACGTACGCCTCCCCGACCGGAGGCTTTACCACCTTGGAAACCTTCGCCACAATCGGTCCGTCCGGCAGGCTCTCCGCTGCCTGCCGCGCGATCCGCGCCGATTGCCGCATCTCCTGGATTCGCACGAGGTACCGGTCGTACGTGTCCCCATTCGTTCGCGTCGGGATTTCGAAGTCGTATTTGTCGTACCCCGAGTACGGGAGCGCTTTGCGGATATCCCACTTGACCCCCGCCGCCCGCAGCATTGGCCCCGTTACTCCGTATTCCTTGCACTCTTCCGCCGTCAGCACTCCCACGTTCTGCAACCGCCCGACCCAGATCCGGTTATTGGTGAGCAGCTCCTCATATTCGTCCACCTTCGGCACAAACATCTCGCAAAAGGCCAGGACGTCCTTCTGAAATCCGTCATACGGCTCTGCCGGCAGCCCGCCAATCCGGAATGCGTGCGTGGTCAGCCGTGCCCCGCAATACTTCTCCAGGATTTTGATGCTCTCTTCCCGCTCGCGAAAGCAATAGAAAACCGGTGTGATCGCCCCGATATCCAGCGCATGCGTGCCCAGCCAAAGCAAGTGGCTGCCGATCCGGTTCAGCTCCGTCAGGATCACCCGCATCGCCTGCGCTCGCGGCGGCGCTTCCACGTTCAGCAATTTCTCCACCGCCAGGCAGTAGGCCAGGCTGTTTGACACGGCCGCCACGTAGTCCAGCCGGTCGACATACGGGTTGAACTGCACCCACGTCCGGTTCTCCGCCACTTTCTCCAAACCGCGGTGCAGATACCCGATCACGCAGTCGGTGCCCAGGACTTTTTCGCCGTCCAACTTCAGAACTACTCTCAGCACCCCGTGGGTCGACGGGTGCTGCGGTCCCATATTCAAAACCAGTTCGGTGGCATCGAGAAAGGTCGTTTCCGTCATCCTCACTGCCCCCTCTCGATACCTAGATTTGTTTGAACCCAGCCCTGGTCCTGCTGCAGCAGCGGATACTCCTTCCGCAGGGGATGCCCCTGCCACTCCTCCGGGAGCAGGATCCGACGCAGGTCGGGATGCCCGGCGAATTCGATCCCGAACATGTCGAATACCTCGCGTTCCAGCCAGTTGGCCGTCCGGTGCACTCGCACCGCGCTCTCCGGCCGAAACCCGTCGGGAATCGTAGTCTTGATCCGGATCCGCTCGTTCCGCGCGAAGCTATAGACGATGTAAATCAGGTCGAACCGCTCAACGCGTTTCGGCCAATCCACCGCGGTAATATCCACCAGGTAGTCGAAATTCGCTGCAAGCTTCAAATACTCGATGATGGAAATCGCTGCGTCGCGCTTCACCACGAAGAAGCTCTGTCCCACGTAACTCGAAGCTTCGATAATCCGATCGCCGAACTGCCGCTTCAATTCCGTGGCTAGTTCGCTTTCCAAGGGAGTCGCCGCCATCACCGCCAGCGGCTTCGGCGGGGCCGCCTTAGGCGGCGCCGGTGCGGCGGGTGGTGGCTCGGGGGTGGTCGACTTCGGCTCGTCGGGCATGGCGTACGCCCCCCTTAAGCCCTACGTGTATCACTCCGCTCCAAATTAGTCAAATTGAGGTATTAATATCTGAATTATAGGGTTCGCCGCCCCTACTTCTTTACCGGAGAGCCCATGCCGGGCCGCGTTGCCGGGCGGCAGCGCCGCTTCCAATCCGACTGCGCAGTTGAGCCTCGCCGGCAGCAACAACGGAAGCAACCTGCCTCTCGCGCGCTACCAAAGGCCGCATCTCCTCAACGCCCGCCTGGGACTTCTCCTTGCTCAAGGACACGCGCCTGCGCGAAAAACTCAACTTGCAATTCCGCACCGAGCTGTTCAACATCCTGAACCGCGCCAATTTCAACACGCCGAACGCCGTCGCGTTCACTCCGTCTGGCGTGTCGCCGACGGCCGGGGTGATTACCAGCACCTCGACGGCTTCCCGGCAAATTCAATTCGGGCCCAAGCTGGTCTGGTAGGGGCCGCCTCCTCTGAGCCTCGCGGAGATGCCGTTTAACCCCCGATCCGCCCCACTTACCTTTGGAAGCTCAACAAACCAGGAGACTTGTGGTTTAATAGAAAATTCGTATGCCGCATTGGGCCCGACGCCTTCGCAGGACCGCCATCGCCGTGCACCGGCGC
>CAYTJD010000192.1:0-64148 GCA_964438005.1 uncultured Solibacteraceae bacterium | reverse complement strand
AGAATTGCCGAGAGGCGCCGTCGCATGAAGGGACAGACACCATTGTCCCTTATTCGTAGCGCAGAGCGATCACCGGATCGACGGCGGTGGCGCGGCGCGCCGGAAACCAGGTGGCCGCCAGCGCCGTGAGCAGGACGCCGGTGGAGATCCCGATCAGCAGAAGCGGATCGGAGGCGCTGATACCGTACAGCAGCGCGGCGAGCGACCGCCCGGCAATCCACGCCGCCGCTAGTCCGGCCCCTAAGCCGCACGCAGTCAGGACCAAGCCTTCCTTGAGAATCATGGCGCGGACCTCCGTTCGCTGCGCGCCCAACGCCATGCGAATGCCGATCTCGGGAGTGCGCAGCGTCACCTGGCGCGAGAGGATGCCGTAGAGTCCGACGAGCGCGAGCAGCAGCGCTATGGCCGCAAATGCGGTCAGCACGGCCGCGCGGAAGCGCGGATAGGCCAGGAGCCGGCTCAGGCTGTGGTCCACGGTCTCTAGCGCTCCGAGCGCTACGGTCGCATCGATCCTCGCCACGCTCCGCTGCACATCGGCGCCGAGCGCGCTCTCCCCGCGCGCCGTCCGGATGAACAGATTAATCGCGGTCGGAGGATTCTGCGCTACGAGGCGGTAGACCAGAGGCCAATCCTGCCACTCCATGGCGTTGTAGGGGCTCGGTTGTTTCTTGTCGCCCGCCACGCCGACGACGGTCAACCATGGATTCCCGGCATTGTCGCTCTGGCGAAACTCGCGAATCTTCCTGCCGATCGGGTCTTCGTTTGGAAAATATTTCTGCACAAAAGCTGAATTCACGACGGCGACTGGCTCGGTTTCGGCGCGATCGGCGTTGGAGAATTCGCGGCCCCGCCGCAGAGGAATTTCCAGCGCTGCGAAATAACCGGGCGAAACAGTCTGCAGGGACGTGTCGAAGACATGGTCGGTACCGGGCTCCGGCCGCCCCTCGACTGCCACCACCACCACGTTGCCGCCGTTGCCGGCCGGAAGCCCTGTCGAGAACGCGGCCGACTGCACCTGCGGTAACAGGCGCACATCCTGCAGGACGCGATCATAAAACCGTGCGCGCTGCCCCGGTTGATCGTAGCCAGTGCGTGGCAGCCGGACGCCTGCCGACACCAGATGGTCCGGTGCGAACCCGAGCGGAGCCGAAGCGAACCGTTCCACACTGCGAATCAAAAGTCCGGCGCCTGCCAGCAGCACGACGGTCCGCACGATTTCGAGCACCACCAGCGCTTGCCCGAAACGCCGGTGCATCGAATCCTGTGATGGCGCACGCCCACCGGATTTGAGCGCATCGTTCAGTTCCGCACGAGAAGCCTTCCAGGCCGGAAACAATCCAAACAATATGGCGGTAAGCACGCCCAGCGCGGCGGAAAACCCGAGGACGGTTCCGTCGATACCGACGGTCGTGCCCGGCGGCAATTCGATCGGATTGGCCTTCTGAAAATATTCCACGGCTGCACCGGCGAGGGCGAGCCCGCCGGCCGCCGCCACCCCCGCCAGCAATAAAGCTTCCGTCAACAACTGCGCGGCCAGGCGCGCGCGCCCCGCGCCTAGCGCCGCCCGCACGGCGATCTCGCGCTGCCGCCCCAATGCCCGCCCCAGCAGAAGATTGGCAACGTTGACGCAGCAGATGAGCAGCACAAAGCCCACCGCGGCGAACAAAACCAGCAAGCTGAGCTTCAAATTGTTGCCCGCGAGAAACGTGAATTCACCTCGCAAATCGTAAACTACTGGTTCGACGAGAGCCCCCCACCGATCGTGCTCGTGGATCCGACGGTGCAACAGCAGGACCTCAGCCTGTGCTTGAGCGATCGACACGCCGGGCTTCAAGCGGCCGAAAACACCAACTGAGAATCGTTCGGGATGCTGCGGCTCCGCCAGCAGCGCCCAAATGGAAGCCACGTTGGGAGGGAAGAATGCAAACCCGGCCGGCATGACTCCCAGCACGGTGCACGCTTGATTGTCCAGACTCACGCTTTGCCCGGCAGCGTTGGTTCGCGATCCCAGCACGTTCTGCCAGAAGGCATGCGTGACCACCACGCTGCAGCCGCGGCGGGCGTCTTCCGGCAGAAACGTCCGTCCGAGCGCCGCCGGGACTCCCAGCATCGCGAAGAAGTCGACGGTAACCGGTTGGACAGTGACGGTCCGCGCCGGGCCCCGGCCGGTTAAGGTGCGGTCCAACGAGCCGGCCCAGGTGGTCCCCGCTACTTCCTCGAACGCGCTGCCGTGCTCCTTCCAGTTCTGGTAGTCACTATAGAGGTCGAAGAGTTTGCTGGTGCCCTTCGCGTGGATTTCGCGGCCCCAGATGGCGACCAGCCGGCCGGAATCGCGATACGATAGCGGCCGCAGCAGCACGCCGTACAGAAGGCTGAAGATGGCGGTGTTCGCGCCGATGCCGAGCGCCAGCGTAAAGATCACCATCGCGGCGAAGGCCGGGGCCCGGCGCAAGGTACGCGCGGCATACAGCAAGTCGTGCATCAGTCCCATTCGACGGATCAGGCGCCTAAACGACTCGGTCCAATTCCAGAAATTCCTGAATGTGCGGATGATCGCATTGCTTCAGGTCGGCGACCGGCCCGAAATAAATCACTTTGCCTTCGAAAAGAAACACAACCCGGTCGGCTACTTTGTACATCAGGTCGAGATCGTGTGTGACCACCACCGAAGTCAGCTTGAGCTGCTGCTTCAGCCGCAGCATGAGATCACCCAGGTGGTCGGACATGATCGGATCCACCATCGTGGTGGGCTCGTCATACAGGACACACTGCGGCTGTGCTGCAAGCGCGCGCGCGATCGCCACCGCGCGCTTATAGCCGGTCGAGAGATCGGCCGGGTAGAGATTGCGCGCTTCCTCGATATCGACCATCTTGAGCAACCCGTCCACCACGTCTTCCTTGTTCTTCGCGTCGTAGTCTTCGCGCAACTCGAGCGAAAACAAAACGTTTTCGGCGGCAGTCAGCGAATCGAACAAAGCGCCGGACTGGAACACCATGGTGACTTTTCTGCGAATCCGGCGAAGTTCGGCTTCCGGATAGTCGGTGACGTCCTCGTGGGCCACGATCACCCTTCCGCTATCCGGCTTCAGGAAACCCATGATGTGAGAAAGAGTTACAGACTTGCCGACGCCGCTGCGCCCGATGATCGCCACCGTCTCGCCTGGGTTTACGTGGAAATTGGAATCGACCAAAACCGGGTGGTCGAACGTCTTATATACGTGCCGGAACTCGATGTAATGCGGGTAGCCCTCATTCTCCGCCATAGATGGCCCAATCCTCGGGGGTGTTAACGTTTTGGAACAGCGACAGCTCCTCGAAGGGCAGTATGGTGGCCCGCACCCCCGCGAGGGCTACGGTCACCTTGCGCTCTCCGGAGGCAAAGGCAGCCTCCAACCCGCCCAGCGACCGGCGATGGTAGACCGCGCAGAGCGGCTCGGGGACTCCCGACGGCCCGGTCGGGACCAGGGCATCGGCACCCGATTGTTCGGCCGCGTCCAGGATGCGGCGGAGGCCGTCAGCCGACAGTCCGGGCATATCGCACGCCACCACCAGGTTCCAGTCCGCGGAGGTATGGTGGAGTACCGTCAAAATGCCGCCCAGCGGCCCCGCTCCCGGATGGAGGTCGGCAATTACCGGGAAAGGGAATTCCGAATACTCCGCGGGGTCACCCACCAGAACCACGCTTCCGGCGGCTTCCTCCACGGTACGGGCCACGAATTCGCCGAGGGAGACGCCGCGAAAGGGCAGCCGCGCTTTGTCCCGGCCCATCCGCGAACTGCGGCCCCCCACCAGCACGTAACCCGCCCGGTCCACAAAAAAATGATAACATTGAGGTTCGCTCTGGCCTCCGCCTCAGAAGGTACCGGAAATTCCCGCAGTTGCGTCCGCCCTGGAGATCCTTATAATGGAAGGAAGCAGAACATTCTGATGCGGATTTGTTTCAGACTCCCGGTTGTGGCAGCACTGGCCGCGCTGGCGTCATGGGCCGGCGGCCCGGCCGCGCAGCCGGCCAGCGATGTTGCCAGCGTGGTTCGCACCGATCCGCATACAGGCAAACTGGTGCGCACAGTCGTTGTCCACAATCCAGCGGCTCTGGCGGCGGCGGTGGACCGCGTGGCGGCGCAGCAGGCGCTTCCCGCCGAGTTGGTGCATTCTGTAATCAAGTCGGAAAGCAACTATAATCCGAACGCTGTTTCGCCCAAGGGTGCTCGCGGGCTCATGCAGTTGGTTCCGGCGACGGCGCGGCGCTTCGGCGTCGACGATCAGTTGAATCCGGTGCAGAACCTCCAGGGTGGCGCCAGGTATTTGAAGTATCTCCTGGATCTCTATCACGGCGACCAGACTCTGGCGTTGGCGGCTTACAACGCGGGCGAGAATACCGTAGCGCGCTACGGCGGAGTTCCACCGTATCCAGAGACGCAGAAGTACGTCGTTGCCGTGAAGCAGCGAATCGCTCCCAAGGCGCCAGCCCTGCCAGGCGCGCCGGCCGCGGCGAAACCGGCTGCGGACCCTGCGCATGGAAACCACGTGGTCGAAATCCCACAGCCGGACGGCAGCGTCCGCTACGTATCCCGCCAGGAACCTCGATGAAGCGGCTGGCGGCGCTGGCGACCTTCCTTGGCTTGCTGCCCGCCGGACTTGCCTACGCTCAACCGCACTCGGTCACTGCCGTCCGCCACTGGCAACTCGGCGATGTGACGCGCATTGCGGTGGAAGTCTCCGGTCCGTTCATGTATCGCAGTGACCGGCTGCACAACCCCGAGCGCGTCTATTACGACATTCTGAATGCCCGGCCTCGAATTGATTCCAAGCGGATCTACACCGAGGCTGTCGACGATGCGCTTCTGAAGCGTGTGCGGGTGGCGGAGACGGTTCCGGGCGTGACCCGCATTGTGCTGGAATTGGCGGACAAGGTGGAGGCCGTTCCTTCGCAACTGATCAACCCGCACCGGCTGATTGTGGAACTGCACCCGGCGGCTGAGCCACCGGCGGCAACTCCTGTGGTGTCCGAAGCAGCGCCGCCTCCAACGGCCGTGCCGCCTCCAGTTCAACTGCCGCCCGCGCCCAAGCTGCCGCCCGCGCCGGCTGCTTCCGTACCCGTGCTTGCTGCGGAAGCGCCCGTTGCGGCGCCGGCCCCGGTTCGCCCGCCAGCGCCAACGCCGGGGCGTTCCTCCGAGGTTGCCAAATCCGCCAAGCTGACCAGTGGCGGCGAGAGTTCGATGGTCCGTGCACTCGGGCTGAAGATTAACCGGGTGGTGATCGATCCAGGCCATGGCGGCCACGATGAGGGCACCAGCGGGCCGAAAGGCCTTCTCGAGAAGGATCTGGTTCTGGATGTGGCGCAGCGCCTCGGCAAGCTGATCGAGCAGAAGATGGGCTCCGAGGTCATCTACACGCGCACCGACGACACGTTTATTCCCCTCGAAGGCCGCACCGAACTGGCCAACGAGAAGAAAGCCGACCTGTTTCTGTCGATTCACGCAAACTCTTCGCCGGCGGCGCCCCGCGTGACCGGTATCGAGACGTATTACCTGAACTTCACCGACTCCAGAGACGCGCTGGAAGTGGCGGCGCGCGAAAATGCCGTATCGGACAAATCGATTTTCGATCTGCGCGACCTGATCCAGAAAATCACCCTGCAGGACAAGGCCGAAGAATCGCGTGAATTCGCCGAGCGCGTCCAGGCGTCGCTCTATGCGCTCTCGGCGCGCAATTTTCCCGGCGAAAAGAATCGCGGCGTTCGCAAAGCTCCGTTCGTTGTCTTGATCGGGGCCAACATGCCTTCGGTGCTCGCCGAGATTGGATTCCTGACCAATCCCAAGGAAGAATCCCTCCTCCGAAAACCGGAATACCGGCAGAAAGTGGCGGAAGCGCTCTATCGCGGCATCTCGCGCTATTCCGACGGCCTCAGCCATTTCCAGGTCGCGAAGAATTGATGCGCGTCGTGGCCTTCCGGCACGTTCCGTTTGAAGGCCTCGGCTTGATCCAGGCTGCCCTCGAAGATTACGGCGTCTCCGTCGAGTTTCCAGACCTGTTTCGCGACGTCGCCCCGTTACCCGATGTGGCGACGGCGGCCGGGTTGATTTTCATGGGCGGGCCGATGTCGGCGAACGACGATTTGCCTTACCTGAAGCACGAGATCCAATTCATCCGGCAAGCCGTGGAATGGGGACTGCCGGTGCTTGGGGTCTGCCTGGGTTCGCAACTCATCGCCAAAGCGCTTGGTGCAAAAGTCTACAAGAATTCCTCGAAGGAAATTGGCTGGTTTGACGTGCACCTCACAGATGCCGGACGGCAGGACCCGGTCCTTTCTGGACTAGAAGGGTCCGAAAGCGTGTTCCATTGGCATAGCGAGACGTTTGACCTACCGGAGGGCGCTACGTGGCTGGCGTATTCGAATACGTGCCGCCACCAGGCATACCGTTTTGGTTCAAAGACTTATGGGCTCCAATTTCACCTGGAAGTCACGCCCGAGATGATCCGCGACTGGTGTAGCCAGGACGCCAACTGCGGCGATGTCCGGGAACTGGACGCGCCAGTGGATCCGGATCGGAATGCTTTGCGGCTGGCCGGTCTGTCCCGCTTGGTCTTCGGCCGGTGGTGCACCCTATTGAAATCATAGGGCAATTAAATCACCCCATTTGAATCCAGTTTCGCCCGCGCGGGGAAGATCCCCCCCTCAATTCACCCTCTGATCACCCCCTTTGTGGGGACTATCAACTAAATGGCTACTCACCCGACAATGAGATTGGAACAGATGCCAGTAAGCATTAGACATTCGGAGGCAACGCGCTGCGATCCCATGTCGCTGGGAACGGTCATAGTGGTCGAAGACCCCTTGGTGTCCAACTTATTGCGCACCGTGCTCAACAGGCACGGTTATTCTGTGAAGCTCGCTTCGCCCGCGGAAGCGGCTTCTCTGCTGGCCGATCCCGACGCCCACATCGGCATTCTGCTCACCAATACGCCCGGTGTGTTTCTGGAATTCTCGCAACGCATCCCGCTGCTGTATTTGACTAGCTCACCGGAGGTCTTATATGAGACGGCGTTTCATGCGTGCCGTGTGGTGCGGAAGCCCTTTGCGCCGGAAGAACTCATCCGTTCGCTGAAGGAATTGGTCGACATAGTACCCTGAAAGGAATGGGTTTCTATCTGTGGCTGGAAGGGGATCTGGCCTGGGCGCAGGGTAGCTACGAATACCGTCCTCTCGGCACCGCCGTCATTTCCGCCACGGACCTGTTCCGCCGCAAGGACTTCGACCCGAAACGCCGCCCACCCAAATCCGCCCGGCTCGTCGGGCAGTTCGCCTCTTTAGGACACCTTAACCTGCGGTTGAAAGCTACTGCGCGGCGCGCTTCAACTCCGCGGTCGCGCTATCGATAGCCTCTCCCGCGTTTTCGAGCACTTTGCCGACGCGCGCGATCTGCGTTTCGGCTTCCTTCCATTGTTTCTGCTCGATGCTTTCGCGCACGGCCGGCAGGGTCTTCACGCCATAGCCAGTATAGAAACCCGGGGCGTAGATCTGGTGCTCATACCAGGGGCGGTTGGGAAGGCCATCCTTCAGCGTCAGGGCCCGCTCGACCAGGATCAGCTTGTTGTTGGCTTCGCGCAGGGAGGCGCGGGCGAGGGCCGTGCCGCCATTGGACGACGCCTTGGTGAGCGACTGGTCATATTGTTCGGCGGCGCGCTGCAGGGCGCTCCAGCCATTTTCCAAGGGCGCGAAATTGAGGAACGGAGCCACCGCTTCCTTGGGCGGAGGCTGCAGGCGCTCGCGAGGATTGTCGACGGCGGCGTAGAGGCCTTCATCGATGCGGCGGTTGCGCTCGATGGTCTGGTCGCGGAGATCGGTCGCGAGTTTGCGCACTTCGTCGATGTAGCGGCGGATGGTGTCGGCGAAGCCGGTGAAATCGTACGGCAGGACATCGGCGTCGGCCATACGCATGACGGCCGTGCCGGCGGTCTGGGCCAACGTGCGTCCGTACTGAAAATCGCTGTCGGCAAAGTGCGAGTACCAGTAAAAATCGTCGTAAATCGAGTGGTAAATGCCGCCGCGATCTTCGCCGCCGAAGCCGAGATTGAGGGAAGCGACGCCCAAGTGATCGAGGAAGGGCGAATAATCGGAGCCGGAGCCGAGCGCGCCGATGCGGAGATCGGGCCGCTGGCGAAGCTCCTGGCGCTCGGCAACGGGCGCGTTGGGCGCCAGCTTCGATAGATCCGAGAATTGCAGACGCTTCCAGACGGTGAGCTGCGATTCGGGGTCGGTGATGTCGCGCGCGACGCCGTTGATGAATTTTTCGAGCGAGTGCGAGCCCGCCACCTGCAAGAAGCCGCGCCCGTTCCCGTCGGAGTTGACGTACACGGCGGCTTTCTGCCGCAGTTCGGGATCATGATCTTCGGCCCATTCGGTAGAGCCGAGCAGCCCCTCTTCTTCGCCATCCCAGACGCAGAAGATGATGGTGCGCTTGGGAGTCCATCCCTGTTTCTTGAGTTCAGCGAAGCCGCGAGCCTCCTCCATCAGGGCAACGGCGCCGGATACCGGATCCTCGGCGCCGTTGACCCAGGCGTCGTGGTGATTGCCGCGGATGATCCACTCATCGGGATCGGACGAGCCCGGGATGCGGGCGACCACATCGTAGAGCGGTTTGCGATCCCAGTTAAAGTTCACCTTTAAGTGCACACGAGCCGGGCCGGCTCCGACGCGATAGGTAATCGGCAGCGAGCCGCGCCAGGATTCGGGTGCCACACGGCCACCCAGCGCCGCCAGCAGCGGCTGGGCGTCGCCGTAAGAAATCGGCAGCACCGGAATCTTGGTCAGTGTTTCGACTTCGTTCAGCGGCAGGCGGCGCGCATTCGGCGTGGCGCCGACATTGGGCGTTAGCGGGTCGCCGGAGCGGACCGGCATATCCATGACGCTGCCCCGCTGCACACCGTCTTTGGGACGGAACGGGCCGGCCGGGAAGTCGGGGCCTTGAAAATAACCGTCTTCGTGCGGGTCGGAATAAATCAGACAGCCGACCGCGCCGTGCTCGGCGGCGACTTTAGGTTTGATGCCGCGCCACGAGCTGCCATAGCGCGCGATGACAATCGCGCCTTTGACGGAGACGCCGAGGCGGTCGAGCATCTCATAATCTTCGGGCACGCCGAAATTGACATACACCAGCGGCGCGGTGACATCGCCGTCAATCGAGTACGCGTTGTAGCTCGGGAGCTGTTCGTTCTGCTGCGCGGAAGTGGGATCGGTCGCGACCGCAGGCTCCTGGAGTTTGGCGGTGAAGCGCGTGGGCGCCACCAGCTCGAGAACGCGTTCCTTGGGGGTAGGGAAGAGTGTGTCGTACGCTTCGATCTTCGCGTCGAGTCCCCACTCTTTGAACTTGGAGAGAATCCACTCGGCGTTGGCCTTGTCGTAGGCGGAGCCCACGTGATGCGGCTGCGCGCTCAGCCGCTGCATGTAGGCGCGCAGGTTGACCGGGTCGGGAATGGCGCGGAACTTGGTTTCCCAGTTCTGCTCGCTTTGCGCAGAAGCGGTGGCATAGCCGCGCAGCGCTTCGCCCTCGGCGGTCCAGCCGGCCGGGGCCAGCAGGAGGACGCACAGTGAGTAGATCCAAAATCGTTTCATCAGGCCGCTCCACTTCGCGAGAGGGGTTTCCGGGCAAGGTCGACACGGCTCGTCCCGGATTCGATTATTGTAGCGTGAGCGGCAGACAGGCTCGAACTCGTTTCATAACACAGGTCTCCCTTGCGGGGGACCGGCGTTATAAGCCGAGTCCCGCGCGCCAGCGCTCCAGCCCCTTACCAACCAACTCGGCGGCGGAGTGTCCCTTGCGTATGAGAATCAATTGAAGCGGTTTGCTGAGATCCGTCCCTGGTCCCAGCGGAATCGGCTCGGCGGAGACAGTTTCATTGGTGAACCGCGCCATAGTCACGGCATGGACGCGATATGCCGTTGCATCGAACGCGGAGATTTCGAAGTGGCCCTTTTGGTCGGTGGTTGCTGAAATCACACTCGTCTGCCACGGCCACCGGACATCCTCCAGCAGGATGGCGACCCCTTCGGCCGGCCGGCCATCCGGCCAGGAAACAAACCCTTCTACGCGTCGTTGCTCCTGCGGCGCGGGAATCATAAAGTCATACGTACCCGAGCCTGGTGCTTGTTCAACGATCGCGACGCCGGCGCGAGGTGGATCTTCGGTTCCCGGAAAGAAATAGCGCGTATACGGCATGTCCTTCGATGGAGTTCGCGCCAGATTAATGCCCAGATAATATTCGCCCGGCCGGATATCTTTAAGTGTGTAGGCGCCGTCTCCGCCAGTTCGTGTTTCGGTTACGGGAAATGGAAGTTGATTCTGTTGGGTTGGTCGCGTAGGAACCAGTTCCACTTGAATATTGGGGGCGGGAAGCCCGTCCGCGCCGGTCACCTTGCCGACGATCCGGCGATCGACGACCAGCGTTTCCCAAGCATAGGCACATCCACCGGCAGGCACGTCGAAGGCG
This sequence comes from uncultured Solibacteraceae bacterium, assembly GCA_964438005.1. Classification (GTDB taxonomy): domain Bacteria; phylum Acidobacteriota; class Terriglobia; order Bryobacterales; family Bryobacteraceae; genus PSRJ01. The sequence continues at coordinate 53,657 of CAYTJD010000192.1, read as the reverse complement.
GCCGAATCCCCCCGCAGGCTGTAGCCTTCCTTGGCAACCGCGACGTTGTATTTTCCTGGCGAGAGATCATCGAAACGGAAAGAGCCATCCTCGCCAGTCACCAGATGCCGGCTCTGGCCCAATCCGGAAAGAGTGACAGTCACCCCGGGAATACCCGGCGGCAACCACGGTCCGAACGTCTGGTCGAACCGGACGGCCTTCTCTCCGTTACTGGCCACCCCGTAGAGGTAACCGAATTGCGCGCTGCTTGACACGCTGCGCAGATAGGCCAAGTCAGCCTGAGCCCGGTCCACAGCAGCGGTCCTGGAGCAGATGCTCGCGACGAGTTGCCCGTCCTCATTCTCGTGGGCATAGACTACGTAGCTCTGGGTTCGCTGGAAGGGATATCCGCAGTCCCCGCCTCCCATGCCGGTTCGGATCTCGACCCGCTTGCCACGGCCTTCCATTCCTACGTACGCTTCCGCCACCTCGAAGACCACATGCGTGCGAAGGAACCCGTTTACCGGCGCCGCGCCCTTCCCATTGGGCATGACGTCACGAGTCAACTCGACAACCGTACCCACGAAGACCGCGGAAGCCTTCCAGGCTGCATCGCAAGGGGGCCCGCTTGCAAGACACGAACAGGCCCATGTGGCTGACGGGAGCGCCAGGCTGAGCAAGACGCGCAACATAGCCGTTCAGATGCCGGAACAACGGCCAAGGTTCCTGGCAATCGTGATCGGGGACTGCCCTATCTCGTGTCGTAGACGAGGATTTCGCCCCCCGGTCCGCCCTTCTGGCGCCGCGTGGCGACGAAGAGTTTCTCTAAAGCCGGTGAGAAGAAGCCGGTCTGCGCGCCAAAGCCGGTCGGCTGCGTTCCGACCTTCTCGTAATGATCGGGATCCTTCTGCCGGAAGATCTCGAGCATCCCCGGCCCCGGCGCTCTCTGATCGCTTCCGGCGGCGGTCCTGGCGACGACATAGATCCGGCTCTTGGCCGGATCGTAGAAGATGTCGTCCGAAAACAAGCCGGGGTCGACGGCGACTTGTGTGACTTGCTTGCCGGTCGCCGTATCGAACACGGCCAATGCCGAAGGCTCGCGGCAGGCAACGATCAGCCGGCGATGGGTTTCGTCGAGCGCCATGGGGAAATTGTCGGTGCAGCTCACCGGCCAATGCGCGACCGTTTTTCCGGTCGCCAGGTCGGCCACCTGAATTTCCTTCTTGTCCGGAACATTGACGAAGATGCGGCTCCCCATCTGCTCGAGCTGGAAGGATTCGGGGTGCGCATCGGTCGGGATTTCGCCCACTTTCTTACCCGCGAGATCCATGATCCCCATGGCCCCGTCGCCCTGTTGGCGGGCGGGCGCGCCATAGATGAACTTTTCGCCGCCGTAACCCACAATCACATGTTTGTTCCTGGCGTCGTAGCGAAGGTTGTCGGAATCGGCCGAGTACTTGATCGTTTGCAGCAACTGGAACGTCTTGCCGTCGAACATCTTCACCGAGCCGTCGCCGCTCAAGGAGACAAAGAGGTGGTTGGTGGTGGCATCGTAGTAGGCCGCCTGCGGCTTATCGAGATTGGGAACCAACGAGATCTGGCGCCCGGCCGTCAGGTCGATCACCGAAAGCGTGTGATTGTCGAAGGCGGTGGCGAACAGCCGCTGGCCCGCGACGTCGACGCCCAGATGATCCATGCGGCCGTCGACGTTGGGGAGCGCGATGCGCTGCCTCAACGGAAGCGCCGCGGATTGACCAAAGGCGAAGCTCAACGGAAAGAGAACGGCCGAACACAGTGCCAGATCATTCTTCACTTTGTCCTCCTTGCCTGGTGTTGGCTCCGGGCATCGGCTATGAGACTGGATGCGAGGCTTCTGTGATTCCTTGTCTCATGTATGATTCTTGCAAATGTAAAACACTTCCGGTTATGGCGCTAACTGATCTCGTACATCCCGTCAAAATCGGCGAAGTAGGTTTCGACCGGAATCCCCGGCTCGGCTTGGCGCAAGTAGGCCGCGGCTTGCAGCAGATCGGCGGCCACCACCTCCGGCGGCTTTCCGGGGTACGCGCCGCAGTCGTTGTGCCCGATCAGTAGAAAGCGCGCCGGAGAGTGCAGGCGGATCGAGGTCCGCAGCATGCGCATGGCAAAATCGCGGTCGGTCTCCTGATCGGGCGCCCCGAGCGCCTTCGCCGACCCGGGGATCTTCACGTGATCGCAGAGCGCAATGCCGCGGCGTTTGAAAAACTTGCGCAGCGCCGCGTCGAAGCGGGCGTCGAAGCAGGTCACGATGCAGGCGTCCGCGGTGTACACTTCGGCCGGGGAGTCGAAGTGCCAGATCTTTCGAAGAATGGGCTCGGGCGATGCCGCGCTGCTGCTCATATATTGGAAAGTATCAGGTCCTGGCCTCGCCTGCTCAGTTGCGGGGTGCGCGCGGCCATGTCGGCGAAAAAGGCATGGGCATCCTCGGGCGCGATTAGGATTTCCGACGCCGGGCCCCACTGAATTTTGACGCGATCCGTCGAAAGCGCCACGCTGCTGCGGGCATCCGAGGACGGACCAATGAACGTGATGGTTTCATACGGGACGAAGCGCCGGGTCAATCCGGCCTGAATTACCAGGCCGGTGGGCGTCGTCTTGTAAAACTGGGGATAGACGGCAATCAGCAGAATAGCCAGAACGAAACCGCTGGCCCAGTACGTGTGGCTCAACACGGGCGCTACCGTGCCCGCCAGAACGGCAACAACAATCCAAGCATCGATCTTCGCTGCGTGACGCATACAGACAATACGGCCTTCACGGCCCTCCTAATTGGCCCAATGGCCTGTTTTGATTTGAGCGCCGAACACCCCGTCCAGCCGGGTGCCAACGCCAGGAAGCGATGAGCGGGTCGGAGACCCACCCGACTAGCCGGCTTTCCGCTTCGTTTTGATCTCCTCCAGCAGGCGGTCGATCTCGTCCTGCTTTTCCATGGCCGCGAAGCGGTCCTCTACGCTATCGGCCGTCAGATCCGACTTCGCCTGCGCCGTGGCTTCGCTGTGCCGCACTTTGCTCTTCATCCGGTCGAAGGCGGCCGCCGCCGAGTCGTTCCCCATCGCCGTGCCCGCGTCCACCGCTTTGCCGAGCGCGCGCGAGCGGCGGTGTTGCGCGATGAGCAGGTCGCTCTTGGCCTGCGCCTCCACCAGCTTCTGCTGCAGCTTCAACAGCGCGGTCTTCAGGTTCTCGACTTGTGTCTTCTGGTCTTCGACCTGTTGCTGGAAGCTCTCGGCCATGCCCTTGTAGCTGAGCGAGCGCTCCAGGGCCGAGCGGGCGAGCGCGTCGTCCTTTTTGTCGACGGCCATCTCGGCGCGGCGCAGCCATTGCTTCTCCGCCTCGGCGTTCTCCTTCAACTTGCCTTCCAGCACGTGCTGGTCGGCAATCGAGATCGCCACCTGCGTTTTGACTTGTAGCAGCTGGTTCTCCATGTCGAGGATCAGTTGCTTGATCATTCTTTCGGGGTCCTCGGCCTTATCGATCAGGTCGTTGAGATTCGCCCGGATTAATGTAGAAACACGCTCTAACAGTGCCATGGTCTGTCCTCCTTATTTCGCCGGTTTGCCCTTGCCATTGTCGTCGGGCTTCGGTGTTTTATCGCCAATCAATCGCACTTTCGCGAACAGCTCCTGGAGCGGCATGCCCGAGAGCGTTTCGAACAGTGCGGGAATCTGCGCCGCCATCTTGGTCATATCGCCGGTAATTTTGTTCAGGCCGGCGGCGTCGCCGTTGCCGGTCGAGACCACCGTGATCTTGTCGACGTTGGCCAGCGGCGCGGCCAGGGCCCGTACCAATTCCGGCATGCTGCTGATCAGCTTGTCGACGATGGCGGCCTGGTTGAACTCCTGGTACGCCTCGGCCTTCACGTTCATGGCCTTGGCTTCGGCTTCACCCTTCTTGAAAATGATTTCGGCTTCGGCTTCGCCCTGCGCGCGGATCGCGCTGGCCTTGCCTTCAGCCTCGGTGATCAGCCGCTGGCGCTCGGCCTCGGCGAGCGTCTCGATCCGCTTGCGCTCGAACTCGGCCTGCTTCAGCACGGTGGCGGTCAGCTCACGGTCGCGCCGCTGGATTTCGGCGTCCTGCACCTTGACTTCGTGCTCCTTCTCCACCTGGTGAACCGTGACTTCCTCGGCCCGCACCTGCTGCTGCATGATGTTGGTCTGGATCTCGTAAGCCTTGTCGGCCTGGGCCTGCTGCTTCTTCACCGATTCGGTGTAGTTGGCCTTCTTGACTTCCAGATCGCGCTGGGCTTCGGCCTGCTTGGCCTGCGACAGCGTCTCGGCGAATACACGCTGCTGGTCGGCTTCGGCTTTCTTGATGGCCGCGTCGCGCGTCGCCTCGGCGCGCTTGATGGTGGTGTCGCGCTCGGCTTCGGCCGCGGCCACATCGGCATCGCGCTTGATTCGCGCCACGTCGGGGCGACCCATGTTGGTGATGTACTCGTTCTTGTCGCGGACTTCTTTGATGGTGAAGGAAATCACTTCCAGCCCCATCTTGTTCATATCGTCGGCGCACGTGGAGCGCATCCGCTCGCCTACCATTTCAGGCTGTTTGACGATCTCTTCGACCGCGAGCTGCCCGATGATGCCGCGCAGGTGCCCTTCCATCACCAGCCGGATCAGCCCTTCGCGCTCCTGCGGCGACTTGGTGAGAAACTGCTCGGCCGCGGTCAGGATCGACTCGGGGTCCGACTTTACCTTGATCTGCGCCACCGCTTCGACGGTGACGGCGACGCCCTGGCGGGTATAGAGATCTTGCTGCGGCGCGACGTCGAACGACATCAGCTCGAGCGAGAGCCAGCGGCAGTTCTCGACCATGGGAAAGATCACGGTGCCACGCCCCTTGATCACGCGCGTCCCGCGAAATCCATACACGACGAGCGCCTCGTGCGGTCCCGCCTTGCGGAACAGCCGCGCGAAGACGGACATCAGGAAGATGAGCGCCAGCACCATCAGGGCGGCGATCACGAACGTTGTTGGCGACATAAACACAGCTTGCCTCCCGTCAATTCTTCAACTCGTCCGCGGGATCTTCCCATGGACGGACGTATGCAATTCCTTTTTCGTAGCGCGTGACTATGACTTCGGCGCCTTTGGGAATTGCCAGATTCATTTCGGCGCGCGCGCCGCAGACCCGGCGCGTGCCTTCCTGGGAATAAATCAGCTCCCCGGTGCCGCCGGTGCGGATCGGGATGCTCAACCGGCCCAGCACGCCCACCATGTCGTAGTCCGCCGGATCGAGCGGCGCTTCTCGCGCCATCAGAATCTTGGCCAGGAACCAGAAGACCACGGCGCCTGCCGCCAGGCCGCTGAGCGTCGCCATGGCCAGCGCCGCCAGGACCCAGAAGTGCGAGTAACGTTCCAGCAGATAGCCGGTGCCCCCGAACCAGGCCAGAAACGCCGCCACCGTGGCGAAGTTGAACCAGGAAAGGCCGGAGTTTCCACCCGCGTGGGGCACATGAATCCCGTGATGAACATGGAGGTGCGGCAGGTGCAGGTGCGTGCCGCCGGCGAGCAGCGCCAGGGCGCTCAGGCCGAAGCCGAGGAAAAAACAGACCAGGTAGAAATCCGTCCAGTTCATGAACGCCTCCCGGGCTTATGCGCCGGCTTGAGCACTTCCATTAGCCGCTCGGCCAAGCCGGGGTTTTCCAGAATCTCGCCCAGCAGCACCAGGCACAGTCGCGAGTCCGCGTGTCGCGCCACGGCGAGCAACGCGTGATGCAGATCGGGATCGCGGCTAAAGCGTTCGGCCCCGGAGACCAGCCACAAATCCAGCTTGTCCTCGAGCGCGCCCACATCCGAGATCAGCTCGTTCTGAAAGCCTTCCGGATCGTCCACCAGGTATCCTGGATGCACCTTGAAAAATCGCGCCAGCAGCATGCGCGTCGAGTTGGTCAGGTGCGGCCGGGCGCCGTTTTCGATCTGCGACAGATAGCTCTGGCTGATCGATTTCTTCTGCTCCTTCTGAATCAGGCGCGCCAGTTCCTGCTGCGACAGCTCGCGGCCGAGTCCGCGGAGGGTGCCTTCGACCTCGCGCAGGTAGCGGATTTTTTCTCCGAGCCTCATATTGCAATTTGTAATTATACTATTGCAATTTGTGATTGAAGGCAAGCAGTTTTTCGGGCTTGAAATCAACAACTTGCGGGCGCATGCCGAGCCCTCGTACTCCTGCCACCGCGGTCCGCGCCGCCGGCGTATGTGCTGGTATGAAGGCTCTGCTGTGGATTCTGGCGACGGCCAGCGCGAGCGCGCAGCCTCCGGATGTGCATGAGATCATGCGGCGCGTCGCCTGGAACCAGGCGAAAACCGTGGACGCGCGGGAAGAGTTTCTCTACCACCAGAAGCAGAACGTCCGCTTGCGGCGGACCAACGGCAAGCTGGTGCGGGACGAATTTCGTGAGTACGATGTGACTCCCACGCCGCGGGGCATCCACCGGACGCTGGTCGCGTCCCAAAACCGGCATTGGAAGGATGGTGATTATAAGGTCTTCGATGAGGACGCCGATGGCGTCGACGCAAGCCTCGCCGATGCCTTCGTCGACAATTTTCATGACGCCAACCAGTCCCGCGACGGCATCGAGAGCGATCTGTTTCCGCTCACTTATCACCAACAGTTGAAATACGAGTTTCGTCTGGTGGGCCAGGAAACCTATCGGGGCCGCTCCGTCTATCGTGTCGCCTTCGTCCCTCATGACCGGTACGGCTGGAAGGGGGAGGCGCTGATCGATGCCGGGGAATATCAGCCGGTCTTCGTCAGCACGAAAATGGCGCATGGCGTACCGCTGCCGGTGAAAGCGCTGCTCGGCACCGATGTCAAAGGGCTCGGCTTCTCGGTGTCTTACCAGAAGTTCGCGGACGGCGTCTGGTTCCCGGTCAGCTACGGCGGTGAATTCGAACTGCACATCCTGTTCGTTTATAAGCGGACCATCTCGATTGCGCTGACAAACACCGGCTTCCGGCGAGTGGATGTCAGCAGCCAGGTGAGCTATTCTGCAGAAGCACAATGACGGGCGTGGCGCGCGCGGAACCGGCCGGTTGCGATTTCGATATCCTGGTGCGCGAACACCAGGCGATGGTGTTCAGCCTGGCGTATTATTTTCTGCACGACCGCGCGCTGGCCGAGGAAGTGGCGCAGGAGGTGTTCTTGAGCCTGCACCGGAATCTGGCGGCCGTCGAGTCGCCGGAGCACGCGCGGTTCTGGCTGCGGCAGGCAGCGGCGCGGCGCGCCATCGACGAAACGCGCCGCCGCAAGCGGCGTCCGCAGGTCGCGCTGGAGGAAGTGCCCGAGCCGGCGGCCGGCATCGCAGGCCGCGATCCGATGCTCGGCGCCATGTTGCGCCGTCTGATCGCGGCGCTGCCGGAGGACGCCCGCATGGTGATGGTCTTGCGGTATCAGGAAGATTTGGATCCCTCGGAGATCGCGGAGATTCTCGCGATGCCCCTGGCGACCGTGAAGAGTCATTTGCACCGGTCGCTCGGCGTGTTGCGGGAAAAGCTGGCGCGCCGGGGAGTGGAGGGCCCTCATGGATTGGCTTGAAGAGGAATTGAAGCGCGCGCTGGCGCGCCAGAAGCCCGCGCCGGGCTTTGCGGCGAGAGTCGCGGCGCGGCGCTCCGCCGCTGTCATGCCGGTCCGCCGTTGGCTGGCAGTCGCCGCGTCCGTCATCGTCCTGGCCGGCGGCGGCGTGGGCTACCGCTGGCATCAAGGGATCCAGGCGAAAGAGCAGGTCATGACGGCCGTCCGGCTCGCGGGCAGCAAGTTGAACCAGGTTCAGAGCCATGTGCGGGAGGTGGGACGGTGAAGCCGGCTGGCAAGCTTTTGTGTTGCGTTGTCGCGGCCGCCGCGCTGCTGGCAGCGCAGCAGTTCCAGTTCAGTCTGGACCATCTGGCCGCCAAGGCCAAGGAGACCGTCGACATTTCGCTCAGCGGCGCCATGCTGCAATTCGCCGCGAAATTCATGGACGGTAACGACCCGGAGGAAGCGCAGGTAAAAAAGCTGCTCAACGGGATCACCGGCATTTACGTGAAGTCGTATGAATTCAAAAATGACGGCGCCTGGGCGCCCGCCGATCTCGACCGCGTTCGCAACCAGCTGCGCGCGCCGCAGTGGGCGCGGATCATCGGCGTGACGAGCAATGAAGACGGTGAGAACGCGGAAGTGTACGTGCGCTCGGAAAATCAGAAGATGACCGGCCTGGCGATCCTGGTGTCCGAAGCGAAGGAGCTGACGGTAGTGAACATCGTCGGCTCGATCGATCTGAATTCACTGGCCGATCTGGGCGGGCATTTCGGCATTCCCAAAATCGAAACGCCGTCGCCGAAGAAGTGATCCCGATCAAGCTGGGGCCGCGGAAGGCGCGGGCTGTCCCCGGAACAGGCGCAGGTACTCAGCGGCAGAGTGCGTCCAGGAAAAATCGGCGCTCATCGCATTTTGCATCAGGCTGCCCCAGCTCCCCTGCTGGCGATAGACGGAGAGCGCGCGGTCGATCGCGGCGAGCAGGGCAGCCGGCTCATACGGCTCGAACACAAAACCGGTTCCGGCTCCGGTCGCAGGGTCGAACTCCTGTACGCTGTCCTTCAGCCCCCCGGTCGCGCGCACGACCGGAATCGTGCCGTACTTCAGGCTGTAGAGCTGGTTTAATCCGCTCGGCTCGTAGCGCGACGGCATCAGGAACATGTCGGAGCCGGCCTCCACCTGGTGTGCGAGCTTCTCGTTGAACGCGATCTTGGCGGAGAGTTTTCCGGGGTAGCGCGCGCCGAGCGCCCGAAACAGATCCTGGTAGTGCTGATCGCCGCTGCCCACCAGAACGAACTGCAGGTCGCGCTGCATCAGCTCTTCGGCCGCGGCTTCGATCAGGTCAAACCCCTTCTGCGAAGCCAGTCGCGAGACAGTACCGAGCAGGGGCACGTCCGGACCGACGGGCAAGTCAAAGATCTTCTGCAACTCGGCTTTGCAGGCGCGCTTGCCGGAGAGATCCGCGGGACTATACGGGCGCGCGATCCACCTGTCGGTCTGCGGATTCCAGACGTCGTAATCGGCGCCGTTCAAAATGCCGAACAATTGCGACGCACGTTCGCGCAGCACACCGTCGAGTCCGAAGCCGTATTCGACCGTTTGGATCTCGCGTGCGTACGTGGGACTGACCGTGGTGATCGCGTCGGCAAAGACCAGGCCGGCCTTCAAGAAGTTGATCTTTCCATAAAACTCGAAATGCCGCGGCCCGAACAGACCCCGCTCGAGGTTCAACAGCGGCCATTGCTCGGGCGGGAACAAGCCTTGGTAGCCGAGGTTGTGAACCGTGAAGGCGGTCCGGATCGCCGCCAGTCCGGGATAGCGCTCCGGCTGCGCCTTGAGAAAGGCGATCGAGAGCGCGGTCTGCCAGTCATGCGCGTGCAGCACGTGAGGCGCGCCCAAGTGCCGCAGAAGTTCCAAAACGCCGCGCGTGAAGAAGACGAAGCGGCGCGCATTGTCCGGATAGTCGCCCTCCGGAGTGCCGTAGAGACCGGGCCGGTCGAAGTACTGGTCTGCGCCAATCAGGTACACCGGAACCTCGGAGCCCAGGTTTGTCGCGTGTACGACGGCTACTTCGCGGGCGCCGTCCAGCGGGACGGGCAGGCGCAGGCCGGTATCGCGGATCGCGCCGCCGTGTTCCAGGGCGGCCCGGTAGGCCGGCATGACGAGAGACACCTGATGTCCGAGCCGCGCCAGCGCGAGGGCCAGGGAAGCCGCCATGTCGGCGAGCCCGCCGGTCTTGGCGAATGGCACGATTTCCGGGCACGCCATCACAATCTTCAGCTGCTGCGGCAGAGGTTTGGAAGAGACCGGCGGGATTTCCGGGGCCCGCGAGCGGGACGTTGCGGCGAATTCCGCCGCCACCGGAATGGAGGCGAACAGGTTGTCCTGGCTCTCGATCGTTTCCAGATCGGCTTCGTCGATGGCGTTGCTCTCGATCTGCTCGCGCAGACGGTGCATCCGGAGCAAGTGGCTCTTGGTGCGTGTGCTGGCGTAATCTTCCATCGCGCCGCCATTGATCATGAACGTCCAGTCGCTGGCCTGGGCCAGCAGCAGCTCGCGCGCCGCCTGGTGCACGGCGCGCGCCGTCAGCCCGCTCGCCCGCGGGTGCGCGGCCATGAGACGCTCCATGCTTTCGGCGGCGAAGTGCAGATGGCGGTACGCCCAGTCGTTCTCGCCGTTCAGCCACACTTCGCTGAACCCGTTGTTGCCCCAGCTCGACAGCGACGGCGTCGCAATCTGATTTTCCGGCCATTGCTCGAGGTATTCGGATAGAGTCGTCAGCCGGATGGTTTGCTGGTCGAACGCGATCTTGCGGATCAGATAGTCGAGCCACCGCGGCCCCTCGAACCACCAGTGGCCGAACAATTCCGCGTCATACGGGGCGACGATTACCGGCGGCCGGTCCATTCCCGGGGCCAGCTCCTGCACCTGCCGGATGCGCTCGGAGAGGAAGTGCTCGGCATGCGCCGCGGCTTTGCGCTCGGCCCATTCGGGCACGTAGGGGTCTTTATGCTCGCCTTTGCCGGTGATGCGGTAATACTTGATGCCGGTATCGGTGCGGATGCCGTCGGGGTGAATGTAGGGGCCGATATAAGCCAGGTCGAGGTCATGGCCGATGTCGCGGTAGAACTCGCGGTAGTCGAAATCGCCGGGGTACCCGGTGGCGGAGCTCCACACCTGGCGCGACGAATCGGGATCCCGTCCAAACACCGCCACGCCGGACGGGCACCGGAGGGGAGCGAATACGCCGTAACGCGGCCGATGATCCGCGCGCGTGATGCCGTGCGTTTCGAGAATCGTGTAGCCGACGCCGTGCTCCGCCAGCAGGCGGTCCACTCCCGGATAGTAGCCGCACTCGGGAAGCCAGAAGCCGTGCGGTTTGCGTCCGAAAATCTGTTGGTAATGCCGGACGCCCACGCCGATCTGCGCCCGCACGGCCGATTCGTTGACGGACAGAAGCGGCAGGTACCCGTGCGTGGCCGCGCTGCCAATCACCTCGATCTTGCCGGTTTGCTGAAAGCGCTGGAAGCCGTTCACCAGATTTTTGCCGTAGCGGGTAACGAACGCGTCGCGCACTTGAACCAGCAACGCGTGATACAGGCGCGCCAGCGGATGAAACGCCGGAAGATCTCGAGTGCGTTCGATTTCCCGCTCGGCCAGCTCGATGGTTTTGGAAAGCCTCCGCAAATAGCGCGACTGCAGCAGCGGATCGAGCAGCATCGAAGCCAGCGTGGGGGTCAGCGAGAAGGTCAGGCGGAAATCCACCGCGTCGTCGAGCAGGCGCTCAATCACCAGGAATAGCGGGACATAAGTCTCTGTAATTGCTTCAAATAGCCAGTTTTCTTCAAGGAATTTCTCGTCTTCCTGGTGGCGCACGAACGGCAAATGGGCATGGAGCACGAGGGCCAGGTAGCCTTGCATGGGAATCAACCGGGAGGTTTGCGGTCTGGGAGCTGGGCCGAAGACAACCCGGGGGAAAACTTCGCTTCCAGGCGGTCGGTGAAATCTCGCGTCTCCGGGCCGGCGGTTTCCGGCGGCAACGGAACTGGTTCTTCGGCGGCAGCGGATTCGGGAGCCGCCGGCGCCGGTCGCGGCGTGCGATAAAAGCCGTACAATTCCGAGAGCCTTCGACGCAGGGTTTCGAATGCGTTCGCCGGAACCGGCGGAACTGGCCTTGGGGAGGCGGGCGCCGCGCCTTCGAGTGTGACGCTTTGCGGAGCGGACGGGTCAGGCGGTGAAACCGAAGCCGGTGGAACGGATGCGGGTTGCGCAGGCGGTGCGAGCGCCCCGGTAATGGGTTGTTCCGCTGCCGGTGGCGCAGGCGGTGCGGGCGCCCCGGTAATGGGTTGTTCCGCTTGTTCTGCCGCGGCAGCAGGCGCCGGCTTCGGCGGCTCGGAAACTTGCGCGACGTCGGAGACCGGCCAGGCGCGCGGCGTTTCGATGGGATTGGAACGCGCCAACGGCTGGAACACGTCCGCACGCTGCAGGCCGAGCTCGACCGAATAACGTTTCTCGGGGCTCCACAGATGGACGTACCAGTTTCGCGCCCCGAGATCGACGTTCACATCGAAGGAGCCGCCGGCCGTCGCATCGTGGAACCGCAGGCATGCCGCGCCGCTCTGCGCCTGATCCTTCGCGGAGAGATCCCAATAGACGTGCACCAGGTAGGGGCTGACGACCATGGCTACCACCTTGGTGCGGCCGTACGTCTCGGGCAATTCTCCCGGTTCCTTCCAGGGCGACGGCTGGGGTTCGCTTGGGAGCGGCTTGCTTCGGCGGCGCGCTTTAGGACGCGAGCGCACCGGCTCTTTGCGCAACGCCTCTCCGAAGGCACGGATCGCCAACCGGACGCGCCCCATGAAGGCGCCGGCGGCAGCGAGCCATTCGCCCGCTGGGTTCATTGTCAGCGTCCGGGTTGACACGTTCTCCATTCCAGGCGGCAATCGTCATTTCATCATGAAAATGGCCTTGCTGGCCGGGCCGCGCGGGTCCCCCCTGGATCCGCGGATTAGAAATCGTGCTGGAGAATTGCCGTCGTCCGCCGGCAGAGCTCGCGCGCATAATCGGTCCAGATCCCGGTGCCCCAGTAGCGGAAGCAGCTGGTCTGGCTGGTCAACAGATAAAATAGCGCGTTGCGGTAGCGCGGCTCGGACGTGCGCACGTTTTGCGTCTTTTCCGCGAACAGGGCGCTCACCTGGTCCATCGCGCTCAGCACGTGGCCGTACCCTTTGACCCACGAGAGATTATTGGTCCAGCTTCCGCCTTCCATGTGAAAACGGTTGTCTTCTTTTCGTAAGGCTTCGATCACCTGTTCCAAAGCCTCCGTGCCCGAGCGGCCCTGGAAACGGTCCCAGATGCGTTTCTGCATGAGCGGCTGGATGGCGGGGAAGCTGCTCTCTTGGATGCCGAGCGTATCGAGGTATTCCAGGTACTCGGTGCCGTTGACGGGCGGAACATCGGACCAGGAGGCCTCGCGCATCACCTCCAGGTATTTGGACGGAAATTCGTTCATCATGACGCCGCCGTTTTCGCCGTCGGCGATCTGCGCGCATAACGCCGGCACCGATTTCCCGGCGAGATCGATCCGCTGCAGACCCTTGGCCTCGTAATATGGCTGCATCTGCGCCACCAGCTTGGTGTCGCTGCCTTGCGTCTTGATGAGCGCGGTGATGCTGGCGGTCTCGCCTTTGGAATTGCGCGCAACCAGCCGGTGCGGCACGTGCGGTTGCCGGATCCCGCTGCCATCCTCGACGCGCTCCACCGAATGCTCCTGCACCAGCACCCAGCGAAAGCCGCAATCCTTCAGTGTGCGCACAAACTCGTAGGCGACGTCGGGATGGTTCGGCAGCGCCATCTCGGCCGGCGAAAAGCCGCGCACGCGCGACAGCGCATCCAGGCCGAAGATCGCGGCGAAGTGATGCTGAAAGGCACGCACGTGCAGTCGGAAATCCTGTACCGGCGTCGAGGGCGCCACCGCGTGTCCCCAGGGAGTGGCGAGCCACTCGACCGCGCGCCGGTAGTTTCGGTCGAGCGTGATCTTCTTCAGCTCGTCGATCACGTCATGGAGGCCCATCGCGCGCAGCCCGTGCAGCAGGCAGCCGGAATAGTCGAGCATGATGCGCGGCTGTTTGCCTTCGTGAATCAGCTGCGGAATGAATTCGCCCATGCGTTTGTAACACCAGGCGAAGATGCCGGCGTTGTAGCGCGCTTCGTCGTTGCCGTTGTCGCGCATGTGCTGCAAATTACTGATGACGGCGGCAGTTCCGAGATCGGATCCGCCCGCCGGAATCAGCGGCTGGTGCATGTGCAGGGCATTGGCGAACGCGCTGCGCGCCCGTCCGAAGTCCATGCCCGATTCCGGCAGATACAGCGGGCCGCGCCGCGCCATGGCCTCCGCGATCATCGGCTCCGATCCACTGAGATTCGGCAGCCCTCCGACATATTCTTCCAGACCAACAGTTGTCATAAGTCTCCGTTTCTATTGTGGCTCGGCGGCTTGCGGCCGGGAAGTCAGGATTGGTACACCGCCAACGTTTCCTCGGCTATGTGGTCCCACCCAAAAGCGGTCTCGGCGGCAATGCGGCCGTTGCGCCCCATCCACCGCGCCCAATCGAAATCCGTGAACAAGGTGCCGAGCCCCCAACCGATCGAGTCCGGATTTGCCCGCACTTTCAAACCGTTCACCGCATGCCAGATGAATTCCTCCGGCCCCCCGTTGATTGTAGAAACCACCGGTTTGCCGGCGCTCCAGGCCTCCAGAATCACGATGCCAAACGGCTCGTTGCGGCTCGGCACGCATACCACATCGCAGGATTTGTATAAATCGATCAGCGAGCCATTGCCCTGAAACCCCACAAAGCGCGTGGCGTGAGCGACGCGCAGTTGCCGCGCGCGCTGCTCCACCGCGCCGCGCAAATCTCCATCGCCCGCGAAAATAAACTTCGCGCGCGGGTGAAACCGCAACAGGTGCGGGATCGCTTCCACCAGTAAGTCGGGCCCTTTCTGCTGCACCATCCGTCCCGCGAACAGCACCATCGGATCCAGCGGCCCCACGGAGTACCGTCCGCGGATTGTTCCTGGGTCGATGAATCCGTCGAAATTGTGCGGGTTCACGCCGTTATAAATGGCGCGCACTTTCCAGTCCGGCAACTCGTACATCCACTCGACTTCGTGTTTCAAGCTTTGAGAAACCGTGATGACCCGATCGGCGTGGTGTGCGCCGCCCCGCTCCTGTTCGCGCACGCGCCCCGATTGGCCGCTGCAGAAATTGTTCCCGCAGCGCCCGTACTCGGTGGAATGAATCGTGAGAATCCCGTGGCGGTGGCGTGCCTGCTGGATCCAGATCATGGCATTGGCCGCCAGCCAGTCGTGCGCGTGGACCACGTCGAAGGCGCCGATGTAGTTCTCGGTTTCGAATAAGTGGTGCGCAAACGAACGGCACATCGCGTGGATCTCGTTCACGAAATCGCGATTCAGGTCGAACGGGCACCGGTGGTAGTGCACGCCGTCGATGCGGTCATAATGCCGCTGTCCCGGGCCTATGCGCGTGAAGACGTGGACATCGTGGCCTTTGCGTTCCAGCGCTGCGGCCAGCTCGGTGACGTGCGCGGCGACGCCCCCGACCGCAATCGAATGCAGCGATTCCCAGCTCAGCAGTGCAATTCTCATTACACAATCACGAAGAAAGCGCGACTCGAAGGGTTTCGGCTATCGAACGCCCGCAGAACGCGGCGGACTGGAGGCGTGGAACAGGCCAGCGCCTGAGACAAAGATCGAACCCTGGGAAGAGTATGTACCATTACCCCATCTCCCGGCTCCGGCTCAATTGCCCGAACTGACTCTGATACATTTTATTTTAGTACCTTTGCGCAAAGCTGGCATCGAAGATTCGCAAACTTCGCGTTTCAGTATGAAGACGAACCATCTGGCGGAACTGGAGAGCGCGTCCCTTCTGGATGCCGCCGCGCTGGAAGCTCTGGCGGGCGGCTATCACGGCGCCCCGTTTGACGCCCTGGGGATGCACACCGCGGCCGGCAGCCCACGGGCGCTGGTCATCCGGACGCTGCAGCCGCAGGCGGAGGCGGTCGGCGTCGTTCGAAATCACGTCGCAACCGGGATGCGGCGCGTCCATCCCGACGGGCTGTTCGAAGCGGTGTTCCCTGAGGAAACCGAGTTCTTCCCGTATCGCCTGTCCATCACGCTTCCCGGTGGCCGGCAATACGAAATCGACGATCCCTACCGCTTTGCTCCGGTCTTGAGCGATTTCGATCTGCACCTCATGAGCGAGGGGAATCACCTCCGCCTCTACCGCAGGCTCGGGGCGCACCTCATGGAGCACCAGGGCACGCGGGGTGTGACCTTCGCGCTCTGGGCGCCGAATGCCGAACGCGTGAGCGTGATTGGTGATTTCAACCAATGGGATGGCCGCCGCCACCCCATGCGTCCCCGCGGCGGCTCGGGTGTTTGGGAGATCTTCATCCCCGGGCTCGCACAAGGGGAGCTTTATAAATACGAGATCAAGACGCGCTACATGGGTTACATGGCCACCAAGTCGGATCCGTGCGCGTTCTCGGCCGAGATGCGGCCGAAAACTGCGTCCGTGGTCTGGGACCTCGGCCGCTACCGCTGGCACGACAGCCACTGGATGCAAAACCGCCGCGGGCGGCAGAGCCTCGATGCGCCCATGGCCATCTACGAAGTGCATCTGGGCTCGTGGAGACGCGTTCCCGATCCGGACTACGGCCAGCGCTGGCTGAGCTACCGCGAACTGGCCGATCAGCTGGTGCCGTATGTCCAGCAGATGGGATACACCCACATCGAGCTGATGCCGCTCACGGAATATCCCTACGACGGTTCCTGGGGCTATCAGACCACGGGGTACTTCGCGCCGACCTCGCGCTACGGCACTCCCGACGATTTCCGCCACTTTGTCGACACCACGCACCAGGCGGGCCTCGGCGTCATTCTCGACTGGGTGCCCTCGCATTTTCCCAAGGACGCCCACGGCCTCTCCTTTTTCGATGGCACCCACCTGTACGAACACGCGGACTTAAGATTGGGCGAGCATCAGGACTGGGGCTCGCTGATCTACAACTACGGCCGCCACGAAGTGCGCGCCTTCCTGCTTTCGAGCGCGCTGTTCTGGCTCGACCAGTACCACATTGACGGCCTCCGCGTGGATGCCGTCGCCTCCATGCTCTACCTCGATTACTCGCGCAAGGAAGGCGAATGGATTCCCAACCAGTTCGGCGGCCGCGAGAATCTCGAAGCCGTCGCGTTCCTCAAGCGCTTCAACGAGCTGGTGCACCGCGAGTATCCGGACACGCTGACCTTCGCTGAAGAATCCACAGCCTGGCCGATGGTGTCGCGCCCCACCTATTTAGGCGGCCTGGGCTTCGACCTCAAATGGAACATGGGGTGGATGAATGACACGCTCGAATACATCGAGAAGAACCCCATCCACCGCCGCTATCACCAAAACAACCTGACCTTCTCGCTGCTCTATGCTTTCACCGAGAACTTCGTCCTGCCGCTGTCTCATGACGAGGTGGTTCACGGCAAGGGCGCGCTGCTGGCCAAAATGCCCGGCGACTACTGGCAGCAGTTTGCCAACCTGCGCCTCCTCTACGGCTACATGTACGCGCATCCCGGCAAGAAGCTCCTCTTCATGAGCGCGGAAATCGGCCAGTGGAACGAGTGGAACGCGCACCACGAGATGGAATGGGTGCTGCTCTATTTCGAATCCCACCGCCGCCTTCAGGACTACATGAAAGCGTTGAACCATCTCTACACCGCCGAACCCGCCCTCCACCAGGTGGATTTCAGTTGGGAAGGCTTTCAGTGGATCGACATTCATGATGTCGATAACAGCATCTTGACGTTTCTCCGCCGCGCCCGCGATCCGAACGACCAGATCGTCGTCATCGCCAATTTCACCCCGGTCCCGCGCGAAGGCTATCGCGTGGGTGTTCCGAAGCCGGGTTTCTACCGGGAAATCCTCAATAGCGACGCAGCCGGTTTCGGCGGCAGCAACATGGGCAACGCCGGCGGCCTTCCCTCCGACGAACTGCCCTGGCAAGGCCAGCCGCACTCGATCCTGGTCACAGTGCCGCCCCTGGCGGTGGTTTACTTCAAGCCCGAGTAGTGCGGACTTCGGGGGCCGCGCCTGTTTTCGGAACGATCGTCCCGGAATTCGGAAGGCGGCTCTGAAGCGTGGCCTTATTGCGATCGGGAACCATCGTAAGTTTGTTTGTAAAAGAGGGCGCCGGGTGTCATTTCAAGCTGACATAGATGAGTGCGGAATTCGACGCCACAGTTGTCCCATCGGTAAGCGTCACCAGAACCTTAAATCCAAGCTCAGGCAAGCTGAATCCAAGCTTAGTCAGGTCGGGTGGGATCTGGATGTTGATCTGACTCATTCCGGCGATCTCGAAGGGAGCCGGTCCGGCATAGAGAACTTCCGCGTAAATAGGTAGCGGGTTTCCAAGTCGGGGGTTCGGCATCTGGACCTGCACGGGAAGGTTCTGAACCGGAGGGGGAAACGGAATCAGGCTTCCATCAGACGGCCTGGGCGTGGGGGCGCCGAGTCCCGTCACGAAAAGCGACACCACCGATCCCATTTGTGCCGGGTTGTCTTGGGAATTCACGGTTCCATCCTGGTTCAGGGCAGCCGCGAGCCCGCGAACAGCGGGATTTAGAAAGATCCCAGGCGTCGCAGCGAGGACTCCAGCTGTTAGGCAGTTAGTCGAGGTGCCCGCATGGATCACGCAGACTTGCGGTGTCGAATTCGGTGAAAGGGTAAAAGGAGTCACTGCGTTGATCTGATTGCTGCTCACGTAAATCAGGGGAGCGGGAACGCCGTCGAAGGTAACTTGTGTGTTCGAAAGCGAAGAGGGGTAACTCTGTTCTGGCCCTGGTTGGGCCGTCACCGGACTGGTAGGGCCAAGGCCGGAGCCAAAAAGGCTGACAATCTCACCGGGCGCCAGGGGCGCGCCAGTGAGCGTCGCCGCATTCGCCATGCATGTGAAAGTGATTGTTGGCCCGGATGACGTGGGTGCCAGAGTCACCAGATCGAGTTCGGTGGACAACTGATTTTTCGGCAACTCGGTGACATTCCATACAAGTTCGAGCGTCGAAAGCGTTCCTACTCGTGCCTGGATAAACTCTGGCGTGCCCGAATCTTGAAGAAAAGTCGATTGGGCTATAACGCCAGAAGAATTCAGGCGTATGAGAAATGCGTTGGACCAACCCGCCGGAAACGTCGTGATATGGCAACCCTGTACTGCTTGATACAGTGGGAAGAAAATGTTGCTCGTGACGCCCCGAATCGTCGTCATCCCGCTGCTGTCAATCGCCATCCAGGCGTCGCCCGGAGAGATGCCGACAGGCAACGGAGTTTCAAATTCGATTGCCGACCCGTCTGCGCTATATCGCCTCACGAACAGATTGCCCTCCGAATCCTGTGCCATGATTTGAGCACTCCCGGAGGGATCGAGGGCTATGTGGAGACTCTGTTCACCCGGGCTCCCAAGAGTGGAGTAAAGAAACGCCGTTCCGGCCGAATTCAGACCAACAGTAAAGCTCGTGGGCTGAGACTCCTGGGGCTGAGGCTGAAAGCTTTTGACGACGGCATTGGGCGTCGTTGGAAAATCACTCGAATAGGTTGTCCCGGTAATGTATACGTTACCCGCCGGGTCTACGACTACATCGTCGATGAACTCACGGTCGGAACCGCCGAACGTCGCCCCATATATCAGGCCCGAACCCGTAGAATTTAGCTTGGCAACATAGATATTTTTCCCCAGGTTCACAGAGCCAGCCGTCGCCTGTCCGCCCGATATAAATCCGAAGACCATCGTAACGGCTCCAGAGTTGTCCACTCCCAAGAAGGCACTACTGGTCACATCGAGGTATGTGCAATAGATCGGTGTCCCATCCGACGGACGGAGTTTGCAAACGAACGCCGCTCGGTCCGCTACGCCCGACGAGCGATAAGCGCCGGGCGTTGTATACAGGCCAGTTGCCGTAGCGGCACCAGTGAGGTATACGTTGGAAGCAGAATCGAACAACACTCCGATCCCATAGACTCCCCCGAACGCAATCGTATAGAGCGGCTTGCCGGTTGAATCGAGCTTCTCGATAGAACTCACCACCTGCTGCGAGGTGTTTCCAAAACTGGCTGTAGCTGGCGGAAATGAGAACTGAGTGTCGTTTCCAAAGAGGTAGACCTCCCCGGCTGGGCTTAGGGTTGCAGAAACCATCCCGGCGTTCAGCGAAAGGATCTTCTGGGTGTCCGATATGCTCCAGGGTGCCTGAGTCCTTTGGCCCCAGACGAGATGACTCGCGACACATGCGTGGATTGCAAACGCCGCGATTCCCAGGGCAAATTTGCGCATGATATCGTCGCGGACGAGCAATCATAGGGCCACAGCGGACCGTGGTCCGAGGAGGTCACGCCGCAGAAAATCTTGTCCGTGCTTCTGAACTGACCGTCGCGCTGCCAGATAGACGCTGCCTGTTTTCGTGACAGCAACGGTGTTTTTTCTTGGCGCCGATACTGTAATTCCAGACCTGTAATGCCGATATAGCGGACAGTGGCCACCATCACAGTCGCGCCGCCCACCGTTGAGTCGCTGCGCGAGGATTTCGACCGTCACCTTCGTCTCACTCTCGCCAAGGATCGCTACACTGCCACCGACCGCGATCGCTACCATGCGCTCGCCTTGGCTGTCCGCGACCGCCTGGTCGAGCGCTGGATCGCTACCCAGCAAACTCACCACAAACGAAACGTCAAGCGCGTCTATTACCTGTCGCTGGAATTCCTCATCGGCCGCCTGCTCGGCAACAATGTTATCAACTTGAAGCTGGAGGACACCTGCCGCGAGGCTATGGCGGAGCTCGGTTTGCGCTGGGAATCGCTGCGCGACCACGAAGTCGACGCCGGCCTCGGCAACGGCGGCCTCGGGAGGCTCGCCGCCTGCTTTCTCGATTCCATGGCCACGCTCGGCCTGCCTGCCATCGGCTATGGCCTGCGCTACGACTTCGGCATCTTCAAACAGCGCATTGTCAACGGCGGCCAGGTCGAGCAGCCCGACGAATGGCTCAAACTCGGCTACCCCTGGGAGATCGCGCACCCGGAATTCTCGTTCCCCGTCGAATTCGAAGGCCACGTCGAGTCCCGCCCCGGCCCGCACGGCCGCAAGTGGGACTGGGTCAATACGAAAGTCGTGGTCGGCATGCCCTACGACCTCCCCGTCGTCGGCTATGGCGGGGAAACCGTGAACACCTTGCGCCTCTGGTCTGCCAAGGCGACCGAGGAGTTTGACCTTGACGACTTCAACCGCGGCGAATACGTGGACGCGGTTGAAAACAAGGTCCTTGCTGAAAACCTCACGAAAGTCCTCTATCCCAACGACAATGTCTTTGAAGGAAAGGAACTGCGCCTCAAGCAGCAGTATTTCTTCGTATCCTGCTCGCTGCAGGATATCCTGCGCCGCTTCAAGTCCGATGGCAACAGTTGGGACGCATTCCCGAACAAAGTGTTCCTCCAACTGAATGATACGCATCCGTCGCTCGCCATCCCTGAGCTGATGCGGCTGCTCATCGATCGCGAAGGACTGGAGTGGGATCACGCGTGGGAACTCACCACCGCTTCTACCGGCTATACCAACCACACGCTGCTGCCGGAAGCATTGGAAAAGTGGCCGGTCGCGATGCTGGAGCGCCACCTGCCCCGCCACATGCAGATCATTTACGAAATCAACTCGCGGTTCCTGCAGGAAGTCTCCTGCCGGCATCCCTATGACGTCGACCGCTTACGCCGCGTAAGCCTGATCGAAGAAGGTCCCGAAAAGCACATTCGCATGGCGCACCTCGCCACCGTCGGATCCTGTTCGGTCAACGGCGTCTCCAAGGTTCACAGCGAGCTTTTGACTAAGGAATATCTGCGCGATTTCGCCGAGGATTGGCCGGCAAAATTCAACAACAAGACCAATGGCATCACGCAGCGGCGGTGGCTGCTCAAAGCCAATCCGCCGCTGGCGCGCCTCATCACCGATGCCATCGGCGACGGATGGATCACCGATCTGGACCAGCTGCGCAACCTCGAAGCCTTCGCCGACGACACGCCGTTTCGCGAGAGTTTTGCGGCGGCCAAGCGTTTCAATAAAGTGTCACTGGCCCGGCTCATCCATCACAAGCTCGGCCTTACGGTTTCGCCCGATTCACTGTTCGATGTGCACGTCAAGCGCCTGCATGAATATAAGCGCCAGCACCTGCTCGTTCTCTACATCATTACGCTGTACAATCGCCTCAAACAGAACCCGGCGCTCGACATCACGCCGCGCACGTTTCTCTTCAGCGCCAAGGCCGCGCCGGGCTATGCCATGGCCAAGCTCATTATCAAGCTGATCCATCAGGTGGCCGAAGTCATTAACCGGGATCCGCAGGTTTCCGATCGGCTCAAGGTGGTGTTCCTCCCGAACTATCGCGTGTCGCTGGCCGAGCGGATCATTCCCGCCGCCGAGCTCAGCGAGCAGATTTCGCTTGCCGGCACCGAGGCCTCCGGCACCGGCAACATGAAACTCCAGCTCAATGGCGCGCTCACCATCGGCACGCTGGACGGCGCCAACGCCGAGATCCTCGAAGAAGTCGGCCGTGAGAACCTGTTCCTCTTCGGCATGAACGCCGCTCAAGTAGAGGCACGCCGCGCCGCGTATAATCCGTGGGACATCTATAACAGCGACGAGGAGATCCGCCTGGCTCTGCAGATGATCGAGCGCGATTTCTTCAGCCTCATGGAGCCCGGTATTTTCCGTCCGCTTTTGGATTCCCTCCTCACCTGGGGCGACCGGTATATGCTGCTGGCCGACTTCCGCGACTATATCCAGGCGCAGGAGCGTGTCGATCGGCAATACAAGGATCGCGGCGGCTGGCTGCGGCAAGCCATTCTGAACGTGGCACGAGCTGGTCGCTTTTCTTCCGACCGCACCATCCGCGAATACGCCTCCGAAATCTGGCACGTCGCGCCGTGCCCCATCGCGGCCGAGTAGGCTTGCCTGGCCGGAGCGCCTGTCCTGCCGGTTATGTGACTGGTTTCTGTATCGCCAGGTCGCTCACCGAATCCCGAGACGTTGCGGCCGCCGGCTCCGGTTGAATCCGGAGCCAGCAGACAAATGCCACCAGGTACAGCGCCGATACGATGTGCAAGGGCAAGTTCCAGTTTCCATACCGGTCGACCACCCAAGCCAGCACAATCGGACTGAGCACCCCACCCACCTGGCCCGCCGTGTTCATGGTCGCGCTGAGCAAAGCGGCGTCCGCTCCACCGAGCCCGATGGCAGTGGCCCAGCTGGGCGCCAGGGTGAACATCGAAAGCGCGCCTGCGATCGCGATCAGCGTGCCGGCCAGCAGCGAGTTCGTCGCCAGGGTTCCCGCCAGCATGATGCCGGCGGCCGCCAGATAGGCTCCCGCTCCGACCCCGCAGCGTCCCGGACGCAAGCCAAAGCGCCGCGACAGGGAATCGGTTGTCCAACCGCCGGTTACATCGGCGACGGCGCTCAGCAGCAGCGGCAGCCCCGAAAAGAACGCCAGCTTCCCCGACGCCAGCCCCCTCGATTTGGCGAGATAGGTTGGCAGCCACGTAATGAAGAAATACAGCGCGTACGAATTGGCAAAGTACTGCAGACAGAGGGGAACCAGTCCGCGCGTGGCCCATATCGTTCTCCACGAACCGCTGTGGGCCTGCGCGGGTAGACCGCGCATCGCTTCGATCAAATGAAGCTCCCTCGCGCTGACCGATTGGTGTTCGCGCGGCTCGTCGCGAAACCACCGGTGCCAGAACGCGGCCCACGCCAGCCCGAAAAACCCAAACACTACGAATACAAGCCGCCAGGGCAGGAAGGCCGCGATCCAGACTACCAGCGCCGGCGTCAGTCCGCCGGCCAGGTGTGCCCCCGCGAAGAAAATACCCTGCGCGCGCCCGCGCTCTTCGAGCGGAATCCAGCGGCTGAAGACCCGCGCCGCGCAGGGCCACGCCCCGGCTTCGCCGGCGCCAAACAGAAACCGGATCGCCAGCAGCGCCGGATAATTGAGCGCGGCGGCCGTTAACATGGTGAACCCACTCCACCACGTCACGATCCGTGTCAGCACGCGCCGGCTGCCCGTGCGGTCGGCCCACCACGCGGTCGGAATCTCGAAGCACGCGTACGCCAGCGTAAAGGCGCTGAACACGTAACCCATCTGGAGAGGGCTCAGCCGCAGATCTTTCATGATTGCCGGTGCGAGAATGGACACGCAGACACGGTCCAGGTAAGTGATCCCCGCCATGGACACGGTGGCTGCGATCACCAGGTAGCGGATCGGCACTGCGGCGGTAGACGAATGTTGCCGGATCAATCCACACAATTTTAGAACGACACGTCCAGGCGCGCATCGCCGCTTCTTGACACGCCGCTTCTTGACAAATAAGTCGGATTCCGATATAACGAAGTGCGAGTATGAGGCTCCCGCGCAGTTCCGCCGTCGCGACCATCCTCCTCGTCGGCGCCATTCTGCTCGGTATCGCTTTGATCTCCGGCATCTCGTACGAGCAGGTTCATCGCGCCCAGGATCGCGAGAGGCTCCCGCAGATCGGCCGTTCCGTGTTTATCGGCGCCCGCGCGCTCAACATTGATTGCTCCGGCGCCGGATCGCCCGCTGTGATTTTGCAGAGCGGCGCTCCCTGGGCGCTCCTGAAGAACCCGCGGACGATCTTCGAAAGCGGCGGGCCGCGCCCCGGATACAGTTGGGCGTGGATTCACCGAAATGTCGCCCAATTCACTCGAACGTGTTGGTACGACCCCGCCGGTGCCGGTTGGAGCGATCTGGGCCCTTATCCGCGCGACAGCGCCTCGCAGGCCCGCGACTTACACACCGTCCTGTCGGCTATGGAAATTTCACCTCCCTTTGTATTGGTCGCGGAGTCATCGGCGGCCTTGGATGCTCACGTCTACACGGGTTTCTATCCGAGTGAAGTAGCGGGCCTGGTGCTGGTCGACGGTGTTCACCACGACCTCTTCTTGAAGACTCGTTCCGGCGGCGCCGGATGGCGCGCCTGCCAGGTTTTATCGGCCATTCCCAAGATCTGATGGCGCAACTCTTCCATCTGACGGGGTTCTACCGCATGGGAATTACCGAGAATCCGCCGCCCGCGCCACCCAAGGGAATCGCGGCGGCGGAATGGAACATCATTTGGCGCCTGACCCGGTCGTCGAAGGCCAGGGCCGCGCTGATGCAGGATATCGGCGCTTGGCCCCTGAGCGCCTCCGAAGCGCGTGCCGCCGGCACGCTCGGCTCCCGCCCGTTGCGTGTGATCGGCGCGCCCGGCGATCCTCTGCAAACCGATCTTGCGGGCCTCTCCACCCGTGGGCGCCAAATCACCGTGGACAGCGTCCCCGGGGACTCGATCTACCAGGCCGCGGATAGCATCCTGGAAGCCATCCGCCAGGTGGTCGCGGAGGCCGCGGTTCTGCAACGTTCCGCCGTGTCAGAACCGCGACCGTGAGGGAGCGGCCTTCTTCGACAGCTACATACTCTTCAAATGCACTACCAGGATCGCCAGCGTATTCGCCGCCGTCAACGCCTTGCCGCCGCTGACATCCTGCAGATAGAAAGTCGTGCCGTCGGCGACCCACGTCCCGGTTTGCGCCGTGCCGGTGTTCCCCTGTTGCGTGAAGATCGGCCCATTGGGGCTGCCCACATGAATCTCAACCAGACCTGCGTCCGGCGCGCTCCACGAGAGACTGGTCGACTCATATCGCACGCCGGTCGCGACCGGAATCGGATTCGGGTTCGCCGTGAAGCTCACCACGCTCGGCCCGTTCGACCAGACCTCGACTCCCACGCCCGTCACCGGAACAAAGATTTGGTTGTTGATGCCGTCGGCCGCCACCGAATGCGTGGTTTGCGAGACACCGGGCGCCGCTACGATTTTGCCCACGGTCAGCGTGGTCAGCAATTGGTTGGCGTCGGCATCCACCACGCTCACGCCGATTCGATTGGTCGCGCCCGCGCTTCCGCCGAAATAGACGTGTTCGTCTCCGGAGTTAAACCAGATCTCGTCGCCCCCGACACCCGCGATCGTCGTTAGCACTTTGCCGCCCGCGATGTCGATCACGTCGCCGCAGCTCGTCATCAGACGCTGGCCCGGAATCAGGACCAACCCTGCCGGCCCCGTACAGGCCGAAGGAATCGCCCGCGTGATGCTCATGCTGACAGGATCGAGTTCATCTATCTCGCCGTTGGCATTGGCTTTGGTGGACGGTATCGAAATGTAAAACTTGCCCGCCGCTCCGTCCCACACCGGCTGCTCGATGCCGCCCGTCGATTGCGGATTTCCATTGGTTCCGTCGTAGTTGATTTTCTTGAGCACCGTGTAGGTGGTTGTCGAAATGAAGCTCACGAACGGCGGCGTGTCCCGGTCGTTCGCGATCAGCACTAGGTGATGAACGCCGTCGTACGCAATTTCGTCCGCCCGCGCGGTGCCGCCTGTGCTGATCGTGTGTGTAATCGCAAGCGCGATCGAATCGACAACCTGGACATTGCTGCTGTTGTCGCCGACCCAGATCTCGTGCGCCCGCGGGATCGAAAGCACCCCGTTGACCGCGGCGGGCAACGTGACCGTTCCTGCCAGAACATCATTGGCGGTATCGATCACATCAATTCTTGGCGACAACGGAGGTGTCGCCGTCGCGTTTCCACGATCGGCCAGATAGTACCGGGCGTTCGCCGAGTCGGCCCAGCTGATGTCGAATCCGCCAAGAAGGTTTCCTGGAACTTGGATGGTCGTCAACATTCGATAAGGCGCGGGTTGTGCCGCAAGCAGGCTTGCGAACACAGCGAGGCCCGAAAACACGTGCAGGGAGCGGTACAACAAGACAGAAGCTCTCATGTGCTGAATCCTTTTCGGAAAGTTTTCCTCGGTTTCCCTCGCTGAAAACATCCCCGTTTGTCACGAGGGTTCGCCGAACAGCCCGGCAGTATATCCCAGGCAAACCCCGATTACCAGCATTCCCCTGGAAAATCGAAAGAAAACCGGAAGGACTCAGCGGAGCATCCGCTCTTGCTGCTCAATACGAAACCCAGACCGAGAAGATCCCACTGTACTTGTTGTTCACGTGGAGATAGTAATTGGCCGAGTTCGTGACCTGGAAGTTGATCTGTACCAGGCCCGAGGCCATCCCCGGAGCCGCCCCGGCGTAGATCGGAACCAGGTCCGTGTTGTTCGCCATGTCGTGGACGCAGCAAAGATGGAAATCTTGCGCGCCGGTTGCCATTTGTCCGTCCTGCAAGCCGCCGGTATTTCCAAAACCGGTGCTCCAGGTCCAAACGACCGTCCCCACTTTCGCTGGGTTGCTCGAAGAATTAAACGTTCCGTCCTGGTTGATGGCGGCGACCACCTGGCCGCTGATGCGGAACACCTCCGGGATCGCGGAGTCCACGGCCGCGCGAAAATCGGGCAGCGCCGCGCCGTTGAAGCTCACCCGCATCGCCGCTGTGGGACCGCTCGCCCCCAACGGTACGATCGCGTTGATCTGTTGATCGGATATATAAATCAGCGGCGCTGCCGTATTGTTGATCGTTACCTGCATGCCTCCGAGCGTGGTCGGCAGCAAGCCGTTCGCATCGAATGCCGCGAGCACGGGAGCCGGGGGCCCCAGGTGCAACCCGTAAATCGAGATGACTTCTCCCGGAGCGATGCGTCCCGTCAAGTCGCCGGCGGCGGCATTCGTGATCCCGAACAGGCGAGGCGCGGGAGTTTGCGCCGGTGTTCGCGTCGAGATCAAACCCGTTCCCCCGGCCAAGTGGATGACGCCGGCGGAGTCGGCCGCGATCGCCGCTCCCACCGTGTTCACCGGATACCGCGCCGCATACAGGAGCGACGAACCGGACGGGCTGATTTCAGCCAGGAACTCCCGCCCTGGGCCGAACGGGGCGACACCTTCCGACGCGGGGAAGTCGAGCGACAGCGTAGGTCCCGAAACCCAGACATTACCCGTGGGATCGACAGTAATATTTCGTGCCGTATCCGATCGCGTGCCTCCCAGGAACGTGGCCCATACCATCGCGCTTCCCGCCGGGTTCAGCTTGGCCACGAACCCATCGCCGGCTGAGTCTAGCCCGAGGGCAGGTGCCAGTGCGGGCTGCAGCGCCGAAGGAGTCACCGGGAAGTTCGGGTCCGTTGTCCAGCCCGCCAGGTACGCATTGCCGGCGGCGTCCACTGCTATCGCAGACACCAGGTTCGCAGGAGCGGGAAAAGGAAGGGAGTAGACTGGAGGGTCGCTCGCGGCATGGCCCACCAGCGTCAGATAGCCCAGACTTGTTCCCGCGGCGTTGACCTTGCCGACGAAAGCTCCGATGCCGGTACTGCTCAGTGCGCCGGGAGTAGTCGACAAGCCTGCTCCATATGTATTCCCCGCGAGATACGCATTCCCGGCCGGATCGAGCGCGATGGAAGTGACGGCGTTACTGATCCGGCTCAAAAAACAGCTGCTCCCGTACAGGCACGCGTAACCCGTCGCGGAGATCCCGCCCGCGTACACAATCTGGTCGCCCGCCGGAGAAATCTTCGCGAAGAAAGCAGTCGAAAGAAAGGACCCGCCGGTCTGTCCGGCCGGCAACCCGCTGGTGTGCTGGTAGTCGGATGCCGACGATTCTCCGCCTACATAGGCGTTGCCTTGCGCGTCCGCCGCAACGGCGTTCAGAACGCTCGCGCTTCCGCCCAGAAGTGTCGAGTAGAGCACCGTTCCGTCGGCGCGCAACTTCATGACGAAACCAGTTGAGGTCAGCACACCCGAGCCGACGGACGTCGGCGGGCCTTGCAGCGGATTGTGCAGCGGAAAGTCCGGAGAAGTGGTGCTGCCCGCGATGTAGATGTTCCCCGCAGGATCGACCGCGATACCATTGGCCTGCTGCGATCCCTTGCCGCTCACGGTCGCAACCAGCGTCAGGTTGCCGGCGGTGTCTAGTTTACTTATGAAGACATCGGCCTGCACGGTTCCCGTCGCGTCCGGCGCCTGGGCCGCCGTGATCGTCCGGCTCCCGGTCAAATACGTGTTGCCCTTGGCATCGACTGCCAGCCCAGTCGGGTGATAGGCGTAGGCGTCGCCAATGTAAGTCGTGGTGTCCGCGGCCGCAAAAAAAGCCGGCCAAAGTAATACTACAATCCTTGAAAATCGCAGGAGAGCCTCCGCGGACGCGGATAATTCAGTATACCCCGGCTGTCGCTGCCGCCCACTCGGGTTGAAACCGGAGTAAACAGACAAACGGCATCAGTAACCTACCGGCCCTCCTAGTTGCGCAGGAGCATCCAAGCCAGCGCCAGCCAGGCGGCGATGAAGGCGACGCCGCCGAATGGCGTGATGATTCCTAGGGTCGGAATCCGCGTCACCGCCAGCACATACAGGCTGCCCGAGAACAGCACCACACCCGCCAGCAGAAGCGCACAGACCCAGTTGGTTTGCCGGGTCGAGAGATAGCCCAGCTTCGGCATTAGAGAGACGAACAGCATCCCCAGCGCGTGAAAGAAATGGTAGAGCACCGCCTTCTCATACACGCTGGCAGAGTAGGCATCCAGACGGTCCCGCAAGCCGTGCGCGCCGAAGGCGCCGAAGATCACGGCCAGGGCCAGGGAAGTTGCCGCTGTAGCGCTCCAGTTCATCAGTGCGTCATTGCGTACGTGACATAGTTGACGCCGATACGGATGCCCAGCGCCGAGAATTTCTCCGGATACTGCGGGTTATCGGCGTGCTCCCAGGAGTCGCCCAGGTCCATGTCGAAACAGATCGCCACCATGACCCGGCCCTTGTCGTCATAAATACCGCGCCAATGCGGGATCTTGCCGTCCTTTTCCCAGATCTGCCCGGTTTCGAGGAACTGCGCGCCGGGTACCTGGTAGCGGTCGTCGAGATCGTAGATCGTATGGAAGATCTGGTCCGATGACGGGATCTCGACGATCGGCCGGTCCGGAAAAATGCGCTGCATGCTGGCTGTAAACACGTCCCACTCGATGGTGCCGTGGAAATCGTCGCACATGAAAAAGCCGCCGCGCAGCAGGAACTCCCGCATGGTTTTGACCTGGTCTTGCGAGAGATCCCAGTGGCCGACTTCGACGCCATACAGCCACGGCGTATCGTAGACGTCTCCCTTATCCAGATTCACCGGTTGCTCCACAGAGCGCGCGTGGAGCCTCGTGAGCCGGCGCAAGGCCGCGGAAAAATGCCGGTCCGAGCGCGGATAGTCCATGGTCCAGTTGGATCCGCCTTCCCGCCAATCGCCCAGAAGCTGAAATCCGCCGTAGAACCGGTTGACGGGAGGATACATCAGGCGGGCGAACATCCACTCCGTCTTCTCCTGATAATCGGCGGGCAGCGGAAAATTCTCGTATTCCACCCCCGGATATTCGCGGAACGGCTGAATCGCGTACAGCGATCCGAGTACCAAAAGACCGCCTAGGGCAAGGGCTCCGGCCCGGCCGATGTGGACTGAGCGAGACACAGCGACTCCCTCCAGAATAGCACCGGCCCTAGCTTGACACGCCAAAGAACGATCTGTCATAGTTTGGGGTTCGCAGGACAGGAAACCATGAGTGTCGCTGTTTCTTCTTCAGCTCCTCCCAAAGCCCAAGTAAGCGCTTCCAAATGGGTTTGGTTAGCCGTCGCAGTGATTATCGGCGTCGGAATCGCCGTGCTGCCCACGCCGCAAGGCCTCTCTCATATCGCCCAACTCGTGCTGGCCGCGACCGCGTTCACCGTGGTCTTATGGGCCGCCCAGGTGATGAACAGCGGCGTGGCTTCGGTCCTTTTGATGGCGCTGCTGATTGTGATCGGCGTTCCAGTGCCGCGCGTGTTCAGCGGCTTCGGCGGCGGCGCGTTTTGGACGCTCCTGACCGTGTTGTTCTACGGTTTCGCCATGAAAAAGACGGGGCTCGCCGAGCGGCTTTCGTATTACATCCTGTCGTTGTTTCCCGGTACCTACGCCGGAATTCTGACCTCTTTCTTCATCATCGGTTTTGTGCTGGCCTTGGGAATTCCTTCGATGACGGTGCGCACCGCCATCATGACCCCGGTTGCCTGGGCCCTGGTGCAGTCACTCGGCCTGCCTTCCTATAGCCGTGGCTCGGCTCTCATCATCCTGACCACCATTGAAATGGCGGTGGTGCCCGGGATCGCGTTTCTGTATGGCTCGCTGACCGGCCCTGTGGTGGTGGCGGCGTTTGACGCGAAAAAGCTGCCCATCACCTGGATCGGCTACGCGCAAGTTCTGACCTTCCCGACACTGCTGCTCTGCGCGCTCATTCTGGTGGGCAACCAATTCATCCTGCGGCCGGAAGCTCCGCTGAAAACCTCGCCCACGTTTGCTCGCGACCGCCTCCGCTCGCTCGGCTCATTTAAACGTCCCGAGGCTGTGACGGGCCTCGTGGTTCTCCTTTCGATCGTGTTTTGGGCCACCGACAGCTACCACCACCTGCCGGCCTTCCTGGTTGGCATGGTCGCGATGGGTGTGTTTTACATGGCGGGGATTCTCCGCGACGAAGATATCGGCACCGGCGTTTCCTGGACCTTGCTTCTGTTCATCGGCGGCATTTTCAGCCTCGCCAACATCATTCAGGACTACAAGGTGACCGACTGGTTCGCCGGGTACTTCGTTCCCATGGTGGTCAAGATCGAAGGCAGCGTCATCGCCCTCTCGATTCTTATGGCTGTGCTGATGTACATTCTCCGTTTTATCGATCCCTCCAGCTTCATTGCCGTGACCGTGCTTTTCCTGTCGACCGTCACCGTGACGATGGCGGCGGGGATACCGCCAATCGTGCTCATGGCGCCCATCATTCTGGCTTCGGCTCCGTTCTGGGTTTCATATCAGAACTTTTGGCTGGCGATGGGTGAAGGCCTCACCGGCAATCTGGCGTTCACGGCCGGGCAACGGTTCCGCCTGGCGAACGCGTACGCCATATTCTGCCTGATCGCGCTCGCGGTGAGTGTCGGCTACTGGAAGCTGATCGGCGTCCTTC
Organism: uncultured Solibacteraceae bacterium; assembly: GCA_964438005.1. Taxonomy (GTDB): domain Bacteria; phylum Acidobacteriota; class Terriglobia; order Bryobacterales; family Bryobacteraceae; genus PSRJ01. The sequence goes on along the minus strand of CAYTJD010000192.1, from coordinate 22,087 downwards.
ACTAGACGCCGCATGCGGACGCAAGTCGGAATTGTTGGCGCCGGGCCTGCCGGCTTGATGCTTTCTCATCTTCTCCACCTGGAAGGAATCGAGTCGATCGTCCTCGAGGCGCGCGGCCGCGACTACATCGAAAACCGCGTGCGCGCCGGCGTGCTTGAGCAGACCACAGTGGATCTCATGGTTCAGGCCGGTGTCGGCGGCCGCTTGAAGCGCGAAGGCCTGCCGCACCACGGCATCTATCTGAGCTTCGGGGGACGGCGCCACCACATCAATATGACCGAGCTGACCGGCGGCCGCTCGATTACCGTCTACGCGCAACAGGAAGTCATCAAGGATCTGGTGCAGGCCCGCTTGGATGCCGGTGGCTCCATTCTATTCAATGTCGAGGATGTTCAGGTTCGGGATTTTGAGAACAACCGGGCGTCGATCCGTTTTCGTGCGGACGGGAACGAGCAGGAGATCTCTTGCGACTTCATCGGCGGCTGCGACGGCTACCACGGCATTTGCCGCCCTTCCGTATCGGGTCTGACGCCCTTCGAGCGCCACTACCCGTTCGGATGGCTGGGAATTCTCGCCGAGGCGGCGCCCTCGTCCGAGGAACTGGTGTACACCTATCACGAACGCGGATTCGCCCTGTTCAGCATGCGGTCGCCCGCGGTCACCCGGCTCTATTTGCAGTGCGCGCCCGATGAAGACATCAACCAGTGGTCCGACGAGCGGATCTGGCAGGAGATGATGACGCGCTTTGGCACGCGCGACGGCTGGGCTCCGAACCAGGGCCCAATCGTACAAAAAGGCGTCACCGATATGCGCAGCTTCGTGATCGAGCCGATGCAGCACGGCCGCCTGTTTCTGGCCGGTGATGCCGCGCACATTGTCCCGCCGACCGGCGCCAAAGGTCTCAACCTCGCAGTCGCCGATGTTGCCATCCTGGCTCGGGCGCTGGCGCAATTCTATAAGACCGGCCGCGAGGATCTGCTGCGATCCTACTCGGAGACTTGTTTGCGGCGGATCTGGAAAGTGCAGCGCTTCTCCTGGTGGATGACGGCGATGCTCCACCGTTTCGCGACCGACAACGATTTCGACCAGCGCCGCCAGCTCGCCGAACTCGATTACGTCACCAGTTCTCGCGCCGCGATGACCAGCCTGGCGGAAAACTACGTAGGCCTCCCGCTCGACTAAAACGCCGCCGTGGCGCAATATGCGCCACGAGAATTCCGCCAAGTTATTGATAGAACAGGAAAAGCCTCGATGTCCGTGCGCACGCGTGCGCCGTTTGAGGCTTCGGCAACACTCGTGCATCGCTACTTCGGAACTCATGGCTCGGAAGATCATCCCGAGCGGTGTCCCAGCCGGTCAGGCCCACAAACCAGGGAAGCGCCTTAGGCGGACCGATCTCCAACTATTGGCGAGGGAAAGTTGGGAGGGGTGGATTCGTCACAAAGGCGCCCGGCTCGGCGCCTCGTTGGCCTTTTACACGCTTTTTTCGCTCGCGCCTCTCCTCCTCATTGCCGTGTTCATTGGAGGGTTCGTCTTCGGTGACCAGGCAGTGGAAGACCGGATTGTCGAGCAAATCACAAGTATTATTGGACCGCTAGGGGCGGGTGGTGTTCACGCTTTTCTCGAGGGGACCCACCACACCACGCAGGGCATCCTCGCGACTATGATCGGGTTGGTCACCCTATTGTTTGGGGCCTCGGCCGTCCTGCTGGAGCTCAAAGACGCCCTGAACACGATTTGGGAAGTGCCGTCGGCGTCGAGATCGCGATTACAGAGTGTGATTGGAAATGTGAAGGACAGAATCGTCTCCTTCGCTCTGGTGCTGTCGGTTGGGTTTCTCATGCTGGTCTCCCTGATTGTGAACGCCTTCTTGACAGCGGCGGGAACATTTTTTGCCAGGATCCTCCCGGCTCCCGAACTCCTGCTGCAGACGGGCGATCTGGCTCTATCCCTGATCGTCACAACCGCACTGTTTGCGGCAATTTACAAAATCCTGCCCGATACTTATTTGCAGTGGACGGACGTGTGGTTCGGCGCGGCTGTCACGTCGTTACTTTTTACACTAGGGAAGTTTTTTCTGGGCGTTTACCTGGGGAAAGCGAGCTTCACGTCCGTCTACGGGGCGGCCGCATCCGTGGTCATCCTGATCGTTTGGGTTTACTACTCGGGGCAGGTCTTCTTTCTGGGGGCGGAGTTTACTAAAGCTTTTGCAACCTGGTACGGGTCCAAGCCGCCCGGCCTGGAGGCGCAAGCGGCTTCGAGAGACAAGCCGAGGGAGGCTCCGCTCAGGCCCAGGATCATCCTTCCCTAGAAACCGCGAGTGTTGGTGCCGTGCAGAAACTGCACTCGTTTCATTTGCAGAAGGGGACAAAAACAGCGCCTGGCACGAGCGCAGGGGCAATTGGCGTTCCAAACACAGCGGGCGAATCCACGGCCGTTGAAAATCGTACGAGGGACGCCGATTTGCACTGCCAGCACCAGATATGCGGATCGGCGGTTCGCGAAGGATGTCTCTGCCGGCCTTGGCATTTGGTCTTTCCTTGCAGGCCGCCGATCTCGCGCCACCCCTCGCTTACGAGGGGAAGCAAATTGAAGAGATTCGATTCTCGCCGCCAACCCGGCCGGCTCTGGAAGCGGACGTAGCACGAAAGGTGCAATTGCAGGTGGGCAAGCCACTTCGCCTGAGCGACGTCCGGGGCACCATTAAGCAGCTATACGGCACGGGCGAGTACGCCGACGTGGCCATCGACGTGACCGATTCCGGGAATGGCGTGTCGCTCGTGGTCCATACAACGGACCAACTCTTCGTAGGCCCGGTGGAGGTGGAAGGCAAGGAAAACTCCCCGCCGAATCGAGGTCAAATTGCGAGCTCAAGCCAGCTCCAATTAGGCAGCCCATTCAACGACAGTGATCTCGATAACGCGGTAATGAGCATCCGGCGCCTGTTGGAACGGAATGGACTATACCGGGCCACCATTGAGCCGAAAATCGATTCTGATCCAGAACGCCAGGAAGTCGCTTTGACTTTTGTGGTGGAGCCCGGGAAGCGCGCTCGTTTCACCGAACCGATCGTTATCGGCGATACGCGGCTTCCGCCCAAAACGGTGGCCAAAGCGACCAAGTACAAATCGATCATCAAATGGAAACTGGCCACGCAACAAAATACCCAGGGGGGGATCGAAAAGGCACGAAGCAAGTATGCCAAGGAGGAGCGGCTGACGGCCGCGGTGTCACTCGACCATATCGACTACCTGTCCGAGCAAAACCGCGTACGCCCGACGATCAAGGCGGACGGCGGACCAAAGGTCGAAATCAAAACGTCCGGTGCGAAGATATCCAAAGGCAAGCTGCAGGAATACGTTCCCGTGTTCGATGAAGGGACGGTCAACCGGGACCTGCTGGTAAGCGGCGTCAGCAACCTCCGCGACTATTTTCAAAATCGCGGATATTTCGACGTACAAGTAGATTTCAACACCAAGACAATCGACCCCGACCACGAAGAAGTCCAGTATGTAATCGGGCTGGGAAAGCGGCACAAAGTGGTCCGCCTCGATATCCAGGGGAATCGCTATTTCACCGCCGACGAGATCCGCCAACACATGTTTCTACAGCCGAAAGGACTCATCCGTCTGCGGCATGGCCGGTACAGCGACGGTTTTGCACGCCGGGATGAAGATTCGATCAAGACGCTCTACCAGGACAATGGATTTCAAGATGCCAAGGTCACGGCGGTACCGCACGACGATTATCGCGAACGGGTCGGCGAGGTGGCAGTGACCGTCGAAATCGAGGAGGGCGCTCAGTATAAAGTCTCCCGCGTTCAACTCAACGGGATCGCGAATCTGGGCGAGCCTGATCTGGCAGGCAAGCTGGCGTCGGCGCCGGGCCAGCCCTACAGCCAGGCGAGTGTGGCAATGGACCGGAATTATATACTCACTCAGTATCACAACGCCGCCTATCCGGACGCGTCGTTCGACTGGCGGGAGATACCCGGCCCGGGGCCCCACGAGGTAACGCTCCAATACTTCATAACGGAGGGGAACCCGCGATTCGTTCGCGATGTGGTGTTTACCGGACTCCACACGACGCGCCGGCGAGTCGTCCGGCGCAGTCTCCTGCTCCAATCCGGCGACGCACTCTCGTGGACGGAGATGGGTGTGATGCAGCGGCGGCTGTATGACCTGGGCTTATTCGACCAGGTGGATATGGCGATCCAGAATCCGGATGGCGACACGCGGAACAAATATGTGCTCTTTCATGTCACGGAGGGCCACCGCTACTACATCGGGGTAGGACTGGGCGGCGAGCTTGCCCGGATAGGCGGCAACCAATCTAGTCTCAACAATCCGGGCGGAGCCACCGGGTTCGCTCCTCGCGCCGATCTGGAGTTCAGCCGGATGAACATGTTCGGACTCGGCCACAGCCTGAACTTCAAAAGCCGGTACTCGACGCTGGATCGCCGGGTGTCATTGGATTATTCGATCCCTCATTATCGCGACGTGGCCGGAAGAAATATTACGATAACCGGCCTTTACGACAACACCCGCGATGTCCTCACGTTCACCGGAAAACGAATTGAAGGCTCAGTCCAGCTGTCCAAGCAACTCTCCAAAGCGACCAACGCGCTGTTCCGCTACACCTGGCGTGGCGTCCAAGTCGACCAGAGTACGTTGAAGATCAATCCGCAACTGATCCCTCTGACGGCGCAACCGGCACGGCTCGGGATCGTCTCGACCACGCTGGTGCAAGACCGGCGTGACGATCCCGTGAACGCGCACCGCGGAATCTATAATTCCCTGGACTTGGGCCTGGTGGAGAAATACTTCGGCGGCAACAAGAACTTTGCTCGCTTTCTCGGAAGAAATTCGTATTACAAACGGATCCATGGCGACATCGTTCTCGCCAGTAATACCGAGATTGGCTGGATCCATCCATTTCGGGTAACCGCCGGCGTTTCGCCGGCCGACTATGTCCCACTGCCCGAGCGTTTCTTCGGAGGCGGCAGCACGTCGCAGCGGGGCTTCCCAGACAACCAGGCCGGTCCGCGCGATCTGGTAACGGGATTCCCGCTGGGCGGGAACGCCCTGCTGGTCCACTCGACGGAAATTCGATTTCCTCTTGCCGGAGAGAACATGGAAGGCGTTTTCTTCCACGATATGGGCAACGTCTATTCCAACTTCGGAGATATCTCGTTCCGGGTTCATCAAAAATCTTTGACCGACTTCGATTACATGGTGCACGCGGCGGGATTCGGGATCCGGTATCGAACGCCGGTGGGTCCAATCCGATTGGACCTGGCCTACAGCATCAATCCCCCCACATTCAACGGCCTGACTGGCACGTATCAACAGCTGCTGTTCAATACGGCAACCCCTGCAATTCAACATGTCAGTCACTTTCAATTCTTCTTCTCCATCGGGCAGGCATTTTGATATGCGCGTATCCTGGCTAACACTATTCGTGGTTCTCGTCGCTTCAGCCGCCACGTTGGACCGGGTCGCGGTGGTGGTAGGTAAGGACGTGTTGACGGAGGGCGAGGTGGAGGAAGAAGCGCGGCTGGAAGGATTCACGGCCTCCGCGCCACCCGATCTCAGTCCGGCGCGCCGGCGCGAAGCGGCAGACCGGCTGGTCGATCAACAGCTGATCCGCCGCGAAATGGAGATTTCCCATTATGAGCCGCCACGGCCCGAAGAGGCCGGGGAGATGCTGAGCAACTTCCGGCGGCAGCATTTCCGGAGCGACGCGGAATTTCGCGCCGCGCTCGAGAAATTTGGACTGTCCGAGGAACAGCTAAAGCAGTACTTCCGGTGGCAACTGGCCACGCTTCGTTTTACAGATGCCCGGTTCCGTCCGGGAGACCCGGAGCCGGCGCGACAATCCGCGGATCGCACAGCGCCCGAGAGCCCGCTGGCGGCGGCGAAGAACAATGGGCCGCCGGGTCAGCAATCCGCGGACCGAGCCGCATCGTCCACATCCGCGTCCGGCAACGGCGATGTAGACGCGCTGCTGGACGCCTGGTTGAAGCAGGCGCGGAGCGCCACGCGAATCGAATTCAAGAAAGAGGCTTTTCAATGAGCGGCAGGGGGCGAGTTCTGTGGATTACGGCTGCTTCACTCGTGAGCCTGGTCATCCTACTGCTAATAGCGGCATTGATCACGGTCCAGACCGGGTGGTTTCGGAATTTCGTCCGCGAGAAGATTGTCAGCGCCGTCGAAGAGGCAGTGGGGGGCAAAGCGGAGATCGCCTCCTTTACATTTGAGGTGGGCCGCCTGCGAGCAAACGTGGACAACTTCGTTCTCCACGGCACCGAGCCTTCCAATGTGGCTCCGCTGTTTCGGGCGAGGCGCCTGGTGGCCGATCTGAAACTGTTTTCGCCGTCCAAGGGCGTCATCGACATCGCTTACCTGCTGCTTGATACTCCGCAAACCAACCTGATCGTTTTTCCGGACGGACGGACGAACCTGCCGACTCCGCCCAAGAAGCAGTCCAGCAACAGCAACGGCCTGCAGTCCGTGGTCAACCTCGGTGTCGGACGATTCGAGTTGCGGAATGGAAGTCTTGCGTTTGCCAATCGGAAAACGGATTTTTCGGCCAGTGGCAGGAACCTCCGCGCGGAGCTTCGTTACAACCTCGCTCGGCCGGGCTACGTGGGCGAACTCGATGTCAGTCCGCTAGAGTTGAAGGCGGCAGGGAATGCGCCGCTGAATGTCGACGTCAAATTGCCAGTCACAATCGAGGCCGACCGGATGGCGCTCGATGGCGGCCGGCTGAGCACGGCGGAATCAGCAATCAACATATCGGCGTCGATGGATCACCTCGCGGCGCCGCGGACCTCAGGCCACCTGAGCGCACAACTGGCTCTCGGTGAGATTCGGCGTGCGGCGGGCCTGACGACGCCCCTGGACACGGTGAGAGGGCCGAGCCGTCTCGACATCGACATTCGCGCGTCGTCTGACGACCAGCGGGTTGCGATAGAAAACGCCACGTTGACCTTGGGTCAAAGCTCGATTAAGGCCTCCGGTCCCCTCAGAAGGGCGGGCCGTCCCGACGCAATACAATTCAGCGCGGTGCTGATGGTCAGTGAAATCGGGCGACTGTTGCGGGTTGCGGCACAACCCGGAGGCACGATCCGGGCAGACGGAAGCGCGTCGGTAGACGCGGCCGCGAATTACACGATCCGGGCCAATGTCAAGGGAAGGAATCTGTCAGCCGGCCAGGGCGCCGCGCGGGTGACGAACGCGTCGCTGGACTCCAGCATCACCGCCGACCCGCGGCGGGTGGAAGTCGGAGGCCTGCGGGTCACGGTGCTCGGCGGAAGCCTGAGGGGCTCCGGAGCGCTCGAAGATACTGAGCGATTCCGCTTCTCCGGGAGGCTGGATAACTTCGACATCAATGGCATCTCGCAGATCTTTAAGAAGGGCGGATTTGGATATAGCGGTGCAATCTCAGGTGACGTGCAGGCAGAGGGGAATACGAAAGACTCCTCGCAACTGGCGGCGCGCGCCGCGCTGGCGATTCAGCCCCGGGCGGGCGGAATACCGGTTTCCGGACGAGTGAATGTGGACTATAGCGGGCGAGCCGACACCGTGACGGTGGCGTCTTCTTATCTTGCTCTTCCGAATACGCGCCTCGACCTTTCCGGTTCTCTCGGCCAACAGATTCAGATCAACCTGGTGACGCGCAGCGCTGGGGATTTCCGGCCGGTCGCATCCGTGCCCCTGGCATTTGCGAACGGCGGCAATGGGATAATCAACGCCACGATTAGCGGCGCCGTCAGCGCTCCCCGAATCGCCGGCAGCGTCACGCTAACCAGCTTCTCGGTGGCCGGCCGCGAATTCACGAGTTTCACTGCCGGCTTGGCTGCTTCCCCTTCGAGCGCATCGGTCAGGAACGCCACGCTGACCCGCGGCCGAATGCAGGCCCAGGCGAATGCATCGGTGGGTCTGCGGAGCTGGACACCGGCAAAGGACGAGGCGGTCCGGGTGGACGTCACCGTTCGTCAAGCGGACGTCGCCGATCTGCTCGCGATCGCCGGGCAAAGCCAAATTCCGGCTCGGGGAGACATGGTCGGGGACATCCACATCGGCGGGACGGTGAGCACGCCGGTCGGCACGGCCGACCTCACAGTGAGCAACGGTATGCTGCAGGGGGAACACTTCGACAGGCTGAGCACGCGCGTGCTCCTGACGTCAAATGCGATCGAGGTTCCTTCGCTGGAATGGATCGCGGGCCCCTCGCGGCTCGACGCCAATGCCGCGTACCAGCATGCCCCCAATGACCTGAGGCAGGGAACGCTACGGGCCCACGTGGCCAGCAACCAGGTGCAGCTGGCGCAATTTCAGCCGCTGTTGAAAGACCGCCCGGAGGCGGCGGGTGTCATCTCGGTCAACGCGGACGCCGGCGCCACAGTGGGGCCTGCGCCGAATGGGGTCGATTTTCAACTGACGGCGCTGAATGCCAACCTTTCCGCGCGCGGATTGAAAATGCAAGGCAAGGATCTGGGTGACGCGACGGTTACCGCGGCCACCAGCGGTTCGACTCTTCAATACAACATGGCTTCGAATTTCTTGGGCGCCCGCATCCGTATCGAGGGCCAGTCGCAGCTCGCGGGCGACCACCAGACCCGGGCGAGCGCCGAGATCGTCAACCTGCCGATCGACCGCGTCCTGGCGATCGCAGGGCGCAGCGATTTACCCGTGAGCGGAACGCTCACGCTCGATGGCCAGGTGTCCGGCACGCTGGCCGAACCCCGCGGCACAATGAGTCTCAACGTGGCGAATGGTTCCGCCTATCAGCAGCCGTTCAACCGGCTGCAGGTAAGCGGACAATACTCCAACCGGCAGATCGAGCTGCCACAATTCAGCCTGCAGGATGGCCCGAATAATATAGAGGCCAGCGGCTCGTTCGTGCATTCCACGAATAATTTTCGAGAGGGACAGATTCAATTCCGGGTACGCAGCAATCGACTGCAACTGGCTCGGATTCACGCGATTCGCGACTTCAAGGCGGGTCTGACCGGGGGTCTCGAGGTGAGCGCCGAGGGCGCCGGGTCGCTGCGGGCCAACGCGGCTCCGGAATTCGCGATGCTGAACGCGAACATCCGATCCGAGGGACTGGCAGTAAACGGCAAGGCGGTGGGGGACGCCAGCGTCACAGCCGAGTCCCGCGGCCAGCAAGCTGTCTTCCGCATCAGATCGAACTTCGCTTCCTCCGATATCCGCGGCGACGGCACGGTGGGTCTTGCCGGAGACAACCCGCTGGATGCGAAACTGAGTTTCTCAAATGTGACTTACTCGGGCCTCGGGGTGTGGCTTGGCTCGCCGGCATCGGGCTTCGACGCGTCGGCGGACGGCCAAGTCACCGTGAGGGGGCCGGCTGCGCGGGTGGCGGGACTCAGCGGATCTCTGCAATTGACCAGGCTCGAGGCACATTCCGTCAACACGGGCAAGACGGCAGCGAAGCCGCGCACCGAGTTCGAAGTACACAATCAGGGACCGGTGGTAATGGAACTCGATCGTTCGGTGATCTCGGTCAGGAGCGCCCGAATCACAGGACCGTTCAACAATTTTTCCTTGAGCGGCTCCGCCCCGCTCCAAGAGGGGCAGCCGATCAATCTGCGCGCCGATGGCAATATTCAGATGAAGGTGCTGGAGGCGCTCGATAGCAGCATCTTCTCGTCAGGGGCTGTCACGCTGAGCGCCGCCGTTACGGGCACGCGCGCGAAGCCATCGGTCAACGGCCGCCTGCAGCTGCAGAACGTCTCATTGAACATGGCGGATGTTCCTAATGGGATATCCGGGGCGAATGGCGCCATCGCGTTTACCGGCACCAATGCCGTGCTTCAGAACATTACTGCGGAGAGCGGGGGCGGCAAAATCACGCTGTCCGGGCTTGTGGGTTATGGGGGCCCGGAATTGAATTTCCGTATACAGGCGCGCGCGGACCGAATCCACATCCGGTATCCCGAAACTGTGACCACACAGGTGAGCGCGCAGCTGGCCCTGGACGGCACGACATCGAATAGTCTCGTTTCGGGCACGGTGCGCATTTCGGAGGTGGCGCTACACAGCCACAGCGACTTCGGCTCGATACTGAACTCGGCCGCGACGCCTCCATCGTCGCCTGCACAGAGTTCCGGTCTGCTGGCGGGAATGAAATTCGATATACAAGTGCTGACGACTTCGGGAGTACAGTTTCGCACGGCGCTGGCGCAAAATCTTCAGGCGGACGCCAAGCTCACGCTTCGCGGCACTCCCGATCACCCGGGCATGCTGGGCCGTGTCACGGTGAGCCAGGGGCAACTGGTATTTTTCGGATCAAAATACAATGTGGATCAGGGCACGATCTCGTTCTTCGACGCGAACCAGATACAACCGATTCTGAATGTGAGCCTGAGCACCACGGTGCAAGGTGTCCAAGTCACGTTAAGCGTATCCGGTCCGGCGGACAAGATGAGACTCTCGTATCATTCGGATCCGCCGCTGGAATTCAAGGATATTGTCTCTCTGCTCGGATCGGGCAAACCTCCGACATCGGATCCGGTGCTGGCGGCGCGCGAGACCCCGCCGCCGCAGCAGAGCTTCGCGCAGGCGGGGGCTTCCATGCTACTCGGACAGGCCGTGGCGAATCCCGTTTCAGGCCGGTTACAACGCTTGTTCGGCGTCAGCAAACTCAAAATTGATCCACAGGTAAGCGGCGGGTCCAGCACGCCGGGAGCGACGTTAACGCTGGAACAGCAGGTCAACAACAGCATCACGTTCACGTACATTCAGAACGTCACGCAAAGCAATCCACAGAGCATCCGCGTCGAATGGGCGCTGGACCCGCAATGGTCGGCGATTTTGGGACGCGACCTGACTGGCGAAGTGAACCTCGATCTCTTTTACAAGAAGAGGTTCCATTGAGAAGACGGCGGGCAGCCTGTGTGGCGACGCGCTGGGGCAGGGCGCATCCCGGCGCTTGGTTAAAGCCGGCTGCCCCGGCTCGAGGCGAGGAAAGTCATTTGGCGTAGCAGGGAGTAGGCTCCCAGCCGGCGGCGTCGGGCTGCTTCTTGAATTGATAGCTGCGCACGAACGGTTGCATCAAATAAGTGGCGTCTTCGACTTCGGCCGTGTCGACGATGTAGGTATCCGTGTCGGCTCCGTGGAGCAGATTGATGAATTCGGTGAGCACCGCCTTGTCGCTGTAGGGCACACCGTTCTTGCGGATGTATCCCGGCTTCAGGTTGGTGGTCACAATCTTCAAGAGTCCGGTGCGCGGCCCGGGGGGCGGCGCGCCACGCCGTCCGCCGCCGGGCATCTGCCAACTGGCGACGGAGTATCCTTGCCAGGTCGCCTCACCGGGCTGCGGCGGAGCCCCACCGAAGTGCAGCACTCGCGTCTGGGTTCCCGAATCGGTTTCCATCTTCAAGGTATTGTCGTCATCCCAGGTGATGTGCAAACGGCCGGGCCGCTGCATAACACCGACGGCGCCGTAGGCTTTGCACTGATTGCCGTCGGCTTCGTCTTTGGCCGGATCCCACGCCATGGCGATGCGCCGGGCCGCCGGATTAATCGGAAGATACGGGACGTCACCTTTCTGGGGATCCACGCGGAAGCGCCACTCATCGACGATGATCGATACCCAATACCCGGTGAGATCGATCGGCGCGGCGGCTTTGCCGGTAGGAGGCGGACCGGCGGGCCCGCCTCGCCCCTGCGCGTAGAACGGCGCCGGCGCCAGCAGCGCCAACGCAACCAACCAGATTCGGTGAGTCATCCTAGTCCCCGGTTTATTCGAACGTGCCGCCCCACTTCCAGCCATCGGCAGGGCGTGTGATGTTGACCATGCGAAGGCGATGATCTTCGGGATTCCGTCCCGGATTGCCCACCACGATGACATGATCGCCCGGCTTCAAGGTTTCGCGCGTGACACCCTGGCGGCCCAGTTGCCCGCCGGCGCCCCACTCGACGGCCCAGCGGACGACCTCGCCGGTGCTCGGGTCCTTGCCTTCCACGTGGACGAAGGAATGCGGGTTGCGGTACAGGAACTGTACCAGGTCGCCTTCCACAGTCACCTTCTTGTCTTCAAAATAGGTGGCAGCGAAAGAGTGGTGGGCATACGCCCGGATGCCGAGGACCGTGGCCGCGGCGAACACGAGAACGAGCATTTTGCGTTTCATCCGTCTCTCCTAACAGAAACTTATTTCTTGCCCGGGGGAGCCGTCAGGCTGCGATACACGGCCTCCACAAACCGGTCGCCGGAGCCGTAGCGGGGGTCCCAATCCTGGGTCGGCTTGGTAGCCTTGATCTGGTCCAGCGACATGCCTTTCTTGATGTAATTTTGAATGCGGTCGCGCACGATCGTCACCATGTCGCGGTAATAGGCGACGTCGGCGGTGTCGGCGATGCGGCCGTGGCCGGGAACGACCAGAGTGCCGCCTTCGGTGCGAAACTCGGGGATAACCAGATCGAGGATATAGTTGAGCGCGTCGATCTCGCCCTGAATGCTCCCGCCACGTTCGAGATCGATGAAGGGATAACCGGTAGTGGTGAAGATATCGCCCGTGCTGAGCACGTCGGACTCGCGGAAGTAGACCATGCTGTCACCGTCCGTGTGGGCCTTGGGCATGTGGACGAGCCGCACTCCTTCGCCATTGAAGAAGTGACTGAGCTTCATCTGGTCCTTGAAATAGGTTTCAGTCGGCCAGGCACCTTGAGGCGCGGTGGCCTGACTGCCGGTGGGCGCGCTCATCCGGTTCAGGACGTTTTCATGAGCCATGATGGCGGCGCCCTCGGCGGCGTCGGCGATATCGCCGGAAACATTACCGCCGGTAAATGTTTTTCCAGCCTTACCGAGCACCTCATTGCCGCCGGTGTGATCGGCATGAACGTGGGTATTGATAATGAAGCGAACGGGCTTGGGCGGAGGGAAGCTTTTCCGCGGTTGTCCTTCGACGTCCAGCTGCCGGCTCAACTGGTTGATCGCGGCCAAAACGCGGTCGGCATTCTGCGCCAAGCCGGAGTCAACCATGAGGACGCCGTCCGGGCCAACGGAAAGCGTAATGTTGCCACCGGCGCCCGCCAGCATATAGATGTGGCCGCGGACAGGAACAATTTCGATCTGCGCGGGCTGCGCGTTTTGCGGGGCGCGGTTCTGCTGAGCGAAAACGATTCCCGCGCACGCTACGGCAGCCAGAAACAAGAGCCTCTTGTGAGTCATCGATTCCTCGTTATTTCTTGGCCGCACCCGTGTTTCGCTCTTTCACGATTTTCCGCGCCAACTCGGGATACATGGTTTCGGCCCCGCCGCGAGTGGCTTCGATCGGAATATTGTACTTCTGGCCGAACTCGCCGAGGAAGTGATTTTCACCGGGCATCTCGTGCGGCACTTTGCCGCGCGGGCGGTCGACTTCGTCGACCACGGTGCACGGATACGGCGGGATCTGCTGATTCAAGGCCAGGCGGTATTCGGAACTGCGGATCATCGGCTCGGTCAGGTAGACCGGATCGTAGGCGATGGTGACCCAGGTCAGGTAGTCGCCGCGGCGCAACCAGTATTGCGTGAGGGTCGCGCGATCGCTGGACGGCACGCCATTGCGCCGGTAGTAGTCTTCCTTCAGGTGGGTGGTGGTGATTTTGAGGGCTTCGCCTTCGTAGGCGGCGGTCGAGAAACCGCCCCAGGTGTGAGGCGCCAGATCCGACGGCTGCGCGCGGCCATCCATGTAGTACGGGTTGTCGATGGAGCGCAGCCATTCGGCGTGCCAGGCGGTGATCTGGCGCGAAACCGGGTCGACTTCCTTCCAGATGCGCACCTGCGAGGGGCCGCGCGAAATGTACATCGCGCCGTGCGGCCGGCATTGCCACTCGGGCAGTGTCATATAAGAAGAACTCCAGGCCTCGGAGCGGGCGCGGGACGCGGGGCTGATGGGAATACCGAGAAACTCGCCGATGTAAGGGTTGCCGGTATTGTCTTCGTCCTGCACCGGGGCCCATTCGCCGGCGAAATCCATCTGGGCGAACAGGGGTGCGGCGAGCGCCAGCAAGAGAAGGATGCCTTTGGTTTTCATATTCGTCTCAATCTAAGCTTGGGGCCGGATCAGTTCCTTTCGTGCCAGGCGTTCTTCGCGATAAGGATCGTTGACGGCTTTGCATTCATTGTTAAAGACCATGGTGGCGCGCTGCGACTCGGTAAACGGCTCCCACTTGGGGATTCCCTTGTGATTCGGGTTACCGGAGCGCGCGAACGCCGCCCAGGCGCCGCTCATCCTGGCGGCCAGCGGGAAGCGCTCGGCGCCGGAGCCGACCATCGATTGCGCGATATCGACGTTTTCGAACACAAACGGAATATCGAGCGTATGGTAAGAGCGCAGCTTTCCTTCGCGAACCGGCGAGTACCACTGGAAGTAATATTTGTAGACCGGAGCCTTGCCGAGTGCGGCCTTGCGATCGGCCTCGGTGTCGGTGCCAGTGCGGAAATTGGACGCGTCGGTGGACATGATGAAGAACAGATCGAGGTTGCCGGCCTGCGGCCGGCCTTTTTTGTAAACGGCGATCAGGCGATCGGCGGCGGCATCGTCGATGCGCAAGCCTTGCCTGATGCGATTGTGCAGAGCCGCGTCATCCAGAGGATCGAAAGTGACGCTGTTGTTCCACGTGACTTCGGTCTCGGTGGAACCGATCATGAGCGGCACGGTGGCGGTGAGGGCGGGCGCGGTTGGGTCAAAGGGCCCGCCGGGAAGAGTATGGCCGTCGACGACCGGGCTGAGCTGCAAGCCCTGGACGCCGCGCATGGCGGCGAGCAACTGAGCTTGCGGGAGCTTCTGCAATTCATCGACCTGGTTGGGCTTGAGCCCGAGCCTGGCCAGAAACGCTTCGGCGCCGCGAGTAGCGCGGTCGCGCGGCACGCCTTTCACGTTGGAACCGCTCATGGCGATGGCGCGATGGAACAAGCCCTGGGCGGGCGGCATTGCCAGCAGGGTGCTGACTTTGCCGCCGCCGCCCGACTGGCCGAAAATGGTGACGTTGCCGGGGTCGCCGCCGAACGCCGCGATGTTGTCGCGGACCCACTCAAGCGACGCCACGATATCGAGCATGCCGAGGTTGCTCGAGCGCGCGTATTTGTCGCCGCCCAGCTCCGCGAGGTAGAGATAGCCGAAGACGTTCAGGCGGTGATTGACCGTGACGACCACGACATCGTGCCTGGCCGCGAGATTGCCGCCGTTGTACATGGCCCAATTGGCCGAACCGGCCGAGTAGCCGCCGCCGTGAAACCAGACCATCACCGGGCGTTTGCCGCTGCCCAAACCGGGAGTCCACACATTGAGGTGGAGGCAGTCTTCGGTGCCGTTTCCATCGCCCTTCGGCTGCTGGGCCATGGATTCCGGAATGAGATCCGAGGGGGTTTGCGGCGATGCCGGGCCAAGCTCCAGCGCGTCGCGAACACCAGGCCAGGGCTGCGGTTTCGCCGGGGGCAGGAAGCGTGACGCGCCTTCGGTGGATGCGCCGTACGGGATGCCTTTGAACGCATGAACCTTGTCTTGCATCGCGCCGCGGACCTTGCCGCCGGTGGTCTCGACGACCGAACCCGAGGAATCAGATTTAGCGGCGCGCAGGTTTTGGAATCCGCCGCCGAGGAGGACGGTCGCAGTGAGCGAGCCGCGCCCGAGGAACGACCGCCGGTTCATTCTATCCGCATCCATACACACCTCCGCATGTAACAAGAATCCCCGGAGCCGCCTCGAATGCGAATCATTATATAACTTTTGCGGGGAACTCTCAGCAGCCGCGCGGCGACAAGAGCGCCCGCGCTTAGGGTAAGCTTAATCGGAAATCCTGCTTTATGAGGCTTGCCCTATTTGTTGCTCTCGCCGTGTCCGCGGGGGCCTTCGGCGCGGAAATTCAGGGACGCGTGCTGAATGCCCAAGGAGGTCCCGTGGCGGGCGCGGCAGTCACGGTCACGGCCGGCAAGGAACCGGCACGAGCGAGAGTGGTTACCGAGGCGGACGGGTCATATACTGTGGGCGGGCTGACGGCTGGTGTTTATACGGTCAGTATCTCCGTAGCCGACGGACAGCAGGTCTTGCGGCAGGACGTGAGAGTGGAGAGCGGGGAGGAATCCGCGCGCGCGGATTTTCGTTTCGGCGCGGCAGCGGCCGAAGGAGTGGCCGGCATCGAAGAGCGGAACCCGAACATATTTGTGTACCGGATCGATTTGAACGACCTGCGGAACCTGCTGACCTTGTTTCGCGGGCCGAGCCCCACTTACATTCCTGAATTCCTGGCGGAGGAGAACTACTTTGGCGCGGAATACGGAGCGCCTCTGTTGAGCTTTCAGCCGCTTCGGCCGCGCACCCTGCTGCGGGGCTGGCACGCTTCGGCGTCGGCTACTCACCAGAACAGTGCACTGAACGCCCGCAACTTTTTTAATGTCGGCCCACTCCTTCCTTCGCGCATCACCAGCTATGACCTGGCGGCAGGCGGGCCGGTGTCGTCGAAGGCTTCGCTGGTGCTCGACTTCGGGCAGGTTTTCAATTCGGGGATGGTCAATGGAAATCTGCAGGCGCCGCTGGCCTCGGAGCGAGCGCCGCTGGCGCCCGATCCGGAAACCCGGGCCATCATTTCCGACTTGTTGAAGGCGTATCCGGCGAAGCTACCGAATCTGCCTGCGGTCAGCCTGCGGCAACTCAACACGAACGCGCCGCGCAGTATTGTGACCGCCGTCGGGCTGGCGCGGCTGGACTTGCGTCCGACCGACCGGACGTCTCTGGCCGGCTTGTACTCGGCGAACCAATACAGCGAGGACCCGTTCCAACTAGTGATGGGACAGAATCCGGAGACTGATTTGAGGAGCCAGTCCGCGTATGTCGATGGGAGCCACAACTTCTCGCCGCAAACCAGCGGCCAGTTTGGCTTTTATTACGATCGCGTGCGGGCGTCGCTGGTACCCACGCCGCAGGTCAGCGATCTGCTCCAGAACCTGGGCTACAAAGTCGTCCCCGAGGTTACGTTTGCCGGCGGCGGCGGGTCTCTGGCGGATCTGGCGGAGATCGGTCCAGGAATCCAGTTTCCGCGAATGCGGGTCGAAAATCGTTTCAAGCTGTTTGCCAGCCTTAGCCGGACGATGGGGCGGCACACCATCAAAATCGGAGGAAGCACCACGCGATCGCAGGTGAACGATCTGCAGAGCACCGATGGCCGCGGGGTGTTGAGCTTTCTCCCGGATTTCGGGCACACGGACGTGCAAAATTTCCTGCTGGGCACGCCGGATCTGTTTACGATTGCAATCGGGAATCTCTATCGCGGATTCCGGAACTGGGAATACGCGGCATATCTGGAGGACGAGTTCCGGATCTCTCCCGTGTTCAGCATCAATATGGGGGTGCGGTACGAAGTGGAGACGCCGCCTTCGGAGGTGAACAATCTCACTGACCCCAAGATGCCGCTGCAGCAGGGAGTTGCGCCGCGTTTCGGGTTCGCCTGGAATCCGGGGCGGGGAAGGCTGACGATGCGCGCGGGATATGGAGTCTCGTTCAGTTCGATCTTTCCGGTGACGTACCAAACCACGCGCTTCAACCCACCTTCGGTGCAGGTGCTGGAAATCAACGCGCCGCGTTTGACGGATGCCTTAGCGCTGGCACAAACTGCCTCGACGATGAAGCCGATACCGGGCGCGCAACAGGACTTGTTTCTGATCAGCCCGGACCTGGTCCTGCCGTATACCCACATGTACAATTTTTCGCTTCAGTGGGCGCTGCCGGCGCAAACCGTGTTGCGGGTGGCGTACATGGGGAGCCGGTCGTTTCATTTGTTGACGCAGGGAGTCTACAACCGGCCGGAAGTTGTACCTGGCATTCCCACCACGGAGGCTACGCTCAACCAGCGTCGTCCGGATCCGCGCTACGGCGCGATCAATGTTGTGGAAAGCAATAGCAACGACTACTACGACGCCGCCCAGGTTGCCGTGGAAAAGAGACTCACGGGCGGCCTGACCTTCCGGGCGGCCTATACCTTTAGCAAAGACATCAATCTGGGCGGAGACTTCACCAATACGGCTTCCGGAGTGGAAATCCCGCCAGAGACCGGCACCGCGACTTGTGAGACCTGCAACCGAGTCTCGGATCAAAAAGGGCTGGCGCTGTTCGATACGCCGCAAGTTTTCACGGTCAGCTATGTCTACCGGCTGCCCTTTTTCGCCGGGTCGAGAGGATGGCTGGCTACCGCGGCGAAAGGCTGGCAGATCTCGGGCACGACGTTGTTTCAGTCCGGAGTGGCCTACCACTTTCATACGGGATCGGACGCGCCGGGCTACGGCAACGTGGACGGGAACAGTGCGGACCGTCCCAATATCCTGAACCCGTCCCTGCTGGGAATGAGTTTCGACAATCCCGATGCAGTCCCGGCGATCGTGGGCGCCGATACGTGCAGGCCGCCCGGCACGGACGGGCTTCCGTACCTCCACTGTAAGTATTTCGATACCAATATCGCTCCTGGAGGGCGGGGGAATCTGGGTTGGAACACGTTCCGGAAAGACGGAACGGCGAACTGGAACGTGGCGATCGGTAGAAATTTTCCGATACGCGGGGAGCGCTCGCTCGATTTGCGCGGAGAATTCCTCAACTTCTTCAATACGCCTCAGTTTGACAAACCGGGGACGCAACTAGCCGTAGCAACATTCGGAAAAATCACCAACACGGTCAACAAGGGCCGGCAGGTGCAGTTTACGTTGAAGCTGAGTTTTTAATCGCACGAGGGCCGATTCCAAATTTCCTGCTCCGGTACGGTGTGCGGGCCGGCGCTACGTAAACTTTTCTGTACGGTTGGAGACGAGGCGATCCGGGCAAGAACTCGGGCTGGTATCGGTGCACGCTCGAAGGGCGGCAATATGCCCGGCGACGTGCAGAGCCAGCCGCAGAAGCGGGATGGATATTACGTTGGCTCGTGTCTTGCTGCTCTCCAACAACGATCTGAAAACCTTTCGTTCAAGAGCCAGTTGACGTGGCAGGCATACCCGCGCAAAAGGTTGGAGAGAGGGTCTCAAGTGGGGAGATTCGGAACCGCCGATGCGTCAGGGGTCTGAGGTAGTCAACCAACTCTTTGGGAAGGCTCGTAATCAGTTGGCGGCCTGGTTTGAACTCAGCACCGGAAATCAGGCCCGCCTGCAGTCGATGGAGGGGCTGCGCGGACTGGCGATCCTGCTCGTGTTCTTCTGCCACTATTACGACATCATTTGGCAGTACTTGCCCGCACAGAGCCAGCGAATGAAGGAGATCGGGAACGTGATGATGGGCGCGGGCGGGACCGGCGTCGATTTGTTCTTCGTACTGAGCGGCTTTCTCATTTACGGCATGGTTTTGAGGCCGGGCCTTAACGCCAGGAAATTCTATACCGCCCGGGCACGCCGAATCTATCCAGCATTCTTGGCCGTGTTTCTTTTTTACGTAGCGGCGAGCCCATTCCTGCATCTTGCTCAGCAGGCGGGAGCCAAGGAACTCGGCAGTCGAATTCCCGAGACTTGGGCTGGAGGTGTGACGTATGTTGTAGAGAATCTGGCGTTCCTGCCGGGAATATTCTCAATTCGGCCGCTGATGAGCGTGGCATGGTCGCTGAGTTATGAGTGGCTCTTCTACTTGTTGATACCCGTTCTTGTGGCGATATTGGCGCTCCATCGATGGCGGCGGCGTCTACGGATTTTACTTTTTCTATTTCTCGCGGGTGTACTTACTTCGGCGATAGCAATTTGGCCGGAGACGTTCTTCACTCCCCACAGCATTGAGACAAGCCACGTTCGAGCCATCATGTTTGTAGGAGGCATTTTGGTTTTTGAAATCTTACGGCGGAGCGGCAGTGTGGTGCATTGGAAGCGCCGTTGGGAAGTGCTGGCGCTTGCTGCCTTTCTGCTGGCCATCGGGTGGCGCGCATCGCTGGAGCTAAGCCGCGTCGATGGGTCTGCTTTTCTACGCTATGAAGCAATGGCAGAGGGGGGATTGTTCCTCGGGTATTCCCTCTTGACGCTGGTGGTTCTAACGCCGGGTACGATCTTGAGCCAGCTGTTTTCGTGGGCTCCCCTACGTTGGCTGGGCAACATAAGTTATTCTTTCTATCTCCTTCACGGCGTGCCGATGCACGCGTTTACGAAGGTTGCGGCAAGGGTTCATGTCACGGCGTTGCCAATCGGCGCACAATGGCTTGCGTTCGTGTTTGCGGTTCCGTTCGTATTCACTGCCACCGCAATCTGTTGCGCAGCACTATTTCTGCTTGTAGAGAAGCCGATGTCCCTGGCCAAACGCAGCAGACGCGAAGACGAACCTGTGAAGTTGGCACGCCCCGTTGCTTCCGCTCTCTGACATCGATTCCTGCGCAACATGTGCTCTTCGAACCGAACCTTTTGCGTTTTCCACTGAACCGGACCCGCGGGCGGTGCGTCGAAGAATCATCGAGAGAAGCAGACCGCGAAGCCCAGTCGACTTTGTCGACGTCGCCGACTTCACGGCCTCCGGAGGATGGTATGAGACGATTCGCACTTTTCAGCCTGGCTTTCGCAGGCGCGTTGGTTTGCCTGCAACCCCTTCGCGCCCAGATCCCTGGCGCCGGCGGCCTCCCGGGACAAAGTCCCACCACGCCCTCGACGTTCCCTGGGCAAAACCCGAGCCCCGGAACGACCGGTCCAAACACGCCGACCGGCACCGGGACACCGGAGAGTTTTCCATCCAAAATTGATGACCGCCAGTTCGCACGCGACGCCGCGATCGCCGGCCTGAGCAGTGTGGAGCTGGGCAAGCTCGCTGCAGAAAAGGCGTCCTCAGAAGACGTCCGGCAGTATGGCAAACAGCTGTCGGAAGATCAAACCAAGACCCATGATCGGCTGAAAGAAGTAGCGAGCCAGCAGAGTATCTCTATTCCCGACGCTCTCGACTCCAAGCACAAATCTCAAATCGAGAAAGTAGCGAAATTATCCGGCCCGGAGTTCGATAAAGCGTTTCTTAAGCAGCAGCTCAAAGAGCAGGAAGCCCAGGTGCGGGATTTCAGCGACGAGGCGCAGCGCGGGACTGACTCGACCGTCAAAACCTTCGCTGCCGGAGCGCTGCCGGTTCTGCAGCAGCAACTCGAGGCCGCGAAGAATCTGAACAAATCCACCAAAAAGGGGAAGGGGCGCTAGGCGAACATAAGCGGAGGCCGCCGTCCCAGAGGCGCCGAAAGAAGACCGGCGCTCGCCGCAAGAGTGCGAAGCAATACAGAACATGGCAAGCAAATGCACCGGTAACTTGATGCATGCGCATTATTGCGCCGGGCGCGAGCCGGCCGCAGAGTGGAACCCAGGAGGTAAATATGCACCGCGGTACGGCCTTGGTTGCGACGATCATGATGCTTTGCGCAACCACGGCTTGGGCTCAAAAGGCAAGGGCCCACATTCCGTTCAGCTTTCACGTAGGCGACGCGGAGTTGAGCGCCGGCGACTACGAAATCGTGCCGGGGCAGCCGTTTCATTCATCTGTCATGCTGAGATCGCGGTCGAACCCCGCGAACGCGGCCGCCGCCCTATATTTCGAAAATGAGGGTAAGCATCCGATGAACACCGTCCGCTTGCGGATTGGCCGCTCATCATTTTCTTGTCGCAAGGATGCGCCGAACGGAAGTGCGGCCGATTTCTGAACTCGACGTGCGATCTCGGATTTGCTGAGACCAGCACGATGGAGCTTCCGGATTTCCGGTGTCCTTTCGGTAAGCGTGTAGGGTGATTCGTTTTTCACAGTTGTGCCCGAAGCTCACGGAGTCACCCCAGGAAAACCCGCATCCACGCACTGTGTTTGGTTTGGTCCCTCGGGTGCCGGCATTCAGCGTGCGCTGATGAGCCGGTATGATTATTAGTGAACCGGAACGGTTCTTGGGATTCTCTGTGATGATGAAGTCTGTCCGAGCGCTATGGGTGATTGCGGCACTGGCGCGCGTCGGTAGTGCGCAGCACACGGGCGATATTCCACCTGCGCTCGTTTGGAACAAGCTGAAGGCTAACTGCCCAGCGAGTTTGGATTGGGCAAGCCTGCGAGGTACAGTCGTTGTGGTTTCGCTGTCGCCTGACTCTGTGTTCCCGGACGATGTCCTCGAGTGGA
>CAYTJD010000191.1:0-64003 GCA_964438005.1 uncultured Solibacteraceae bacterium | reverse complement strand
CTCGCTTGAAATCATCACAAACTTTTTGAAAAATTCTGTGATTGGTGAATTCGGGTTCGGCGCATACTCGCGTGACGGTAAAGTAGGCGGCAGCGGATTTGGCTTGACAGACGGAGCCGCTCCTTCTAATATGTCGTCATGCGACATGTCGGGAGTCGAGAGGAGGGCGGCCCGCTCAGCGAGGCAGTTCTGCTGATCCTCATGAGCCTGGCGGCGGAGCCGCGGCATGGGTATGCGCTCATGAAGGATATCGAGACGGTCAGCCAGGGGCGGGTGCGGTTGAGCACCGGGACTTTATATGGGGCGCTGCACCGGCTGCTGGAGGACCGGTGGATCGAACGATTCGAGCAGGAAGATACTTCGCGGGATAAACAAGCGTACCGGCTCACGGCGTCCGGCCGGCGGCAACTGGAGGCAGAGCTGGAACGGATGAAACAATTGACGCGGGCGGGAATGGCCCGGCTGCGGGTGAGCGAGGGATAGCGGCATGATGGGCATCTTTCAAATGCTATTGCGGTTGTATCCGCCGGGGCAGCGGGACTTGCTGGCAGAAGAGATGGCCTGGGTATTTGGGGAGGCGGCGGCGGAACATCGCGCGCGCGGGCGGTGGGCGTATGCGCGGTTTGCGGCTGCCGAAATCCGGGGGCTGCTGCTGGGATGCGGCCGGGCGTGGATGCGGAATCGCGGCGGGGATCGCGGCATTGACCTGCGGCGGATGCGGCCGCCGGAAGTGAGCAAGAAGATGTATGTCACCGCGCTGGATGAGTTGATTGCCGCGCGACAGCTGGTCGCTGCGAATCTAGCGCGCATGCAGGATTCGATCGCCCGGCACGAATTTGTAAAGGCGCGCTTCTATTCGGATGAGGAGCGGAAAGCGCGCGCGCAGCTACAGCTGCTTCACCGGAAATATCGGATTGTCGATTAAGAAGAGCCTATGCTGGCAGGACACGTGGCGGCGGGGTTTTTGGGAAAACGGATCGCGCCTTCGCTTTCGCTGGGGACGGCGGTAGCCGCGGGGCTCGCGGCGGATCTGCTGTGGGGGCTGTTTCTGATCGGTGGCGTGGAGAGTTACGAGATCGTGCATCCCGGACGCACGATCATGACTTCGGAAGTGGTGACGCACATAGACTGGAGCCACAGTTTGGCGTTGGATCTGGTGTGGGCGGTGCTGATCGCGGGCGTGTATTTCTGGTGGCGGCGCGACCGGCGCGCGGCGTGGGTGTTGGCGGCGGCGGTATTGAGCCACTGGTTGCTGGATTTCGCGAGCCACAAGCCGGACATGCCGCTGGCACCGGGGATTCCCCGGTATTTTGGGCTGGGGTTGTGGGCCTCGATTCCGGGGTCGCTGGTGGTGGAAGGCGGACTGTGGGTTCTGGCGGTAGTGGTTTATCTGCGAGGGACACAGGCGAAGGGGCGGGCCGCGCATTTTGTGTTGTGGATCGGATTCGCGCTGATCACGTTGGCCTGGTACAACAACATCGCCGGACCGCCGCCGGCGTTGAATTACCGGACTGCGGGCGTGGCGAGTTTGACCTTCTTTTTGTTAATTACCGCGTGGGCATTTTGGCTCAACCGGTGGCGGGCGGCGGCGCGGGGGTGAGCCAAGAGCCGGTATGGTGCGAATGCGCACGATGGCACTGGCGGAGGTATGCTTTCATACTCGCTGTCTTGGGATGTGATGGCACACTCAGAGTGCCAAATGGAGGCTACGCATGAGTCACCCGATTACCGCGACGAGTTTTATCAAGAGAAAGCCGACCGGCAAACACAAAGCCGCGCCGGCCTGGCCGAGCTACCAGGGCACTTCGCAGCTAGTGGGAACCAGTCCCAGCGGCAAAGTGACGGTATACGTGGATCCGACCTTGGGCGCTGCCGCGTTGCAGAATGCGCAGGACCTGATCAAGGACGGCGATCGCGTGGTAAACGCGAATGACACCATCTTCGGGACGACGGGCGGCGCGGTGAACGTGATCATTTTCGCGCTAAACAACGCGACCGACGGGACCGGCGGCGCCGACCATAACGGTTGCGATTATAACGTGGGCAACAACATCGAAGTGTGTGCTTCGTTCGGCAACTCGGCGCGCGTATCGGCCTTGTTCGAAGCCGAACTGAGCGAGTGCTCGATGGGCGGGAACCTATGCGGCGTGAGCACGGGAGAAGCCCTGTCGCGGTGGTGCGCGGCGGTGATCGGAGGCAACGCGTTATCGGATTTTGCGACGGCGCCGACGTGGGCCGCGGACGGGACTCCGGATTTCGTGAACACCACCGACAACACCGACCAGAATGCCGATAGCACGGGCTGCGGCATGGCGTTCCTTTCGTGGCTCATGAGTAAGGGCCATGGGCTGGACAAGCTCGCGCCGGCGATGGTGTCTCTGAAAGCACAAGGGACCCTGGCGGATTTGTACGCCAAGTTGACCGGCGATCAGGCGTCCAATGCTTTTCCGCAGTTCATGGAGGCCGTTTCCAAGCTGGTGAACGGAATCACCGACGATGACCCGTTTGCAGGCGCGGCGCAACCGGCGCAACTGACGCACCTGGCGCCCTGGAATGCCGCCCTAGCCGGGAAAGTCTTCACAGCCATTCTGGGGGACATCGCGACCGGAAAGTCGGAGCATCAAATCGTGGCGAGCGTGCGGGAGGTATTGGCGGGAGCTGCGGGGAAGGCAGCGGTCGCGGGCAAGAGGTAAACCAAACGAGCCGTCGCGTTCGGTTTCAGGGGAGGAGGTCGAGCATGCGGTCGATCTCTTCGGGGCGCACATAAAAGTGCGGGGAGGTGCGCACCCAGCCGGCGCGCGGCGCGGCGGAGATTCCTTCGGCACGCAGGTGGCGAATAATCGCAGTGGCATCGACGCCGGGCTTGCGGAAGCTGACGATGCCGGCGGCGGTTTCCGGGGTGCGGGCTTCGGCGAGTTCATACCCTTTGGCGCAAACCCCGGCTGCGATCCGATCTCCGAGATTCTGGACAACGGGAGCGATTTGTCCGACGCCTACTTCAAGTAAAAATTCTATTGCCGCGCGTAAACCATAGCAACCTATAGTATTTAGCGTTCCGCACTCGTACCGGCCGGCATCCGGGCGGAGGGCCATGTCGCGGGAGGCGTAGTCGGCGTAGTTGGCGACGTTGGTCCAGCCGAATTCCACTGGCTCGACCTGAGCCTGGAGGGCTTGATCGATGTACAGGATGCCGCATCCTTCCGGGCCGAGCAGCCACTTGTGGCCGTCGGCGGCGAGGGCGTGGATGCCGCACTGTTTGACGTCGATGGGGAAGGCGCCGAGCCCCTGGATGGCGTCCACCAGGAAGATGCAGCGATGGCGGCGGCAGATCTCGCCGATGGCGGGAATGGGGGCCCGATAGCCGGTCAGGTATTGGACGAAGCTGACGGAAAGCAGGCGCGCGCCGCGGCAGGCTTCGTCGATGCGGTCGAGCGGGTCGTGGACCGAAAGCCACGTGACGCGAACGCCACGCGACTCGAGTTTCTTCCAGGGGAAGAAGTTGGCGGGAAACTCTTCGCGGAAGCCGACCACGCGGTCGCCTGGTTTCCAATCGAGACCAATGGCGATGGTGGCGATGCCCTCTGAGGTGTTTTTCACCAACGCGATCTCGGAGGGGCCGGCGCCGATCAGGCGGGCGGCGGCGGCACGGAGCGCTTCGTAAGAGGCCATCCACTGGTCGTAGTGAAGGCTGCCGAACTGGAGGCAGTCGTCAGCGAGATATTTCATGGCCTCGGCCGCCGGCTTGCACAACGGGGCGACAGCGGCATGATTGAGGTATATCAAACGGTCGCGGACCGGGAACTGATCGGCATATTGTTCGGCCAGCGAGGCTTCTTTTACAGGGATTTTACTCATTTCGAAACCCATCCCTTCTACGATACGTTAGTATTGGATCAGGTATGCGGCGGGTCTCCCTCTTCGTGGCGCTGGCAGTGCTGGCAAGCGGAGCCCGGGCGGAAGACAACAAGAAAGACCCCAACCAGATCGGCAACCGCGATGTGGGCAAGGGAATCAACTTCTACTCGCTCGAAAAAGAGATCGCGCTCGGCCGGCAGCTGGCGCAGGAAGTCCAGCGGCAAGCCAAGCTGAATACCGACCCGATTATTACCGAATATGTGAACCGGGTGGGGCAGAACCTGGTACGGAATTCCGACGCCAAGGTGCCGTTCACGTTCCAGGTGCTCGAAGCCGAGGACTTGAATGCGTTCGCGCTGCCGGGCGGGTACATCTTCGTGAATACGGGGCTGCTGGTGATGGCCGAGGAAGAAGACGAGTTTGCCGGAGCGGTGGCGCACGAGATTGCGCATGTGGCGGCGCGGCACATGACGCGGCAGGCAACGAAGGGCCAGATTGCGAACCTGGCAAGCATACCGCTGAGTGTGGTGCTGGGGGGATGGGCGGGGGTGGCGGCGCGGCAAGGCGCCGGGATGGTCATCCCGATGACGTTTCTGAGTTTCAGCCGGCACGATGAGAGCGAGGCCGACTATCTTGGTTTGCAGTACATGTACGCGGCCGGTTACGACCCGAATGGAGCGATCAACATTTTCGAAAGGCTGCAAGCGTTGTCGCGGCAGCAGCCGGGGCGCATCTCGAAACTGTTCTCGACGCATCCGATGGACGAGCAGCGGATTCGCAATGCGCAAAAGGAAATTCAGGAGATCCTGCCGGCGCGCGAGACCTACGTGGTCAACACGTCGGAATACCGGGACGTCCGGTGGAGACTGCTGAAAATGCAAGGCGCGCGCAAACCTGCGCCCGACGACAACCGGCCGCGGCTGATCAAGCCTCTGGCCCGGCACGAAGACTAAGGCATCTCACTCAACGAGTTTCGGAAACAGCAGGCGGTCGAGGATGTGGCGCGATACATCGTCGTCCGTCAGGAATTGATCTCCGAGCTTGAAAGAAAAGCGATCGCCGGAAAGCACACCGATCTCGATGATGAGCGGTTCGCCTTCGGGGCTTTCGATTTTGAAGGAAGGAGGCAGGGAAACCAAGGTGATGTCGACTTTCGCGTGCGGCTGCCACTTGCCGCCTTGCTCATCGCGGGTGACGACGCGGAGTTTGGAAACGAGGTTGGAGATTTCGGCCGATTCGGGGCCGAACGCCTCCTTGAAGCGCGCCACACACGCCGCGAGCTGCGAGTGCAGACCTTCCAGGGCTTGAGGGAGCAGCTGCTGGGTCCGGGCTTCTTTCCGGCGGCGATCCTGCTCCTCCTGGATACGCATTTCGAGCCATTGAGGGGTCATGAGAATCCGGGAAATTCTACGCTACCACGCGGCGAGGGCATCTTCGAAGAGTCGGCTCAATTCTTGCGGGCCAGCCGGACGCGGCGCCAGTTTGGTGACGCGGTGCTGCGGCAGTGTTCCTTCGACCAGAGCGGGAATGTCGGAGGAAGAATAGCCGATCGCGCGGAGGCCGTTGGGAATTTTCAGGCGGTCCATGAACCAGGTGATGCGCTCGGAAAGGATGCGGCCGGCATCCTCGCGGCGGCAGCGAGAGACATCGACGCCGAGCGCCTGGGCGCCATCGAGGTGGCGGTCGGGGTTGGCCGAGCCCGTGAAGCGAAAAACGGCTGGTGCGTTGAGGATCACGGAATAGCCGTGGGGGATGAGCGGATGGTCGACCTGGTAGCCGGGTGCGCGGTAGCTTTTGAGCATTCCGGAGACCGGATACGACATGCCATGAGGCAGGTGAACTCCGGCATTGCCGAACCCGACTCCGGCGTACGACGCGGCCAGGAGCATGCTGGCGCGCGCTTCGTCATCGGAAGGATCTTCGACGGCGCGTACCAGATATTGCGCCACCATGCGCAAGGCCTGCAGGGACCAGACATCGCTGATAGGGTTCGAGCCTTGATAGGCCGGGCGCAACGCGGGGCGCTCGGGGTGGGGACGCTGGCCGTAGGGGAGAGCGGTGTACGATTCGAGCGCGTGGCTGAGCACGTCGAGCCCGGTGGCGGCGGCCACCTGCGGCGGCATGGTGCGCGTATTGTCGGGATCGAGCAGACCGAGCGTGGGTTTAAGGCGCCGGCTGGCGATCCCGGTCTTCGCGTGCATCTTGCTCAAGTCGAAAATGGCGACGCCGGTAGTCTCGCTGCCGGTTCCCGCCGTGGTGGGAATGGCGATGAGCGGTTTGAGCGGCCCGGGCACAGGCATGCCTTTGCCGATGGGGGGATTCACGTAATCGAGGAAGTCAGCGGGCGGATAAGAGACGTAGAGGTTCACGGCTTTGGCGGTATCGAGAGTCGACCCGCCGCCGACCGCGACAATGGCATCGCAGGGATGTTGGCGCGCAAATTGAATCGCATCGAGAAACGACTCATCGGTCGGCTCCACGCGCACACGATCGTAGACAACATATTCGATCTGGTTTTGTTCGAGTGACTCGAGGGCCGTGTGCACGGGCGGCAGGAGGCGCAGCACGGGGTCGGTGAGGACGAGAACGTGGCGGGCACCGAGATCGGAGAGGTCCTGGCCGACTTCCCGCGTCACGCCGCGGCCAAACCGGACGCCAGAAGTAGCCATTTCGAAGGCGGTTTCGTTTTTCATTGTTTCCCAGGGAGGAGTATCTATCCTGTTGAGAATTATATGTGATTTGGCCTCGAAAAGAGGGGTCGCCGGACGAAAGTTCTGGTACCGGGAGAGTACGACGGGGGGTTTCAAATCAGACGAAATCGACGCATTATGCTCTTGCGGCTCCCAGTGGTCTCCAAACTCGGTGACATTCCTCAGATAGACTCACCTCGGAGCCGCCCCTTCTGGATTGCCAGAATCGAACCTGACTCCTCAACCGCCGGGGCTCCTGCCATGGTCCCGGCGGGCCTTTTTTTCTGCCCTGCCGATAACCAACAAGACTCAGAAAGTACAAGGTACCGGAGTTCCGGGAGTTGGTACGCAGTGGACTCGACTTGTCGGCGCAATCGCCGCACAATGGGCGACGGGAGAAATGAGATGAGCGCCCCGATTCGCATGATTGAGGCCACAAAGAGCTGGCCGAAGACATTGCGGCACTGCCGCACTTGCGGAAAAGAGACGCCGCATCAGCTGCGCCAAGGTGCAGGAGTCGTCGTGTCGCTCTGTGTCCCCTGCCTGGAACGGGCGCTCACCTACGAGCTGGATCGCGACTAAGATCCGCGCGACACATCCCACCGAACTCTCAGCCCACTTGGAACAAGATGACGCGCCGCAGCAGAGGTGCGAAGCGCGCCTCCCTATTCACGATGCTGGTCTTTGGGGTTGAAGTGAGGTTGGCGCGCGGACTCGCGGCGCTTCAACGCGTGATCGATCAGGGAGGCGGCAAGTTGCTGTGCCGAGGGCGGCTTGGGGGAGGGCAAGCGGTCTTTGGAATCGACCACTTCGTTAGTGGCGGTGATGTATTCGGTCAACAGCTCGACGCACAACTCGCGCTTGGACGTGAAGCGGGTCACGGGACCATTATTGGGCGAATCTCAGGCCCAAGAAAGGACCACGGGTACCCCGGGGGGTACTAGGCCAAGAAGGCGTTTTTTCAGGGAGATCCGGGTGTCTGGGAACGTAAACTACGGGGTTGGCAAGGGAGATTCTAAGGAGAGACCTCGCGGTTGATGAAGAGGATGGCGTGCGTGTTGCGGGCGGAGTCTTTTTCTACAGTGCGCCGGCTGTTGACCAAGACAGGCGTGCCATTTTTGCGGGACGGGCGACGGTGATCCGGGTTACTGGTGTTACGGGGTGATCTCAAAGACAGCCAAGCGGGCCTTCAGGTTGTTCTGAAGGTCCTTCTCCGTCGGGAAGGAATCGCGGCGCACCGAGCCCGGCAGACGCTGGAGAACCTCAGGATAGAGGAGCGCTTCGTAACGGACAGCGGAGTAATCCATCGAGTCTGCGATCTGGCAGGCGAGCTTGACGACCTGGAGCAGAGGTGCATCCTTGGGATCGATCGGTTCGTGGTGGTGCTCACAGACCTCGGCGAAGGAGGGCGGATACGCCCAGTTCTTGACCAGCCAGGCGCCGGCGACGGCGTGATCGACGTTGATCGCCGCGCGCTCGGCGGCGAGCACGGCAGCGATCCCGTCATACTCGCCCTCCAGGACCGGAGCGATTTCGCGCGAATAGGACTTCAACAGACCAAGACGGCCGATGTCGTGCATCAGGGCTGCGGTGTAGGCGTGGTCTCCGGAAACGTCAAAAATGGGAGAAATCTCTTCAGCAATGACTCCGCACGCGGCACTGTGACGCCAACACTGCTTGACCAGAGGACTGCCTTGGCCGAGAAATGCCCGCATGGCGACCGTGACCGCGAGTGCCTTAATCCGATCCAGCCCCAGCACGGCAATCGCGTGGCGGAGAACACTCATGCGCGAGGTAAAGCCAAAAAGCGAGGAGTTGGCCAGCAGCAGCACCTCCGCGGCAAAGGCCGGGTCGGCCTCCATAGCAAATGCGAGGCGCCGGATGTCGACATCGGGATCAGCCGACAAAGAGAGCACCTGATTCGCAATCGAGTTCAATGGGGGCAGGTTGCACAGTTTGACGGGAATGGTAACGGTGTCGGTCTGGAAATCCAGCTCCGGAGCAACAGGGGGCGCCATTGGCGCAGTCACGGAGGTCTGGGTGAGAAGCTTCTCAGCCATATACCTATAAATATCGGAGTAACGACTGAGTGGTTAGATACTCTTTTGTTAATAGGCTGGGTTAACTTTGGTAAAAGGGACTAGGGACCACCTCGGTACTCGTAAGCCTTTAGCGGCGGCCGGGGGATGGGCATACTTGAGTCAGGTCTTCCTCTTATGGGATTAGGTGGTTTGTTCCTAGCCTGCCCGTCAGGCGCCCTCCTGATCGTGCTGGCGCTTCGTAAAGCGGCGTCTGCCGAGAAGCTGCGGGTGACGGCGGACCGGATCGACGTGCTCTCGGCAGAGCGCTACCGGCCCATGCTTCGACTACTGGATTCCGACGAGTTTCATGTGTTGCGGTCTCAGCCGGGTTGTGATCGCGAGACGATCTCCCGCCTGCGACGGCAGCGCTGCCAGATTTTTGGCAATTATTTGCGGTCGCTGGAGGAAGACTTCGGCCAGGTTTGCCTAGCGCTCCAGCAGCTGATGGTGCATGCCAAGCAAGACCGGCCGGACCTGGCGAACGTCCTGACTCGGCGCCGGCTTCAGTTCGCTTGCGGAATGGCGCGGGTTCGCTGGCGACTGGTGTGGTATCGATGGGGAGTCGGGACGGTGGACGCCGCCAACCTCCTGCGCACATTCGGTGATCTTGAGGAAGAGCTTCGTGCCTTGATTCCCTCGGTAGCGCTGGGCGCGTGAAGACTGGTTGCGGCGCTGATTCACGTGCGTATATGATCGACGTGTGACAGGCGCGGGTGTCAAACGCTTTTCCGGTATCGCGTGCATCTTGGCTTTTGGCCTGATTACAGCCGGGGCATGGATCAGCGATCTGGGATTCGAGTGGCCTCTCGGCGTGGCGCGGCTAGCCGGACCGCGACTGCTGGCTTATGACCGGCTTCCCTCCGAGGATGGGGAAGAGTGCGCCTACGAGCCGGTTTCCACGACCCGGGTGCCGCAGACGAGCGCAATGCCGCTACGCAGCGCACTGCTGCAGGCGCGCATCGCGCCGGGCGATTCCGCGGACATGAGCCAGCGCCAACCGCTGCGGATGATTCGCGATCCGTACGCGGCGTACAGCGCGGTGGCGGTGGACAATGCGCACAACGAAGTAGTTCTCACCGACGAGAACTTATTTAATCTCTGGGTCTATGACCGGACGGCGAAGACTCCGGCGAACGGCTCGACCGAGCCGAAGCGGATTATCGGCGGACTGAACACCAAAATCGAATTTCAGTGCGGGCTGTACATCGATCCCGCCAACGGCGATATCTACGCGGTCAACAATGACACTATCGACACGCTAGTGGTTTTCTCACGCAAAGCGGTCGGGGATGTGGCGCCCGACCGCGAACTGCACACGCCGCACGGCACGTTTGGCATAGCCGTCGACGAGGCAGCGAAAGAGTTATTTCTGACGGTCCAGCACGACAACGCCATCGTGGTATTCAACAAATCGGCGAAGGGCGTGGAGGCGCCGCTACGGGTGGTGCAGGGGGATCACACCGGGCTGGCGGATCCGCATGGGATGGCTCTCGATGCCAAGAACAATTTGCTGTATGTGACGAATCACGGATCGACGCACCAGGTGCGGCCGCCGGCGCCGGGCGCGCGGAGACGCGAGGACATCGCGGGCTGGCCGTTGACGCGGGATGACGCGGTTCCCGGTTCGGGCAAGATCCTGCCGCCCTCGATCACGGTGTATGGCAAAGACGTGAAGGGAGACGCGGCGCCGCTGCGCACCATCGGGGGGCCGAAGACGGAGATGGACTGGCCCACGGGCATCGCGGTGGACGCGGAGCGCAACGAGATTTTTGTGGCCAACGACGGCGGCAATTCGATTCTGGTGTTCGCGGCGTCGGCGAGCGGGGATGTGGCGCCCATCCGCGTGCTGAAAGGCCCGAAGAGCCTGGTCAGCAACCCGACCGGCGTCTTTCTCGATAAGGCGAACCACGAACTGTGGGTGGCCAGCTTTGGAAACCACATTTCGGCGGTGTACAATCCGCTGGCTAATGGCGATGTGGCGCCGGTGCGGTTCATCCGCAGCGCGCCTCCCAACCGGCCAGTACCAGGCCTGGGCAATCCCCACCCGCTGGCGTACGACACCAGGCGCGAGCAGATCCTGGTGCCGAATTGAGTGGCCCATCCGCAGATTGCGGTTTTCGCCAGGTCGGCGGAAGGGGGCGCACAACCGGTTCGGAAGGTGGAAGGGCAGGGCAGTTTGCTGGGCCGCACCATGCATGGCATTGCCTACGACGCCATACACGATGAGTTCACGGTGCCGCAGCAGTTCGGCCAGGCGATTCTCACCTATCGCGGGGCGGCGAGCGGCGAGGAGCGGCCGGTGCGGATTATCGAAGGCCCGCACACGCAACTGGACGCGCCGGAGCATCTGGATGTCGACCCGGTGCACAACGAAATTTTCGTGCCGACGCGCCACGGAACGATTCTTGTGTTTCCGCGTGACGGGCAGGGTGATGTGGCGCCGATTCGAGTACTCGGCGGCGCCGACACGATGCTGGGCAGCGACCAGCCGCTGGCGATCGACCCGGTGCACGACCTGCTCATTACGGGAGGGCGGAGCGGCCGGGGCGAAAACCGGCAGGTCCGGTTGCTGATTTTCAAGCGCACCGACGCAGGCAACGTCAAACCGAAGGCGGTGATCGGCGGTCCGCAGAGCGGACTGCACGACTTCGGCGGCCCGTTTACGGTGTATCCGCCGAAAGGGGAGATCATCGTCAGCGTGCGCGGGACCGGGCCCAACGCCGACATGGCGTCGGACGAAGCGTACGTGGGCGTGTGGAGCATCGACGACAACGGCGATGTGCCGCCGACGTGGAAAATCGGCGGGCCGAACGGGATTTTGAGGATGCCGCGCGGGATTGCGCTCGATGTGAAGAACAAGAACATGATGGTGTCGGATAAACGGCTGAATGCGGTGCTGACGTTTCGGTTCCCGGAAATGTTCTAAAGGGACACCGGCGACAAGATCACCGGCGTTACTGGCGACGGCAGCAACTGTCGACCGCGACGCACTTCAGATGAAGGTTGCCGAGTTTTGAACCGATCTCGGTGAAGCCGAGCTTTCCGGGCGTGATCTTATGACAGAAGCTGCAGCCGAACTCGTCGAAGCGAGCAGCGACCTGGCGCTGCTGCTGGGAGCGCCGGCCGGGATCGACCAGGGCAATCAGGTTCATCGCGGCCAGCATGCGGCTGCAACCTTCAAAATCCCCGGCTAGCCGCTTGCCTTTAGCTGTAAATCCGAGTGCTCCGCTGCTGCCGAGGGTGTGGCAATCCCGGCATGCGTGAGTAGCAAAGACGGACTGTGTCAGATCATGTACCTCGGCCGCGACGGGGCGCTGGGCAACGAGTTTAGGCCAGGCAACAAGCACGACAGCGAGGAGCACGGCACCGGCTAAACCCAGAACGATTCGCTTTTGCGTATCCCCTCCTGCTTAAAAGTTTAATTTAAGCCCGAACTGAATCTCGCGTTCGCTGGTGGCTGTCGGGCTGGGCAACTGGCCGGCGTTGGAAATCACGTTGCCGGAGCCGTCGAAGATTTTGGTCTTCGGGGCCTGGAAGTTGGCGTGATTGAGAAGATTGAACGCCTCGGCGCGGAATTGTAGGGTGGTCCCTTCGCGCCAGGGCCGCCAGTTCTTGAAAATGGAGTAATCGAAATCTTCGAGGCCGGGGCCGCGGAGGGTGTTGCGGCCGAGGTTGCCGAGTTGGCCGAGCTTCGGCCAGGAGAAACACTCAGTGCGGATATAGTTGGACGGGTTACCCGGGTTGATGGCGTTGACCGAGCAACCCGGCGCCGGATTGTAGTCGGGCCGCTGTCCGCCAGAGCTGCTGCGAACCCGGCTGTCGCCGGTTCGGGCGCGGTCGGTTTGCATAGTCACTGTAAACGGCGGGCCGGTTCGGGCGGTGAAGATTCCGCCCATTTCCCAGCCGGCGAGGAGCGCGCGCGAGAAGCCCTGAAGTGAAGCGGGCGCCGGGATGGTCCAACTGGCGTTGAGAACCAGCGCATGCGAGATATCGAAATCGGAGACGCCCTTCTGCAGGCTGGGCAGGAAGGCATAGGGAGAGCCGGAGGTATTCGTGCTTTCGTTGTCACTGAAGGTGTTCGAGCCGAGGTCGATGCTCTTCGACCAGGTGTAAGCCGCATTCAAGAACAGCCCGCGGCTGAACCGTTTATTGACGTTGGCGACCAGGGAGTGATAGGTGGAGTGGTCATCCCAAAGCGTCGCGGCAATGCGGCTGAAGGCCGGGTTGATTCGCTGAATCGTTCCGGTAGCCGGGAACTGCAAATGTCCGTCCGGGGCGGTGGTCACCAGAGAAAGCGGAACCTGGTCGGCGTCCTCGACGCTGCGGGGCAAGTGGTTGCCGCGCGAGCCAACGTACCCGACTGTGATCGCCACATTTTCCGTAAGCTGCCTCTGGATGGTGAAATTCCATTGCATGTTGTAGGCGCGCGGCGGATTGGGTTGCACGTAGGTCTCCCGCTTGGTGCCGACCTGAACCAGGGGAAATGCGCCGAGCGGAAACGGCAGAGCAGGCGGCGGGCTGAGAGTCCCCTGCAAGAAGACCGGAAAGCCGTTGGTACGGTTCTCAATCAGGTAGGGCAGCGGCAACAGGTCGTATATGCCGAACCCGGTGCGGATGGACGTTTTGCCGCTTCCCGTGGGGTCCCAGGCGATGCCAAGGCGGGGCGCGAAATTCCTGGTCGTGGGATTGTGAAAAAAATCGCCGCCAACGATGGGTGTGGATGACGCCAGGGTCGGGAGATTGGAGACGCGTCCGAACTGCTCGTGCAGCGGCGTCAGAAAGTCGTAGCGGAGTCCCAGAGTCACCTTCAGATTGGAGCGAAGCGCGACGGCGTCTTCGAAATAAAGACCCATGTAGGTGGTGCGAATGGCGCGGATGTCGAGGCTGCCCGGCTCGTCGCCGGTGAACTGGCCGGGGATGCCTGCGAGAAAATTGGCGACGGTATCGAAGTCATATTCGCCGAGGGGGATGCTGAGCGAATTCTTGTTGTAGCGCATGCGCTCGACCCGTCCGCCGAAACCAAACGTGTTCTTACCCTTGATCCAGCTGAATTCGTCGCCGCCCTGGAAGGAGGTGTAATTGAGCGTGTCGGAGCCGGACGCGCCGATGCCGCCCTGGGTGCCCGTTAAGTTCGCGACGGTGATGATTCCGGCCGGGCGGCCCGGCGTGAATCCGAGCGACGTGTCGTTGACTACGGGATTGACGGCGGATTCGTCCAGCGCGTCGGTGGCGTGCGTGCGGCTGACGCCGACCCGCGCGGTATTGAGCAGAGCCGGAGAAAAGATGTGCTGCAGGGAGACCGCCACGTTCTGATGCCGCGAGGGCGAGCCGGTGATCTTCTGGTTATAGGGGTCGGGCTGGCCTTCGGTGGTGTTGTCGAACTGATAACTTCCCGAAAGTGTGGTCGCGGCCGAAAAGTTGTGGTCGATTTTGCCCACCGTATAGCGTTCGTAGCCGACGCGCCGGCCCGCGAAGACATAGGCCGCCGAGTCTCCCGTGACCGGCCCGTTGGCGGCTGGGAAAAACGCCAGGTACGGCTTGACGGCGGGATTGATTGAACTCGTGGTGGTCTGAGTGCACGAAGGGTTGGCGCACAAAATGCCGTTGCGCGCGTTCGGCGAGAGGGTGAAGGAAAGGTGGGCCAGGCCTTTGATCTCGCGCAATTCTTCGTAGTCGCCGAAGAAAAACGTTTTGTTCTTGCGGATGGGGCCGCCGAGCGATCCGCCAAACTGGTTGCGGTGGAAAGCCGGTTTTTGCGCATCGTAAAAGTTGCGCGCGTCGAGGTCGCTGTTGCGCAGAAATTCGAAGACGCCGCCGTGCAGTTGGTTGCTTCCGGACTTGTAAACTGCGGTGACGACGCCGCCGGTCGAACGTCCGTATTCGGCGCTGTACTCGTTGGTAAGTACGCGGAATTCGCGGATGGCATCCACGCCGAGATTGACGTTCAGCCCGCTACCCGGGCTGGCGTTGGCGAAATCGTTGACTACCAGGCCATCGACGAGGAAAACATTTCCAGTCGGCCGGCCGCCGGAAATCGACAGCGATTCGCCGTTACCGCGCGCCGCGCGTGAATTCGAAAAACCGGCCGAGCTGAGCTGGCCGATGCCGCCGACTACGCCGGGTTGGAGGGTGACCAGCTGGAGCCAGTCGCGGCCATTGAGAGGCAACTCGCGGACGGCAGCCTCGCCGACCAGGCCGCCCATGGCCGCATTGGTGGTCTCGAGCTGCGGCGCCGCCGCTTCGACTTCGACACGCTGTTGCACTTCGCCAACCGCCAGTTCGAAATTAACCGGGACCGATGCCCCGACAGTAACGGCAATTCCGCGGCGGAGCGAGGTCTTAAACCCCGGATTGGTGGCCTCGAGATCGTAGTTGCCGGCGGGAACGCTAACGATTTGGTACGCGCCGGTGCTGTCGGACACCGCGGTGCGCATCACCCCCGTCTCTACGTTAGTTGCCGAAACGCGGGCCATGGCAATGACACCGCCGCTTGTGTCGCGGACGGTGCCGAGAATGGTGCCGTTGACGACCTGCGCGTGAATCGCGCCTGCCACAAGGACAAGGCACGAAATGCAGACAATCGCTCGAAAACGGAGAGAACTCATTTGCCGTATCCCCTCTGCCGGATGTTGCTGAGCATCCGATATGGCTAATCCTTATATCACAGATGGACAGGAAGCGAGATCTAGTTGCGTTTAGTGAAGCTCCCGAGATCAGGATTCGAGATCAGTTGACAATCGCGGGGCGAGTCCGATAAGTTGGCGCCGTGGCAGTCCGGCGGGAAACTTCGGTCAGTGTCGGCGAAGAGACGGAAGCTCCCTCGCGCGGCTTTACGCCCTCCTGGCGTGTGGCCGCCAGACTGACGCCGGCGCTCGGCGTTCCCCTGACGCTGTGGTTACTGCCTCTGCACTTGGAACCAAAGGCGCAGCACGCGATCGCGATTTCCGTGTTCATGATCCTGGCGTGGGCAACGGAGTTGATGGATCACGGCTTGACGGGGCTGATCGGATGCTATCTGTTCTGGGCGTCGGGAACCGTCCGTTTTGACGTGGCGTTCAGCGGATTCGCCGACGATACGCCCTGGTTTCTGATGGGCGCGATCCTATTCGGAACGATGGCGGCCAAATCAGGCCTGGCGCGAAGGCTGGCGTACCTGGTAACAGCTCGTGTCGGCACCAGCTACTCTCGACTGTTGCTGGCGCTGATCCTGTCGGACTTCCTGCTGACTTTTCTCGTGCCCTCGGGCATGGCCCGCGTCACGATCATGGCGGCGATAGCGATCGGGTTGATCGAAGCATTCGGGCTCGGGATCGGCAGCAACATTGGCCGGGGCATGTTTCTGATTCTGACGTACACGGCCGGGGTGTTCGATAAGACCGTCATCGCAGGGGCGGCGTCGATTACGGGGCGGGGGATCATCGAAAATATCGGGCACGCGGAGGTCTTGTGGAGCCGGTGGCTGCTGGCGTACCTGCCGTCCGACATCGCGACCATCCTGGTAGCATGGCGGCTCACGCTGTGGCTCTATCCGCCGGAGAACGCCTCTTTGCCGGGAGGGATTGAGTTTCTGAAGGAGGAATTGCGCCAGGCCGGCCCCTGGTCGGCGATCGAGAAAAAAACGCTGGCCCTGATGCTGGCGGCCATCGCTTTCTGGGCCACCGATTTTCTGCACCACATTTCGCCCTCGATGATCGGGCTGGGCATCGGACTTCTGGGTGTTCTGCCATTCCTGCACATTCTGGATATCGGGGACTTGAAGCGCCTCAACTTCCTGCAGTTGTTCTTTGTGGCGGCAGCGGTGAGCATGGGCAAGGTGCTGAGCGCGACCAAGGGTCTGGATGTCCTCACAAACGTGGTGTTCGCGTGGATGCAACCGGTACTCGGCCATAACGTACTTTCCATCTTCGTGCTGTACTGGACCGGATTCATTTATCACATCTTTCTGGCCAGCGAGATCTCCATGCTGGGCACGTCGATGCCGCTGCTGATGCAGTACGCCGCGACGCACGGGTTGAGCGCGTTGAAGCTGGGGATGATCTGGGTGTTTGCGTCGGGCGGCAAGATTTTCGTGTACCAGTCCGGCGTGCTGATTATTGGCTATGCATACGGCTATTTCCGGCCCAAAGACATTCTGCGGCTGGGGCTGCTGATGAGCGCGGTGGATTCGCTGCTGCTTTTGCTGGTGGTGCCGGTATATTGGCCGTTGATCGGGATTCGATAAGGAGCCTCCGATGGCGAATCTATTCGACGAGTTGCAGATGGGGACGATCTCGAGAAGAAAGTTGTTTGAGCTGCTGCCGGTGGCGGGAGCCGGGGCGCTTGCGGCTCGGGCCCAAACGGCTACGGATCCGCCGAAGATCAGCCCGGCCAATATCGGAGGCGGCGGGCGCATCGAGCGCGATTTCTATCGCCAGTGGATCAAGAACAGCAAGCTGCCGATG
Organism: uncultured Solibacteraceae bacterium; assembly: GCA_964438005.1. GTDB lineage: Bacteria > Acidobacteriota > Terriglobia > Bryobacterales > Bryobacteraceae > PSRJ01. Next base: position 46,936 of record CAYTJD010000191.1, on the reverse strand, counting down.
GTGGAAGGCTACTCGATTCTCGACGCGGCGAAGCAGGAGGTGCAACCGTGGCCGGAAACGGACGGCCGCGGCCTCTACCTGAATTTCTCGGGCAACGTCCACATGGATGCTGTCATCCAGGAGATACCGCCGGGCAAAGCGCTCACGCCGGCCAAGCATTTTTACGAGCAGCTCACTTATGTGCTGTCGGGCCGCGGATACACGACCTTCGGAGGGAAGAACAAAGTGGAGTGGGGCGAAGGCAGCCTCTTTGCCGTGCCCGTCAACGTCGAGCACCGGCACTATAACAGCGACTCCGCGCACCCGGCTCGGCTGCTGTACATCACGTCGTTCCCGTTCATGCTGCAAGTGTTTGGCAGCATGGGGCTGATCAACGATCTGAATTTCAATTTCAACGACCGCTATGACGGCGCGCCGGACTATTTCACATCCACCAAGCGTGTGCGCAAACGATGGGACAAGACGAACTTCGTGAAAGATATTCGGAAGTCCGAAGTGGTGGACTGGCCCGAGCGGGGCGAGGGCAACGCCAGCATGTACTGGGATATGGCCGGCAACAGCATTCTGGAGCCGCACATGTCCGAGTTCGAGGTGGGCAGCTACAAGCTCGGCCATCGCCATCCGTACGAGGCGATTATCCTGACGCTGAACGGCAAAGGGTTTTCGCTTGCCGAGAAGGAGCGGCTGAAGGACAGCGAAGCCATCAAAATCGACTGGCAGGCCGGGACCATCGTCTCACCGCCGTTCTTCTGGTACCACCAGCATTTCAATACGGGAATTACGAAGGCGCGATACCTGGCGATCACGGAAGGAGACTTTCCGATCCGGCTGGGTTTCCCGTTGCAGGTGGAGCAGATCGAGGCCAATCAGGAAGACCCGGAGATCAAGACGCACTTCGAGCGGGAACTGCACCACGGGTAGCGGTGCTGGCTAAAAGAAGTCGGGCACCAAGTAGGTGAACAGGCCGTTGCGTATGCTGTCGGTTACGTAAAGCTCACCGTCTTTCGGATTCAATGCCAAGCCGGTCGGGTGCAGGATCTGGCTGAACGGGCCCTTGATGAGCGCGTGGGGGGGCACGTCGCCGCGGTCCTTCATATTCCAGACACCAATGAATCCGAGTTCGGGGTTCAGCCACGGGTCTTCCGGAGGCTGGCTGTAGCCATCCTTGAGAGTTACGCCGGAATAGAGGTTGGTATGCAAGTGATTCGACGTCGCCAGAAAGATCTGGCTCTTGTAGATCTGCAATTCCCAGGGCTCATCGCCGATTCCTGTGTGGGGGCCCTTGATCTCACCGAGCGGCGCTACATCGCCGCTGTCGGTACGGTTGAAAATGAGAATTTCCTCGGAATTGGCGACGGCAAGTAAGTTGGTTTTCGTGTCAACACCCAGGCCCACGACGTGGCCGAGCCGGGTCTTGGGGCCGTTAATATAGCGGGTGGGAGAGACATTGCCGTTGGCGTCCCAGGGAAAGACGGCGATGGTGCGGTTGCTGAGGCTGGCGACCAGGATCTCGTGGTGTTCCAGATCGAGGCTCACCGCGTGCGGAACGACCAGGCGCGTGCAGGAGCCTTGGATCACGCGGATGGGCGGCTCGTTGCCATCGGCGCTACCGCGGAACACCAGCACCGCGTCGGCGAGCGGGTTCGGCACGTAAATCAGGTCGTGGTCCGGGTCATAGGCGATACCGTGCACGGTGCGTGCCAGCTTGGTGGCAGCGCCAGTAATCACGCGGGCCGGGGCCATATCTCCGTTCGCCATCCTGGCGAACACCGCGACGCGCGGCTGCGCCACTCAATTGGGGACCAGAAGCTGGTCGCGCGTGCCGTCGTAGGCGATCGTCTGCGGATTGCCGAAGCCGGGCGTGGGAGTACCGGCCGGTGCGGTTCGGATGACGCGCTTAGGCGGGACGTTGCCGCGCGCCAGGCGGTCAAAGACCAACGCAGTGTGGTCGCCGAAATTGGAGATCCATAACTCGTCATTGCGAGGATCGATGGCCACGCCCATCGGCCGGTTGATGCCTGTTTTATCGCCGCTCAGCACGCGAACGGGCGCTGCGTCGCCGGAGGCGGTGCGGGAGAACACAAGCACCGAGTTGGCGCCGTTGTTGGCAACGGCGAACTCGTCGTGCTCCTCATCGACACTCAGACCCATCGGAAAATCGAGCTGCGTCCGGTCGCCCTGGATGACGCGGATGGGGCGCACATCGCCCCGGGCGTCTCCGGAATAAAACGTGATCGAAGAAGGCAGGACGGCGCCGCTTTCGGGGTCAGCCGTTCCGGTGGGAACACAGCCGGCGCCGACATCCTTCAGAAGCCCGCGGTAGTTGCCATGATTGGCGACCGCGATTTCGTTGTGACGGTCGTCCCAGAAGACGCCATGCGGATCGGCCAGCCCGGTGTTGGCGCCGCGGATAAAGCGCACGGGAGGCGCGACGTTGCGGGCGTCGCGCTTGTAGAAGACGACGGCTTCCTGCAACTCGACCGTGATGGCGATCTGGTCATGTGTGCGGCTGAGCGCGAGCCCCCAAGCCTGGTGCGGAATGGAAAGAATGCGGGACGGCTCGGCGTTGCCTCGCGCATCGTAAGGCAGCACCACCATCGTGTCTTCGATATCGTTGTTGACGGCGTACATTTCGCGACGCTGGGGGTCGAGGAGGATTCCGGCCACGAAGCCGATATTGGTGAGAGGCCCGAAAACCTGGCTGCGCGGGCCAGTAATTCCGGCGGAGGCGGAGTTCGCGCTGCGCTCGTAACTGAGAAGGCTCTTTCGGTTGACGTCGCTCATAGCGACGACATTATTCACGGGGTCGATGGCAATACCGTTGAAGACCGGGTACGGATCGGATACCTGGCGCACGGGAATCACATCGCCGCCGAGCGGCTTGGCCAGGTGTTGCTGTGCAAATTGATAGACCGATCCGGCGGCGAGGACGGCGGCACACACAAGGAAAACCCGAAGGTAGCGGGGCTGGGGCATCATCAGTTAAGACAAGCTTAGAGATGCTGTGCGCGTTGTGTCAAGGATGGCCCGTGCGCCGGCGAAAACCTTGTCCCGCAACGACAAGGGCTCGACGACTTCGACTGCGCCGCCGAAACTCAATGCGAACTGGACGGCCTCTTCTTCCACGTCGAAGCGCAGTTTGACTCGAACGCATTCGCCCTGTTGGGTCTCCTCCTCGAGACGCCAGCCGCGATAGCGGATCCAGCGCATTACCGAGGGATTCACATGGAACGTGGCATAGTAGCGCGGGAGCTTTTCGCGAAATTCCGCGGCCGACCGCTCCCAGAAAGCCGCGAGATCGAACTCGGGCGGCATCGCCGCAGGTTCATCGAGCGCGGCTGCTTCCCGGATGCGGGAAACGCGGTAGGTCTTGATCTCACTGTCGATTTGGGCAATCAGATACCAGGTGTTGCCTTTTGCCACAAGGCCGAGGGGATGGCCGGTTCGCTCGGAAGGCTCGCAGAGGTCGCGCGCATAGAGAAACCTCACCTGCTTGCCGCGCCAGACGGCGTCGAGCAGAACGGGCAGGCAGGAGATGGATTCGGCTGGATCGCGCCAGCCGCGCGGATCGATCAAAATGCGGTGCCGCGCCAGTTCGGCGTGACGGCGCGCAGCGGCAGGGAGGGAGGCCTGTAACTTCATGAGGGCGGCTTCAGATTCGCGTTTGAGTCCAAGATCGGCCATGAGCCGCGCGGGTCGAACCAGGAAGAGCGATTGAATTTCGGCGGGGCTCAGGCCGGTGAGCCTGGTCTGATAATCCTCGAGCAGCGACCATCCTCCGCCATTGCCGCGTTGGGCAATCACGGGAACGCCGGAGCCGCTGAGGGCCTCCATGTCGCGCAGGATGGTGCGCTCGGAGACTTCGAGGCGCTCGGCCAGTTCACGCGCGGTGACGCGGCGGCGGCTCTGCATCAGGAGCAGGATCGAGAGCAGGCGGTCGGCGCGCATAGATCAACTTTACCAGCCAAATATGACAGTAGGTGTCAGGAAACAAGCGACAGACTCGTTCGCATGACATCTTTACAGGGAAAGGTCGTGTTGGCAGTAGGAGGCAGCCGCGGCGCGGGGCGAGGCATCGCCTTGGCCTGTGGGGCGGCGGGCGCGACGGTGTATGTGGCAGCGCGGACGTCCCGCGATGGGCCGAAGCCGGCGGATGGCGCCCCCGGCACGGTGGAAGATACGGCGGCGGAAGTGACGGCGCGGGGAGGGCAGGGAATCGCGGTGCGTGCCGACCTGAGCGCGGAAGATCAGGTGGCGCCGCTGTTCCGCCGAATCGAACAGGAGCACGGCCGCCTCGACGTTCTGGCCAATTCCGCGTGGGGACCGAACGTGATGCCGGAATGGTCGCGGCGGTTTTGGGAATTGACTCCGTCCTTGTGGCCGGAAACGCTGCAGACGATCGGTGCCTGCTGGCTGACCAGCGTCTACGCCATGAAGCTGATGAGCGAGGCGAAGCGCGGGCTGATTGCGCACGTCACGGACAATTACTACATTCCGGACGATGTTTCCTCGGGCGGCCCGGATCCCGGGAATCCCTCCGCCTGGCGCGGCCAGATTCTGCACGACCTGGGACACGAGTGCCTCAACCGGCTGATCTTCGGCATGAGCAAGTTCACAAAGAAATACAACGTGGCGGTGGTGGGCCTCAACCCCGGGTTCATGCGGACCGAGCGCGTGCGGATGGCGATGACGAACGACGCGATCAAGAAGAGATTTCGCTACGACCTGAGCGAAACGGTGGAGTATATCGGCCGCGCCGTGGTGGCATTGGCGGCTGCTCCGAATCTGATCGAGAAAAACGGCCAACTCCTCTGGGTTTGCGACCTAGCGAAGGAATACGGATTCACCGATACCGACGGGCGTTACATTCCGCGGTTCGATCCGAAGGCGCCGATGCAGGATTTTCCGGCGTAATCCTAGCGGATCGGACCAAGTCCTGAGTGCGCGGCAGCCTCGGTGCGGATGACGGGGCGGGTACGGAACTCCGATTTGAGGATTTTGACGCCAATGCAATTGCCGTCGGCGCGAACGGTTTGACCCTCGACGTGCAGGGCCAGCGGCACGACGTTATTGAGCAGGGCTGGCCAATCGATTCGCAGGCGAATTTTTTGACTTTTTGGCAGCGGCTGCTCGCAACAGAGCAGGAGGCCGCCGCTGGATATATTCACAACCCGCGCGCGGCTGCTGCTAACAGAACGCCCCTCCTGGTCGCGGATCTCGCAGGATGTGGATAAGTCGATGGAGTACCGGCGGCTCGCCCGCCGGTCCGCTTGAGCTGGTGCGGAAGAAACGCCTAAGGCCGGCCGGGCGAAAACTATCGCGGCCGTCGCTGCGGTTGCTTGGCTCGGTGTACCCATTCTGCTTCCCTCCGGTTTAAGGCCCCTGTTTTCCTGCCTGCAACGGGGCGGGCAAGCGGAAAATCTTTTGTGGGTTAGTCAATTATGCCGATCGTCCGATTACGAACTGTGAGGGCGGCGTGGAGTTTTCGTGGAATTTTCGGTAACGGTATAATCACTTTTTGGCTCACACGCTGCAGAGGTTTCCGCCGTTCCAGCTGGATATTACGAATCAATGTCTGTGGCGTCTTAATGAGCGTATCTCATTGGCTCCAAAGGTGTTCGCGGTATTGGAGTATCTGGTGCGGCACGCCGGCCGCCTGGTTCCCCAGGAAGAAATCCTGGAAGCTGTGTGGCCCGACACGTACGTACAGCCGGAGGTTCTGCGGACCTATATTCAAGAAATCCGGAAAGTTCTGGACGATCCGGCGAAGAGCCCACGGTACATCGAAACCTCTCCCAAGCGGGGCTATCGGTTTATTGCGCGGATCACCGCGGAGAGCCGGATGCCCGAGGGAAGTGCGGCAGTCGAGACGGCTTCCAGTCAACTGGTTGGTAGAGGGGCAGCTCTGACCGAGTTGGACGGTTATCTGAAGTCCTGTTGGCGAGGGCAGCGCCAACTGGTTTTCGTCACAGGCGAAGCGGGTATCGGAAAGACGAGTCTGGTCGACTTCTTTTCGCAGCAGGAAGCCGCAGATCGGAATATTCGAATCGGGCGGGGCCAGTGCGTCGAGGGGTTCGCGTGGAAGGAGGCATATTATCCCGCTCTCGAGGCGATTGGCTCGCTGATGCGGACCGCGGATGGCGAGGAGGTGATTCGCGTCCTGGCCACGCAGGCGCCTACCTGGCTGGCGCAGTTTCCGGCGGCAGTCAAAGCGGAGGAAACGGAAGGGCTGCGGCGCGAGATTCTGGGGGCGACACGCGAGCGGATGATCCGGGAGCTGTGTGACGCGCTGGAAACCCTCACGCTGAAACGGCCGCTGGTTTTGATTCTTGAGGACTTGCAATGGGTGGATAATGCGACGCTCGATCTGCTCTCGGCGATCGCGCGGCGGCGGGCCTCGGCGAAGCTCATGATCGTGGGGACCTACCGACCGGTGGAGATGATTCTCTCGCAGAGCCCGCTGAAGCTGCTGCAACAGGATCTGCTGGTGCATCGGCTGTGTCACGAAATCAGCCTGGCGCGTCTGACCGAGGCGGATATCGAAGAATATCTGACGGCCGAGTTTTCCGGGAGCGAGCTTAGCCACAAGCTGGCGGGCCCGATTCACCGGCACTCCGACGGCAACCCGCTGTTCATGCGGGCGATCCTAGACCGGGTCGTAAAGAGTGGTGTGATTGACGACCGGGACTGGACGCTAACGAGGCCGGCCGAGGATTTGCGGTTGGGAATCCCGGAGACCTTGCAGCAGATGATCGAGACCCAACTGGAACAGCTAGGTGCGGCGGAGAGGCAGTTGCTCCGGGCCGCGAGCGTGATCGGCCGCCGCTTTACGGTGCGGGCGCTGGGCGCCTTGTTGGGCACCGAGGCGGAACAAGTGGAAGAGATCTGTGAAATTGTGGCGGCCAACCAGCGGTTTCTGAAGCCAGCCACGCCGGTGAACCCTACGCAAGGCGGCGAGTATGAATTCAAGCACATGCTTTACCGCGAGGTGCTTTACCAGCAGCTCAAGCCGGCGCAGCGAAGGCAGATGCATTTACGGTTCGGGAGGCACCTGGAAGCGCAACCCGGCGGCGCCGATCCGGCACTGGCTTCGGAATTGGCGTTCCATTTCGAAGAAGGGAAGGACTCCAGCAAGGCCATCCGCTATCTGATCCAGAGCGCCATCAGCGCCATGCGGCGGTATGCGCATGGAGAGTCGATCAAGACACTGAACCGCGCGTCAGATCTGGTTCGCGAAGGGCAGTCGGAGGACACCCGCGAGGTGGAACTCGAGATTCTGGAGCGCATCAGCGATTCACTTTATGCGCAGGGGGAAATGCCGCAATCGGCGAATATCGATCACAGAGCTGCGGAACTGGCCGCGCAGCATGGTCTGAAAGCGGCACAGGTCCATGCCTTGACGCGTGTTGCGCGGGCGCTGGCGTTCCTGGACCTGGCGCGGTGCGTTACTGTCTGCGATCGGGCTGCCGAGGTGAGCCGTACGATAGATGATCCGCTTCTGCGGGCACGTGCCGAACTGCTGGCAGCGTGCTGGCACATCGTTGCCGACGGCTGGAATGCAACCGACGCCGCGGTCTGCGCGGGAGCGCGAGACAAATTGCGGCAGCTCAGCCAGGAACTGGCGGCCTACTACGAGATCCTGTATGCCCATGTGCAATGTATTCAGGGCGACTACGCCGATGCGGTGATAACGGCCCAGGCGGGGATCGCCAAAGCGCTGGAGACGGACAGCCTGGTCGTGTACTTGTCGGCACATTCATCGTTAGCGCACTCGCTGCTGCATCTCGGCAGGTGGGGAGAACTACTCGAAGCCCTGGCATCCGGCAGGGACGCGGCGCAGAAGAATAAGAACACGCCGTGGCTGGGAATTTTTGACGCGCATCTAGCGTGGCTTCATTTTCACGCGTGCGACTTCGACGGAGCGTTACGATTGGCCGGAGAGCTGTTGCGGAGGCACTCCGCGGAGCCCCACGGACAGATCCGGACCATGGCGGGAATCACAGCCGCATTCGCGCAAATCGAGCTAGGCGCCGCAGATGAGGCGATCGCCGGTTTATCGAGCATCCACGACCGTCCGGAGCAGCCCCGGTTTTTTATGGACTGGTACTGGCGCCGAATGGCGCACCTGGGCCTTGCCCGCGCCTGGCTGGCGAAACAGGACAGAGAGCGGGCGAGCCAGGAAGCGGAAGTCTTTTTGAACTGGGCGCTGACGTCGGCAGATCCGAGCCTCCAGAGTCTGGCATGGGAAATGAAGTCGCGCGTGACAGGCGACGCAACAACGGCCCAAGGCTATCTGGAGAAGGCGTTCGCGGCAGCGGAGGCCACCGACATACCGGCCGTAGCTTGGAGGATTCACGCCGGCGCGGCCCACGCGTTTGGCGGAGATCGGCAGTTGTCCAAACAACACCGGGAGCAAGCCAGGTCGCTTTTGCGGCGGCTGGCCGAGTCGCTGCCACCCGAGGCTCCGCTCCGGCTATCGCTCATGAATGCGTTGCAGGCGCATCCGCTTTTGTCATCGTCCGGAATCCGGACGCGGGGCTTGTAATAGAGAATCCCACGGCTCGCGAACTGGCGGGTGGCCACTCGGCAACCTGCGGTGCCGCACTTCGCGGAGGGCGGGGTTGGCAAGTGGCTGCGGGCTAAGCTATTTCGTCACCGCGATCTTCAACTGGTCGGCCGTTGTCACCCCGCTCGGTAGCGTGCGTCAGTTCATCACCGGCGAACGCGTTGCATCTCTTGCACGCGGGTTAGGCTGAGCTTCGCCCACAAATCACTCGGATCGAGGAAAATGGCCTTTTGGTATTCCCGTTGGGCCCCGCCCAGATCGTGAATCGATTCGTACCATAGGGCGAGCGAGCCGTGGGCGGATTCCCGGTCTGGTCCCAGGGAAACAGACTTCTGGAGGCTCTTGCCGGCGTCCGCAGAGCGCCCCATCTTTCCGTACAGGAGGCCCAGCCATTCGAATACTTGGGCAGTAGGTTGCATGCTGGCGGCCAGAGTGAGACGCTCCAATGCTTCTGTGTCATGATTCAAACAGGCGAGAGTTCTACCCCACCCGACCTCCACAAAGTAGTTTTCTCCCAGGATGCTCGTGGCGCGCTGTAGATAGGGGACGGCCAAGTCACACCGACCGTTGCGTATCAGGATTTCCGTCAGGTTTAACAAGGGTCTCGGATTGGTCGAGGCATCCTGAGCCGCTTGCATGAGCAGCGTATCCGGATCTCCCCACATCTGGTTGCGGGCGAACGAGAGTCCGCCGAAGAAAAGCGCAACGCCAGCCACTATAAAACCCCACTTCGCACGCGGCAGTGATATCCGTGAGCTCAGGTCACACGCGACAAGGATCAAGCCGACAAGCGGCAGGTACATCCGGCGCTCCACGAGAGGATCATCGATGGGAACGACGGACGAGGTTGGCGCAAGTAGAACGAGAAACATCAAGACGCCGAAACAAGCCAACGGAAAACGACGACGCCGCCGGATCAATCCAACAACGGCAACTAAGCCGAGAAATCCATAAAGGAGTGCGCCGTGTTCCAGGGCGGTGTGTGAAACTGGAAAATCATGATCCAAAGATTGACCGAACGGGAGTATGGCGAGCCGGACATAAGCCGGTATCGCGCGCATCTCGGTGAACGCATATTGATACCAACGGGACGTGGTCACCGAAAACCCGGCGGTCTCAGCCGTGGCAAGCATGCGAAAGATGCCCACGACGAGCGCGAAGGCGATTGGAGCTAACAACACATACAGCCGCCAACTTCTACGTAATCCGTCCGCCGCAAAAGGCTTGGGCCAGAATGCGTCGGTCAGGATTATGAGTCCCGTCAAGCTGACGGCATTTTCCTTGGTCCCCACACCGATGGCTAGAAGGACCACCACGATCAAGCTGGCATTCCATGAGAGACCCCGCTCGGCTTGCTCCAGAAACCAGAGATAGCCAACAAGGACAAACAGCGCGGCGAGGCTCTCGGATCGTCCTGCAATGTAACTGACCGATTCGGTCTGGATGGGGTGAAGGAGGAACAGCACAGATCCACAAGCAGCATAGGTGGTTCGCCGGGCGTGGGCCCATCCTGCGAGCCGGAGTATGCGCGAGATCACCCAAAAAACCAGAACCGAATTGACGCAGTGAATGATGAAATTTACAAGATGATAACTAAAAGGCGCATCGCCGAGAAGCTGCCGATTCAACCAGTACGAGAGCATCAGAACCGGCCGCACGCCAGAAAGCCAAAGAGTTAGTGGCGCCTGTTGCAGAGGACCGCGAATGGGCAGGCTCAGATCATCAAAAACAAACTGGCCGTGGAGCGCCGGCCCGAAGACGATCAACGCCAACAGTAACGATCCAAAGGCGGCCACGGCAGGAAACCACCGTGGTGAGAACGCCGGCCGGGGATGTCGAATCGAAGCAGTTTCCAGGACCACACCGTTGGCTGGCGTCTGGCGATTCCGTATCGAGCCGCAGTTAGTCGGCATTGTGAACAGTCAGAGAACTTCTGATTGTTATTAAACGACAGTAAGCCGACTTGGGTTGCGGTATCTATCACTTCAAATGTAATTTTGGATACCACTTGGAGGCAGGAATTCAGCTGCGTTCCTGGCTGAATTGTAATTATGCTTAAGGCATGGTGCTCCCGCGGGTCGGGCGCTGACATGCCATGACGTTTGAAAGTTGCAAATGAAACGTGCAAACGCGCCTCCAGAGTCTCACTCTACGGCGCTCGTTGGCCGGGGCGGGGAGAGCCTCCTGGTTACAGCAGATGATCTCGATTCGTTCATAGGGTACTTTTCTTCACAAGTTAGTCGTGTGTTTGGCGCCTGAATTGCGCACGCACCGTACCGGGAGAGAATTCCAGTGGCGCCCCAGTATAAAATTCCCGATGAAGGCCGCCAGCGTGTGGTGATTGAAGGCGTTCATCCGGAGATTGATTGCGGACGCTTTCCCATTAAACGAGTCCTCGGAGAAGAAGTCGCTGTGGAAGCGGACGTCTTTACCGATGGCCATGACGAGGTCATCTGTCACGTCTTGTATCGCCATAACGCCGCACCAGATTGGTGCCGGTCGCCGATGTCTCGCGTCGGGGATGATCGCTGGCGTGGGATTTTTCCTATTTCCGAGTTGGGCTGGTATGAGTACACGGTGGAGGCGTGGCTTGACAGGTTTGGCACGTGGCGCCGTGATCTGTCGAAACGGATATCGGCCGGCCAGGACATATCCGTCGAGTGTGTCATCGGGGCGGAAATGCTTCAGGCGCTGGCCGAACATGCCGAGCCAGCAGATCGGGAAATTCTCTTGAACTTCGCCCAGAGGCTGCGTGAGAAAGACGCATCCGCCAGAGACATCGCCGAGGAACCGGAACTTGCAGCTGCGGTGGGGCGAAATCCCCTTCGCAACTTAGCCAGCCGTTATCAGAAGGAACTGGGCGTCGTAGTCGACCGGGAGCGCGCGCGGTACTCGAGTTGGTACGAGTTGTTTCCTCGTTCTTGCGCCGCGGCCCCGGAGAGTCATGGGACTCTGCGGGATTGCGAAAAATGGCTGCCTTACATCGCCGCAATGGGATTCCATGTCCTGTATCTGCCGCCAATCCATCCCATCGGGACAACGCACCGAAAGGGCAAGAACAATTCAGCCGCTGCGCGGCCGGATGACGTCGGCAGCCCTTGGGCGATCGGGTCCGAAGCCGGCGGCCACCGGTCGGTTCATTCCTGTCTGGGGACGCTCGATGATTTTGACCGTCTTCTCAACAGTGCCCGGGAGCACGGGCTTGAGGTAGCGCTTGATCTTGCCTTCCAGTGCTCGCCCGATCATCCCTATGTCCGGGAGCACCCAGGATGGTTCCGCAAACGGCCAGACGGCAGCATCCAGTATGCGGAGAATCCGCCGAAGAAGTACCAGGATATTCTGCCGCTCGATTTCGAGACGCCGCAATGGCGTGAACTGTGGCAGGAGCTCGAAGGCGTCGTTCTGTTCTGGATTGAGCGCGGTGTGCGTATTTTTCGCGTTGACAACCCGCACACGAAGGCGCTGCCGTTCTGGGGATGGCTGATCGGCAGCGTGAAACGAACTTGCCCTGACGCTTTATTCTTAGCCGAGGCGTTCACGCGCCCCAAGCTGATGTACCGCCTCGCCAAACTCGGATTTTCACAATCGTACACCTATTTCACGTGGCGCAACACCAAGCAAGAACTCGCAACATATTTCCATGAGCTGACCCAGACAGACGTGCGAGAGTATTTTCGCGCCAATCTCTGGCCCAACACCCCGGATATTCTGTCCGAGTACCTACAAACCGGCGGACGCGCGGCATTCATGGTGCGTCTGATTCTCGCGGCCACTCTGGGAGCAAATTACGGGATTTATGGGCCGGCGTTCGAACTTTGTGAGAATACTGCGCGGGAGCCAGGAAGCGAAGAGTACCGGGATTCGGAAAAGTACGAATTGAAACACCGAGATCTAAATACGCCCTGGAGTCTGAAGGATCTGATTGCCCGAATCAATCGGATTCGCGAAGAAAACCCCGCCCTGCAAACGGACCGGACACTCCGGTTTCACGAGACGGACAATCCGTCTCTCATTTGCTATAGCAAGACAACGGACGACCTGTCGAACGCGATCATTGTGATCGTGAACCTCGATGCATTTCACACCCAGGCTGGATGGGTCCGTCTTGATGATGAGGCGCTCGGCTTGGCCAAGGTACGGAGTTTCCAGGCACACGATCTCCTCGGTGAGGGGCGGTTCTTGTGGAATGGGCCGCACAACTACGTGGAGTTGGTTCCGGGGAGCCTTCCAGCTCATATCATGCGGGTGCGGAAGTGGGTTCGTACGGAGAGAGATTTCGACTATTACTTTTGATTTTTCCTAAGCTATGCAGACACCGACCAAAACTCAATGGCTAACCGATTACGACCTCCATCTCTTCTCAGAGGGCACCCATCGCCGTGCGTATGACAAGCTCGGCGCGCACCCGGGCGAACTCGATGGGAGGGCCGGAGTACACTTCGCGGTGTGGGCTCCGAACGCCGCACAGGTCAGCGTCATCGGAGACTACAATTCGTGGAATGGCGAGGCGAGCCCGTTATCCTTACATCCGGATGCCGGCATCTGGGAAGGGTTCGTTCCGGGGATCGGGGCAAACGCCATTTACAAGTACCGTATCGTCTCCCGTTACGGGGCGTATCGGGTCGACAAGGCGGACCCCTACGGCTTTGCCGCCGAGATCCGTCCACACACCGCTTCGAAGGTATGTGATCTGGAAGCCCATCAATGGGGCGATTCACACTGGATGGCAGATCGCGCGCGCTCAAATTCGCAGGGCTCTCCGATCTCCATCTATGAAGTTCACCTTGGCTCGTGGAGGCGCGTGCCCGAAAAGGATAACCGGTGGTTAACATATCGGGAACTCGCGGTCCAACTAACCGAGTATGTGCACGAAGCTGGGTTCACCCATGTCGAATTCCTGCCGGTGATGGAGCACCCGTTCGATGGGTCCTGGGGATATCAAACGATCGGCTATTTTGCCCCCACGAGCAGGTTTGGGCCGCCCTCGGAATTCATGTGGATGGTGGACTACTTGCACCAACACGGCATTGGCGTGATCCTCGATTGGGTACCAGCGCACTTCCCGAAAGATGAAGCCGGACTGGGATTCTTCGACGGGACCCATCTTTACGAACACGCCGACCCGCGCCAAGGGGAACAGCCGGACTGGGGCACATTCGTTTTCAACTATGGGCGCCGCGAAGTTCAGGATTTTTTGAAAAGCAGTGCGCTATTCTGGTTCGACAAGTATCACATCGACGGGCTTCGAGTAGATGCCGTGGCGTCCATGTTGTATCTTGATTACGGAAAACGGACAGGAGAGTGGATTCCCAACAGCCGGGGCGGCAAGGAAAACCTGGATGCACTGAACTTCTTGCGTTTGCTTAATGAGGAGGTCTACGCGGCTTATCCGGACGTGATGATGATCGCCGAGGAATCGACGGAGTGGCCTATGGTCTCGCGCCCCGTGTATCTAGGAGGAGTCGGGTTTGGCTTCAAGTGGAACATGGGCTGGATGCACGACACGCTTGATTACATGTCCAGAGACCCGATTTTCCGCACCTACGAACACAACAAGATCACGTTCAGCCTCGTCTACTCCTTCAGCGAGAATTTCATCCTGCCTTTTTCCCACGATGAAGTTGTCTACGGCAAGGCTTCCATGCTGGCGAAGATGCCCGGCGATGAATGGCAGAAGTTCGCGAGTCTCCGGCTGCTTTACGGTTTTATGTTCGGTCATCCGGGGAAGAAGCTGCTATTCATGGGCGGCGAGTTTGGGCAGTGGGCCGAGTGGAACCACGATGCCAGCCTGGACTGGCACCTGCTCCAGCGGCCGCTACATAAAGGGTTGCAGCGATGGGTTCGGGATTTAAATACCTACTACCGCGGCGAAGCATCGCTCTACGCGCGCGATTTTGACCCCTCGGGCTTCGAGTGGATAGACTGCACCGATTCCCAAAGGAGCATTATTTCGTTTCTAAGGAGATCCGAAGATCCCGGGAAGACCACCCTGTTTGTATGTAATTTCACACCCGTGCCCAGGCACAACTACCGCATTGGCGTGCCTCTGGAGTGCAATTGGAAAGAGATGCTCAATAGCGACGCGCCGGTCTACGGAGGCAGCGGGCAGGGAAATTTGGGAGGCTCGCCGGCCACGCCTCTGCCGTGTCATGGCCGGCCTTATTCGCTGAACCTCACGCTGCCGCCATTATCAGCATTGGCTTTCCGACCTGGGGACTAAGCGTGGGAAGTCCCAGGCTGGCCAAACGCGTATGAAAAGACCGGGCAGCACGGCAGATCCGCTTTGGTACAAGGACGCAATCCTTTACGAGGTACATGTCCGGGCATTCTTCGACAGCAACGGTGACGGAATTGGCGATTTCCCGGGATTGATTCAAAAGCTGGACTATCTGCGGGACTTGGGCGCCACCTGCATCTGGCTGCTGCCCTTCTTCCCCTCGCCTCTCAAGGACGATGGTTACGACATCTCCGACTATTTGAACGTCAACCCCGCGTACGGCACGATTGAGGATTTCAAAGAGTTCCTCAATGGCGCTCACGAACGGGGGTTGCAGGTGATGATTGAACTCGTAATGAATCATACATCTGATCAACATCCGTGGTTTCAGAGGGCACGCCACGCCGCGCGCGGATCGCCAGAACGAGACTTTTATGTGTGGAGCGATACGGATCAGAAATATCGGGACGCGCGGATCATCTTTACCGACACGGAAAAATCGAATTGGACATGGGACCCCGTAGCTCAGGCGTATTTCTGGCACAGGTTTTTTTCGCATCAACCAGACCTGAACTTTGACAATCCGCTGGTTGTGGAAGAAATGCAGAATGTCGTGCGCTATTGGTTGGATCTAGGGGTCGACGCACTCAGAGTGGACGCCATTCCGTACCTGGTGGAGCGGGAAGGAACCAGCTGCGAGAATCTGCCGGAGACGCA
Organism: uncultured Solibacteraceae bacterium; assembly: GCA_964438005.1. Lineage (GTDB taxonomy): Bacteria > Acidobacteriota > Terriglobia > Bryobacterales > Bryobacteraceae > PSRJ01. Next base: position 31,436 of record CAYTJD010000191.1, on the reverse strand, counting down.
TCTACTGGTGAAACGTCTACGGCAGGAAATCGACGAAGGTTATGCGAACCGGATGATCCTGGCGGAAGCGAACCAGTGGCCCACTGATGTTCGCCCGTATTTCGGGGACGGAGATGAGTGCCACATGGCGTTTCATTTTCCCTTGATGCCCCGGATCTACATGGCGCTGCGGCAGGAGGACCGGTTACCGATCACGGATATCATGGCGCAAACTCCCGATATCCCGGAATCCTGCCAGTGGGGACTGTTTCTGCGCAACCATGACGAACTCACCCTGGAGATGGTGACCAGCGATGAGCGCGATTACATGTATCTGGCCTACAGCGCGGAGTCCCGCATGCGCATCAATCTTGGGATTCGCCGCCGGCTCGCTCCCCTGATGGACAACAACCGGCGGCGCATCGAGCTCTTGAACAGCATTCTTTTCTCGTTCCCGGGAACGCCGATACTCTACTACGGCGACGAAATCGGAATGGGGGATAACGTTTATCTGGGCGATCGAAACGGAGTCCGAACACCCATGCAATGGAGCAGCGACCGGAATGCCGGTTTCTCCCGTGCGACGCCTGCGAGACTGTACAGTCCGGTGATTATGGACGCGGTATGGGGCTACGAAGCTGTAAACGTAGAGGCGCAGCAGAGCGACCCGTCTTCGCTTCTGAGTTGGATGCGCAATATGATCGCGCTCCGGAAGCTGTTTCGCGTTTTTGGGCGTGGCACGCTGGAATTCTTAGGCCCTGCAAATCGCAAGGTGCTGGCATACCTTCGGCGCGATCACGAGGAGCAGATCCTGTGCGTCGCCAATTTGTCCCGATTTGCGCAACCGGTCGATCTCGACCTGGCCGAGCTCGAAGGATGTGTTCCGATCGAGATGCTTGGCTATGTGGAGTTCCCACCCATCGGACGCGAGCCATACCGGCTCACGCTCGCCCCCTATGGATTCCTTTGGTTGGAGCTGCACGGAGAACCCAGAGCCACCGTGAGCCCGGCGGAAAGACCGTCCTTGGAGGCGCACAGTTGGGAATATCTGCTGGAAGGCGCGGGCCGTTACTGGCTCGAAACCGTAATCCTTCCCGAGTTCCTGCCAAAACAACGCTGGTTCGGAAGCAAGGCCCGTACCATTCGCGGCGCTCGAATCGCGGACTGGGCGGCCCTTCCCAACTCCAATGCCGTGGTCGCGCTGGTGAACTTGAACTACGAGCGAGGCGAGCCGGACTCCTACTTTCTACCACTCGGGTTAAGCTTTGGGAGCCCCGCCCAAGACTTGCTAAAGGCGGCGCCCAACGCGATACTGTCGCCCGTGATTTCCCAGGAAGGGCGCGGATTCCTGCACGATGGCATGCTCGACGACGCCGGCTGTGTCTCATTTCTCTCTCTCATTGAGAATTCGACAGAGATCGTAACACGCAATGGCCGGATTCGTGGAATTCCAGGCAAGCAACTAGCCGAGCTCCACAATGCGGGTGCAATGCCAGTGAAGCGCAGTTCGGCCGAGCAGTCCAACACCTCGGTACTTTACGGTGACAGGCTTATCCTAAAGCTCTTCCGGCGCTGCCAGACTGGTCCGAATCCCGACTGCGAGCTCGGACGATTTCTGACGGAGTCGGTTCAATTTGACGGCGTGCCGCCGTTTGCCGGCCAGATCGACTACGCGCCAGCCGAGCGCGAGGCGGCTGCCCTCGCCATGGTTCAGCGTCTGGTTCCCAATCAGGGCGACGGCTGGACGCTGGCTCTCGAAGAGCTCTCTCGATACTACGAGAATTGCTCTTCGGCTCCGTGGCCCGAGGATACGAGCTTGGTGTCAAACGGCCTGTTCGAACAGGCCGAAGAGCCGACCCGTGAATTGGCCCGCGATGCAGTCGGCATTTCGCTGGAATCCGCGGCTCGGCTTGGCACTCGCACTGCGCAATTGCACAAGGCGCTTGCGTCGGGCATCGGCGAGCCGGCGTTCTCTCCTGAACCGCTCACGACAGCCGACGTGGAAACGATGCTGTCCGGGATTCGGGCTGAAGCCGTGCGCGTATTCGATCTTCTCAAAGAGAGCGTCTCGACATTGCCGGATGAAGTGGTTGACATTGCCGGGATGGTATTGGGACGCCGCCGCCAAATCCTGGATAGCTTCCAGATCCACTCAGCCGAGGACAAGGGCTTACAACGGATTCGTATCCATGGAGACTACCACCTGGGACAGGTTCTGCAGGTGAAGACGGACTATGTCATCCTCGATTTCGAGGGTGAGCCGGCGCGTCCGCTCGCGGATCGCCGCGCCAAGCAGTCGCCGCTCAAAGATGTGGCGGGAATGCTGCGCTCGCTGAGCTATGCGGCCTATGCATCACTGATCAAGTATACGGAGCGCCGGCCCGAGGATTTACAAACCTTGGAGCCATGGGCCCAACTCTGGGAACGCTCAACCGGCGCCGAGTTTTTGCGCGCCTACCGCGAGGCAGCGGACGGCTCCGCATTTCTCCCCGACGATGCCGAAACGTTTCGGCATCTGCTCGCGATGTTTCTCTTAGATAAGGCGCTGTACGAGCTCTCCTACGAATTGAATAATCGGCCGGCGTGGGTTCGAATTCCGCTGATGGGGATTCTGTCCCTGGCGCCGCATGCGGGAGGGCGTGAGTGGCATCAAGCACCGTCGCACAGCCGGAGTTAGAGCAGATCCAACGAATGGGCAGCGCCGATCTGGTGATCGGGATTCTCAATCCCGGTGCCGATGACCTCGGCGTCCTTCCCGGGATCCTCCACCAGGCGGTGGCCTCAATGAAAAGCGCCGCTCGTGTGGTTGTCCTGTGCAGGGGGCTCAGTTCAGAATCGCAAACCCGGCCAGAACCACAAAACGGCGAGTTTCCGGCAGTTGCCTTCCTGAATTGGGCCGCGCCGGAGGCCGCCAATGCGACAGCGCAGGCCCTCCTCGAATCCTATCAAACTGTCTTGACCGTCTCCAGCAAACTCGGAGCCCGTGCCTGCGTCATCATCGCTTCCGAACTCCGCCCGCCAAATATGCAGTTGGTGATTTGCCGGTTGACGCAGCCGCTGCTTGAACTAGGTTTCGATCTCGTATCGCCTCGATACGACCGCCAGAAGACCGAGGGCCTGCTCAACCGGAGCATCATCGCCCCGCTGGGGCGAGCGCTTTACGGCGAGCGCATTCAAAACCCGATAGGCCCGGATTTCGGTCTATCCGGTAGGCTTTTGGAAACGATCCTTGCGCGCAACCAGAACACCAGAGTTTCTCAAGGCCACGCCATCGCATCGATCGCCTCAACGGCGGTCTGCCAGGGACTGCAGATCTGCGAGTCATATCTCGGAATGCGGGTCCAAATGCCAACTCAGTGGACGGATCTGAGCTCCCTCCTGGCCACGGTGTTAGGCCCTGTTTTCATTGATGTCGAGATGAACGCGCCGTTTTGGCAGCGTGTCCGGGGGTCCCAACCGGTGCCATGGTTTGGCAACTCCGCGCCCGTCACCGGCGAACCGGGCGTCTTGGACGTGCAGCATATGATCGAATCGTTTCATTTGGGGGCTCAGAACTTTGAGGAGATTTGGGAAAGCGTGCTACCCCCGACAACCTTGTTGGAACTAAAAAGATTGGCCCGTCTTCCGGCAGAACATTTTCACGTGCCAGACAATTTGTGGGCCTCGATGGTATACGACCTGGCGCTTGGCCATCGCCTTCGAACCATCAACCGGGATCACTTGCTTCGTTCGATTACACCTCTCTATCGCGGCTGGATCGCCTCTTATGCGATTGAAATGGAAAACGCCGGACCGCAGCAAGTAGAGGCTCGGCTGGAACAGTTGTCGGCGGTTTTTGAGGCCAGGAAACCTTATCTGGTATCACGTTGGCGTTGGCCGGATCGCTTCAATCCGTAGGCGCCTAAAGGAGGAAGTATGTGGGATCAGGTCGGAAAAGCACTGGACGCGTCGATGGTCCGTGTGCTCAGCCAGTTTGCGAGCCTGCTGCCCGGGCTAATGGCGCTGATAGCGGCGCTACTCTTGTCCGCTGCGATCGCGTGGGTTTTAGCTGCGATTATTCGACGATCGCTGATTGGGATCGACTTCGACGGGCGCGTTCCGAAGTGGGGTTTTCGGAGCCTTCTAGAGTGGTCACCTGCGAACAGCCCAACACTCCTTGTCAGCCGGACCGTGGCCGTGGCAGTCATGATCGTTGGGTTTCTGATCGGCATTTCGGCTTTTGACGTCGCATTGACTTCCGAAATGGTTTTGCGGTTCTTCGAATATTTGCCCAACGTCGTCGCCGCGCTAGTCGTTCTCACCGCCGGCGCGATCATCTCCCGATTCCTTGCCCGTGCGGTCTTGATTGGTGCAGTTAACTTAAACCTGCAATATGCGGCTTTACTCAGTGCTGGAGTGAGATGGCTGGTGATCGTTCTGGCGGTGGCGATGGCATTCGAGCATCTGGCAATCGGCGGCGGCATCATCCGCCTGGCATTTGGGATTCTGTTCGGTGGGATCGTTCTGGCCTTATCTCTCGCCGTCGGGCTGGGCTCCAAGGACCTCGTGAGCCGGTCGCTGCAACGCGAGGCCGAGAGGCCGTCGGAGGGTACGCGGGAACCCGTGGGGCACCTTTGACCGCGCCCTGCGATGTGTGATGGAGAGGCGGGCTTGGAAGACAGTAAAATGTCGAGTTGGAACGTACAGAGGTCGCATATCACGAGGCAGTCGAAGTTGTCCGGCAGTGCTGCGGTCCGGTTGGTCTGAAAGCATCGGCGAGCGCCGCCGGGTATCACGAAGTCTGGGCGCGCGACAGCATGATTACGGCCCTCGGCGCGCGTTATATTCCGGATCCGGTGATCCAGGATGCGCTGCGGGCCAGCGTTTCCAATCTGAAAATGCATCAGTCTTCGATCGGGTCTATCCCTAACTTCATCAACGAGACAGGCGAACAGGCCAATTTCAGGGCTTATGCAGATAGCGGTCTTTGGTGGCTGATTGGAAGCGCCAATCTCGCACCGGATCCGCAAATGAGCTTGAAGGTTCTCCACTGGTACGAGCATCAGGACGTGGACCGCAGCGGCGTAATCAGTATGCAGGAAGCTTCGGACTGGCAAGACTTGCTCTGCACCCGTGGCAAAGGCCTGAGCCTGAATTGTCTCTATGTGCTGGCACTGCGGGCAACTGCGAAACTGTTCCACGCCTCGGAGACCGAGCAGGGCAGGCGTTGTCTGAAGCTTGCCGACAAGGTCGCAGAACGAGTCAACCGGCTATTTTGGTACCGCGGCGACCGGAACATGCTGCCGCATATTGCACATAGTTTCAGCACCGTGGATAACCCGTTGACGGACTCATTGGGCCGCCGCCGCTGGATTCCTACCAAACAGCAGTTGACGGGGGAACAATACTACCTGCCATACCTCGGGTTTCGAATGGCTGGCGAATGGTTTGACACCTTAGGCAATCTGCTGGCAGTCCTAGCCGGGGTTGCCCGCGACAACGAAGCAAAGGTTATTCTTGACTTCATCTCTCGGCATAGGTTGGATACGTATCCGGTGTGCTGCTTAACTCCAGCTATCCAGCCTGGCGACGCGGACTGGCGCGACTACTATTACCCGACAAATCGGCCGCATCATTATCACAATGGCGGAATTTGGCCTTTCATTGGCGGAATCTATACGGCGGCTCTGGTAAAAGCCGGTCGGCTTGCAGATGCGGCCGAGGTCTTGAGCAAGCTCGCGGAAACGAATCTGCGGGGCAAATTTAATGAATGGCATCATGGTGAGTCCGGTGAGCCCATGGGAGTGGAGGGGCAAGCTTGGTCCGCCGGATGTTATCTGTGGGCGTTCGAGTGTGTTCGGACGCAAAGAGTGGAGCTGGTATAGCGAAGGCCGAGACAATCGAATACGATTTTCCCGGGAATACTCCCAGCGGCTCGGAAGGAACTTTCCTGGTTCGGTTTAGAATACTGTACCGTTTCGAACTGAGCGGTTTGTCGATCGGAGATAGGATTGCTAATCACAATGCGGTATGGGCTACGTCTGTATCCATGGCCACTTTTATCAACCGCCTCGGGAAAACCCGTGGCTTGAGGCAGTGGAACTACAGGATTCTGCTTATCCATATCACGATTGGAACGAACGGGTGACGGCGGAATGCTACGAGCCGAACTCCGCGTCGCGAATCTTGGACGAGAACCGTATCAGAGAAATCACAAATAACTATTCTTCCATTAGCTTCAATTTCGGCCCTACGCTTCTCTCTTGGCTGCAAGCTTTTTCACCGCGGGTCTACGACGCGATCTTGGATGCGGACAGGGAAAGCCAAACTCGGTTTGGCGGGCATGGCTCGGCTATCAGCCAGTGCTTCAATCACCTTATCATGCCGCTGGCGAATGACCGAGACAAGCGAACCCAGGTCGTCTGGGGCATCCGCGACTTCGAGCATCGGTTCGGCCGGAAACCGGAAGGGATGTGGCTGCCAGAAACCGCAGTCGACCTGGCTACTCTTGAGATTCTCGCTGAGAGCGGAATTCGGTTCACGATCCTGGCCCCGCGCCAGGCTCATCGCATGCGCAAGATTGGGGGCCGCAATTGGCGGGAGGTCTCCGAGGAACGGATTGACCCAACCATGGTTTACCTCCTCCGTCTACCCTCCCGGCGCTCTATCAGTCTTTTTTTCTACGACGGTCCGATCTCTCGCGGTGTTGCCTTCGAACGGCTGTTGGACAACGGGGAGGGCTTTGCGAAGCGGCTCCTGGGTGCGTTCTCGGAGGAACGCGCCTGGCCGGAATTGGTTCATATTGCAACCGATGGCGAAACCTATGGCCATCACCATCGCTATGGAGAGATGGCCCTCACCTACGCGCTGGAATTCATTCGATCAAACCACGCGGCTGACATCACCAATTACGGTGAATACCTGGAGCGGCACCCGCCCTCTCACGAAGTCGAGATCTTCGAAAATAGTTCGTGGAGTTGCGTACACGGCATCGAGCGCTGGCGCTCCAACTGCGGCTGCAACGGCGGGCACCGGGAGTGGACACAGGGCTGGCGCGGTCCGCTCCGTGAGGCCCTGGACTGGCTGCGCGATACGCTGGCCCCCAGATTCGAGGAGAAAGCGTGGGAGTATTTCAAAGATCCATGGTCGGCCCGAGACAACTACATCGGCGTGGTCCTCGATCGTCGCCCTGAAAGTATCGCAGAGTTTCTTTCTCGCCACTCCAGAAGACAGTTGAATGAGCCTGACGTGGTTGCTGCGTTGAAGTTGATGGAGTTGCAGCGGCATCTGATGCTCATGTACACGAGTTGCGGATGGTTTTTCGACGAGGTTTCAGGGATCGAGACGGTTCAGGTCATTCGCTACGCCTGCCGCGCCGTGCAACTGGCACGAGAGGTTTTGGGTGGCGACTTTGAACCCGTCTTTCTAGAGAAGCTTTCCCAAGCAAAAAGCAACATTGCCGAGCATCAGGATGGCGCTCGCATTTATCAAAACTTTGCCATGCCGACAGCGATCGATTTGGAGAAACTGGCCGCTCACTACGCCATCAGCTCGCTCTTCAAGCCCTACCCAAATCAGGCCGAGATCTATTGCTATTCCGTCGATCGCACCCACCAGCATGACATGGAAGCCGGCAAGATGAAGCTGGGTTTGGGCCGTGCCCGCTTTACCTCACGGGTCACTCTCGAGACCAGCGAGATGGTATTTGCCGCGGTGCACTTTGGAGATCATAATCTCCACTGCGGCATCGGACACTTCCGCGGCGACGAAACCTATCAGAAGCTGATGACTGACATCACCGCAGCCTTTTCCGCAGCCGACGTTCCGGAAGTGCTTCGACTTATGGATACGGAACTCGATACTCCGTACTCGCTTAAGTCGCTGTTCAGCGACGATCGCCGGACCATCCTGCGCCAGATTGTGAACTCATCCCTGGAAGATGCCGACGCAGGCTATCGTCAGATTTATGAAAAGAATATTCCACTGGCTCACTTTCTGAGGGATCTTGGAGTGCCGTTGCCGAAAGCCATTCGCACTGCGGCTGAATTTGCAGTCAACAGTCAACTCAGACTTGCTTTTGCAGATGAACAGATGGACCTGGAGCAAGTGCGCAAACTTCTTCAGGAGGCACAGTCCGGTGGTATCGAACTCGATGCAACTGCTCTCGAGTATACTCTCCGCCTGACGATTGAGCGGCTTTTCGAGCATTTTGAGAAGGAGCCGTTTAATACGGCGGTCGTGCAGCGGCTGGAAGCGGTCGTAGAGATGGCGCGGAACCTGCCATTTGACGTGGTTTTGTGGGCCGCTCAGAATATCTGGGCTAAACTTCACCATTCGGCATTCGAGGAGTTGAAGAGCGGAGTGGTTCCCGAAACCGAAGATGCTATTGCTTGGACGGAACACTTTCTCGCACTGGGTGAAAAGCTCCAGATGCAAGTGGCCGGTGGCGTGCAGACTACGGTCGGATGAAGTCTGCGGCAGACAATGGCTGCTTGAGGCCAGCCGGCTATCGCGAGGTCCGGCCGTAAGCGTTCTAGGCGTTCTACCAGTGGAACATCGCCAGAGAAACAGCCCGGATCACACCCCCTGCTCGACGTACCGCCTTCAGCTGAATCATCGCTTCTCTTTCAGCCAGGCAGCTTCGCTGATCGACTATCTGTGCGCTCTCGGAATCGGCGACTGCTACTGTTCTCCCTTCCTGAAAGCCGCTGCTGGCACGCTGCACGGTTACGATGTTACCGATCATTCGCAGATCAACCCGGAAGTCGGAACGCTCGACGATCTTCGAGACTGGAGTGCAAGTCTCAAACAGCACGGTATTGGTTTGGTCGCCGACGTTGTTCCAAATCACATGTGCATCGATGACGCCTCTAACGAATGGTGGTGGGACGTATTGGAGAATGGACCCAGTTCGCCTTTCGCCCGATACTTCGACATCGATTGGAATCCTCCAAAGAAAGATCTCGCGAACAAAGTTCTGCTTCCCATACTTGGCGACCAATATGGACGGATACTGGAAGATCAGCAGATCGCGATTGTATATGAACACGGCGGCTTCTTTGTTTTCGTAAACCAAAAGCGACTGCCGCTGGCGCCCCGTTCATGGCGGTTCCTTTTGGACGCAGCCGCGCGCCGCCTAAAGAATCAGATCGGCGAGAACCACTCGTCAGTGCTGGAGTTAGAGAGCATTCTGACCGGTTTATCGCACCTGGCTCCCGCGGACGAAACGGATGCCGATAAGATCCGGGAGCGGCAGCGGGAAAGGGAAATCCTCCGTAAACGCATCGCCGTGCTGGCGGACGCCAGCAACGAATTTCAGTGCGCCATCGAAGCGTCCTGCCTTGAGATCAACGGAGTGAAAGGAGTTCCTCGGAGCTTCGATTCTCTCGAGCAGCTATTGGCGCAGCAGTCGTACCGGCTGTCGTTTTGGAAAGTGGCCTCTGACGAAATCAATTATCGCCGTTTCTTCGATATCAATCAGCTCGCCGCCATTCGCGTCGAAGATCCGGAGGTCTTCCAAGCTGTGCACGGCCTGATTTTTCAGTTGGTTCGGGAGGGCATCGTTGACGGCTTGCGAGTGGACCACTCCGATGGCCTTTGGGATCCAGCCGAATACTTTCGCAGGCTGCAGGCCGGCTGTCTGGCGGCACGCGAAACCACCCGTCCGTTTTACATCGCGACCGAAAAGATATTGCTCGGAGACGAGGCCCTGCGCTCTGATTGGGAGATCGAAGGCACTACCGGCTATGATTTCCTTCGCTCGGTCAATGGGTTATTTGTCGACGGGAGAGGGCGGAGGGCGTTTCAGCGGTTATACGGAACGTTCACAAGGGCTCATCCGGCCGCCGATGACCTGCTGTATGAATGCAAGAAGCTGATCCTCCAGACCACGATGTCGGGAGAGTTAAGCGTGCTGGCTGGAAAGCTCGATAGGATCTCGGAGCAGCATCGCTGGTCTCGCGACTTCACCTTCGCCAGTTTGCGGCACGTCCTGCGGGAAACTATCGCGTGTTTTCCGATTTACAGGACCTATATCACCGACCGCATTGATCGGCTAGATCCGGAGGACGAGCGTCATATCCGCGATGCCGTCAATCGTGCAAGACGCCGGAACCAGTCTACCGATGAATCCGTGTTCGAGTTCCTCGAGAAACTTCTGTTGCTCGAAGATCCCGAAGGAACCGACCTCGTTCAGCGGACGGCGCGGCGCGAGTTCATTATGTCCCTTCAGCAGTTTACTGGACCGGTTATGGCGAAGGGTTTGGAAGACACCGCGTTTTATCGCTATTTCCCGCTTTCATCATTGAATGAGGTAGGTAGCGATCCGCGGCAGTTCGGAACCTCGATTTCCGCATTCCACGCTAGTAATCTTCAACGCCTGCAGTCGTGGCCCCGTGCGATGCTGGCTACGTCGACGCATGATTCCAAACGCAGTGAAGATGTGCGGGCGCGCATCAACGTGCTGTCTGAGATCCCCGGCCAATGGGCGAGCGCAGTACGCTCGTGGCGGCTTTTGAATCACCATCACAGAGCAAATGTCGGAGATGAGGAGGCGCCTGCCCGGTCGGTGGAATATCTCTTCTACCAGACTCTTGTCGGCGTGTGGCCTTTGCAACAACCGTCGGCATCGGATCTCCCGGAACTCGCGCACCGCCTCCAAGCATACATGCGCAAGGCCCTGCGGGAAGGGAAGGTCTATTCGAGTTGGATTAACCCGAATCGGCTCTTCGAAGAGGCGGTCGATCGGTTCATCAGCGGCGCGCTGTTGTACTCGGCGAACAATGCGTTTCTGTGCCAGGTGAATGCGTTTGTGGATACGATAAAGACTGCGGGCCTGTGGAACTCGCTTTCGCAAACACTCTTGAAGATCAGTTCTCCCGGCGTGCCGGACTTCTATCAGGGAACCGAAATCTGGGATTTCAGCCTGGTCGACCCGGACAACCGGCGGCCCGTCGACTATGCTCTGCGCCGCCAAATGCTCGCGGGATTACGGCGCACTGGCGGAGCGGGTCTTCAGCCCAAGATTCGGGAAATTTCCGAAAACCCAACCGATGGAATGGTCAAGCTGTTCGTCACCAGCCGGGCTCTGTGTTTCCGGAAAGCACATGCCGATCTCATGACCGAGGGAAGCTATCTGCCTCTTCGAGCGGCCGGCCGACGCCAAAACCATGTTGTCGCGTTTGCGCGCTCGCTAAATCGACGCGCCGTAATTGCTGCTTCAGGGCGCTTCTTCATGTCGCTTGGAGCGCCCGGCCGCGTCCCTGTTGGCGAAGAAGCGTGGGGTGACGCAGTCCTCATGTTGCGGCGCGACCTGGCGCGTACCGCCTATCGGGATATTTTCAGTCAAGCCACGGTGGAGGTGGGTACCCGCAACGGGCAACCTGTCCTGCCATTGGCACAAATCTTTGCTCACCTCCCCGTAGCCCTTCTGGAACCTGTCGAATGACCCCGGAAAAATGGACGCTGCGGTTTGGTGCCACCATCTCATCCGCTGGTGTTGTATTCCGGCTCTGGGCCCCGCGCCTCCGCGCCGTGCAATTACTCCTCTTGGAACAATCACCGCGGGTTCTGCCTATGAAATCGGAAGACAGCGGCGAATTCTGTTTATTTGTCCCAGGTCTGAAAGCCGGTGCGGATTACCTGTTTGTCACGGAAGATGGCCGGCAAAGGCCGGACCCTGTGTCGCGTTCCCAGCCTCAGGGCGTTCACGGGCCTTCCCGTGTTGTGGATCCTGCTGCGTTTGATTGGTCCGACCATGGGTGGACAGGTTTGCCTTTGAAGGACTATCTTATTTACGAACTACATGCGGGCACGTTCGCCCCCGAAGGAAATTTCGAGAGTATCATTCCCCGCTTACCTCTTCTTTGCGAGTTGGGTGTCACAGCCATCGAATTGATGCCTGTGGCGCAGTTTCCCGGGGGGCGCAATTGGGGGTATGACGGCGTTGGGTTATACGCGCCGCAGTCCAACTACGGGGGACCAGCGGGTCTCAAGGCTCTGGTCGATGCCTGCCACGGGCATGGACTGGCCGTAGTGCTCGACGTAGTTTACAACCATTTGGGGCCTGAGGGCAATTACCTCGCGGATTTCGCACCATTCTTTACGGATTCTTATCGAACTCCTTGGGGACCGGCGATCAACTATGACGGCCGGGGAGGCGATGGCGTACGAAGTTTCTTTGTAGACAACGCTCTTTACTGGCTCAAGGAGTACCACGTTGATGCGCTGCGCCTGGATGCGATCCACGGTATCTTCGATTTCAGCGCGCTTCACATCCTGAAGGAATTGGCCGGCGCATTTCAGGCGGAGGCGAGGCGTCTGGGGCGTTTGGCATATGTCATCGCCGAAAGCGATTTGAACGATCCCCGTGTCATCCGTCCGCCGGAGATAGGTGGCTACGGCATAGACGCGCAGTGGCACGATGATTTTCATCACTCTCTTCACACCTCATTTGTAGCCGATACGCGCGGATATTTCGCGGATTTTAACGGCTTGCCTTCGCTGTGCAAGGCGATTACCAGCGGGTTCGTTTATGATGGGCAACACTCTCGATACCGGGACAGCCGGCACGGCTCTTCTTCGCAGGACCGTCCCGGCGAACAATTTGTGGTCTTTACGCAGAATCACGATCAGGTAGCTAACGCTATGTCGGGGAAACGATTCTCACAGATCTTTTCTCCGGAACATCAAAAACTGGCTGCCGCAGTGCTGCTTTGTTCTCCGTTCATTCCTCTCCTGTTCATGGGCCAGGAGTACGGCGAAACCGCCGGCTTTTACTATTTCACCGATCACGGTGACCCGGCCGTTGCTGAAGCTGTCCGCGAAGGGCGTCGGCATGAGGCGGGTCCCTTCCTTGCGGATGGGAGTTTTTTCGACCCTCAGGATGCCGCAACCTTTGCACGTTCGCGCCTCAATTGGGCGCTTCGCGGCCAGAGCCCGCATGCGGGAGTTTTAGCCTGGTATCGGGATTTGATCACAATCAGAAAGCGATATACCTGCCTCCACAACTGTCGCAAGGATTTGACTACTGCGAAGTCGGGCGCGGCGGGATGGCTGGTCGTCGAGCGAAGTGATCCCGCTGGCTCCTCTGCTCTTTTGTTGTGCAATTTCAAGGAGCAGACGATGCCGGTTCCACTTCCGGCGCGATGCCGCGAGTGGTCGCGGCACGCCTGGAGCCGGTCCTCAGCCTACGGTCCCGTGAGTACGGAGCCGCCGGCACGTATTTATAGCGGCCCTTCCACATCGCTGGAGTTGGCGGGAATTAGTGCAGCCTTATACATCGCTGGCTGAGGTATTGAGGCTTGCTCTCTTACGCAGCCCTTGGGCAGGACATCCGTGGGGTTGGACGTGCTCTTGGAACTTTTCCAGTAGAGATGCCTCACGCGCCCCTATTTAGCGTCGGCAGGAAGAAAACGGCCCGGCCCCATCGGAAACTCACGATCGAGGACACACGGAAACTCCTGGATGCGCTACCAGCCGACTTCGACTTATTTGTGAGGTCGCCTTGTACTGCACGCTCAGAATCTCAGAGGTTTTGGGTGTGCAGTGGAAGCCTGTGGATTTCAGGCGCGGCGTGATCCTGGTGCGTCAGCGCTTCTATCGGGGCGACGTGGATGTGGTGAAGTCGGAACGCTCGCAGCGCGACGTTCCCATGGGTCTTCTGGCCGCCGATTTGGCAAACTCTGTATCCCGGACCGGAACATGGCGAAGAGTACGTGTTTGGCGTCCGGACGCATGTTGCACGGGAAAAGAAGGGCCGGGTTTGCCGGGATGACCGCGCGATCAACCAACACTTTTTAAGACCTGCGGCGATTGCGCTTGGACTCTACTACAAGGGTTTCGGTTTTCATGCCTTCCGGAGGGAAGCGGTCACCGAGTTGGCGAAATCCGCCGGCGCCAACCAGGCGCAGCGGATGGCCGGCCACTCCCGCGCCGATATCAGTCTCCACTACACGCAGGCGGATCTGGACGCCCAGACCGAAGCCGTCTTGGACCTTCAAAATCGCGTGCGAAACGCCACGATTAAGCCACAACAAGCCCAGCGAAAATCGAGTTGACGGTAAGTTATTGAAATCATGGTGGGCCCGTGGCGACTCGAACGCCAGACCTCTACCGTGTCAAGGTAGCGCTCTAACCAACTGAGCTACGGGCCCTTTCGTGGCAGGAAATCGAAAGTATAGCACGCGCCGGCGACAGGGCTGCCGGCGCTACTAGAAGGTGTACAGCAGCGTGCCGGGCGCGGGCTCGGCCGGGCCGCCGGCGGTCACCGCTTCGCCTTCGGCGTTGATCTGCCGGTAGAAGATGCCCGTGTCGCCGAGGTAGACTTCCAAATCCGCGGGGCGGGGAAGCGTGCCCTGGATTAACGACTCCGAGAGCGGATCCTCGATGTATTTCTGCAACGCCCGACGCAGCGGACGCGCGCCGTAACTGCGGTCGCCACAGGTCTTTTCGAGAATGTATTTGGCGGCTTCCGGCGTCAGGCGGATTTTGACCTGCTTGGCGATTAAATTCGAGTTCACCTGGTTCACCATCAGGTCGATGATCTTGATCAGGTCGTCATCGGTCAGTGAGCTGAACAGGATGATCTCGTCCAGACGGTTCAGGAATTCGGGGTTGAACGCCTTTTTCACTTCACCACGCACCATGTCTTCGACTTTGCCCGGGATGCCTTCCCCGGCCGGCGCCGAGAAGCCCAGGTGGCCGCGCTTTTCGAGGAAACGCGCGCCCAGATTCGAAGTCATGATGATAATGGTGTTTTTGAAATCTACCTGGTTGCCGAGGCCATCAGTCAATTGGCCGTCTTCGAACACCTGCAGCAGAATGTTGTAAATGTCAGGATGCGCCTTTTCGATTTCATCCAGCAGGATGATCGAATACGGGTTCCGTTTGACCCGTTCGGTAAGCTGGCCGCCTTCTTCATAGCCCACGTATCCGGGAGGCGAACCAATCAGCTTCGAAACCGAGTGCTTTTCCATGTACTCGGACATATCAAAGCGAACCAGGCTCTTCTCGCTGCCGAACAGGAAAGACGCCAGGGCACGGGCAACCTCGGTCTTGCCGACGCCGGTAGGGCCGAGGAACAAGAACGAACCGGAGGGGCGGCTGCTGGCTTTCAGGCCCGCGCGCGAACGACGGATAGCGCGCGCCAGTGCGGAGATCGCCTTCTCCTGACTGATGACCCGTTTGTGCAGCTCTTCCTCGATGCGCAGCAGCTTGGTGATTTCCTCTTCCTTAATCGAAGTCATCGGCACGCCGGTCCAGCGGGCGACCACTTCTTCGATGTCGTCCTTTGTGACGCAGCCGGTAGAGGAATCGTCGAGGTTGTACTTTTCGCGGAGCGCCCGCATGTTTTCGCGCTCCTTGCGCTCCTCGTCGGAGTAAAAACGGGCCTTCTCGAACTCGTGGTTCGCGATTGCATTCTCCATGCGGTGGACGATGAATTTGATGCGCTTCTGGATATCGGCCAGCTCGGCGGGCAAGGTAGTCTGGCGCAGCTTCACGCGCGCGCCGGCTTCGTCGATCAGGTCGATCGCCTTGTCAGGCAGGAAGCGGTCGGGGATGTAGCGGCTCGAAGTGTAGACCGCGGTTTCGATGGCGTCATCGGTGTACGCCACGGCGTGGAATTTCTCGTAGCGGTCCTTGATGCCGAACAGGATCTTCACCGCGTCGCCCTCGGTGGGCGGCGGAACCTTCACGGCTTGGAAGCGGCGTTCCAGAGAGCGGTCCTTTTCAATAGACTTGCGGAACTCCGACGGCGTGGTCGCGCCGATGCATTGAATTTCCCCGCGCGATAGAGCGGGCTTCAGGATATTCGCGGCATCGAGTGAGCCTTCGGCCGATCCGGCGCCCACCAGAGTATGCAACTCGTCGATGAAGATGATGGCGTTCTGATTTTCCATCAATTCCTTCATGATGGTCTTCAGACGCTCTTCAAACTGGCCGCGATATTTTGTGCCAGCGACAATCAAAGAAAGATCGAGCGCGAGGATACGCTTGTCGGCGAGGAACGACGGCACGTCGCCCTCGGCGATGCGCTGCGCCAGGCCTTCGACGATGGCGGTCTTGCCGACGCCGGGCTCACCGATCAGCACCGGGTTGTTCTTGGTGCGGCGGCAGAGAATCTGGACAACCCGCTCCAGCTCGTAGTCGCGCCCGATGAGCGGATCGAGCGTATTGTCCATAGCGGCCTGCGTGAGATCGCGGCTGAATTCCGCCAGCAGCGAACTCTCCTTGGGCCGCGCGGACGCGACTTTCTCACTCTGCGACCGGGCCAGTTCTTCGCGGATCGCGGAGAGACGCAGACCGCGCTCATGCAGAATTTCCGCGGCGAAGCATTTTTCTTCGCGCAGCAAGCCGAGCAGCAAGTGCTCGGTGCCGATGTGTTTGTGGTTCAAACGCTCGGCCTCTTCGGCGCCATAGGCCAGGACCCGCTTACATTCGTGGCTTAGGGGCAAATCCACGGAGGTGGATACTTTCTCACGGATCGTAGTGTGTCCTTCAATCTGCTTCCGAATCGACTCTACCGCGGCGTGGGAACGGAGAAACCGGTTGGCGAGCGCTTTATCTTCCCGCAACAATCCCAAGAGCAAGTGCTCTGTTTCAATATAAGGGCTTCCGAACTGGCTGGCTTCGTAACGGGCGAAAAAGATGACCCGCCGCGCCTTTTCCGTGTATCGCTCAAACATAGACCGTGACGCCCCCTACAACTTTAAAGATAACCCGGTTCGGCTCCGGTTGGCGATGCAATCCGTTACGCCGGTACCAAACCGCCATTCTGCAAACTGAGAACCCGGTCGCAGCGCCGGGCGAACGACAAATTATGGGTAACGAAAACCGACGTAAGCTTGTGCGATCGGTGCAGCTCTGCGAGCAGATCAAAAACCATTTCGCCGGTTCGAAAATCGAGGTTTCCGGTGGGTTCGTCCGCCAGCAGAACGGACGGCTGACCAACCAGGGCGCGCGCCAACACGACGCGTTGCTGTTCGCCGCCTGACAACTCGCCGGCGCGGTGCGCAGCGCGCGCAGCCAAGCCGACCTCCGTAAGCCTTGCCAATGAATCGGACGATGCCTGGCTGGGTGCAAATCCGCGAATCAGCAGTGGCATCATCACATTCTCCAGCGCCGTGAACTCCGGTAAGAGATAGTGTACCTGCCAGACGAAACCAATCTCACGGTTTCGAAAATCAGCTTGTGCGGTGTCTGCGAGACCGGAAATCGCTGTATTTCCATAGTATATCGTACCCGCCGAAGGCCTGTCCAGACAGCCTAACAAGTGCAACAGCGTCGATTTTCCGGCTCCCGATTCCCCCACGAGCGCCAGCATTTCGCCGCGCGCCACATCCAAGTCTACGTCCGACAAAATCACCAAGTCAGAGTCGCCGGAACGGTAGACCTTGGAAAGGTTCCGGACGCGAATGTATGGTTCGGACATCTTCCGTTTACCATATCGTACGTTAGGCGCGAGGAGATGGGTGGCCGGAAAAAGGCCCGGCCGCTGCAGCTTTCAAGCCCGCGGCCGGGAGGAGGAGAGAACCAATCGTTGTTTTTCCGAACTCGGGATCAGCGCCAACAAGGTGCGCCCCGTCCGAGGTGGAACCCGTCGCCAAGCGCGCGTGCCGCCGCCTGCAGTGCAGGACAACACCGGCGGCTGAGCGGAGGGCGCCGCCGCCGGTATGGATGGTGGGATGTCTGCAGGGGTGACAGGCTGGAATGTTGCGAGGAGTTGGGCGTAGATCGTTCCTGAATGGGCCGCCGGCGTGGCAGACTCGTTGTCCGCCGTGTCTGGTGGTACGAAGCGCTCGTGATCCCGTGGCGAGGTGCGCGCATAAACGACTTTCGACGAACGTTCTGATTAAACGCCTCTTGGTCCGCAAGATCAATGATCGAAAAGGCTAATACAAACTTCATTAACGAAAGTGAGCGCCACCGGGCCCAAAAAAAACGGGACGGCTGGACGCCGTCCCGATGGTCCTTTCAGAGATTTGTTCCGCCTAGTATTGGCGCGGCGCAACGGGCCGTAGAGGAGTGGGAAAACGGGTGACGGGTTCGGCGCGCTCGGCTGGCTTCTCCAGCACAAGCGAGCGGAGTCCGGGCATGGGCGTGGCACCGGAGCGCTGCCCTTTTTCCGCCACGGGGAGTTGTCCGGTGGTGAGATTCTTGAGACCGAAGAGGGCTAGTTCGAAACGGTCCTTGACGCCAACCTTCTGGAAAAGACGCGAGAGATATACCTTCACAGTGCCTTCGGAGATCATCAGGGTACTGGCGATTTCCTTGTTCTTCAGACCTTGCGACAACAGACTAACCAGTTGTCCTTCGCGCTGGGTGAGAGCGACGCGGCGTGCGCAAAGGAAGCTGTCCGTGAGCGCTTTTTCAAACCACAGCTCGCCTGCCTGGACTTTCTGGAGGCATTTGACCTGCAGATCCGTCGGCAGAGTCTTGCGGAGAATGCCACGGACGCCGAGGCCCATGGCCTGGAATGCCAGTTCCGTCGAAATCGAATTTACCCACAGGACGATTTTGCAGGTCGTCATCGCATGTTTCAACTCACTCATGACGCCGAAGGTGATTTCGGGTGTGAGATCCATGAGCACCAGGTCCGGGGAGCCATTGGTGATCTGCTCCATCAGTCCCGCCACCGTGGTGCACGTCGGCAGTAGTTCAAAATTCTCCACCTGGCGCAAGACCGATTCGAGTCCCTTGGCCAGGATTGGTTCGTCACTGTAAAGAAGAATTCGCGTCATTGTTCCCATCTCCACCCTTGAATCGCCATCGTTGGACAGCGCTAATTTTTGGCTAATATCAGCGATTCATTTTTGCATTTTGCCTCCATTTACTTCGGTTGTCAACACATAAATTGGGAAAAACCCAGGTAATTTTCGCGTCTTTTTTTAGAATTGGCTTGCGCCGCGAAATTCAGTGGAAAATTCGCTCAGAGGGCCGATAAAAAGGCATCTTGTGCCCATTGGGAAAGAAGTTTACCGGCCGCCACAGCAGGCAAAAAATGCCTAGAAATATCAGGTTTTTGTCGGAATCAATGGCGGTGGAGGCTTCCTATTTTATTTTGATAACCTTTGCCAGCGGGTGTTTGTCACCCATTTGCGATATTGAACCGCTGCAATTTCGACGATACAGTCTCGGATGTCAAAGCCGGCTAACGATGAAGATTGCGAACAAGCGCGAGAGTCCGCGTATCGAGATCAAGCTTCGGTGCCATATCACGTCGCCGGCGCTGTCACGGCAGAGCGCCGTCTTTACCGAAAATATAAGCCAGAACGGAGTATTGATCGGCTGTCGTGGCGGCGTCTCCACCGCGCCGGTTCCCCCCATCGGCCCGATCGAAACTGTGGACATCGAACTTCCCTCAGACCACGGCTTTGGCCAGAAGTGCATTCCCGTTGCCTTGCGGGTCAATTACATGGATTTCCGGTCATTTCATGACCGGCCTTGCGCGCTCGAGGCTCTGCAGCCGGTCGCGCCCAGTTGGATGGCCTGACATGGAAGCGACCAAGCCCCCCTTCGCCTTCCGGCTGCTGCCCTCCCTTACCGATGTGGCATTCCTAATGCCGATCCTGTTTCTTTTCGCACGCATGGGCGGCGTGAAAACGCTGCTCTCCGACTGCGATACGGGCTGGCACATCCGCACCGGCGAGTGGATCGTGAGCAATCATCAGGTTCCGTCGCGCGACTTCTTCTCCTTTACCAAGCCGGGCGACCCCTGGTACGCGTGGGAGTGGTTTTCAGATGTAATTTTTGCTTGGTTGAACAGCCACGGCGGTTTGGCCACGGTGGTCGTGGCCAGCATCCTGATCATCGCCGCGACATTCACTCTTTTGTTCCGGCTGACGCTCCGGCGCGCCAATCCGATCTTGGCGGTGCTGGTTACTATGCTTGCCACCGCCTCATCTGCGGTGCACTGGCTGGCGCGGCCGCACTTGATCTCGCTGCTGTTCCTGGTGCTGTTCTACGGCGCCCTCGAGAGCGTACGAGCCGGCCGTGAACGGATTCGCGGAATTCCCATTCTGGCGATTCTGCCGGTTGCGACCATCTTATGGACCAACCTTCACGGCGGATTTTTCTTCGGCATTCTCTTGCTGATCGGCTATGGCGTCGGGGAGCTTTTGAAGTTGCTGCTCTCCGCCGACCGCGTTCAGGCTGCGGCGGCGCTACTCAGGGCGCGGCGCTACCTGCTTTCGGCGCTGGCATGCCTGGCGGCCAGCCTGGTGAACCCGTATTTCTACCGCCTCCACGTCCACGTGGTTCAATACGTGACCGACCCGTTCCAGGCGCAGCATGTGGTGGAGTTCTTGACCATGAGCTTCCATCACCCCATCGCTATCTTCTTTGAAGCGCTTTTGGTTTTGGGAGTGGGCGCCGCGATCTGGCATGCGGCTCGCGGCAGCTATACAGAAGCGGTGCTAGTGGTGATGTGGGGCCATGCCGCGTTGCTCGCCGCGCGAAACGTTCCGTTATATGCCATTATTGCGGCGCCGATTATCGGGTCGGCCGCTGACGCCTGGCTTCGAAGGTTGCCGGAGATGCCGGTGGTCACCTGGTTGAGATTGGCGGCGCGAAGATATGCGTCGATCGCAGCCGAAACCGCCCAAACCGACGCGATCCCACGCTGGCACCTGGCCAGTATAGCGGTTTTCGCCGTGATCGCTGCGCTGGTCTATGCGCCGGCGCCACCCAAACTCTTCAAGCCGGAATACGATCCCGATTC
Source organism: uncultured Solibacteraceae bacterium (assembly GCA_964438005.1). GTDB lineage: Bacteria > Acidobacteriota > Terriglobia > Bryobacterales > Bryobacteraceae > PSRJ01. Next base: position 10,759 of record CAYTJD010000191.1, on the reverse strand, counting down.
GTACCCGGCCGGGGCGATCGCCATGCTCAAAAGCGATCGTTCCGCGCGCATTTTCACCAACGATGAGTGGGGCGACTACCTGATCTACCGGCTCTACCCGGAAAATCGGGTGTTCGTTGATGGCCGCAGCGATTTCTACGGTGACGACTTCGTTCAGAAATATCTGGACGTGATGAACGTGAAATACGACTGGCAGGAGACACTGGGCCATTTTGGCATCAACACGATCTTGCTGCCCCCGAGCGCTCCGCTGACAGGGGCGTTGAAGGAATCGCGCCGCTGGCGCGTGGTCTATGACGACGGAATCGCGGTGGTTTTCCGGCCGACTTTGAGTAGCGGAGGAGAACCGAATTCCACAACCGCGGCTGGCGGACGAGAGCAAAGACAGGCGGGCCGGGCCGAATTGGGCCATGCGGTCTCGCCGCAAAAAGTCAAGATTTAGGAGCGAATAGCATGACATGGTTGCAGCATTTCTGGAACGACGAACAAGGGCAGGATCTGATCGAGTACACACTGCTCATGGCGTTCGTGGCGCTAGCTTCGGCAGCCCTATTTTTGGGGGCGGGCGGCAGCGTTAAAGGGATCTGGTCGGTCACCAACAGCCAGTTGGCTGCGGCCAGCACGTCGGCCAGCTAAATCCGGTGGTTGGAGCGGGCCGCCGTTTTGCCGTTGTTGGCCGGACATCGCTCTTTAGATAGGTAGTGTGGAGGCCGGAATGCCTCTGCTGCGCCAGGTAGTGTACGACGGCAGGTGGACGAGATCATTTCCGGCAACCGGATCGTCGGGCGGAACGGGGAATTGAAATGAATAAACGATTCTTAGCGGTTTTAGGCTTCGCGTTTGTGGTCGCCTCTGGGGCGAGCCTTTTGCTGTACCGGCTCATGTCCAACCGGCAGCCGAACACGCACGCCGCACAGACTTCCGGAGTAAAAATCGTGGTCGCATCGCGCGATTTGGAACTGGGCACAGTTCTAAAGGAAGAAGATGTCAGGTTGATGGATTGGCCGACTGAAATGCCAATGGGAGCTTCCACACGCTCACAGGACATTGTAGGCCGCGGCGTGATCACCAAAATCTTCGCTAAGGAGCCGATCCTCGAAGTTCGCCTGGCGCCAAAGGGCGCCGGCGGCGGCTTCGCGGCGATTATTCCCAAAGGCATGCGGGCCGTGGCGGTGCCAGTCAATGAAGTAGTGGGCGTCGCCGGGTTTGTGGTTCCCGGCATGCACGTCGACATACTCATCTCGGGCAACCCACCGAACGATCCGCCCGCTCTGGGTACGCTGACGAAAACTTTGCTGCAAAACATCGAAGTGCTTTCTTCCGGACAGGACTTCAAGAAGGATCCGGAAGGAAAGCCGATCAGCGTGCAGGTGGTCAACCTGCTGGTCACACCGGATCAGGCCGAGCAACTCAGCCTGGCCAGCCACCAGACCACGATCCAATTGGTGCTCCGCAATCCCCTGGATCGCGAGGAAGCCAAGACGCAGGGCACAGCAGTGGCCAGTCTGTTCACCGGCACGAGGGTCAAGCTGAAAGACATCGAAGGCCTGGAGACCGAACCGAGACGGAGGGCCGTTGCCAAGGAGCCCGCGCCGGTGCTGCCGCTACTCGCGCCACCCACTCCGAAGAAGGATGCGCCGTATGTGATGGAGATCATCTCGGGCACAAAGAAGGTCGAAAGCAAGTTTGAAGGCAGCGCGGAGGTCAAATAATGTTACGCAACCGGCATTCTAAACATATTGTGCTTGCGGCTGCCGTTCTCTGGGGCGGGAGTCCCCGGCAGGCACCAGCCGCGACCGTTCTTGAAGGCCAGGCCCAGCCGGCTCAGAACGAAGCCGGCGCCAATGCGCCGGGGCGGCTTACAGTGACAGTGGGTAAGTCGCTGATCATTGATAGCCCGCTCAACATTCAGCGCGTTTCGGTCGCCAACGGCGACCTCGTGGAGGCCGTTGCGGTCAATCCGAAGGAGGTTCTCATTAACGGCAAGGCCGCTGGGGACACTTCGCTGATTATCTGGCAGCAGGGCGGCAGCCGGCTGCTCTACGATCTGACTGTCCGCATGAGCACCGCGAAACTGGACGCAGTCCGCCAGCAGCTTGCCCGCGAGTTTCCAAACGAGAACATCACCATCAACTATGAGAACGATACTCCTTTCGTCCGCGGTACGGTCAAGGATGTTACCGCGGGCGATCGGGTGATGGCCATTGCCAATACGCTAGGCAAGCCGGTCAATCTCCTGCGGGTCGATGTGCCGCCGGTTGAAACACAGGTCCTTCTCAAGGTGAAATTTGCCAATGTCGACCGGTCGGCGGAGCTTGATTTGGGAGCCAATTGGGTCAGCACGGCCGGGCATCAGGATACGATCGTCTCGACGCAGCAGTTCGGTTCCCCAAACTTCAGCTCAGATCGATCGCAGATCCTCTATCCCGACCCGCTGAATGTCTTCATGTTCCGGCCCGACATCAACCTCTTCAGCACTATCAAGGCACTCCAGAGCAAGAACCAGCTCCAGATGCTAGCCGAACCGAACGTTCTGGCGATTAACGGAAAGCCAGCGAGTTTCCTGGCGGGTGGCGAGTTCCCGATACCGATGGTTCAAGGCGGCGCGGTGGGCGCGGTGACCATCATGTTCCGGGAATTTGGTGTGCGCCTCAATTTCGTTCCCAACGTGACGCCGCGCGGGACGATCCGGCTGCAGGTGATGCCGGAGGTCAGTTCGCTCGACTATTCGCATGCCATCCAATTAGACGGATTTACGATCCCAGCTCTAGCGACGCGGCGTGTCAATACCGAAGTCGAGTTAAGCGCTGGCCAGAGCTTTGTAATCGGCGGATTGCTGGACAATCGCACCACCGAGAATTTGAACAAAGTACCGGGCATTGGCGATATTCCAATCATCGGAAAGCTCTTTCAATCCAAGACTACTAACAAATCGAACTCGGAGTTGCTAGTGATCATTACGCCCGAGATCGTGAGGCCCATTCCGGCCGGACAGGCCGTGCCGGAGCTGAAGTACCCGACGTCGTTCCTGAAGCCCAATACCGGCATCCCAATGACGCAACCGGGCCTGTCGGTCACCGGCCAGGTTCCTGTGCAGCCGCCGTCGGATTCGATTCCGATCGAAGAACTGATCGCTCAGCAGAAGCAAGGGCAGGCGCCTCCGACGGCCGCGGCGCCCATCCAGCTGGTGCCGATCATCGCGCCTGCCGCTCAGCCGTCTACGAACCCCGGCGCACCCGCGCCGGCCCCACCTCCTCCTCCGGGCGGGGGAGGCAAGTAATCTTCGGACCGAGCTTAATGTGACATGTACCCGCTGACGATTGGTTTGGCTATTGAGAATCGTGAATTGTTGGATCAGGCGCAAGCCTGTCTGTCGGGATTGCCATTCCGCGTCATCGTGGAGCATCAGGACATTGGCGACCTGAGCGCCTTCATCGACCGCCTCGAGCGGATGCGTCCCGACGTTGTGCTGGTGGACATCAGCCAGTGGCGGGAGCCGCTTGAGGGGCTGGTCGCCTCGATTCGGAATGCAGTCGGCGACCCGATGATCATTGCTCTTCACATCGCGGCTGACGCCGACACGATCCTGGCTTCTCTGCGCGCCGGAATCAATGAATTCCTGTACCCGCCGCTGCAGGAGCCCCTTCGCAAATCTCTGGAAAAACGTTCGCTCGAGCGCAGCCGCCGCCCCGGCACAACCAAAGGCGCCGGCAAAAGCTACGGTTTCCTTTCTGCCAAGGGCGGATGCGGTGCTACCACCCTGGTCTGCCACGTGGCTGCCGAACTCGGTCGTCAAAACCAGAAAGTGTTACTGATGGATCTCGACCTTGACGCCGGCCTGATCGGGTTCATCACAAAGACTAAATCGGTTTATTCGATCGTCGACGCAGTCAATAATCTACATCGCCTTGACATTCACTATTGGAAGGCGTTGGTCTCCAACGGGATCCCCGGCGTCGAGATCGTGGCCTCTCCGTTGGCATTGGGAACCAAGCAACAGCTGAAGGACGAGCAGATTCGGCACGTGCTCGGTTTCGCGCGGCCGAACTATGACTGGACGCTCGTGGATCTGGGTCGAAGCCTGAGCCGCCTCGGGATGGCCTCCCTGGAGGAGATCGACGAAGCATGCCTGGTGACCACGTTGGAAGTGCCGGCACTACACCAGTCCAAACAGATCATCCAGACCCTGCTCGATACCGGGTATGGAAAGCACAGGCTTAAGTTGATTCTGAATCGCTCGCCGAAGCGGCTCGATATCACTCCCGGCGAACTAGAGAAGATGCTGGGCGTACCAATATTTGCAATGGTTCCGAACGACTATCCGGAACTGTACGAGGCATATGCCGAGGGCCGGATGCTGACACGCACTTCGGAACTGGGCAAGAACATTACCAGGTTGGCGTTGAAACTCGCCGGCCTGGAAGAAGAGACAAATAAATCTAAACGTTTCAATATATTCGGGTGATCAAACTATGGCCGCATTAGATACGATAACCAGAGCCGGCGAGGGCCGTGAGACAGGCTGGGTAAACCGTCTCTTCAACCGCGAAGGGTACACGCCGGAATACCAGGAGCTGAAGTTTACGCTCCACAGGAAGCTGCTGGACCGGATCAACCTGGAGGCCCTTTCTTCAATGGCTGGCGAGCGCGTGCGCGCGGAGATCCGTGCCGCTGTCGCCAAGCTCGTCGAAGAGGAAAAGACGCCGCTCAGCCTCGTGGAGAAGGACCGTGTCATCGAGGAAATTCTCGATGAAGTGTTCGGCCTGGGTCCTCTCGAGCCGCTCTTGCAAGATCCGACCGTGTCCGATATTCTGGTGACCACGCCGCACTTGGTGTATGTCGAGCGCGGCGGTAAACTGTACCGCACCCCGGTCGAATTCAAAGACGATGCTCACTTGCTCCGCATCATTGAGAAGGTCGTTTCTCGCGTGGGCCGCCGCGTGGACGAGTCGTCGCCGCTAGTTGACGCCCGCCTGCCGGATGGCTCCCGTGTCAATGCGGCCATCCCACCCGTGGCTGTTGACGGACCGCTGCTGTCGATCCGCCGTTTCGGCCGGCACGCCCTGAAGGGCGAGGACCTCGTCGCGAAGCTGGCAATGACCGACGGCATGCTCGAGCTGCTCAAGGCTTGCGTCAAGTGTCGACTGAATGCGCTGATCTGCGGGGGAACCGGTTCCGGTAAGACGACGCTGTTGAACGCGCTCTCCTCTTATATTCCGGAAGACGAACGCATCGTCACGATTGAAGACGCCGCCGAATTGCGGTTGCAGCAGACTCACGTGGCGCGCATGGAAACCCGCCCGGCCAACGTCGAAGGCACCGGCGCCATCCATATTCGTAACCTGGTCATCAACGCCCTCCGTATGCGGCCCGACCGCATCATCATCGGTGAGGTTCGTTCCGAAGAAGCGTTGGACATGTTGCAGGCCATGAACACCGGTCACGACGGGTCGCTCACCACCATTCACGCGAATACGCCTCGCGACGGCCTGGGCCGCCTCGAGGTCATGGTCGGCATGGCCAATTCCAACATGGGTGTGCGCTCGATCCGGCAACAGATCGCTTCCGCCGTCAACCTGTTCGTCCAGGTTGCGCGTTTCAGCGACGGCTCTCGCCGCATCACGCACATTACCGAAGTGGTCGGCATGGAGCAGGACATCATCACTCTGCAGGACATTTTCCTGTTTGAGAAAACCGGTATCACCGAGAACGGCAAAGTCATCGGACGGTTCCGGGCTACCGGAATCCGCCCCAAGTTCTACGAACGTCTGCGGGCCTCCGGCGTTACCTTGCCAGCCCAGATGTTCCAAACGGTTGTGGAGATCAACTAGATGCCGGTCGGTTTTGTAATCAGCTTCGCCATCGTCTTCATGCTGGTTCTGCTTGCCGTCAGCGTCGGCACCAAGTTTTTCGACGCCCGGCGCAAGAAGCAGGTCGCCGGCATGTTGGAAACGGCGTCGGGCGATTCGGCAGTGAGCGTAGCGACCCTTCTGAAGGAGCTCGATCCAGATCGGCCTACGGGCATCAAAGCGCTGCTGACCTCATTCCAGTTCTCCCGGCACGCGCAAGTGCAGTTGCAGCAGGCCGGGCTGAATTGGTCCTCGGCGCGGTTGATGGCGGCGATGGGCCTGGCTGCCATGCCCGGTCTGGGACTCGGTTCGCTGCTGCCGATCCTGCTGAATGGCCCAACCACCGCCATTGCCCTCGGCATAGTTGGTGCCGCCGCTCCCTATTTGTTTGTCCGGCACAAGCGCAAGAAACGCCTCGATCGGCTCGAGGAGCAGTTTCCTGAGGCGCTCGACTTCCTGGCGCGCTCCATGCGTGCCGGCCATGCCTTTACCATCAGTCTGGAAATGCTCGGCGAAGAATTAGCGGATCCGCTCGGTCAGGAATTTCGCGCTTTGTTCAACGAACAGAACCTCGGCGCTCCTCTGGATCTCGCCCTGCGCAATTTCACTGAGCGCGTGCCCCTGCTCGATGCGCGCTTCTTCACCTCGTCCGTGCTGCTGCAAAGACAGACAGGTGGCAACTTGAGCGAAATTTTGACCAGACTTTCTTACGTGATTCGTGAACGTTTCCGGCTGAAGGGACAGGTCAAGGCGGCTAGCGCGCACGGCCGGCTGACTGCCACCATCCTGACCGTCTTGCCGGTTGCCACCATGTTGGGACTGTTGGTGGTCGCCCCCGGATATCTGCAGGGAATGGCGGAGGATTCCGACGGAAAGTGGCTAATCGGCGGAGCTATCGTCGCGCAGATACTGGGCAATTTCTTCATCAAGAAGATCATCAACATCAAGGTGTGATATGGAACATCCCCTATTTGTCGCGGTCTGCGCATTTTTGATGATGATGGTCGGCCTGACCTGGGTCGGCTATCGCATTTTCTATAAACCCGGCAAATTTCTCAAGCAGCTCGGCACGCCCGTGATCGGCGGCGGGGTTGCGAGTGAGGGCGTTATTGAAGACGGCGGCGAGCCCGAGGCCAGCACCATTGTCAGCGTGCTGCATCAGATCGGGTCGCGAGTTCCGTCTTCGGAAGCCGACATCACCACACTACGCGGCAATCTGATTCGTGCCGGGTTCCGCTCCGAGAACGCGGTAGCTGTATTTTTCGGCTGCCGGATCTTCACCACGTTTTTGATGCTGGTGATCAGTCTGGCTATTGAAGTCCGTATGCCGGAAAACACCGCCATGCGCATCGCCATGCTCGTCTCCGGTTGCGCCGCGGGCTGGATCCTGCCGGGTTTTTTCCTGGAAAAGCGCATCGCTAAGCGCCAGGAGATCATCCGGTTGTCGCTGCCGGACGCGCTGGATCTGATGGTCGTTTCAGTCGAAGCCGGCCTCGGACTCGACCAGGCTATTCAGCATGTCGCGAGGGAACTCCAGGTCAGCCACCCCGAATTGAGCGAAGAAATGCAGTTGGTGACTCTAGAAATGCGGGCCGGCAAAAGGCGTTCCGAGGCGCTGCGCAATTTCGCCGAGCGCACTGGCGAGCCGGAGGTCCGCAAGCTGATGGCAATTCTGATTCAGAACGATCGCTTCGGTACCAGCATGGGCGAATCGCTTCGCAATCACTCGGATTTCATGCGTACACAGCGCCGTCAGCAGGCCGAGGAGCGCGCGGGAAAAGTCGGTGTGAAGCTGGTCTTCCCGATCTTCTTCTTCATCTTGCCGTCTATGTTGATTGTGGCGGCCGGCCCTGGTCTCTTGCAGATTTTCAAGTATTTGTTCCCAATGATGAAACAAATCCATTAACGAGGACGCGGAGGAAACGGACATGAATGATACGATCGTTCAAAGCTTGATCTGGTTGTCGGCGGGCGGCTTGCTCTTCCTGTTCATGCGCAGGCGCCGCAGCCGGAGAACATCGCAACAGCGGTAACAGCACTTGGCCCCGGCGGAGACTTTTCTCTCCGCCGCGAGCCGGTCTGTCCGTTGAAAAGGAGTAACTATGGAACTCGCGCTGCAAGGAGCCATCTGGCTCGGCGCCGGCGTCACCCTGGTGATGCTGCTTTCGCGCCGCCGCAAACGCCGGGTGGTTCGCTAAGAATCTGTTGACGCCTCTTTCCCTTGCGCAACAGAATCTCGCGGCCAGGCAAAATTCCGATGGCGGCTGGCCGTACGCCCGAGGTGTGTCTTGGACCGAACCCACGGTCTACGCGCTGATGGCGCTGCTCGACGCGGGCGATTCCGAAGCTGTGCGCCGCGGTTTCCGGTGGCTCCGGATCGCGCAACGCTCCGATGGTGGATGGCCGCCGCAAACCGGAGTCGATGAGAGTACCTGGGTCACCGCCTTGGTCGCCCTGCTTCCTCCCGAGCAATTGGGCGATGCCGTCCATGAGAAGGCCGTCAACTGGGTAGCGGGTTCCTCTGCTGAAGAGTCGGGTACGATCTTCCGCTTGCGCCAATGGTTGCTTGGTCAGAGTTCGCTGTCCTCCAACCAGGCGCCGGGCTGGCCTTGGATCCCGAATACCGCGGCCTGGGTGGCCCCGACCTCGATCGCCGTTCTCGCTCTCCAAAAAGAATCGCGGCGCGACTCCCGTTCCGATCTTCAGAAGCGGCTCGACGAGGGCCGGAATTTTCTCTTACAACGGATGTGCAAAGGCGGCGGATGGAACCATGGCTCCACCACTCCGCTGGGATACCCAACGACTCCCTATCCCGAGACGACCGGTATGGCGCTGACCGCCTTGCACGGCGTGCATGCGCGCCAGATCGACGTTTCGCTCCCATTGGCTCAGCGTTACTTGAGCGAGTGCCGCTCCGCCGACGCGTGGAACTGGCTGCGCTTGGGCCTGTTGGCGCAAGGCCGCCTGCCCGCTCATGCCGCTCCCGCGGCTGAACTCCAGTTTCGATCCGTTCCTGAAGTGTCGCTGGATTTGATTCTCCAAGCGGCGTTTGAGGGCCGGAATCGCCTCTTTGCCGCATGAACCCGCAATCACCTTTGACCCGACGTGCATGGTTAAGCGGCGCGGCCGGCCTCGCCGTTTTAGGCGGTTGCGCTCGGAAGAGCCAGCCCGCGTCCGCCCCTCCCGTATCGGTCGTCCGCGCGCCGGCTTACGATCAAAGGCTCTATGACACCGTTCGGCGCGTTCTGCAGGATCACAAGCTGAACGTGCGGGGCCGCCGCGTGCTGCTCAAGCCCAACCTGGTGGAGTTTGAGCCGGCGAGTACCATCAACACCAGCCCCCTGCTCGTCCATGCCGTCTATGAGGCGGTTCGTGAAATGGGCGCCGCCGAAGTCCACATCGGAGAAGGCCCGGGCCACCGCCGCAACACCCTCGATCTTGCCCAGGCGGCTGGATACTTTCAGGCCGTGCCGAAGTTTGAGGATGTGTTCGTCGATCTCAACCTCGATGCCGTCACACGGGTCCGCCCGTCCCGCCAGGTTTCTCACATTCAGAAGCTATACCTCCCCAATACCGCGTTGGCTGCCGACCTGCTAATATCGATTCCCAAGATGAAGACCCACCACTGGGTTGGAGCCACACTCTCGATGAAGAATCTGTTCGGGCTCGTTCCCGGCGGAGTCTACGGCTGGCCCAAGAACATGTTGCACTGGGCCGGCATCAACGAGTCGATTATCGACTTGCACGCCGCATTTCCGAGGCAGTTCGCTGTGGTGGATGGAATTATCGGCATGGAGGGCAACGGTCCGATTCAAGGCACGCCGAAGCCCGCGGGCGTTCTGGTTGCCGGCCGCGACGTGCGCGCAGTTGACGCGACGTGCTGCCGCATCATGGGTATCGACCCTCTCAAAATCGCTTATCTGCAGCCAACCTCCGCCAACGATGCCAGCTTGCTCGCCCGCGATATTCCCCAGATCGGTGAAAGCCTTGTCTCGACAATGACGCTGTTCCAGTTGATCCCTGAGTTTCAGGGCATCCGCTTGGTAAACCCGGCATGAGTGCACCAGGTCAGGCTCCGACTCGCTTCGATCGCCGCTAGATCTGGTACGCGCTGGCCTCACTCGTTTTCGTGGTTCCCTGTTATCGGAAATCGCGGATCCAGGCCGGCGACCTCTCCAGCCATCTGTACTACGCTTGTTGGCCGGGCCGCAGATCGTACCTCAAACGACCAATGTGTTGTTCGACTTTCTTCTGAGCGGGCTGCTGCAGGCTTTCGGGGCGAATTAGGCTCAACGGCTCTCTGTTCTTCCTCTGTTCTGAATTTTTGTGTGGGGTGCGTTTGCGTTTGTGTGGGCACTGGCAGGCCGCCCGGCTTGGCAGCTTCTGCCATGCATTGCCATGCTGGCCTACGGCTGGACGTTCCACATGGGTTTCTTCAATTTCTATCTTTCGCTGGGATTGTGCTTTTGGAGCCTGGTACCACTCTGGGTGCCGGCGCCGGCGCGTGTTGGGCCGCCGCGATCCTGCTGGCCGTCGCATACAGGGTCCAATGCCTTACCGCTAATGTGGGCTCTCGGCATGGTGGTTTATGCGTGGATCGCCCGCCGGCTGCCCGACCGGTGGCGCGCCCGTCTCGCGATTCTCGCCCTGGCGTTGCCGGTGGCAGCCCACTTTGGGGCGGGCTGGAAGTTCGTTTCCCGCTGGTCTTTGACTCAGATCACCGCGGCCACGGGTGGTGACCAGATTCTGGTCTTCGATGCCAAGTACGCGATTGCAACCCGATCACTGCAAGCTAGAGAAGTGAGCGGCACTGCCGAATGGCACGTGTTGCGGTAGCACGCCGGTGCGCTGCTAATAGACCGGAATCTCGCGCTTCGTCCGCGGCGGATACACGTACGGTGCCACCAGGC
>CAYTJD010000190.1:0-10588 GCA_964438005.1 uncultured Solibacteraceae bacterium | reverse complement strand
CGCAGGCGATCGTGCCTCCTGGACCGGCAATCATGGCGCCGTGAGCGTGCCCAGGCGCGTCGAGGACGGCGGTAAGGTCGGTTACGCCGGCTTCGGCGCGTTCGGCATGTACGTGATGGACCTCAGCGACATCACCAAGCCTAAGCCTTACGGAAAAGTGCAGTACGAGTTCAACGCCATCGGCACCATCCCGTTCCACACCTGTTATCCCGTGACCGCCGACCCCGCCCATCCCCAACTCCAGAACATCGTCGTGGCCACTCACGAAGCGCTCGAGGCCGATTGCCGCGAGGTCTATCACACCCCGTATATGGTCGACGTGAAGGACCCGCGCAGCCCGAAAATCGTCGGCTTTTTCCCGCGCCCCCAGGCGCCGCCAGACGCTCCGTACACCGATTTCTGCTTTTCTCGCGGCCGCTTCGGCTCGCACAACACCCAATGCTGGCTGGCTCCCGGCGCCGCCAAGCCCCAGATCATGGCCATCGCCTACTTCAACGCTGGTGTGCGCGTCTTCGATATCTCCAACCCCGCGGCACCCAAGGAAGTGGCTTGGTTCGTCCCGCCGCACGAAGGCGAGATCAACGATTACGACAGCTGGTGGCGTGGTATGACGGAAAACGTATTCGTCGAGTGGGACCGCAACCTCATCTGGATCGGCAACCACGAGGGCAGCTACTGCCTGTCGTGCCCCGCGCTCGGCAAACCGGTGCTGGAGCCGCGTAAGGTGGAAAGATGGTCCGTCTCCCATTGCAACGTCGGCTGGGACGCGCAGACGCCCACTGCGTTCTATTTCGGACGCGGTTTGAGAAAGATGGCCTAAGCCGTATGATCGCCCGTCTCTTAATCATCAGTGCCCTCCTGGCCGCCGGCCTGCGCGCCGATCCGTTCCCTTCCGGCTGGGCCGCGGAGAATTTGAAGCCGGTCGGCTACAGCGCCCTCAACGGCCACGGCGGAGCCTTCAAGATCGTGGTGCGCCGCGTGGCCGACAAGTGGTACGCCTACCTCGGCCACTTCTGGGAATCCGGTTGGCTCATTCTCGACGTCACCGACGCCGGCAATCCCAAGTTCATCAAGTTCATTGCTGGCCCGGACAACACCAACACTTACCAGGTGGAGTTGCACGACAACCTCCTGATCACGGCGCTGCAGCAGCGGCCTGCCAACTGGGGCGGCGATCCCAAACGCCCGCACGACGAAGGCGCGCTCATCTGGGACGTCAGCGACCCCGTGAACTGGAAACTGCTCTCACACTGGAAGACCGGGGCCAATGGAATTCATCGCATCGGCTACCCCGGCGGCCGCTATTTCAATGCCGCCGCGACTATGCCCGGCTTTCGCGGCCAGATCCTGGTGTTCGTCGATATCAGCGACCCGAACAATCCCAGGGAAGCTGGGCGTTGGTGGATGCCCGGCCAGAAAGAGGGCGAGACGCCGGCCAGGTCCGACATTTCCTTCCACGGCCCGGCCATTATCAGCGCCGATGGGAACAAGGCTTACCTCGGATACGGTCGTTCGGTGGTGATCCTCGACCTGCACGATATCTCGAAACCGAAGCAGATCGGCGAACTCACCATTAGCCCGCCCTTCGGCGCGCTGCCCGCGCACGATGTCCTGCCGATTCCTGGCAAGCCATTGCTATTCCTGCACGGTGAAGCCACTGGTGGCGGCGACCAGCCCGATGGAACGCCCCCCGCATGCACTTCGCCCCTCACCATCGCCGCCATGATCGACATCCAGAACGAAGCGCGGCCAAGGCTGATGTCGGTCTTCCCTACTCCGGTTCCCCCCAAGAACGCTCCCTATACCGACTTCTGCGATAAGGGCGGCCGGTTCGGCCCGCACAACACCAACCTCGAATATCACCTCCCCGATGTGGAAAAGCAGGGCGACCTGATTTACCTGACCTACTTCAATGCCGGCTTGCGGCTCTATAACATTAAAGATCCACGCCTGCCTCAGGAGGTCGGTTGGTTCCTTCCGCCTCCCCCCGTGAAGCGCTACGGTCCCCTGCCCTACGACAAACTCGTCAGCCAGACTGAAGACGTTCTCGTCGATTCACGCGGGAACGTTTATATCACCGATAAGAACTGGGGCCTTTTCATTATTCGGCGCACCCAATAGCGCCTGACATCTTGTCCAGCATCCTGACAAAGTGGCGCCGTCGGCAATTCCACTGAGGCGGAAGCTCCTGCTGTCACAAACACTTAGCGGGTAGTTAACATTGGCGTCTTTCTTGCACCAATACCGGCGAGCGCAAGCATATGGGCCTCGTCCTCTTCTTGATCCTCGGTGCGTGTTGTGGGGCCGTTTCCGTGCTTGCGCTCACTTTCCGACGCGCGGCCTCGCCCAAGTCCGCTCACCCGATTACCGCGGAATGGGTGGAAGAGCTATCGGTGGACCGGTACCGGCCCATGCTGCGCTTGCTGGACGACCGGGATGTGCGTGCCTTGCAACGGAAGCCCGGCATCCCGCAGGAAAAGATCGCGCAATTCCGCCATGAGCGCTGCCGCGTTTTCCAGAAATATCTGAAGCGCCTCAATGCCGACTTCTCGAGTGTCTGCCTCGCGCTGAAGGTCGTGATGCTGCAATCGAACGTCGACAGGCCAGACCTGGCAGCGACTTTGTTGCGCGCTCAAATCCGCTTTGCGCTCGGAATGATCTCGGTGCAGACGCGGTTGATTCTTTACGAACTGGGCATCGGCACCGTCGACGTCACGGGCCTGTTTAGGCTGTTCGACACAATGCGCCTCGAGTTGCGCTCGCTCACCCCCGAATCCGCCGTGTGGGGATCGTAGCCCCCTAGAAACTCAGCTTCAAGCCCAGCTGGATCGAGCGCGCCGCGCCGCTTCCGACTTCCGGATTTGAGATCTGCACGTCCGGCGTCGCGCGCGAACTGCCGAGCAGCGGATTGGTCCGGCTCGCCGGATTGCCGTTGACGGCGGGCGTGTATTGCGTCTTGTTGAGAATGTTGAACACCTCGAAACGAAACTGGCCGCTCAGCCGTTCCGTAAACTTGGTGTCCTTGGTGAGCGACATATCCAGCAGCTTGAGCCCCCGGCCACGGAACAAGTTGCGAGAGCCCGTGCCGTACGCTCCGAGGGCCGGCGGAAGCAGCATCGATGAGCCTTGCGCCCAGCAGCCGAATTTCGCGAGCGAGTTCGAATACGTGTATCCCGGATATAGCGGCGTGAAGCTGCCATCCAAAGCGGTTGCCTTGGCGGCACAGGCGGCGTTCGTGGTTCCAGCAAAAAACGGCACCGTGCTATAACCAAGGCTGCTGAAAGCCGAAGGGCTGCCGTAGAAGTTCCACGAATCTTGTTTCCCGCCCACTCCGCTGATGTCGTCGGTCGTGTCGATCGCACTCCACGGCAGCGCGCTTTGAATATTCGCGACCCCATTGAGCTTCCACCCTTCCAGTAGATGGGCGGCGCCCTTCTTTTCCGGCAACGCATAACTCGCCGAGAGTGTCATGCGGTGCCGAACGTCGTCGAGGCTGCTGGCATAATCCTGCCTCACGTTGAACAAGTTCGCCGGAAGAATCGTGCCGTTCCAGTCGCCGCTGGCCTCGTCGAGAGCATGCGCCCAGGTGTACCCGAGCAAGTACGAGAATCCATGCCACGGCCGCTGCGTCAACGTGACCTGCAATCCGTTGTAGTTGCTGAAATCCTGGTTGGAAACCCTCACGATGTTGGACAAGTATGGAAACTTGCCGAAGTACGGCCGGTTCAGGTTCTCGCAGTTGGCGCTGGCGGACGCCCCGGCGATTTGAGCGGCGCCATAGGGAGTATTACACCCCGCGCCCGTAAGCCAGGCGGCGCCCGGCTGGGGTGCGTTGATGTCGTTGAGACCGATCAGCCCGGTGGCGTGCGTCCCGACATAGGCGACCTGTAGCGACAAATCGTTCGAAATGGCGTGCTGCAGGCTCAGGTTCCACGACGTGGCGTACGGCCGGCGCAGGTTCGGATCGACCGCCGTAATCGAGCACGGCTTGTTGTTCGGCGCCGTATTGAGCGGGGAGTCGCACCGCACCTGGCCGGAGCTCGGAAACACAGGGCCCGCGACACTCCAATTCAGACCCGAAGTGAATTGCACACTCGCCGTGTTGATGTTTCCCGGCCCCGGCGTGCCATTCAAAAGCGCGCCAGTCGGAATCGCGTTCACGCCCAGAGCCGGGACACCTTGCTGCGACACAAATACGTTGAACCCTTCAACCACGTAGATGATGCTCGCGCCGCCGCGGATGACCCACTTCTGCCGCCCTCCGATATCCCAGGCAAACCCGAGGCGCGGTGAAAAATCGTTGGTCCGTCGCCAGAGCGAATTGAGGCCTTTGCCCAGTTGCACCAGCCCCGTTGATGAGCTGGGATCGAAATTAGCCAGCAGGTTGTTTGCTTCGCCAATGGGTGTCACGGTCTCGTAGCGCAGTCCCACGTTCACCGTGAACTGGCTGTTGATCCGCCAGTCGTCCTGGGCGAACACCGCCGTCGCCCACTCATGAATGCTCCGCGCTGACTGGCCTTGCAGCACGGTCGGCGGTGTCGCTGGGTTGAATGTGCCGGTCAGAAAGTTGGTCAGGCTCGTAAAATTGAAACTCCCGCGCGTGCCGGAATAGGTGCCCCCGTTATAGCTCAAGTGGCGCTGCTCGGCGCCGAACTTGAACGAATGCCGCCCGCGGATGTACGAGACATTGTCGACCACCTGCTCGGTCCAATCCGGACCCTGGATCTTCGGGAACGTGCTGCAGCAGCCCGTTACGCTAAACGGATTGATGGTAATCGAAGGGAATCCACAATTGGCCGGCAAACCCGCGCCGGTTAGAACCGAATTGGAATTCATACCCGAAAGATAGCTGTAGTCGGGATGGGCAACCACGCAGTCGCCCGGGTAGCTGAGCTGGTTTTCCCGGTTGAACCCGCCGCGCAGCTCGTTCACCACCGAAGAAGTCGGCAGCGAAGTCCAATGTGCTCCCATCACCATGGACTTGGCGTGCGTGAAGGTTGACCAGTAGTCCTGCGCAGCCGCGTTGTTCTGCGGCCCCAGTCCTTCGTAGTTACCGATAAAATACTCACCGGAAATCGTCTGCTTGGCCGTGAGGTGGTAGTCCATCTTCACCAGGCCGTTGTGCAGGTTCGCCGTGCCAATAGGCGCCACCGAATACGAAACCGTGTTGCGGTCCTGAAACACGCCGGTATTGCTCGGATCCTTGGCGCAATTTCCGGCACCGTTATAGACCAGGCCGGCCATCTTTAAACTGAGGTCTTTGGGCGGCGTGTTGGCCGGCAGGGCGTTGCACGCATCGAGCACACTTTGGCCTACGTTACCGCCCAGCGATGCCCGCGTCGGCAGAGTCAGCGACCCCGACGGCGCGCCAATTGTATTGCGCTGCCCTTCGTATCCCCCGAGGAAAAACAGCCGGTCCTTCCGAATCGGACCGCCCACCGTCCCGCCAAAGTCTTCGATCTCGGTAACCTGCTTTGGCGACCCCGCCTGGATAAAAGGATTCCGCGCATCCATCGCGTCGCTGCGCCCAAAGGCGTAGCCCGTGCCGTGCAGCGTGTTATCGCCCGATCGCAACCCCACGTTCACCACCGCGCCCGGTTTCCAGCCGTACTCGGCCTTCGGCACCTGCTGCGTGTTGAACTCCTGGATCGCGTCGATGGGCACGATCGACGTGGCGTCGCCAAAAATCGGCGTCGCGTTCACCACGCTCTGCGACGAAAACCCTTCGACCGTATCCATCCCATTCAGGATGTAAACATTGTGCTCGCGTCGCATGCCGTTCGAGCTGAGGCTCCACTTGCCGCTGCCCGGAGCCAGGTACGTGCCCGGCCGCAGCTCCAGCAGCTTCTGGAAATTCCGCCCTTGCACCGGAAGCTCCTGAATCAGCTGGTTGCTGATCGTGCCGCCCAGCACGCCGTTGGTGGTCTCTACCGGCGCTAAGTCCGCCGCCACCGTCACCTGTTCGCTTTGTGAGCCCGGCTCGACCACGAGATCGACCCGATACTCGCGGCCCACCTCCACTACGATGTTCGATCGCTCCGTGGCCTTGAAGCCCGGATACTGCACTCTCACCGAATACGTGCCCGGAGTCAGTTCCGGCGCGTTGAATGCGCCCGCCTGATCGCTGGAGAGCGTGCGGATTGTTCCCCGCTGCGTGTCGGTAATGGTGATGGTCGCGCCGGAAAGCACACCTCCGGTCGGATCCGCCACGGCGCCCGTAATCCTCCCTGTGCTGCCTCCCTGCGAAAACGCGGAAACGGCGAGAAGCAGCGGCACGCTGAAAACCAGAATTGTTCTCACGGCGCACACCCATTTCGTTTGACCCATACGACGGACAGGCCCCCTTTGGGGAGCGAACATATCACAGTTCACTGGCCCAAGCAACAGCTTCTTGCTTAAAATGCCTCTTGCTTAAGATTTGTTTCGAGTGCGCCAATTTAAAATCGAAACGTTGAGTCCGAGGTCCTCATATGACCGCGCCGCGCGCCATTCCAGACGACGATTTCTGGGGCGGCGCCGAAGCCCGGATTGGTCGCACGAGTTAATGCGCCGCTACTGGTTGTCTGACACCGAACCGCGACCGGGGCGTCCCTGTTAGAAGTCGGAGCGCATTTCTGGCAAGATCGCGAACTGTAATCGTGTTCCGAGCAAGGAGCTATACTGAGGCTGGAAGGAGAACGGAGTATGGGTGAGCAAGCGTTTTCGCTTACTGTCGGCATCGTCTTCCTCCTGATTTCTCTCGCGCATTTGGCGCGTATCCTGATCGGAGCACCGGTTGTGGTGCAGGACATTCCCATCCCGATCTGGGCCAGCGGCGTTGCCGCGGTGGTCACGGGCTTTCTTTCCTACGAAGGCTTTCGCTTCGCGCGAAAATCACCGTCCAAGCAATAGAAGGACTTTCCAAATCGGTACGCGAAGATCCGCGCACCCGGAGTCCGCAGCACCAGCAGCGCCTGATGTGTTCCTCGTGCGGATCATCACTGCTATCTCAACCACAACAGTCAACGTTCTCTTTTTTGCTCGGACCAATTGCAGTCGCCGGCGCCCTGCGGTACTGAATTTGTGCAGATTGTACTAAGGGGGAAATCCCTAAGATTTTGGCATTTAGTACTATCTTGTCCTTTTGATCATGAGAATTTCCACGTTTCTGCGTTATAACGAGCTATTACAACTTCACTTCGAGGACACGCATGATGGTCACCGCTCGTAACCATACTTCTACAGCCGTACTAGAGGCACCCGTGTCTCCCTCAGTTGGCCGGACATACTCCAGCGTGGCGGACCCCAGTTTAGACCCTCACCTGAATGGGGAATATCTGCGGCATAACCCGACTTGGCATGTGGAATACGGGCCCTGGAAGGCGAATAACATTCATCGCTTGTTGCAGCAGAAGGGGCTGCAACCGAAAATGATTTGCGAAGTGGGATGCGGCGCCGGCGAGGTCCTCCGGCAACTGCAGTTGAAAATGGATCCGAGTTGCCAGTTTTGGGGCTGTGATGTTGCGCCCGCGGCGATTGAGCTCGCCCAGCAGCGCACCAACGATCGGCTCCGCTTCGATCTTCTGGATTTTACGGCCGTCGAGACGCCCTATTCAGATTTGTTGCTGGTTCTCGAAGTTGTCGATCACGTCGAAGACTACCTGGGTTTCTTGAGAGCCATTAAGCCCCGAGCCGAGTGGAAGCTTTTCAGCTTCTCACTCGATATCTGCATGCAGGCCGCTCTCCGGAAAGGCGCGCTGCTCCGCCGCCTGGAAGTGCACAGTCATATCCACCATTTCAATAAGGAACTCGCTCTGGCTGCGTTGCGCAAGACCGGATACGAGGTGGTGGACGCCTTTTATCCGACGATGTTTCCTTACAGCAAGCTGGCAAAGCTCGCTAAGCCCCTTCGTCAGCTCGCCTTCAGACTGAATCCCGATCTGACCGTGCGCGCCTTAGGCGGATATAGTCTGATGGTTCTCGCCCGCTGACGGCCGCCCTGACAGCAACCCCAAAGTAAATCACTCTCGCCAGACGGCTGGGATTTTGCCGCGTTAGTTGCCGCGCGCTCCGCCGCGTCTTTCTCCCGCTGCCGGATAGACCGGCAGTGTGACGTGGTCGCCGAACGTCGCCTTCAGACCTTCGATGGCGCAGGCCTCGTCCCCGCCGCCGGCGCCGCCGCCCACACCCACGGCCCCGATCATCTGCCCATCGACCACGATCGGGATGCCGCCCGAGTTGGTGAAGAAGCCAAAATACTCAAGCTGGCGCGGCATGCCTTCCGGATCGTTCCTGAGTTGAGCGGTCCGCATTGAGGTGGGTTGCCGGCTCCTCAGCGCCGTCTGCGCCTTCAGAAGTGCTGTGCGGATGTTGTTGAACACCTGCCCATCCATGCGCTCCATGTGCACGAACTCGCCGGCATCGTCAATGACGTAAATTGACGCCGTGCCGCCCTTGGAAGCCGCCCAGTCGCGGCACGTCCGCGCGATCTTCTTGGCCGCCGCCAACGAAATCTGGTTGCCGTCGAAAACGTTCTGCGCCCCCTTGCCGCCGACTACGTATTCCGCCGGCAGCGTCGATTTCGGCGTCGCCGTCGAAGCAAACCGCGGCACCGGCTCGGTGCCCGGATTCGGGTTCCGCCGCGGAGGCATGTCTTTTTCGAGCGGCGCCACCGACGGTCCGATCACTTCGGTCAGCGCCTTGTGGGCGCAGATTTCATCGCTCCACACCGGTACCCGCGGCGCCGAACCCCCGACACCGACCGCGCCGATCATTTGCTTGTTGACCACTATTGGCAACCCGCCGGAATTGGCAAACTCGCCCAGTTGAATGAACTGCAGATCCAGCCAGGGATTCTCCGTCACGCGGTTCATGAGAAGCTTGCTGGGCGAGCGAAGCATCAGCGCGGTCCGCGCCTTCATCTCAGCCGTCACGATATTCAGATACCCTTGCCCGTCCATGCGGTCCATATAAACGTGATTGCCGGCGCTATCCAGCACCATGATGCTGACCTGGACATTCTCGGCAGCCGCGGCTTTTTCGCAGCCCTCGACTATGCGCTCCGCGGTCGCCACGTTGATAGTGGCGAAATCCTGAATCTTTTCGGCCGTCTTCCCGCTGACTACGAATTGCTCCGGCACATTCTGCCCAAATGCCGCGCTACTCAGCGCCAGAATCCCGGCCGCCGCCAATCCCACGATGCGAAGTCTCATCTCGTCCTCCCCTTCTGCACAAAGGCGCGCCGCCCTCCGGCGCCTGCTTGCCGGCTGGGGGTGCTCGTAGCGCACCGAGTGTATCACATTCACCGTCCGTTCCCTGTCGACTTTTTCGACGCTCAGGCCGGACTCGGCAGCTTGCCCCGCGTCTCTCACACTCAATGCCGGAAAAACGCCTGCATCGCTGTCCGTATCAACGCCTGGCGCACGATTAAATTGCTTGCCTTTCGCCGGACGTTGACCAAGAATTGTTGGCAGAAAGGTTGTTCCATGCGGGAGATTGAACTGGAAGCCCTGCTGGAAACCGCCTCCGATGCCGCTTTGGTTGTTGACCTCGACGGCGTCATCTTTTACGCAAATCCTTCCGCGGAGAAGCTCTTCGCTCTTCGCTACGGGAATTGCACGGCAGATTCTGCTTTCAGGTCGTCCAAGGCATCGATCAATCCAGGCTTGAGTTCTGTGCCACCGAATGTCCGGTACGGCAGATGGCGCGAAGCGGCATCTGCCCCGCTTCCTTCGATCTGCAGATGCAAACCTCGCTGGGGCGGCGTTGGTCTCATGTCACGCTGCTGGTAGCGCAGCATCGCGCCGGCACGCCGCCGCGCTACATCATTCACCTCATCCACGACATGCACGGCCGCGTCGAACTCGAGCAAGCCATGCGCGCATTCTTCGAACGCGTCGCCTCCTTAACCGGGCCTCACGGCACACTCGTAAGTACTTCTTCGCCGGGCCTACACCCACAACTAACAGGCCGCGAACAACTGACCTTGGATTACTTAATGCGCGGCTACTCGACACGTCACATGGCTCGCGAAATGGGGCTTAGCCTGCCCACGATCCGCAATCACATCCAGGCAATCTTGCAAAAATTAGCCGTCCATTCCCGCCTTCAGGCCGTCATCCGCACGGTTCAGGACAAGCGGGTGTAATATCATCGAATTTCGACACGAGCCAGGATGACCACTTTCTCGGGACGCGATTCTGCCACTATCCTGCTCGTTACCAATTCATGCCGCGATTTGAGTAATTTCGCGGAGGAGCTTTTGGAAAGCGTCCACACCTCCGAAAGAAAATACTCGTTGGCGCCGTATTTGTTGAAGACCAGCTTGGCCTCGGGCTGGGCCTGGTTTTGATCCTCATTGTAAGCATCCCGTAAGCACCACTGGCTCGCGCAAAGGCTGGGGTGCATAGTGGTGGCATGGCCAAACGAGAACGGCAAGCGGAGCGGCGGAAGTTCTGGACCGAGCTGATCGCACGTCACAAACAGAGCGGCAAGACGGTGGAAGCTTTCTGTCAGGAGAACGGCGTGGGCAGCCCGTCGTTTTATGCGTGGAGGAAGCGGCTGGGGGAAAAGAGCCATCCGATCGGCTTCGCGCTCGTGGAGACGCCAG
>CAYTJD010000189.1:0-10072 GCA_964438005.1 uncultured Solibacteraceae bacterium | reverse complement strand
CTGCTCTAAATAGAGGATAGGAAGGTCTGAATAGTGGCAGCCCCGACCTGAACTGCACTGTTTTAGTGCAACTGTCACTACTTTGTCACTAGAGCCGGTCAGAAGGCAGTGAAATTGAGGGAAATCAAGAGAATGTCGCGTTCCCCCTAAGCCATTGGCTGGCAAGAGGATTTGCTTGATTTTGTGAGCTTTGGCGAAAACGCTAAAGTTGGTTTTCGAGACCGCCCGATTCGACACGTTGCGTAATTCAATACCTGAAATCTACAAAAGGGAAAAATCGTGTGCCGTACGCGTGCTAGAGACCCGCCGTTCTAGCGCTTATCGCGTTTCTGGCCTGACTGATTTTCAATAACTTCCGTGTTATCAACGGCTTCTGATTGATCAGCCCCCACCTCCAGCACCACCTTCCCATGCTCTGAATTTTTTCCCGCACACCCGGAAACGATTCACGCGCCCGCGTCACTAGTCCCCGTACCATTCCGAGACTGGAGCGCGCCAGCCGATGCAGCAGCAGTTCGATGTTTGCGTGTGGGGCGCCGGCCCTGCCGGCGCGGCCGTGGCTCTCCGACTCGCCGACCTTGGCCTGGACACCCTCGTTCTCGACCGGCCGGCAAAAACCCGGCCCTGGGGCGGTGAGTCGCTGACCGGCTCCGTGCGCGAGCCCCTCGCGGCGCTCGGCCTGTGGGAATCATTTTGCCAGGCGGGACACGTCGCGGGGTACGAGCAGCGCATTGCCTGGGGCGGCGAGCCCTGGGTGAAAGCCAGCATTTTCGCTTCACACGGGCCGCTCTGGCACGTCGATCGCGCCCGCTTCGACGGCGATCTGCGCGCCGCCGTCCGGCAACGCGGCGTTCCCATCCGGAACTATCGCGTCTTCGACGGGCCTTGGCGGGAGGGAGCCCAGTGGCGCTTCCGCACCGAGGCAGAAGGCGAAATCCGCGCCCGCTATCTGGTGGATGCCACTGGCCGGGCCCGCGCGCTAGCCCGCCGCCTCGGCGTGCGCGCCCGAGTCTACGACCGGCTGACCGGTTTCACCGCTCTCCTGCCGCGCAATCTCAATCCGGAGTTTGACCATGCGATGGTGATTGAATCGAATCCGCTCGGCTGGTGGTACGCGGCCCCGGTGCCGCAAGGCCACGTTCTGGCCTTTTTCACGGACACCGACCTGGCGCCGCGGCCGCTGACCCGCTCCATGCGCGTGGTCGCGGCCCATAGCGCCTTCGCCCAAGCGGAAAGCGAGCAGGGCTGGGTCGCGGTGGGCGACGCATGCGCCGCGCACGACCCGCTTTGCGGGTGGGGCGTCCACCGCGCGCTGGCGAACGGCATTCGGGCGGCCGACGCCATCGGCCGGTATCTCCGGGAACACGACGTTTCCGCGCTCGACGGCTTCCGCCGCCACTGCCACGACCAATTCGCGGCCTACCTGGCCGGCCTCACGCAACACTATTCCTACGAAAAACGCTGGACGTCCGCGCCCTTCTGGGAACGGCGCGCCCGCGCTATCGCGCAACCCGTTTAGGAGAATCTGAATGCCCAATCTGCAAACCGTCAAGATCTTCCCCCCGATTGGAATCGCTCGAATGGGCAACAGCCCGGAATGGTATGTGGGGCCGGAGTTGCCGTTTCCCGCGGCGCCGGCGGCGCCCTCCGACGGCAAGTATAAAGACAACCAATGCCGGGTCCGCAAGCAGGCCCAGCGGTTTCGCCTGTGGGGCTTTTTCGATGACGGCTCGAGTCGCGAATTGACCGCCGCCGACGGCAAGATTCAATGGACGGTGCACCTCGCCAATGGCAAGGCGGTTTTTCAGGGCGAGAACGGAGGCCTGATCGATCCCGGGCCGCGCACCTTGAACGGTCCCAACGACACCGCAACCTTCGCCAACGGCACCTACTCGAATGCCGGGCAGACGGTCGAGGTTCCGTTGGGCGGCGCGCTCACGGACCAGGACGGCCGGCTGATTGTCTACGGCGGTTACGGGAACAGCGGCTCTCCGGCGGGCAATACCATCGTCCAGTTCTGGCAGAATCCGGGCTGGTACGACGACGTGTGCGACGGCCCGGTCAACGCCACCATCACGGTGGGCGGCCAGCCGTTCGCCGCCGCAGGCGCCTGGGTGATCTGCCCGCCTCCGCGCTTTGCTCCCAGCACCTATACACCGGTCACACTGTACGATTCCATCCGCCAGGTGGCCATCACCCAGAACCTTCCGGGCACGCCGCAGCCCTCCGCGACACCGTCGTTTGTGAACGACATCTGGCCCATCCTCATGCGCGGTATCGGGATGCTTCGCGTGGACGCCACTACCTTCGGCGCCGGCGACCACGGATCGCTTTCGACCGTCATTCCGCCCGGCCCCGGCCAGGATTCGGCGCGCCAGGCGATTCTCGGCAAGCTCGCCAACCCCAACGGCACAAACAATGTCGGCCAGCCCAACCAGCCGAGTAACATGCCGCTGGTCAATTCCGGAGGGCCTCTCGGAAGCGACCCCGCGGATATCTCGCCCACGTTGCGGCCTTTCCAATACAACCAGATGAGCGCCTGGAGCGCGGGCAACTTCGTCCACGACTGGCCTCCCGTCGCTCCCACCACCATCACGCCGGCCGGCCTCACCCAGGCCGCCCTGGAAAATTGCGTCGGCGCGCCCTTCTATCCCGGCATCGAAGCCACCGTGTCCGTGAACGATGGCTCCCTCACATACGTGGAAGCCTTCCGTTTCAACCAGGGCGGCATGCATCCCGGCGACGTCACCAAGGGCATGGCCCGTCCCTGGCAGGCCGACTTTAACGCTTGCACCAACGGCGGCGCGGCCGATTCCCCGGCATGGTGGCCCGCCGCGCGCCCCGATTCCATTTATCCCCAGGGCTCGAACACGCCCGCCCCCTGGACGCGAGGGATTGTCAGCTCGCCCCAGGACATGGTGGACAATTGGTTCCGGCTCGGGTTCATTGTCGACCCGGGCAACGGCCTGGCGGTGGAAACCGAGCGGACCGCCGTCTGCAAAGACTGCTTCATCATTACCGATCGCAACGAAATCGGCAAAGAAGAAGCACAGGCGCTGATCCTGGCCAATCAGCAGATCACCGATGCGTTCTATGTGGTGGTGGAAGGCTTCGCGCCGTCCGACCTGGGCATCACCACCGCCAACCCCACCCCGATGCAGTTGCAGGCGTGGGCGCCGACGATCAACCTGAGTCCCACGCCGTCGCAGATGTTCCAGCAAGTCCATGACATGACGCTGGAGAATAACGGCGCGCTCAACCAAGCCCAGCGCATCACGTTCGGCTACAACATCTATTTCACCGGCGTCGCGGATTTCACGACAGACGTTGTGCCCATCCAAGTGGGTGCGGTGATTCAGGGCGTCACGGCTACCGCCACCATAGACCTGACACAGGTGGATTCGCCGTACATGGACCACGGTCCCATCTCCTGGTTGAGCAATGACACGCGCGTATTCCAGTTGCAGCCGGGAGGATCGGTGGCCGGGGGCCCGGCGATGGGAAACGACCCGATTGGCTACATCCAGAGCCTGCTCACCTACTTCCGCAACCTCAACGCGGCGCACCCCGATCAGGCGAAACAGGCTTTTGAGAACATGCCTGCGACCGAGGGCGGGGGCGCGGAATTGGAGTGGCTCCAGACCGTCAACAACAAGCCGGTTTTCAATTTCGCCTTGTGCCGCATCCGCTATCGCGCCACGGTCACGCAGGCTGCTAACGTACGAGTCTTTTTCCGGCTGTTTCAGACCGCGGCCACCGGCACCGAGTACAATTCGAACACCACGTACCGCGTGGGCGGCCAGCCCGGAGTCAAGATCCCCGTGCTCGGAATCCAGGGCGGTGAGCTGGTGACCATCCCGTTCTTTGCCGAGGCGCGCAAGGCCGCCACCGTCAACCTCAATAACCAGACGGACACCAACAACGTTCACAACATCGATCCAGGGACGAACGGCCAGGAAGCCTACATGTATTACGGATGCTGGCTCGATATCAACCAGCCCAACGATCTCCGGTTCCCGATTCAGCCTTCACCGCCTGATGGCGGCCCTTTCACCGGACCGCTGTTTTCGATCGCCGATCTGATTCGCGGCACACACCAGTGCATGGTGACGGAAATCAACTTTGATCTGGACCCGGTCAGCCCGCAAGGTGTCTCGACGGCGTCAAGCGACAAGCTGTCGCAGCGGAACCTCGCCATCGATCACTCCGATAATCCGGGAAGCGCCGACACGCATCGCGTGCAGCATACGTTCGCTATCCATCCGACCACATCCAAACCGGCACCCAAACAAGGCCCCGACGAGCTGATGATTTCCTGGGGCAATACACCGGCCGGCACCACCGCAACGATCTATCTTCCCGGAGTGCGCGCCGCGGAGGTGCTCGATCTGGCCGCCCGCAACTTCAATCTTCAGACGCTCGAGAGAGTGGATGACCATACGGTTCGCTGTCACACGGCCGGGGTGACCTATGTTCCCATCCCGGAGTCCGGCCCGGTGGACCTGGCCGGCCTGATCACTCTGGAGTTGCCGCCCACGGTGCGCAAGGGACAGCTGTTCCGCGTCGTAGTCCGGCAGGTGATGGATACGCCGGCGCCGCTGCCCAGCGGCCGGAACAATCCGCCCCCGCCGCGTGTGAACGTGGCGCGCGCGGTGGGCCGCAAACCTACACCTCCTCGCCACATCCTCGGAGCGTTTCAGTTCTCGGTTCAGGTGAAGACCGCCGCCGAAATTCTGCCGGTGGATGAACGCACGCTGACTCTGATCGAGCGCGTGGCGGGCAGGATTCCGCTCGAGAACCGCTGGTATCCCGTGTTTCAGCGCTATATCCAGCAACTCGGAGGGCGCGTCACGGGTCTGGGAGGCGGACGGCCGCACCCGCACCCTCATCCGGAACCCCCGCACGGAGAGGAACGCATCGGCTATGAAGGCAAGGTGAGCGGTGTGCTCTTCGACCGCTTCGGCGATTTCGAAGGCTTCTGGCTCGATACCGAAGACGGCAAGCGCCGATTCCGCAGCCGGGAGAAGGAGATCGAAGAACTCGTGCGCGAAGCCTGGGAACGGCGCATTCCGATCCTCGTCATCGCGGAGAAGGAGGAACGCCAGGAGCCGCAAACGATCGTGCTGCTGCGTCCGCCTGCGGACCGGTGAGATGAAAGCCGCCGCTTGTTAACGCGCGGTTCCGTATGACTTCTGACACGGAACCGCGGGAGCAGTTGGCGGCGAGCACCAGCCAGATCGTGGAACCACCCGGCGATCAGTTCTCGCTCGGTGTCTTCTCCAGATGATCGATCACAACGATGTCGGCGGGCGCCTTCTTGGGTTCGAGCTTGAGGCCCAGTTGCTCTTGCACGGCGACGAAAACTGTCGCGGCATCGGTTTCGGGTGCGCCGAGCCGAGGGCCCGCGTCTCCGGGGCCGGCACCCGCGCCGCCAGGGAGCGGCGGAGGCATTGCGCCGGCCAGCGCGCCCATCTTCGCCATCATGGCGGCCTGGTCGGGCGCGAATTCCAGTGTGAAGTCGTAGCGCTGGGTGAGGCCGGTCATGTCCACCACGGGGCGGTCCGCCTGGTTGGAGAGCGAATCTGCGAGTTGGGTCATCGTCTGACGCTCGGCATTCAGTCTGACGTGCATACCGGCGGGGGACATCAGGGCCATCATCCGGATGCCGGGCCGCCGCACGCCGGGAGGCAACTCCGGCATGCCGTCCTTTCCGATCTTGAGCCGGCCCGGATCGGGAGGAGGAGCCGGCGCGGTTCCGCCCTCCGGCGCGGCGGCGCTCGGGTCCGACTGGTCCTCCGATAGTTTCATCTTGGGCGCCCCCTTTCCGGCCACCAGCGCATAGACCGGCTGCTCCTTCGTCTCGCGGTGAAACGCAAGCTGAAAGCGCTCCTTCAAAAGATTTTGGAGCATGACCGAGACATCGTCTTTTGTGGCGCCGGCGGGGACTTTGGCGACGATGTCAAAGCGCTCGGAATCCAGCCAGGCCGGACCCTGGATCTGATAGGTCCTGACGCGGAACGCCTGCATCAGGAGATTGCGCAGGGACAGGAACGAGTAGGAAATCTGGCTGGGATCGTTGGTGCCTGGACCTCCCTGCGCGCCCATGCGGATCACGTGCTTGCCGTCGCCGCTGGTGGGAAGGGATGCGGGTTTCACGGTCGCGACTTCGAAAGTCAGCGAGGAATCCGCCGCCTGAGCCCCAGCGCCTCCGGTTAAGAAAAGCGCCAGTGCTGCGCTCGTCAGACTACGTAACGCCATAAATTGCCTCATGCCATATGACGCAAGCCGCGGGACTTTTGTGACGAATTCTTTTGCGGCTGGCGGTATTTGGTAAGGAGTAAGCGCCGATTTAGAGGCGGAAGCCCGTGGCGCGGCCGTCCTCGAAGAACATCTGCACCGTTTCGAGCGAATAGGCCGTCAGGTCCTTGCCGACAATCGGCAGTTTCTTCAGAATGTCGGCTGTCGCCGTGATGATGTGGCAGCCGATTGCATCGGCTTGGAACACGTTGAGCACCTCGCGGGGGCTCGCCCAGATCAGCTCGATTTGCGGATGAGGGCGCAGCAGTTCCAGGGCAGCCGCCATGACGGGCACTGGATCGCGGCCCGTGTCGGCGATGCGGCCGGCGAATACCGAGATGCAGGAGGGCGGACCGCCGGCCAACGCATCGCGTACATCGCGGACCTGCCGCAGCGTCAGCAGCGCGGTGACATTCAGCTTGATGCCGTCGCGGCTCAGGCGCTCGATCAAATCGCACGCCGATCGGCCGCGCGTATTGGTCACCGGAATCTTCACGTAGACGTTCGAACCCCAACCCGCGATCTGATGGGCCTGGCGTTCCATTTCGGGGAATTCGTCGGCGACCACCTCGAAAGAAACCGGGCGGCCAGGGATCGCCGCCAGAATCTCGCGCGCGAAGCCCCGGTAGTCGGTCACGCCCGCCTTGCGCATCAGCGTGGGATTGGTGGTGAAGCCCTGGATCAGCGGGTTTGCCAACAACTCCCGGATCGCGGCCATGTCCGCTCCATCCGCGAAAAGCTTCACGCGCAATCCGGCCAGCGGATTCGGCACGCGCTGCGGCTCCTGATTCTCAATCACGACGGTTTTGGCCGCAACGGATGACTTCGAATCCATTTCAAACCATCATGACACACACGCGCGCGAAGGGGGCTATCGCGGCGCGATGTGACAAAATGGGGCGGTGCGCGTGGTCATCGACGCGGCGCCCTTGCTGATTCGCAGCGCCGGCGTCAAGAGTTATCTCTATTACTGGATTGAGGCACTCCGCCGCGCGGCGGGCGCCCAGACCGTCCGCACCTGCCCGGCGCTCCCCGAGATGGGACGGCTCACGCATGAGGAGTCCGTGGCCGGCCTCTGGACAACCGCGTGGGGGCTCGGGTCACTGGCGCTCTCCAATTACACGCCCCTGCCGGTCAGCGACTGGAGCGCGCGCGGCGCGGATATCTTCCACGCGTGCACGTTGCGGCGGCGCCCTCCGCGAAAGACGCGGGTCACCGCCACGATTCATGATATGACCTGCTGGCTGATGCCGGAGCTGCACCCGGCCGCAAATTTGCGCGCGGAACACGATTTCGCGGAACTGCTACGGCGCGCGGACGCGGCCATCGCGGTTTCGCAAAGCACCAAAGAGGATACGATCCGCACCCTCGGACTCTCGCCGGAGAAGATCACGGTGATTCCTTCCGGAGTGGCGCCCTCGTTTTTCGAGGTAAAGCCGGAAGAGAGCGACCGGGTGCGCCGGCAATACGGGCTCACGAGGCCGTTTGTCCTGTTCATCGGGACCATCGAGCCGCGTAAGAACCTCGATACCCTGCTCGACGCGTACGAATCGCTGGCTGCCTCCGTGCGCGAAGAGTTCGAGCTGGTGATCGCGGGGCCGTTGGGTTGGGCCCTGCCGGCCACGAAGGCACGGCTCGCGCGCGTCCGGTACCTGGGCTATCTTCCGGAACCAGACGTCGCCCCGTTGACCGCGGCGGCAACCGTGTTTGCGTTCCCGTCTTTGTACGAAGGATTCGGGTTTCCCGCCGCCCAGGCGCTGGCCGCCGGAGTTCCGGTTGTGACGTCAAACGTTTCTTCGCTGCCCGAAATCGCGGGCGAGGCGGCGCTGCTGGTGGATCCGCGCAGCACCGCCGAGCTGCGCGATGCTTTATCGCGCCTGCTGCTCTCTCCCGACCTGCGCGCGGAGTTGGCGCGGCGGGGACGCTGCCGCGCGCAGCAGTTTCGCTGGGAAGAGTGCGCCAGGAAATCGCTGCGGTTTTTCGAGTCGTTACTTTGAATCGGCCAGGGCGCCGGCGGGGAGCCGGATTCCCTGGGCCTGGCAATCGTGCGCCAGCATTTCCAGAATCAGCTCGCGGAAATTGATTCGCGGCGCCCAGCCCAGCACCCGCCGCGCTTTGCTCGCATCCCCGCATAACACGTTGACTTCGGACGGCCGGTGCAGATCGGGATCGCACACCACGTACTGGCGCCAATCCAGCGCGGCCGCTCCGAACGCGACTTCGACCAGTTCCTGCACCGAGTGCGTCTCCCCGGTGGCGATTACGAAATCGTCCGGCTCCGGCTGCTGCAGCATCATCCACATGGCCGTGACATACTCGCGCGCGTGACCCCAGTCCCGGCGCGCTTGCAGATTACCCATCCGGACTTCTTTGGATTTTCCGGCCAGGATGCGCGCCACCCCGGAGGTGACTTTCCGCGTGACGAACTCAAATCCGCGCCGCGGCGATTCGTGATTAAACAGGATACCGTTGCAGGCCGGCAGCCCGTAAGCCTCCCGATAGTTTTGCGTCAGTTCAAAGCCCGCCACCTTGCTGATGCCGTACGTCGACCGCGGATGAAACCGCGTCCGCTCGTTCTGCGGCACTTCATCGGCCTGGCCGAACATCTCGCTCGAGCCGGCAAAATAGAACCGGCATTTCGGGACGATCGACTTCAGCGCGGAAAGCAGGTAGTGCGTCCCGTTGATGTTGGCCTGCATCGTGGAGAATTCGTCATCAAACGAATACGTGACGAAGCTCTGCGCGGCCAGGTGATAGCACTCGTCGGGCTGGATCCGGTCCAGCACATGATGGATACTCGCGTAGCTCTCCAGCGATCCGGAGTGCAGGTGCAACTGCGCGCGGATCGGGGCCAGCCGGGACAAGCGATTTTCGGGATCTTCCAACGCCACCCGCCGCACCAGCCCATGGACCTCGTAGCCCTTCGCGAGAAGAAACTCCGCCAGGTAGGATCCGTCCTGTCCCGTCAGGCCGGTGATAAGAGCGCGTGGCTGAGGCATTCAGCCATCAGGCTATCATGGTCGGCTGGTCTGACCGGCGCCTCAGTGCGTCATGCCGTAGATGACGTAATTGATCGCGATGCGCATTCCGAGAGCCGAGAACCTCTGCGGGTATTGCGGATTGTCGGCGTGTTCCCAGGAATCCCCGAGGTCCATGTTGAAGCAGATGGCCACCATCAGCCGGCCGCGGTCGTCATAGATGCCGCGCCAGTGCGGCACCTTGCCGTCTTTTTCGTAGATACGGCCGGAGTAGAGGAACTGCGCGCCCGGCACCTGGTAGCGGTCATCGAGATCGTAAACGGTGTGAAAAATCGCGTCCCCGTCAGGAATTTCCACGATCGGCCGGTCGGGAAACACACGGCTCATGCTGGCCACAAACACCGCCCACTCGTCGGTGCCATGGAAATCGTCGCACATAAAGAACCCGCCGCGCAGAAGAAATTCGCGGAACGCCAGCACCTGCGGGTCGGTCAACTTCCAGTGGCCGACTTCCACTCCATACAGCCACGGCCAATCGTATTGATCTCCGTCGTCCAGATCGACCGGCTCTTCCACGGAGCGCGCGTGGAGGCGCGTCAGGCGGCGGACGGCTTGCGAGATATGACGGTCGGAGCGCGGGTAGTCGATGGTCCAGTTCGACGCGCCCGCCTTCCAGTTCGGATTTGCGAAGAATCCGTAATTCGGCATGGGCGGATACATCAACCGGGCGAAGGCCCACTCGGTTTTCTCATTCCAGTCTGGAGGCTTGGGAAAATCCTCGTACTCGACGCCGGGGT
>CAYTJD010000188.1:0-42786 GCA_964438005.1 uncultured Solibacteraceae bacterium | reverse complement strand
CCGTCACTTCGCGGCGGCTTGCGCTTCGGCGACGCGGGCACCGCGGAGGGTGTTGGCCAGGCCGTAATTCGCCTCGTTACAGGCATACTCGTAGATCTGGCCGTCGATCTTCTTGATGGGGACTTCGCCCGACCAGGGCTTGGTCCACATGCTGGGATCTTCTACGGTGAATTGATAGAGAATCGTGTCTGCATCCGCGCGCGTGATGCGTTCGACGACGTGCAGGTTCTGCGCGCCAGGGAACGGATTCCGATCGGTGAAATTGGTGGTGTCGACGACGAGCGTATCCGCTTCCCAATGGCCGACGGAATCGCCCATCCACTGGTGGATGCTTTTCGGAATGTGCGGACGGCCGTCAGTGGGAATGATGCGCGCATCGTGGATCTCTTCGGTTTCAATCACGACATATCCGGGACCCTGCACGATCTGCAGATTGCTGTTGTAGCGCGTGGGAAGCAGGGGCGGGCCGACGTTGGCGCGGGTCAGGCAGCGGGCTTCCAAAGGGCGGCTCTCGGGGCCGTCGAACTCATGGCCTTTTTCTTTAGCGGCGCGATCGGCGCGGCGTTGGCGGGCTTCGGGAGTCAGGGGAGGAATGGTGCCTTCGGGGCCGACGATCAACGAAGTGCGGTAATTCCAAGCGACGCGGGTCTGCAGCCAATCGAGGCCAAATTGGGCGTGATCGTAATGCACAGTTTCCGCGGGCGCGCCTTCGACGCCGGAATGGTTGGCGGCCGGCTCGCCTTCGACATCGTCGAGGGCGAGGCGTTCACGCTGTTTCTTTTGCACGCCGGCCAACTCCTCTTCGGAATAGAATTCTTTGCCGGCGAGCTCCTTGGGGCGCTGCAAGGGAGTGACACTGTTGTTGGTCCAAACGCCTTGGAGATCGGGATGGCCGTCGGGGGTGCGCGGCGGGGTCCAGGTGGCTTTGACGGCGGGCGCGGTTTTCGGTTTGGCAGTCTGTGCGGCGGCAGGCGCGAGGGCCAGCAGGACCGCGGCCAGGGAACCGAGAACGGGATTTCTCATGGAAACCTCCCAATCGGACTTTCAGCCAAGGTACAGACGCCAAGCGCCGGAGTCAAGGCACCGGGACAGGCCGGGTGCGCTATCGTGTGGGGTAACTCTATGCCGGTTCAAATTCCGCCTTCCAACGATGTCAACGCCCTCGCCAAAGCCATCCACAAGGCCAACCTCGCCGGCGAGGCTCTGGAACTGCTGCCGGGCGTGCATCTCACGAAGCCTGGGGTCAAACTGACTACCCCGATCGGACCCAAAGGCCTGGTGATGCGCGGAAGCAAGCCCGACGCGTCGGGCCAGGCCGCGCGCATCCAGCGTCCCGATTTCTCCATCGGGACCGATCCTGGCCACGTCGTCGACGATAACTACGGAATCTATTTGATACCCGAGCCTCCCGGGCCGCAAGAACACCTGGGGCTCGTCTTCCACACCCATCCGCCTCTGTCGCCCAAGGGGAAACCGTTCGAATTCGCGATTCTCCAGCGCGGCGATATCAAAATCGGCGGGTTCGAGCTCGACTGCAACATGGGCAATCAGCGCCTGGACGGGGTGCCGAAGCATGCGGCCGCGCACAGCTTCATGCTGGGCTTTTCGGGCGCTTCCTATCCCTTCCCCGACGGCCCCGGCGGGATCCAGCGGCGCGTGTTCGTGGCCTTCGATTCGGTCGAATTGAGCGATATCCAGCTCCAGCGCGGCGGATTCGCCGACGACGTCCGGAGCGAGCCCGGCTTCGATCCTCACCCTCCCGGATTCTTCCGTCCGAACGTGGCCAACGTGAACATCTCGGGCATCGCGGACGACCCTGCGAACCCGCGCGTGAACGGCCAGGGCAACTCCATCCGGTTCGGCGGACTGGCGCAGCGGGTGACGATCGCCAACTGCGATTTCGATTCGCTGATTCTGGAGTTCGACGAGGATTGGCGCATTTTTCCCGGCCCTCCCGGTGTTTTCCAGGAATCGGAGTGGCACGTCACCGGCATTCAGGCGCGCGTCATTTCGTTCAACGCCAAGGGCCCCGTCCAGACCCTGAGGGCTCGGGATCTCCTGGCGCGCGAATCGTTCACCGTCTCAAGCGCCGCCGGCACGGTCGTCGACAGCCACCTCGCGCTCCGGTCGGGCGATCTCGCGTATTTCGACCTGCGTCGGTTCGTGTTCGAGCAGTGCGCATTCAAGCTCCCCGAAAACGCCGGAGCGGTAAGCGGTCTGGATATGCGAACGAAGCGGCATACGACATTCTCCGCCGCGTTCCGGAGCTGTTCGTTCCTCGCCGCCCCGGGCTTCCAATCCGGCCAGTTGATTCGGACCGAAAGCCACTCGAACGATGCCACCGCCCGGGTCACGGCGGATTTCGAGAACTGCCGTTACCCCCCGGACTTCGGGACGCAGAAATTCCCCGACACGCATCTGGCCATCCTCAACCAGCAGGGAGACTACACGTTTCTGAAAGCGGACCTCGCCGCCGTCGATATCGCCCAGGCGATCAAGGCGCCCGGGGCACAGATCACCGACCACAGCGCGAGGATTACCTACCACATCCCGTAAGGGTTGCATCCCGCGATGCCGGCACCCGCGACATCCGTTCCGAGCCGCGACCGTGAGGGAGCGGGGCAGCGTGATCGCCACGTCTATGTCGCGTCCGGACAGGCGGCGCCCCGACTGGTCTATGTGAAAACGCCGCGCTCCCGGGACGGGGCTAAACGGATGGCCGCCGGAGTGAGCAAGCGTTCTAAGGTTGCTTGCAGGAAAAATTCGCAGCGTCGTTGGTGCTGCCTACGCCCTTGTAAACCGCGACCTGCGGATAGGGGCAGAGCGGGCGGGTCATGTCGACCCTGCCGTCGGTTACGCGTGAAGCGAGAATAGAGGCCGGGGCTTCGCCTTCTTCGCGCCAGCGTTCGATCACGGCCATCTTGTTGAACTGGTCGGGACCGGCGCCGCCGCGGCAGTGGGCCATGCCGGGCTCCATGAAGAGGCGCACCCAATCGTCCTGCTTGCCGCCGCCCATCGTGTCGAGCACCGACTTGTAATAACTCACGGTATGTCCCGGGGGAATTCCGGGATCGGCCCAGCCATGATAGAGCAGGAGCTTGCCGCCATGCGCTTTAAAGGCGGAGAGATCGTACGTCAGCACGTCGATGCCGGCTTTATCGGCTGGCGGCAATTCGCTGGCGAGATCGAAGTTGTGCCAGTCGTAATTTTTGTCCTGGTGGCCCAGGATGCGGATCACGTCCCAGACGCCGCCGGGGCTCTTCGGAACATTGCGCAAGGAGGCGACTTCCAGCTCCGTGCCGACCGGATAGCCGGTCCAGACGACTTCGCCGGTTTTGGTTTTCACGTCGCCGAAGACGATTTGCACGGTCTTCAGCTCGGCTGGAGTCAAACAGGACGAGCTGTCGCCGTTCTTGCACAACAGGGCGGAGGGATCATAATGGCAGCGCTCGGGATTGCCGATGATGCCGTCTTTGACTCCGTCGAGCGCGTCGCAGGCGTTCATGACGGCTTTGTGCAAAGTCTCGACTTTCTCCGTCGACAGCGGAGCGTTGTTCCTCATCAGCTCCAGGCTCCGTTCGACGCCGGCTGCGTGCAGATGGACGTGAGGATTGGCGGGAGCGCCGGCTGAGATCGCATCGAAATCGTTGGGGAAGCGGGTGGCTTCAATCAAGCCCTGGCGGCCGCCGGTGGAGCAGCCGTTGTAGTAGGAGTATTTGGGCGCGTTGCCGTAAAAAGAGACTGTGATGGCCTTCGCCTTGACCACGGTTTCATGCATGGCGCGCCAGGCGAAATCGGTAATCTTCTCGGGATGGCCGAGAGCGAACATGCCGCCTCCGCCGACGTCGGCGGCGCGGTGGCCGGTATCATTGGATGCCGTGGCGTAGCCTTCGCGCAGGGCGTCGGCCATAGCCGGGTAGCTGACGGTGCCTGCCCATCCGCCATTACCGACCACCTGCAGCTTACCGTTCCAGTTCTCAGCCGGCAGAAAGACGGCGGCCTCGATCTTCGAGTCCGAAGACGGTGTCAGAATCATCATGACGCGGCAGTATGCCGGGACGGGTAGCGGAGCGGGCGCGCCGGGGCGGCCGGCGCGCGGTGGGCCGGCAGCCCGCGCGGGCACAGCGGAGCCGGCCTGCCCGGCGTCCGATTCCGGCGCGGGGAGGGGCGCGATCTGCGGGGACGGCGCTTTGAACGGTCCCGCTGGTATGAACTGGATCGACGTCACGGTCGCATCCGGAAACGAAAGCTTCAACTGATCGCAAGGAGTTTGCGCAAACCCGGCGGTACCCAGGAGAGAGAAACCCAGCAGCGCAGACAGCCGGAACATCGAGGTACCCTCCAATCTCTAGCTACTCTACACGGAAACCCCGGCCGGCGGGAAGCGCGGCTAATTCCCGAGATGCCTGCGGTCTCTCTCGTTTTCGCAGACGTATTCGAGCAGATCGCTGTCGGGAAGCAGGTTCATTGTGGTCTTCAGGCCGAACGGGCGCGTGTAGAATTTCGGATCGTTAAAGCTGAACTCCACGTCCATGTGGCCGAAATCGCGCCGGCGATACCGCTCGGTAATTCGCATTTGTTCGCTACGCGGATGGCCGAACCCATCCAGCCAGGCACGATCATTGAGGCCGTTGGTTTCGACGACAAGAGTGTCGCCGTCCCACTTACCGACCGAGTAACCCATCCAAGAGGGCACGGGATCTTTGGGCAGCGGGCGGCCGTCCACGTAGATCTGGCGGGGTGGGGAGCCGATCTCCGTCAGGATGACGATTTCCTGCGGCAGTTGGAGCAGCTTGAAGGTAAGCACCAGCATATCGCCGGGGATGCTGTTGGGAAGACATTGGGTGTGCGGATATTGAGACGGAGTGCCCTGATGGCCCTTGAACGCGGCAACTCCGTCGGGACGAAGGGGCTCCTCCTCGGGCTTGAGTCCCCAAAAGACGTTCAACACATTCTTGGTGAAGTCTTGGGGATCGATCTGCAACCCCACAAACTCCTGGCCGAGCACGCCCGCCAACTCCTGGTCGGACGTGCGCTCTGCCTGCCAGACTCCGGAGAGATCCGGCTTGCCATGCGAGCGCGGCGCCGGCGCCGCCAGATTCGGCTGGCCGTTCCTGGTGCGCGGAGTCTGCGGGTCACGATGGTCGAGCCACTGTGCCGCCAGGGGCAGAGCTGCCGAGACCAGAAGGAGCGCAAGTGGCTGGTTCATCGGTTCGATGATAGATGGTTCGCGGCGATGGGGGCAAGCCGAGGCGCGCCATCGGGAAATCCCGGTGAGACGGTGATGTCTTTCTGTGTTCGGGATCACACTGGATTTTCGGGGTTCAAGGGCAGACTGGAGGGGAGCAGACCGATCCGATGAGAGTCCGAACCTATCAATATGCCTGGGCGGTCGGGTTGACCGTGTTGGCGACCCTTCTGCGCATGGCCCTGACGCCGCTGGTGGGCGCCGCGATACCGTTTGCGGTGTATTTCCTGGTAGTGATATTGACGGCGTGGTATGGGGGGTTCGGGGCGGCGGTGCTGGGGACACTTCTGTCGGCAGCGGCCGGCACGTATTTCTTTGTTTCTCCGGCGACCACGTCGCCATTCCTTTTGTCGACGCGGGCGGACCGCATCACCGTTTTCGGATTCATAGTCATCAGCGTCGCGGCGGCCTTTCTTCTCAATCTTCAGCGGAAGACGCTGCGGCGCCTGGAGCGGGAGGCAGCGAGCCGGAAGACCGCGGAGGAGGCCGAGCGGGAACAGCGGCAGTGGTTTGAGACCACGCTGGCCAGTATCGGGGATGCGGTGATCGCGACGGACGCCGAGCTTCGAGTGATTTTCATGAACCGCATCGCCGCCGGCTTGACCGGATGGGAGCCTGGAGAAGCCAAGGGAATACCCCTGCGGCAGGTGTTTCCGGTGGTCAATGAACAGACGGGCGAGGAGATCGACAATCCGATCGACAAGGTGATTCGGG
Organism: uncultured Solibacteraceae bacterium; assembly: GCA_964438005.1. GTDB lineage: Bacteria > Acidobacteriota > Terriglobia > Bryobacterales > Bryobacteraceae > PSRJ01. Next base: position 36,824 of record CAYTJD010000188.1, on the reverse strand, counting down.
AAGGCGTAACGGTCGAACTGGCAAATCACACGGTGCTGATCGCGAAGGACGGGCGGCGCATTCCACTCGAAGACAGCGGCGCGCCTATTCAACGGGGAGGGAGTCCTCTCGGCGCGGTGTTGGTGTTTCGAGATGTGACGGAGCGCCGGAAAGCGCAGCAGGAGCTCGCGAGATCGGAGCGCCGGTATCGTCATCTTTTCGAAAGCAACCCGCAGCCGATGTGGGTATTTGACCGCGAAAGCCTGGCATTTCTGGCGGTGAACCAGGCGACCGTGGTCCAGTATGGCTACTCGCGGGAAGAACTGCTGCAGATGACGCTGAAGGACATCCGGCCGGCCGAAGACATTCCGGCGCTGCTAGAGGACGTGCGAAAGCCGGTAGTCGAGTTGCATCGGGACGGACCGTGGCGGCACCGGAAACGGGACGGGGCAATTATCCTCGTGGAGATCACGGCGCATCCGATGCAGTACGAGGGCCGGAACGCGTGCCTGGTGCTGGCGAATGACATCACGGAGCGGAAGAAGCTGGAAGACCAGGTTCAACAGTCGCAGCGGCTGGAGAGCATCGGGCGCCTGGCAGGAGGCGTGGCCCACGATTTCAACAATCTGCTGACGGTAATCAACGGTTATGCGGCGCAGATTTTGGCCGAATTGCCGAAGGGCAGCGTGGTGGCGGAGCGAGTGGGGGAAATCAGCGGGGCGGGACAGCGGGCCGCCGCGCTCACGCAACAACTGCTCGCGTTCAGCCGAAGGCAGGTGGTGCAGCCAAGAGTGCTGAACCTGAATCACGTGATCAACGACATGGAGCAGATGCTGCGGCGCCTCATCGGGGAGGACGTGGAACTGATTGTCCTACGCTCGAAGGATCTCAGGAATATCCGGGCGGATGCGGGGCAAATGCAACAGGTGGTGATGAACCTGGCGATCAACGCGCGCGACGCCATGCCGCGGGGAGGGACACTGATCCTGGAAACACGAGACGAGGTCTTGGGGGAGGAATATCGCAGCTCGCATCCGGAAGTTCGGCCGGGACGTTATGTCGTGCTGAACGTAACGGACAATGGGACGGGCATGGCGCCGGAAGTGCAGAAGCGCATCTTCGAGCCGTTCTTTACGACCAAGCCGCCCGGATCGGGGACTGGTCTGGGATTAGCGACCGTGCACGGCATGGTTCGGCAAAGCGAGGGGTGGATCTGGGTGTACAGCGAGCCCGGCGCCGGGACGACGTTCAAGATTTATCTTCCGGCAACGGACGAAACGGTGGCAGCGGCGCCTGCCGCGGCCCAACACGATCTGCGCGGCACCGAGACGATTCTTCTAGTCGAAGACCAAAACGACGTACGTCAACTGGCCGTGACAATCCTCGAGAGATACGGGTACCGCGTGCTGAGCGCGGCCACGGGCGAGGAGGCGCTGGCGCTGGCGCACGATTTTCGCGGAACAATCCACTTGCTTCTGACGGATGTGGTGATGCCGGGCATGAACGGGAACGATCTGGCAAAGCAGCTGCTGCCGCAACGGATGCTGCATGTCTTATTCATGTCCGGATATGCGGAAACGGCGATCGAGCACCGCCGGATTCTGCAGGCGGGCCAGGACTATATTCAGAAACCGTTCACACCCGAGTCTCTGGCGAAGAAGGTGCAGACGGCGCTCCAGCGCCTGACGGACGACCGCACGAAGGGTGAGGTTGCCGGCCACGGCAGCCCGGACTAGCCGCGGGTCCAATTGTCCCTGGGCCGCGTTGCGCGGCCCAGGCTTCCGCCGGTCAGAACGTAAAGCGCGCGACGATCTGGCCCGATCGCGGCTGGGCACCGCCCATTCCGGGGCTGCCCCCATTGACCCAGTTGACATAGCCCCAGCCGGAAGACAACAGGCCGGTGACGCCGGCCAGACTGTTGGCGCGACCGACGGGCGTAGTGAGAGTCGTCGCTCCACTGTTGCTGGGCATCTGGTAAAAGAGACGATTGAAAATATTCTGGAATTCCGCCCGGATGTAGAGCGACATTCCTTCCCTTACGCGGAAAATGCGGCCGAGCGCCATGCTTTCGGCGGGCTGCCGCTGCCAGCGAAAATCGTTGAAATAGACAGCCGAACTGCCAAACGTGCCGTATGGGGGTTCCACCCAAGCGGCGGGATTCAGGACCAGTTGCTTGGTGGGATCGAATTTGGAATTGGGATCGACCAGGAATAGAGGCTGGCCGGGCACGCGGTTCATGAACGTGTAACCTCCACCCCAGACTGCCGGATTGTTGGCCGGGCCCCGGCCGAGATTCGATAGGAGGTTGTTGCCGGAGTCGGGGCTCTGCAGCAACTGGCCGCTTTGATAGCGGAGCACGCCGCTGTAGGTCCAGTCGCGGAGTCCCCAGGAAAGGGCGCGAGACCCGGCGCCGCTGCCTTGCAGCCGGGGCGTGGTGTAGCTGAACGCAATCACCAGCACCTGAGGCTGGCTGAACCCGGAAATCTGCTTGTCGATTTTCGTGTTGAATACGTCGTTGATCAGCGGCGGGGATGGTGTGACGTATGCTGTGTTGGCGTTGGTGCCGTTGGTCAGCTCTTTCTGCCAGGTGTACGTGACGAGGGCGCTGAGGCCGTGAGAGAACCGCTTGGTGAGTTTCGCCTGGAGCGAGTCGTACCATGTGTTGCCGTCTGGAGGTCCGAGGAAGGGCGGGATCCCGTTCCACTGCGGATACGGCCGCAGGGCCTGAAGCAGCGGTTGCGTCGCCGGGAATCCCGGGTAGACGCTGTTCGGATTGGCCAGCCACGGGAACCGGGCAGTTACGGCCGGCGAGTTGATTTGGGTGTTGAGAAGCGTCGTATCGGCCCGATTGGTGACATCGATTCCGTACTGCGACTTCAAGCCTTCCGGCGTCAGTGCGTTGTAATTGAGGCCGGCCAGGAGGGGACCGACCCACCAGACGCCGCGATTGCCGACATAGCTGGCTTCCACGACCAGATTGGGCGCCACCTCCCGCTGAAAACCGATGCTCCATTGCCAGATTCGGGGCAGGCGGCCAGAATTGGGAGCGATCGAGACAAACGGCGAGGAGGGAGGGATCACACCCGGCGCCGCGGGAACCGGGTAATGCGGGCTAAAGTCCGGCCACTTCAATACGGGATTTCCGTAGTGATTGCCGGGACCGAGGGGATCGCCATATTTCAGATCTCCCGCGGAGGCTCCATAGGCCGGCGCGCTAATGAGGTAGAAGTCGCCGGCGCTGCCATTCAAGCCGGCATCGTCCGAGACCGAAGCATACGAAATGGCGCCGCCGGCGCGGAAGACGGTTTTCGGGGTGATTTGGTAGGCGAGCCCCAGGTGCGGGCCGATGGCATACGGGTAGGCGTTGGCAAAATGGCAGTGGCAGGTGGCTTCGTATTCCACCGTGCCGATGCGACCGCCGATCAATGGATTTGGCTGATCAAAGGCGGCATTCTGCATGCGACCGTATTGCTCTTTCCACAGAATGGCGTAGTCCCAACGCAGCCCGTAGTCGAAAGTCAGCTTGCGCGTGATCTTCCAACTATCCTGGATAAACATCCCAAAGGAATGCGAGCCCAGCCGGACATCGGCGGGCGATGCCGTAGTGACGCCGCTGGTGGCGCCGAGAAAGAAGCTGGCATAGCCAAATCCGCTACTCTGGGTCACGGAAAAAGGTTGGCCGTTTTGCCACGGGTCGCTGGTCTGAATCTGCGAAAAGGTGAATTCGCCTTGGGCGCGGCTGGCGTTTACGCTTTGCAGGCCCTCAAACAAAGCGTTGGCCCCCATCTTGAAAGTATGGTTCCCTTTGACCCAGGTCATGCTTGTATTAAACGTCGGCTTGTAATCATGTTGGATCGGGGTTAGCCCAAACGGGACACCGGTGTTGGTGACCGCCGGATATGGGCCGCCGCCACTCCAGCCGCCGCCGAGCACGCTGGACATGCCCGCCAAATAGGGGAAGAAATTGCTGTCGGTGAAGGGAACACCTTGTGGAAACAGCGCCGCCGCTTTCTGGTCATACGGAGCGCCGCCCTGCGGATTCGAGAGTTGCAGATAACCGGCTCCGAGGTGGAAGAGCAGAGTCGGGGTAAGAGTGGCGTCCAGGTTGATCCGCGCGGTTTGAGCGAGGGCATCCTGCGGCTGCAGGGCGGTGAAGGCCTGCGAGAAGCCATTGGTTTGCGGTGAAACCGTCTTGGTCGCCGAATAGTAAGCCGCGAACTTGAGTTTGGCACTCAGGTTTTGGTCAAACTTGATGGAGGGAATCGTGGTGTGGCGGAAATTCGAGTAGCCCGGCGCGGTGTAATTGATCAGCCCCGGGGTGTTCGGCATGGGGATTAAGTTCTGAATGATCGCCGCCGTGGGATCGATGCGGCTCATGGGGATCGTGTTATTGGCAAACGGGCTGCGCACCTGAGCGCCATTCACAGTGGTTTGAGTCGAAGGATCGAAGATCTCGTTGAGGCAAACGGTCTGGCCGGCGGGGTCAGGACCATTGCAGATGGGGCTCAGGGCGCCGCGAAAATCTCCATTGCGTTGAGCGGCTGTGGGCACAATCCCTTGGGTATTGGTGGTGAATGCGCTCTGCCGGAACTGCTCAATGCTGAAAAAGAAAAACGTCTTGTCGTGGCCGTCGTAGATCTTGGGAATCTTGATGGGGCCACCGAGAGTGAAGCCGTAGTCGTTCTGGCGGAGCGGATTGCGGACTAACTGGCCGGCCTTATTGGGATTGATGGAGCCAGCGTCGGTAAAGGGAGATCCGGCATTCAGAGCCTCGTTCACGAAGTAGTCGTAGCCGCTGCCGTGAAACTGGTTGCTGCCGGATTTCATGGTGTAGTTGAAGTAGCCGCCGCCGGCCTGGCCATACTCGGCAGCGAAGTTGCTGGTTTGGATGGCCACTTCCTGAATCGCCTCGACTCCCGCCTGGTTCACCTGATTCCGCATTTTCGAAAAGCCGTTGGTGGCGTCCTGGCCCTCGATGTTGATGGATTGGGAACTGGAAGGCATGCCGTTAATGCGCAGGACATTGTCGGTGGAGATGCGCGCGCCCGGCAGCAGTTGGACCGAAGACAGCGGGTTCCGGATATTGCCCAAGGTACTGAGGCTTCCGCCGCTGGCGGCGGCGCCAGTGAGAGTGAGAATGGGCAGGTCATCCAGTGTCTGCGTGGCGATATTGTGACTGACCTCGCCACCCTCGGTTTTGAGCAGAGGCGCCGCGGCTTCCACCGTTACCGATTCGGTGGCAGCGCCCACTTCGAGAATGGGATCAATGCGCAAAGTTCCAGCTACTTCGACCTGCAAGCCCTCACGAAGATATCGCTTGAAACCGGGTACGGTGACGACGAGTTCGTAGTTCCCCGCCGGCAATTGCGCAATCGTGTAATTGCCTGTGGCCGAGCTAGCCGCTGTGTAGAGAGATCCGGTGGCGACGTTGCGCGCCTCAATGGACGCCGCGGCGATCACAGCACCCGCGGGATCGGAGATAGTGCCCGTGATGGTGCCACGGTCGGACTGGGCGAAGGCGCCCAAAACGACCAGAAATGACAAAGCGATACGGACCCGATTACGCATGCAAGACCCCCAACAGCCTTAGAAGCAGCTCACCCTGCTGTTATGTTCCAAGGTGGGTGGGAGTATATCGGAGCCATTCGCGGTCGTCAAGCCGGGGTGGAGCGGGCGAGACAGCGGGTGCCTTGCCGGACCCGGTCGCGCTGTCAACCGCACTGTCAACCCTTGACTCCGGCAGACCCCTCTGCTACTTTTGTCTGCACTGGGTCGATGCGCAAAGCGATCCGAAACCCTCTTGGAATCATGTGCTTATCGGCAGTCCTGGCCCTCGGCCAGACGGCCGCTACGCCGCCCTCGCTGTCCGCCCAGCGAGCCTTGCTCGATCAGTATTGCGTCACCTGCCACAACCAGAGACTGAAGACCGGCGGTCTGATGCTCGACCGGCTGGACCTCGCGCAGATCGCGGACAATGCCGAAACCTGGGAAAAAGTCGTGCGCAAACTGCGCGCCGGCATGATGCCGCCGCTCGGTCTGCCGCGGCCCGAACCCGCCAGGTACGAGGCGCTGACTGCTGCGCTCGAGAACGAACTCGACCGCGCAGCAGCCGTCCGACCGCATTTGCCGGCGCCCGGCGTCCATCGCATCAACCGCACTGAGTACGCCAACGCCATCCACGATCTGCTCGCGCTCGACATTGATCCCGCCGCGTATCTTCCGGCCGACGACACCAGTTACGGTTTCGATAACGTCGTCAGCGGCCTCGGCGTCTCACCGGCTCTGGTCGAAGGCTATGTTTCGGCCGCCGCCAAGATCAGCCGCCTCGCGCTCGGCCACGAGACCGGACCCAATCGCAAGATCTATCACGTGCGCGAGGACTACTCGCAGGAACAACACCTGGAAGGACTCTCCTTCGGGACGCGTGGCGGCATGCTGGTGCATCATTATTTCCCAGCCGATGGCGATTACGTCATCTCTTGGCTACCGGTGCGCACCACGGTCGGCGGCTTGTATGGAGGCGACAGCGACGATGAGCAGCTCGAAGTGACTATCGACGGAGCGCGCGTCAAGCTCTTCAGGATGGTGAAGGACGTGCCGCTCACGTCCCTGCATGATCGCAACGAGGTGCGCGTCGCCGTCAAGGCCGGAGAGCGCGCCGTCGGCCTCGCCTTCCTGGCTACCACCTACGTGCCGAATGTCGATCTCAATCGCCACTACCGCCGCAGCATCCTGGACGACAACCTGATCGAGGGCTTCACCTTCACGCCGCAGGTGAGCTCGTTGACGATTTCCGGCCCGATCAACGGCACGCGGCCTAGCGAGACGCCGAGCCGCCGCCAGATTCTCACGTGCCACCCGGCGAACGCTTCCGATGAATTGCCCTGCGCCCGCCAGATCCTTACCACGCTGGCGCGCAAGGCCTATCGCCGGCCTCTGACCGACAGCGATACCGAGAAGCTGATGAGCTTCAATCAGACCGGCCGCAACGCGGGCGATTTCGAGGACGGCATCGAACGCGGCCTCCAATTCATCCTCGCTCATCCGGAGTTCGTGTTCCGAGCCGAGGACGGTCCGGCGGGAGTCCCGCCCGGCCAGCCGTACCGCGTCAGCAACCGCGAATTGGCGTCGCGTCTATCGTACTTCCTGTGGAGCAGCGGCCCCGACGACACGCTCCTAAAGCTGGCGGAAACCGGCACGCTTCGCGATCGAGCCGTACTCCAGGCCCAGGTGCGACGCATGCTGGCCGACCCTCGCGCGCACGAGCTTGTGAAGAATTTCGCGGGCCAGTGGCTGCAGTTGCGCACATTGCAATCGTCCACGCCGGAAGGCATCATTTACCCTGATTTCGACGACAATCTCCGCCAAGGGTTCCGCACCGAAACCGAGATGTTCTTCGAAAGCATCCTGCGCGAAGACCGCAGTGTGGCCGACCTGCTCAACGCGGATTACACCTTTGTCAACGAGCGCCTGGCCGCGCATTATGGCATTCCCAACGTCTACGGAAGCCAGTTCCGGCGTGTCCAACTCGACGGCGCTCTCGATGTGCGCCGCGGCCTGCTCGGCAAAGGCAGCATTCTGCTGGCGACCTCGATCGCCGACCGCACCTCTCCCGTGCAGCGCGGCAAATGGGTGCTAATGAACATTCTCGGCACCGTGCCGCCGGATCCGCCGCCCAACGTGCCGGTGCTCAAGGCCGAGGGCGGCACTGCCGGAGCCGATCAGACGATGCGGCAGCGCATGGAGCAGCACCGCGCCAATCCGGCCTGCGCCAGTTGCCACCGCATGTTCGACCCCATCGGCCTGGCGATGGAAAATTTTGACGGCATCGGCAAGTGGCGCAACACCGAATATGGCCAGAAAGTCGACGCCTCCGCTCAACTCACCGACGGCACCAAACTGAACGGCGTGGTCGAGTTGCGCCGGGCGCTCTTACGTTATTCGCCGCAATTCGTCCGCACCTTCACCGAAAAACTTCTTACCTACGCGCTGGGCCGCGGCGTCGATTATCCCGATATGCCCACGGTCCGCTCGATTGTCCACGAAGCCGCCGCCAACAATTACCGCTTCTCTTCAGTGGTTCTCGGCATCGTCACCAGTGACTCGTTTCAAATGAACCGCAAGCCGGAGGGGGCCATTCAGGTTGCCCGTCAATAGTATGTTCATCACCCGGAAACACATCTCGCGTCGCACGCTCCTCCGGGGCGCCGGCGTCTCGCTGGCGCTGCCGGTGCTCGATTCGATGATCCCCGCCCTCGCTCCTTCGGCGCGCGCCGAGGCCGCTCCCAAAGCTCCGCGGTTCGTCGGCATCTTCAATGCTCACGGCTGGGCCCCGGAATATTGGAAAATCGACGCCGAAGGTCCGCTCACCGAACTTCCCTTCGTGTTGAAGCCGCTCGAGGCGTGGAAGGACACCGTCACTGTCTTCAGCGGGCTCGATGCCACCGCATCGATGCCGCCTCCGGGCGAGACCGGCGGCGACCACTCGCGCAGCGCCGCCGTGTTCAGCGGCGCGGCGCCCAAAAAGACGGTGAGCGAAGACATTTACCTCGGCACCACCATCGATCAGATGATCGCGCAGAAGTACGGGCAGGATACGGCGCTGCCTTCGATCCAGCTCGGCATCGAAGATCAGAGCGCGCTCGCCACCTGCCCGTGGGGATACAGCTGCGCATACGTCAACTCGGTCTCGTGGGCCAGCCCGACCAAGCCGCTACCCCATGAAGCCAATCCACAAGTGGTGTTCGAACGCTTGTTCGGCGACGGCAGCACCTCGCGCGAACGGGCCGCTCGCAAGCAGGCGCAGGCCAGTCTGCTCGACGCGGTCTCCGAGGAAGTGGCCCGCCTCAACAGCGCGCTTCCCAATACAGACAAGGCCCGGCTGGGTGAATACCTCGAAGACATTCGCGAAATCGAACGTCGCCTGCAGAACGTGGCGAAATCCTCGGCCGCTTCCGTGGACGCGCAGGTCCCCTTCGGTATTCCGGAGTCTTTCACCGAACACATCAACCTGATGTGGGACTTGCAGGTGCTGGCTTTCCGCGCCGACATTACGCGCGTCTCGACGCTCATGGTCGCCCACGATGTCAGCATGCGCAGCTACCCGGAATCCGGCACGCCGACTGCGAACCATGCGGCCTCGCACCACGGCGCCGCACCCAAGCGCGTTGAAGATTGGGCGAAGATCAACCGGTATCATGTGGGCGCGCTCCCGTATTTCCTGAACAAGCTGAAAGCAACGTCCGACGGCGAAGGCAACCTGCTGGACCACACGCTCATCCTCTGGGCCAGCAACATGGGCGATTCGAACTATCACAGCCACCGCAACGTCGGGCATCTGCTGGCGGGCGGCGCCATGGGCCGGCACAACGGCGGACGCCACATCAAAGCGCCGGGCACCACCGCCAACCTGCTGCTGACCACGCTCCAGCTTTGCGGCATTGAAAAGGAATCCCTCGGTGACAGCACCAAGCCGATTGCTCTGTAATCTTCTCGCTATCGGCGCGGCCGTGCCCCTGGCGGTTCTCGCGTCGGACGCCGGTATCGCCGGTGCCGCCATGCACCACGACGGCGAAGCCGTGCGTGCGCTGCTCGACCGCAAGTCCGACGTGAACGCGCCGCAACTCGACGGCGCCACGGCTTTGCATTGGGCCGCGCACTGGGACGATCTCGAAATGGCCGGCATGCTGATTCACGCCGGAGCGAATGCCAACGCCGCCAACCGCGACGGCGCCACACCGCTGTTCCTCGCCACGGAGAATGGCAGCACCCGCATGATTGCCCTGCTGCTTCAAGCCGGAGCCGATCCCAACGCGGCCATGCTCTCGCATGGCGAAACGCCGCTCATGATGGCCGCGCGCAGCGGCCGCGTCGAAGCGGTCAAAGTTCTGCTCGATCACGGCGCAAAGCTGAACGCCCAGGAAGATCTGCGCGGCACCACCGCGCTCATGTGGGCCGCCGAACAAGGCCACGCCCCCGTGGTTCAGCTGCTGATCGACCGCGGCGCGGATATCAACATCCAGTCCAAGGTTCTCACACCCATCGGCCGGCGCGGCCTCGGGTTCGCCAACAGCAATATTCTCTTTGGCGCGAGTGGCCGTGCGGCTCCCAAGGCGCGCAGCATTGGGGGCCTCACCGCCCTGCTCTTCGCCGCGCGCGAGGGCGCTTTCGAATGTGTCCGCGCTCTCGTCGCCGCGCACGCCGATGTGAGTCAGCCCTCGGTCGACGGCAGCACGCCGTTGTTAGTCGCCGTCCAGAACGGCTTCTATTCCATCGCTCAGTTCCTGGTGAATCACGGCGCCGATCCGAACCGCGCCAACGACAAGGGCTGGACGCCGCTCTATCTTGCCGTCAAAAACCGCAACCAGGAGATCACCGCAGTCCCCGGCCCCAGCACAGACGGCGCCCTGGAGTTCATCACCGCGCTCCTCGACCACGGCGCCGATCCGAACGTGCGGATCGCCGCGGACACCGAAGTTCACCAGGGCATGTCCGCGCTCTGGCTGAAGGAGGCGGGCGCCACCCCTCTGCTGCGAGCCGCCCTATGCGGGGATTTGACCGTCGTGCGCCTCCTCCTTACCCACAACGCCGACCCGCGCATCTCCACGTTCGATCACACAACACCACTGATGACCGCCGCCGGTGTCGGCTGGGCCGAAGGGATGATCCGCGAGTATTCCGAAGATCAAACCTTGGAAGTGGTCAAGCTGCTGCTGGAGCGCGGCGCCGAGGTCAACGCCGCCAACGACCACGGCATCACCGCCCTCCACGGCGCGGCCTACAAGGGCGCCAACAAAGCCGTGCAACTCCTGGTTGACCAGGGCGCCAGCCTCGAAGCCAAAGACAAAGGTGAAGATTTTGGCTTCGGCGTGCGCAGCGTGAAGATGACGCCGCTGAACTGGGCCGAAGGCGTTCCCATCGGCATGGCCAGCGCCATCTACCACGCCGACACCGTGGCGTTACTCAGCCGCCTCATGAAAGACCGCGGTATCCCTGTAGTCACCAACGCCATGGCCGCGCAGTAATGAGCGCCGGGCCAAGATTCCGGTTACACTAGGCAAACGCCGGCAGAGCCCGATCGGTGGACTCCGACTCTTTCAGCCGGCCCAGCGAATCCAGCACCTGGTTGAGAGTGGAAACCCGCCGCGCGTGCCGGTTCTCCAGAAGGCGCAGGGCCTCCGTGTGGTGATCGAGGCGCGCCAGGATGTCCGAATACTGGCCGGGCATCTCTTCCACGAGCCGGTCAAGCAGACTCACCCGCTCTTCCAGAGTTGCGAACCGCGACGCGGCCGCCTCCACGTGGTTCGAGACCTGTTGCGTGAGCGCGTCCTTCGCCACAGTGAGGCCGGCGATCGACTCCTGATGCTCGTGCCCGGCCAGTTGCAAAGACTGAATGGCCTCCCACATCTCGCCCTGCGCGCCATGCGCCTGGCTCTGGGCGTCATGGATCTCGCGCAGATTGGTCTGCTGTTCGTTGGCGCGTTGATCGAGGCGCTCGGCGACGCTGACGACGTCCTCCAACGCCGCATCCAGCTCCTCTATATGATCTTCCAGCGCTTCGCTGGCAGCTTGGATCTGCCTCGCCGTGTACTGGTAAAGGTCTTTCACCACGCCCGTGAGAAGGCTGGTGAATCCCTCGGCCAGCCGCGCGGCGAGCGGAGCGATCACAGCTTCCGGTCCCGGTACGGCGCTGCTGTTCGTCGTGACGGTTCGCTGACCGGTCTCCTCCTGACTGGCCAAAGCATCGGCTTTCTCCAGCAGAGCGCGCGCTTCGCCCTCTCGCCCTTCGGCCAGTAGCCGCGCGGCCTCGTCGACGACTTGCCGCGTTTCCCCGGTCAGATTCCGGCGCTGCAAGGCAATCACACTCTCAGACAGATCTTGTTCTATCAGCAAACAAATTACCTCCAATATGTTTTGGCCGGGGGAGGAAACCCAGTGTAACGGTTCTACGACCTTTCGGCAACTCAGATTATTCCGAGTGTCGCGCCCCGTAAGGACACAAGTGCCGCGCCGGGTGCGGCCGGTGTCATAATTGCCTTGTGCCGCCTTCTCGCGCCCTCCTTTGCTTTATCCGTTGGATCGCGCCCGCGAGTGGCAGGGACGATTGGTTCAATCGCTGGGATGCGAATCGGACCGCTTGGCAGGTTCTGCGCGACCGCGGCGAATTGAGAGAGCCGAGGAGCATTCTCGGTTTCTATCGGAACGGCATGCAGGATGCCTTGGCGCTTCGTCTGCGGAGCGACGGCACGCAAGCGTTGCTGCATGGGCCAGAATTTGTCCTGGGCGCCGGGATCTCCCTCCTGATCCTGATGGCTGTCTGCACTCATGGATTTCGCGGCGCGCGCTCCACGTTTGCCCCGCTTCCGATCCAGGACCCCAGCGCCCTCGTATCCGTCCAGTATTCCGGCAGGCCCAGTGACCGCGCGGCCACGCTTGGGAGGCTCATGCCACTATGGCGCGAGAAGTCTGCCTTCGCCACTGACCTAGCCGGCTACCGCTATGCATACAACGTCCCCCGCGCCTGGGTAAGCTGGAATTTCTTCGCCGTCCTGGGCACTCCGCCCGCGGCCGGTCGCCTGCTCCAACCGGACGACCGCAACGCAGCCCTTCTGAGCTATCCCGCCTGGCGGTCTTTGTACCGCGCCGATCCTCGAATCGTCGGCGCTTCCATCCAGGTGGAAGGCCAACCCTACACCGTGGTGGGAGTACTGCCTGAGCTGTTTTGGGCGCTTTCTCCGGCTGTGAACGTGTGGACTCCGCTGGACCTGGACGCGCAGCCGCCTCGGCCCGGCCTGCGCTCGGGTGCGGTGGCGCGACTGCGGCCCGGCGCCACCGCCGGTCAACTCGGCACGGAGCTGACCGCACTCGCCAGAGCGGCGAACGTGGGGCGGCCGCGCGCCGTGCGACTCTTGTCATTCAGCAGCCAGCTGCCCTGGCCCGACGTTTCCCTCTATCTCGGCGGTACTCTCTTTGCGATGATCAGCGGTCTGGTGCTGGTGGCGCGGGAACACCGGCACACCGCCGCGCGAGGCTGGCGTTACTGGACATTCCTGACCACGAAGACCGTCCTGGCAGTTGCCATTCCGCTCCTCGCTTGGATGGAGGCCGGGGCATTCTTCCGCACCTTCCAGCCGGTCCTCGGCGCCGGGGCCGTCATCGGGCGCATCGCGGCGGCATTGGTGTTTCTCGGAGCCTGTTCCGGCGCTCTCTGGTGGACCTTCGCCGAGCAGCGCCGTCGCTGTCCCACCTGCCTGCGGCAGTTGACCATGCCCGTCACGCTCGGCTCGCCCGCCAGCGTCTTTGAACCGGCCCTAACGGAGCTGATTTGTCCGAACGGCCACGGCGCGCTCTCCCTGCCGGAGAACGAAACCGATCGGCCCGACCGGTGGATTGTGCTCGATTCGAGTTGGGGCGAGCTGTTCAAGAAAGAATCGAAGTAACCGGCTCCCTTCAGGGTGCGGCGCACGACCTGTTGGAAAATTCGTCGCATTGCTGATTTTCAGATATTCAGATATTATAGTCTGTTAGGCAATTTGTCGCGAATTCCCGGGGTCTTTCGCGACGTTGTCTTCTTCCGCGCCTGCGGCTGATCAGGCTTCGTCCGATTCCTGAACTCATAGATAGGGGTGAAAGATGAAATCGAGCAGTTCAATCCTCAAAATTCCGTGGCTGCTGCTGGCGGTGCTGGTTGCGCCGCTGGTGGCCCAGGTCGCTTCTGACCTGAATCGGAGGTCAGGCTACACTCCTCATGATCGCGCGTATTATCTGGATCAAACTCTGGTGAACTACATACGGCCCGGTATCGTCGTGAAGGTCCAATCCGCCGCCATCGGGTCAGACGGCACCATCACCGCACGCGTCACGATCACCGACCCGAAGGGGATCCCGTTGGACAAAGACGGTATCGCCACGCCGGGCCTGGTGACGCTTCGTTTCATCGCCGCCTATATTCCGGCCGGCCAGAAACAGTACGTCTCGTACACCACGACCTTGCTGAAGGCAACCTTGAACAGCAATCCCGCGCAGACTCAGGCTGCCACCGATTCGGGCGGGACTTTCACCGCCAACGCCGTCGGAGATTACACATATACATTCAAAACCAAGGCTCCCGCCGGATTCGACCAGACCGTGACCCATTCGATTGGCGTGTCGGCTCAACGGGATCTGTCTGAATTCATGACCTATGACGAATGGTCGGAAACCTCCAACGACGTCTTCAACTTCGTTCCCAACGGTGCGAAGGTCACGGTGACGCGGTCAGTAACACCCACCTCGGCGTGCAACCAATGCCACGACCCGTTGGTCGGTCATGGCGGCTCGCGGCTGACCGTCGAGATGTGCATCCTGTGCCACACACCGCAGACCGTGAACCCCGACACCGGACTCACCCAAGACATGCCGGTCCTGATCCACAAGATCCACATGGGCAAGAATCTGCCCAGCGTCCAAGCCGGCACGCCTTATCGCATCTGGCATCGCGGCGCCTGGTCCGACTTCTCCAAGGTCGGTTTTCCTTCGGGCACCAACGAGCTGATGACCTGCACCGTTTGCCATCAGAACGCGCCCCAGGCAAACAACTATTTGACGGCCCCCACTCGTGCCGTCTGCGGCTCCTGTCATGACGATGTGAACTTCGCCACCGGCAAGAACCACAGCGGCAGCAACCTTGTCGAAATTTCGGATAACCAGTGCGCCAGCTGCCATCCGCCCGTGGGCGAACTCGAGTACGACGCTTCGATCACCGGCGCCCACAAAGTGGCCACCACTTCGGCGCAACTGCCCGGCCTGGTCTTCACCCTCGTGAGCGTCGACAACGCCAATCCCGGCCAAAGCCCGGCCGTGACCTTTACGGTGAAAGATAAGGGCGGCAATTTCGTCGACATCACCAAAATGAACTTCCTCAACCTGGTGATGACCGGTCCGACCACCGACTACAACGGCTACACTTCCGAGGACGTCCGCAAAGCCTCTCTGGTCGGCGGCCAGTACGTTTACACCTTTAAGGCCGCTCTGCCGCCGACGGCCACGGGCAGCTACGCCGTCGGCATTGAGGGCTATAACAATGTCACCATCAACGCCGACACGATGAACGCCACGACGGTCCGCGATGTGGGATTCAACCAGGTGTTCTACTTTGCGGTCGGTGGGGGAACGGTCGCGCCGCGGCGCAAGATCGTCAGCCAGGCCAACTGCAACACCTGCCACAGCACCCTGAGCCTGCATGGCGGCATCCGGCAGAACGTGGAGTATTGCGTGGTCTGCCACAACCCCACGGTGACCGACGCTGCGATGCGTGTCGCAGCCAACAACCCTCCCGAGTCGATCAACCTCAAGACCCTGATTCACAAGATCCACACGGGAGACAATCTGACTACGGATTTCACGGTGATGGGTCACGGCAACAGTGTCAACAACTATAATGAGGTCGGCTACCCTGGCGATCGCCGCGATTGCGAGCAGTGCCACCTGCCGGGCACCTACGACCTTCCGCTTCCTGCCGGCCTGATCAGCCAGGTTGCGCCGCGCGATTACCTCAACCCGATGCCGCCCATCTCCGGCGCCTGCCTGTCGTGCCACACGACGCAACCGGCCGCCGCTCATGCCGCGATCATGACCTCGCCGACGCTGGGCGAATCGTGCGAGTCGTGCCACGGCAACAACTCGGCCGCCTCGGTCGCCAAAGCGCACGCGCGGTAGGATCGCGATCGCGCCTTCGTGACATAGGCAGACCGGAAGGCCTGCCTATGTCACGATAATTTCGCAGCCATGCTAAACTTCAATTAAGCAATGCATTCTGACTTGAAGTTGGTGATCCGCCTTCAAGAGATTGACAACCGGCTGGTGGATCTCACGCGCGAGATTACCGCGCTCCCCAAGCACATCGGCGAAATCGAGAAAAAACTGGTGGCGCACGAGCGCAAGCTCGAAGCCGATCGCGCCGCCTTGGCCGCCAACCAGAAGGAACGCAAGAAGTGCGAAGGCGACATCCAGGTCCAGGAGCAGAAGATCTCGAAGCTCAAGGATCAGATGCTGCAGGCCAAAACCAATGAACAGTACCGGGCCTTCCAGCATGAAATCGAGTTCTGCGAAAAGGAGATCCGCCGGTTCGAGGACCGCATTCTGGAGCTGATGGGCGAGTCCGAGCCGCTCGACAAGAACGTCAAGGCCGCCGAGGGCGCGCTGAAGGCCGAACGGGCACAAGTTGAGGCCGAGAAGCAGCAGGCGCGGGAGCGGACCGCGGCCGACCAGAAGGCCGCCGGCGACTTGCAGCAGGAGCGGGCCGGCATTGTCGCACAAGTCACCCCCGCGACCTCCCAGCTTTACGAGCGCGCCCGCAAAGCGCGCCGCGGCATCGGCATCACCGAAGCGCTGGACGGCCGCTGCAGCGCCTGCCAGATGGCACTCCGCCCGCAATTCGCGCAGGATCTCAAGCGCGGCGACAAAGTGATGGCCTGCGAAAGCTGCCAGCGCATCCTCTACTACAATCCGCCCGCCAGTTTCGAAGACGTCACCGGCGAGCCGGCGCCGGCCGTCCGCCAGTAGCGCGTTGGTCAGATCGTGACGACAATCTTGCCCACGAAATCACCCGTTGCAAGACAGCGGAACGCGTCCGCGGCCTTCTCGAACGGGAACACCTTGTCCACGGCCGGCTGAATCCTGTTGATTGCGATCGAGCGGTTCAGCGCCTCGAACATCGCGGTGCTCCCCACGCCAATGCCTTGCAGACATGCTCCTTTCAGCATCATTGGCACGGGATTGAGGTGGGAGGCCTGGCCGGCGAGAAACCCGATCAGCGCGATTTTCCCGCCAAAGGCCACCGCTTCGAACGAGCGGTTCAGCGTGCCCGCGCCCCCGATTTCGATGATGTGGTCGGCGCCGCGGCCGTATGTCAGGCGCGCGACTTCTTTTTCCCAATCCGAATGGGTTTTGTAGTTGATCGTTTCGAAAGCGCCGAGGCTACGCACGCGCCGCAGCTTCTCATCGCTCGACGAAGTCACAATCACGCGCGCTCCGGCCGCCGCCGCGATCTGCGCAGCCAGCACCGAGACGCCGCCCGTGCCGAGACACAGCACGGTGTCGCCCGTCTTCAGCGGGGTTCCGGACACCATCAGCGCGTTCCAGGCCGTGACTCCGGCGCAGGGCAGCGCCGCCGCCTGCTCGAACGAGAGACTCGGCGGAATCGCGACCACGCCGTCTTCGTGCAGCACGATCAATTCCGCCAGTGTGCCATCGAGCGGAACGCCTAAAGCCGGGTGCCGCCGCGTGGGCGGGCCGTCGAACCAGACTTGAAAGAAAGCACCGGCCACGCGATCACCGGGTTGGAAGCGCGTCACGCCAGGCCCCACCGCCGTCACTTCGCCCGCGCCATCGGAGAGCGGAATGGTCGGACGGCTCACCGGCGTGAAGTAGCGCCCGGTGACGATCATGTGATCGCGATAGTTGAGCGACGCCGCGCGCAGCCGGATGAGCACTTCCCGCGGTCCTGGCTGCGGATCGTGCCGCTCATTCTGCCGCAACCCGTCCAGCCCCGTCGCTCCCGGCTGCAGTTCGTAGGCTTTCATCGGCTCCCTCGCGTTGCCATTGGCATGTCTATTTCAGGCGCGCCGTTTTCAAGTCGGTCTTCGGAAAGTCGTTCCCGATGCCGGCCAGCTCCTCGACTTGCGAGTTTTTGATGTTGAGCGCCAAGTTATACCTTTACACCAAAATTACACCATTGTAGAAGCTTCTCATTTGAATCGGGCCCGGAAAGCACCCGTGCCTGTAATCCGTCCGTAAGAAAAACCGTCGAGCCGTCTCTTGCGGTTTTTTCTTACGGGAAGGATCGCGGACCTGCTACCGTGCTTGACTCTCCGCTATAATGTGACGCGGGGGCTCCCCCGCTTCGATGAACGACATCAAGAAGAAGCTGCAAGACGAAATTGCGGCCCTCGAGTATGAGCTTCGGAACGAACTGCCTAAGGAGATTCTGAAGGCCCGGGCTCATGGAGATCTGAGCGAGAACGCGGAATATCATGCCGCCAAGGACCGCCAAGGATTTGTCAACGCCCGCCTGAATCAGCTCAAAAAACGCTTGGCCGACATGTCGATGGTCAATTTTGCCAAGATCCCCCACGACAGAGTCGGCCTCGGCTCGGTCGTCGTCGTTCTGGATGTGCAGCGCGACGAAGAAATCATTTACAATCTGGTTACCAGTGAAGAAGCCGACGCCGCGAATGGTAAGATTTCGACCACTTCGCCCATCGGCCGCGCCCTGCTAGGCAAAGAAGTGGGCGATACAGCACGGGTGCAGAGTCCGGGAGGCGTGAAGGAGATGGAGATTTTGAAGCTGACCACCATCCACGACGCGGTCGAATGACACGCCGCGATCCGCAGCCGAAGCCTGTGACTTTTACGCGCTTGATCGGCGATTTCTGCGGCGCCATCATCGACGTCCTTGTCCGCGGACTGGCCCTCTCCCGGATTCATCCCAACGTTCTCACTTTTCTCGGACTCGTCATCAACATCTGGGCTGCGTTCTTATTCGCACAGGGTCGTTTCCGTGCTGCCGCTGCGGTGGTGATCGGCGCCGGGCTTTTCGACATGGTAGATGGCCGGGTGGCGCGCGCCACGGACCGTGTCACCAAATTTGGCGGCTTCTTCGACTCTGTGCTGGATCGCTACTCCGACCTCTTTCTGTTCATGGGGCTGCTGGTCTATTACGCATCCATCAACCGATTCTTCTATATCGTGTTGACGGCGATTGTGATGACCGGATCCGTGATGGTCAGCTACGCGCGTGCCCGCGCCGAATGCACGATCCCCGGTTGCAAAGTGGGATTTCTCGAGCGTCCCGAGCGCGTGGTTTTGATCATCATTGGCGCTCTGTTCGACCGGATGGCCCCGGTCCTCTGGGTAATCGCGGTGTTATCGAATCTTACGGTGGTGCATCGCATGATTTACACCTGGCAGGAAGCCCGGCGGCTTGAGGACGCACAGTTGCGCTCGGTCCCTAGTCCTCAAGAATCACGTGCGCCATCGCCAACTCCGCCGTATGCGTGAGTGAGAGCGAGATTCTCTTCACTCCCATCTTCTCCGCAATCTGAGCGGCTCTGCCGTGTAGCCTTATGGTCGGCTGCCCGGACGGAAGATTGGACACTTCGACATCCTTCCACGTCACACCGTGATCCCATCCGGTGCCAATCGCTTTCATGCCGGCTTCTTTGGCGGCGAAGCGCGCGGCGTACCGCTCGAACCGGTTGGCCTTGCGGTCCACATACGCGATTTCGAGCGGCGTATAGATCCGCCGCACGAAGCGTTCCCCAAAGCGTTCGATCGCGGACCGGATGCGGGGCACTTCCGCCAGATCGACGCCGGTTCCCAGAATCATTTCAGCTCGGAGCCGGAGGTGCTTAGCGTGAGCCGCCCGTGCTTCACGCCCTTGGTGCTGATCAGCGCATCCGCCACTTTCCGGACTTCCGACGACTTGCCGCGCACCACCAGCACTTCCAGGCAGTTATCGTGATCGAGATGTACGTGCAGCGTGGAAAGGATCGCGCGGTGAAAGTCATGCTGGATATCGGTCAGTTTCTCGTTCAGCAGGCGCACGTGGTGGTTGTAGACGAGCGTCACGGTGCCCACCACCGAGCTCTCCGGCGACTCCCACGCCTTCTCCACGAGCGCGTCACGGATCAGGTCGCGAAACGCCTCCGAGCGGTTCGAATACCCGCGCTGGCTGATCAACCGGTCGAATTTGTTCAGAAGATCGGAATCAATCGCCACGCCGATCCGGCTCAACCCGCTCATCGGTACACATCTTAGCAGGTAGGGCCTACGCGAAACCCGCGGAACGCGGCGGCTTTGGTAAGATCAGATAATTGGTGCTTCCTTGCCAGTGTGAATTTATACGGCAACTCCGTCTAGGGACGGACGAGCCCGCGGCGGTCTCGAACCGCCACGCGAATCCGTTATTTGAGGAAGGAGTCGAGGTTTAGTTCCCCGTAGTGCCAGAGAAATGACCATTGCCAACCTGCAGTTCACACGAGATCCTTCAACCCCTTTGAGCGAAAACAAGCACCTGCTGCGCTGGGTTGCCAAAATCGCTGAGCTTACCAAGCCCGCGTATATCCACTGGGTGGATGGGTCCCAACAGGAGTACGACACGCTCTGCGCGCAGATGGTCGAGAGCGGCACCTTCATCAAGTTAAATCAGGATCTGTGGCCCGGTTGCTATTACGCCCGGTCGGACGCCAACGATGTGGCCCGTGTCGAAGACCGCACCTTCATCTGTTCGCTCTCCAAGGACAACGCCGGCCCGACCAACAACTGGGTCAACCCCTTCGAGATGCGCCGCAAGTTGAAGGAGTTATTCGGCGGCTCGATGCGCGGCCGCACCATGTACGTGCTGCCTTTCAGCATGGGCCCGGTCGGCGGCGCCCTGTCGCAAGTCGGCGTGCAGCTCACCGATTCGCCGTACGTCGTGGTCAGCATGCGGATCATGACCCGCATCGGCATGCCGGTGTTTCAGGAGATCGACCGCGACACCAAGCGCGTGGTCCCGTGCGTGCACAGCGTCGGGGCGCCGCTGGCGCCGGGCCAGAAGGACGTGCCTTGGCCGTGCAACAAAGAAAAATACATCGTCCACTTCCCCGAAACGCGGCAGATCTGGTCTTACGGCTCAGGATACGGCGGCAACGCCCTGCTCGGTAAGAAGTGCTTTGCTCTCCGCATCGCTTCCAACATGGCGCGCGACGAAGGTTGGATGGCCGAGCACATGCTCATCCTCGGCGTGGAAGATCCGCACGGAGAGAAGACTTATGTTGCCGGGGCATTTCCCAGCGCCTGCGGTAAGACGAACTTCTCCATGCTCATTCCGCCCAAAGCCTTCGAGGGCTGGAAAGTGTGGACAGTTGGGGACGACATCGCCTGGATCCGGCCCGATGCCCACGGCTGTCTGCGTGCCATCAACCCCGAGGCCGGCCTATTCGGAGTAGCTCCCGGGACTTCCAATAAGACCAACCCCAACGCCATGAAGATGCTGTCGAAGAACACCATCTTCACCAACACTGCGCTCACGCCGGAAGGAGGCGTCTGGTGGGAAGGCATGACCGATGAGCCTCCCGCCGAGTGTCTCGACTGGCAAGGCAAGCGCTGGACGCCGCAAATCGGCCGCGAGACCGGAGCCAAGGCGGCGCACCCGAACTCCCGTTTCACCGCGCCTGCCTCCCAATGTCCGACGATCGACCCGGCCTGGGAAGATCCGCACGGCGTGCCGATTAGCGCGTTCGTCTTCGGAGGCCGTCGCGCCACCAACATTCCGCTCGTTTATCAGGCCTTTAACTGGACCTCCGGCGTATATATCGGCGCCACGATGGGCTCGGAAATGACGGCCGCCGCCGTCGGCACAGTCGGCAAAGTCCGGCGCGACCCGATGGCCATGCTCCCCTTCTGCGGCTACCACATGGGCGATTATTTCCGGCATTGGATCTCGATGCAGCATGGCCTGCTAGAGACCCCGCGCATCTTCCATGTGAACTGGTTCCGAAAGGATAGCGACGGAAAATTCCTCTGGCCTGGCTTCGCCGAAAACATGCGCGTGCTGAAGTGGATTGTCGATCGTGCCCGCGGCCGCGCCCTGGGTCGCGAGACGCCCATCGGCTGGATGCCGCGCTATGAGGACCTGGAGTGGAAGGGCCTCGAATCGTTCCCGCACCAGATCTTTGAGCAGCTCCAGGGGTTCGACCGGCAAGCCTGGCGCGAGGAAGTGATGTCGCACGAGGAACTCTTCCTGGCGCTGCACGACCACCTGCCCGCCGAGATGGTCTACGAGCGCGAACTGCTGATTTGCCGTCTTGGGGCCGGCCGCGAGACCGCGCACCACTCCGAGACGCACCGCCACGACATGGACGAAGGCCTCTGAGCCGCGCAGTGTATACTGCCTTCATGACCAGCGCGCGCATTGCCCTTGCCATTCTCGCCGGATCCTTCGTGGTCGCGGCGGCGCACGGACAGGAACAACAGCCGCTCAACGCTTCGGATGTTGCCGATGGGATGCGGTTGTTTCAACAAAAAGGCAACTGCCAGGCCTGCCACGGCTGGGCCGGCGACGGCCACAAGACCGACAGCCAGATGCCTGACGGCCCCAATCTGCGCGAGACCAAGCTCAACCGTGCCGGCCTGATCCTGACCATCAAGTGCGGGCGTCTCAACTCGCAGATGCCGGCTTTCGATAAGTTTGCCTACAGCGACGGACGCTGCTACGGGAAAAAGCAGGCCGACCTGCGCGCCTATCCCACTCGGATGCCGGACCCTCCGGCCACGCTGCAACAGCGCGAAATCGAGCTGATCGCCGACTTTCTCCTCGCGAAGGTCGTCGGCAAAGGCCCCATGGACCACGCCAAGTGCGTCGAATTCTGGGGCTCCGAGACGGACGCCTGCAAGGGGTTTCCAAAATAGGCAGCGGGCCGCCTACCGTTTCCCGATGTGGGCGCGGTCTTTCTCGTTATCGTTGCAGAACGATTCGAAAATGTCGTTGTCGGCTACCAGGTCGTGCGGCACCGTGATGGTGAACGGCCTGGTGTAGAACTCGGGGTCGTCAAACGTCGATTCGACGTCCAGGTGTCCGAAATCGCGCCGCCGGTAGCGCTCTACCACGCGCAAGGCTTCGCCGTGAGGATGCCCCATGGCGTCAAGCGCAGATTTGTCGTTGAAGCCAGCCGTCTCCACAACCAGCGTGTCGCCCTCCCAGTGCCCCACGGAGTAGCCCAGCCATGCCGGCAGATCAAATTCTTTCGGAAGCGAGCGGCCATCGGTAAAAACCTGGCGGTGCGAATTACCGGCTTCGTATAAGATCACGGTTGTTCGCGGCGCCTGAATGATCTTGATTGGCTCCGATAGCAGATCGGCGCGTGGAATGCCGGGGATGCCCACGCAGACGTCGGTGCCGTCCCGCCTGCCTTGCGCGTACCGCCGCAGATACTCCACGGCCTTCGGCCGCATCGGCGATTCTTCCGGCTTGAAGTCCAGGAGGATATCAAATTCGTATTTGTGCTGTGTGCCGATCTCCATGCCCAGCGCGTTCGTCTCAATGGCCTCATCGAAGCGGTGGCCGAAGATGCGCCTCACTTCCGCGACCGTGGTCATCTCATGCATCCAGACACCGGAGAGATCCGGCTTCCCCTCGGCCGTACGCGGGACCGTCGCCGTGAGGTCCGGTTTGCCGTCGTGCGTGCGAGGCGTTCCCGCCGGCACATAATTCAGCCATTGCCCGACCGCGCCGGCGGAACTGAGCGCCAATAGAACAAGCAGCCGTTTTCGCACCCTTCACCCCCAAGGATCTCAATGCTACTGTAGCCGCGAGGCGGGAAGCAAGGGGCTGCGTTTCCGCCCGCTCAAAACTCCCACTGAAAACTGAACTGCACTTGGCGCGCGTTTAGCGTCTCGACGAGGCCGCGGTAGGTTTCGAGGCCGTAATACGGGCTCACGGCCACCGGATTCGTGTGGTTGGTCAAGTTGTAGACGCCGATTCCAAACAGGAACAGGCCATGGTCTTTCCACCACTCAAAGCCCTTGGTGGCGCGCACATCGATATTAAAAAGGCCCCGCTCAAAAAATGGATTGCGCGCCAGTCCGTCCGGACGCGCCGTGAGGGGATAGGCGCCGGTCCGGTACAGATCAGTCGTCGCGAGGGCGTTTACCGGCCGCGGGCTGCCCCAGGAAATGATCGGAGCGAGATCGAAATTCTTTCCGGCATTTTGCAGAAATTTGGGCGCGCCCAGTTCTTCGAAGGGCACTTCGAATAAGCTGCTCGCCACGACGCGGTGCGCCTGGTATTGACGGGACCGCGACCAATCCAGGCGTGTATTGCCAGGGTTGAGCGGCTGTTCATTGAAATCGCTCGCATCGTCGTAGGCCGCGCCTGCGGTGTATGCCACAAGATAGGTGAGTTCCTTGGTCATGCGCCGGCGCAGCGTGACGGTCACACCGTTATATCGTGAGGACGCGCTTTGTTCCAGTAGGAATTGGGGCGGCAGAGTCAGCGCGGCATTCCGAAGCCGGGGCAGATGATCCCCGGCGATGTTCATGTACTCGACCGTCAGGGTGGTGTCGGCATCCAGAGCCCGCTCGACGCCGGCAGTGAGCTTGCGGGCGTACGTCGGGTTGGACGCAAACGACGGCTGCGGGCGATAGATTGAGGGTGCGATTCCGGCTACAGGAGCCGCGAGAATCCCTCCTTGCGACAGCGCGAAAACGCGCGCCGCGTCAGCCCCTTCCGCGTACAACTCGAAGCCATGGACGCCATCCTTTTGAATCGCATCGTTCAAGAATGCCAGCGGAAATCGATCATAAAACAACCCGGCGCCGGCACGGAACACCCAACGCCCACGGCCGTGAGGCTGCCAGGCAAGGCCCAGGCGCGGAGCCACGCTGCGGGCGGTATCGCCGAACGGCTGAGGCAGGCTCTGCGCTTCATACCGAAGTCCGGCAATCACGGTAAAACCGGCAAGGGGCCTCCATTGATCTTGCGCCCAGAGCGCGACGGGATTGGTTCCATAGCGAGTATGAGGATCGCCGAAAGCCTGCAGAACCATGTCCGGCGATCCGGATGAAAATGCACCGAGGGTGGGAAAGACGAAGATGCCCGCGAACCGGTTCGCCAGCCGGGCATCGAGCGACACATGTTGCACGGAAGCGCCGAGTCCGAAGTGGTGACTGCCGCGCACCAGCGTAGCGGAGTCCACAATCTGGACATGATCCTCGGCCCGATGCGCATCAAGGAGCGGCGATTGGCCGAAACTCACAATCCCCGGGATTTCGAAAAAGGCGCTCTGAGAATTTGGCGTGAGGCCGACCGTGCGGCGCGCCAACTGCAAGCGCACTTCGTTGATAAAAGTCGGACTGCCGATCATCTGCCACGTTGCCGCAAAGGACTGATCTTTGTTATGACTGTTGCCGCGCGCCGACTGATCGCTGAAATTGTCGGCGCCGAGCACCTCCTGGGAGATGCTTGCTCCCGAAAAGGCGTAGCGGACACTGACCTGATGGGCGGTGCCAAATAGGTTGGTCAGTTTGAACGAAGTCTCGGTCGAAGACGATGCCGTGGGAAATAGATCTTCCGAGATGCTGTGTACCCCGGCGCGCGCAAAGAGCGGGCTGGCGAGAGTGGCATTGATCTTGCTCTGCGCGCCAGGTATACCGATCTCAGAAAATTCCTGATCGTTTTCCAACTCGCCCTCGATGGTAGCGGCAAAGAACGTGCGATTGCGTCGGAGAGGCCCATTCAGCGCGGCTTCCGGCTGATACTGCCGTCGATTGGGCCGCGTACGGGTCTCGGCTTCGGGGCTCCTGGCTTCGAGGAAGGCGTCGGCTGCGAACAGATTCACGTCTCCGTGAAAGCGGTTGGTGCCCGATAACGTGACCACGTTGAGGTTACCGCCGGCTCCGCCGCCGAACTCTGGGGCGACATCGGAGGCGGTGACGCGGAACTCGGCCACGGCCTCCTGGCCAATGGCGACGCGGCTCGAACCCGTTGTTTCATCCCGGTTGTCCAGGCCATCGATGGAGAGGCTGTTGTTCCGCGGGCGCATTCCGGCAAAAGTGAAACCGCTATCGGGTGTCGCGCTGCGCACCCCGGCCTTCGCGCGAAGCGCGTTGGACCCCGCGGCCGGCGCGAGGCCGGGTGCGAGCAGCACCACTCCGAGATAACTCCGACTTTGCGAAGGCGTTTCTTCCAGAACCTCCCCGCCAATGCCCACGCCCGCCGTCGCCGCCGTCGTGTTCAGCGCTTCCGGCTGCTCGTTCACATCAATCGACGTGCCGGCTTGTGCGAGGCTCAACCGGATCGGCTGCTCCAGAGTTTGATTGAGCGCCAGAATCACGTGCTGGATTTCGGCCGCCTGGAATCCCGCCTTCGCACATCGAATGGTATATATTCCGACCGCGAGCGCCGGCATTCGGTACCGGCCTTCGGAATCGGTGGCGACCGTTCGTGTTGAGCCCGTGCTCTCCAGCGTGGCGACGACGGAGGCGTTGGGGACCACCGCGCCGGATGGATCGATGACTATGCCCTCGACAGTGGCCGTCTGCGCTAACAGGCTCAACGGGAACAGAATTCCCGGGATCACCCGCCACATATAGACACGATACCAGGGTAAGGGCCTCGCACCCTATCCGCGGCAGCCAGTGAAGTAATATAATCTCGCCTCAGGAGGCTCCGGATGAGCACGAAATTCTTTGCCGCGGCCTTGCTGGCTGTGCCTCTCACCGCGCAGTGGATCAATTACAAAACGCCTGGGATCCCGCGCAATCCCGATGGCAAGCCGAACCTATCGGCCCCGGCGCCGCGTACGGCCGAAGGGAAACCCGACCTTTCCGGTATTTGGCGCGGTCCGAGAACCAGCGTTTACACGCAGAACATCGCCGCGGATCTGAAACCCAGTGAGATTCAGCCCTGGGCGCAGGCCGTGTACCAGGAACACGTCCGCAACCTGGGAGCCGACAGTCCGCGGGCGCACTGCCTGCCCGACCCGCCGCCGTACTACCACTTGGCGGGCCTCGCGCGCATCGTACAAACTCCCGCGCTGACGCTCATCGTCAACGAAGGCGTCTCCAACAGCGGTGTCACTCGAACCGTCTTCACTGACGGCCGCGGACTTCCCGAAGAGATGAATCCCACTTGGCTGGGCTATTCGGTCGGCCATTGGGAAGGCGATACGTTAGTCGTAACGACCGCCGGCTTCAACGACAAAACCTGGCTGGATTTCAGCGGACACCCGCACTCGGAAGCCCTCCGCATTACTGAACGCTTCCATCGCCGGGACTTCGGGCACTTGGACTTCGAGATGACCCTCGACGATGCGAAGACTTTCACGCGACCGATTACGGTGAAGGCGAACAAGACACTGGCTGCCGACATGGAACTGATGGAGACGATCTGCGAAAACAATGAGCAGATCGTGTCGCATTTATCAGGTGGAAACGGGTTCCGGCTCTCTCGCGAGGCTCTCGCCCGGTACGCCGGGACTTATGAGGTAGCGCCGGGACATGAGGCCGCGATCACCATAGACGGCGAATCGCTGGTTTTGCATCTCAGCCCGAGTGGCGACATTCAGACGCTCGCGCCCCAGTCGGAGACAGTTTTCGTGGGTCGCGGCAATGGGACCGAAGTGCTGACCGGCGACCAAGTCGAATTTCTCAAGAACTCGAGTGGTGCTGTTACAGGCCTCGCGCTGCATGCCCGCAACGGCGAGCAGAAAGCGGTGCGCAGGAACACCGCGGGCAACGTCCGTTAGCGGATCACCGGAGAACTTATGCAGAAGCTGGCGACGATCTTGTGCGCGATGAGCCTGTCACTGGCGGCGCAATGGCCCAATCGCCCGGCACCCGGAATTCCGCGAACCGCCAGCGGCAACGTCGACCTTTCCGCGGCGCCGCCGCGCGCCGCCGATGGCAAGCCAGACCTCTCCGGAGTCTGGCAAGTCCAGAACGGAAATGCTCTGTTTTACGTCACGGGCAGCCTGAAACCGGATGAGATCCGGCCGTGGGCCGCGGCCATTTACGAACAAAGGGAGGACGAATACCGCAAGGACACGGATGGGATCGCATGTCTGCCGCCGGGTCCGAAAGCCGGGATTGGGGTTGGCAACACTCCGATGAAGATCGTCCAAACGCCGAACCTGGTGCTGATTCTTTACGAATACCAGACCATCTTTCGCCAGGTTTTTACCGACGGCCGCGGACTGCCGGAAGATCCGAATCCCACCTGGATGGGTTACTCGGTGGGACGCTGGGATGGCGACACGCTCGTAGTCACGACCGCCGGCTACAATGACCGGACCACACTCGACCTGGCTGGTCATCCCCACACCGAAGCGCTGCGGATGACCGAGCGCTACCATCGCCGCGATGCCGGCCATCTCGATCTCGAGGTGACGTTTGACGATCCAAAGGCGTACACGCGGGCGTGGACGCTACCGGCGAAGTTCGACCTGGTACCGGACGGAGACCTGATCGAATACATCTGCGAAAACGAGCGCGATAAGCCCCATCTGGTCGGTAAGAGCGGAGAGGAGTTTCGCGTTCCGGTCGAGGTGCTGGCTCGTTACACCGGCACTTACGAATCCCCGGTTGTCGCGCCAGGTGTCGTGGTTTCCCTGGAGGGGAACCGGTTGGCGATCGATTCGGGCACGGGAAAAGTCCCGCTCATCGCGCACGCGGAGAACAGCTTCACCATGGAAGGAACCGGCGTCGAGTTCGTGAAGGACGCCAAGGGCGCCGTCATCGGAATGACCCAGCACTGGACCGAGTCCGACCGCTATTTCCCGCGCCGGAAGTAGGGGCCAACCCGCTAGATGCAGAATTCGATGCAAAAGAAGGTCCGCTACTATGAAAAACGCAGCGCGTATTTCTCCAGCTCTTGTCTTGCTCGCTCTGTGTACCTTTGCGCAACAGCCAGCGAAACCTCTCTATGTGCTCGAGGATTCGTACTTGCGCTGGCGCCTGCTGCCGGCTGAACAAAGTTACGACGCGGTCGACGGCAAGCATCTCAAGCAATACGTCGAAGACCTGACCGCCATTTCGCGCCGCTACCGCGATCACGGCCATCCGCAGTGGTGGGGCCGCATTTCGGGGACGGAGGCGGACGCCGAGAATGCCCAGTGGCTGGCCGACCAGTTCCGGAAGATTGGCCTTACCGATGTCCGCCAGCAGTCTCTCGATCTGCCGCCGCAGTGGATGCCGGTCTCCTGGTCGGTCACTGCATCCGCGGGAGAAAAGACCTTGGCGCTCGATACCGCCCAACCGACGTCGACCAGCCCCGGCACGCCGCCGGAGGGTCTGGACCTGGAAGCTGTCGACGTGGCGCTGGGCGCCGAGGGCGACTTGGCAGGGCGCGACCTGCGCGGCAAGGCCGTCTTTTTTTACAGCGCGGAGCTGGCCTCGCGGCACGCCCCAATTTCCGATGGCGCCATCAAACGCATCGGCGCCCGCGGCGCTGCTGCCATCTTCGTCATCGTGGCGATTCCCGGGAACGTGCGCACTCAGTTTTACCCGGTCGGCAGCACCGTCCCGACGTTCTCGCTCGGACTCCAGGATGGGCTCGCCATCCGCGATCTGGTCGGCAAGGCACGCGGCGGAGCGCCGCCGCGCGTGAAGATCCGGTTCGACGTCAAGACCGTGCCCAATCTGAAAACCGCCACTGTGTGGGGCTCGCTACCTGGCGCTACCGACGAAACCATCTTCGTCGTGGCCCACCGCGACGGGTGGTTTGAGGGCGCCGTGGACAACGCGTCCGGCGTCGCCACCATGCTGGGCATCGCCGAGTACTTCGCCCAGATCCCGCGGGAACAACGCCGCCGCACGATTTACTTTCTCGGCACCAGCGGGCATCACGACAACGCCGCGATGACTGGCCATTGGCTCGCCGAGCACAAGGAATTGTTCGCCAAGACCGCGTTGCTCATCAATTGCGAACACACCTCGGCAGAGCAATTGGTTATCGTGCGCGGAGGCATCGTCAAGCGGGCCAATACGACAGTGCCCTTCCGCTGGTATGTTGGCGGCAGCCCCAAGCTCGAACAGCTCGTCGTCAAGGCTTACGATGATTTCGGCGTTGCCACCGACGCCGAGCCCGATTCACAGCCCGGAGGCGAGATGGGTCCGTACTACCGCCTGGCGCCCTCGCTCCAACTGATCGAAGGAAATCTGCATTGGCACTCCGATCAGGAAGGCGCCGGCGATGTGCCGCCCACCGGATTGGCAGCCACCGCCCGCGCGTACTCCAAGATCATCGCGGATGTGAATCAACTGAACCTGGCTGATGTCGCCCGTCCGCAGAAATAGCGGTACCGCCGCTTAGTTCGCCAGCGGATTCGGCCGCAACTGGAACTTCACGAGCTTCGGCTCGGTTCCCTTGCCGCCTTCCATATGGAAGGGCGCGCGCGTGGAGATCGGCGTGTAGATACCTTTCCCTTTCCACCCGCCGTTCGGGTCATCGATGCGGCCGTCCAGGCCTTTCGCGTAATAGCCCATCGGATACGGCACGCGCAGCGTGACGAACTTGCCGTTCACCAGCACCAACAAGCCTTCCGACAGATTGCCCGTCGCCAGCGGCACGTCCTTGCCGGCGCCCAGCATGTCAAACCGGTCGACGAAATTGTAATACGCCGAATCGCCGCTGCCGTTCTCCACCGCACCCTTGTAGTTCGGACCCGGGAACGCGTACAGCGTCCAGCCCTCGGGACAATGCTGCCCCGTCGCCGCGGCCGGACCGTTGAGCGGGCCTTTGCACTTGCTGCGGTCGAAGCTCGCGTACTGGCCGCTGGAAAGCACGGTCCACACCACGCCCTTGCTGTCGACATCCATGCCGCGGGGCGCGTAACCTTGCACCGGAGCCTTCGGATTGTTCCACGGCACCTCGTAATACTCGGCCAGTGCTGTCTCCGGAGGATGCGGTCCCGGATTGAAGCGAACCAGCGCGCCCGGCATTCCCAGCACCGAGCCCCAGACTGACCCGTCCGGCGCCGGGGAATCGCCGTAGAACGAAACGTCGATCCGCTTGTCCTTCGCCGGATCGGCCGGCTGGTTCGGTTCGGTGTACGCGTCGCGCTTCCCGTTGCCGTTGTAGTCCAGCACGAACGCGCTCCAGCCCTGCGCCTTCTTCTCGTCGTGCGTCTTGTCCCAGATCCTGGTATCGAACCACCCCTCGACCCCCGTCGGCCCGAACGACGACCACAGCACATCGTGGTCATCGAAATTCACGTGGCCCCACGTGAAGCAGGTGTCAATCGTCGTCGTCTCCTTGGTCTTCGGTTCGTACAGGATCAGCCCGCGCTGGCCCTGCGGGATCGGGAACAACTTCGCTGAGATCTGGTCCGATCCCGACTGGCAAAATGCCGGCGTTTTCGGTTTGCGCACCCGGCCCGCGGCCCACACGCGGCCTTGCTTATCCATCGAAAAACTGTGGACCGTCGTCTGGCTGTTCCAGATCGCTTCGTCACCCCAGTACGGCGAAGCCGCCGCCGGCTTGGTCGCAAAGGAGCTCGGCGTTTCCGGGTCGCGCGGTTTCAGCTTCACCTGACTCGTCGCGTTGGTCTTCGGATCGATTACCGTCAGATAGTCGCCGCTCTCTTCCAGCGCGCCGTAGATCGGCCCGTTGGAGTTCACGGTCGGATTGCGCTTGTCGCTCGCGATCGCATCGTGCAAATAGGTTTTGGCATCGGCCCAATCCCACAGCGTGACCACCACGTTCCGCTCCACACCTTGCGGACGTGAAGGAACGGCGCTCGGCAACTCGCCGTGGGCAATCCGGTCCGTCCAATCCGCGTACATCGCCACGGCGCGCTTCCGCCCCACCTGGTCGAAGCGCGCGCTCATCCCGCCGCCCGCCTGGCCGGCCTTGATGCGCAGATCCCACGCCGCTTTCGAGTCCGCCACGTGGCTCAAGATGCTCTGGGGAATCTCGCGCGTGGCTTTGTCGCCCATCTGATGGCAGCCTGTGCAGCCGTCGGTGTTCACGATGTCGCGGATCCATTCGCCCTGGCTCTTGATGCTGGGAGAAATCCCGTTCCCCGACGGCCCCGTGCCCGGGAAATCGCTCTTGGGCGGCACCTGCAGCAGCGAGAACCAATACTGCGCGGGATAATATTCCACGGCTGCTTTCTTGTCCGGCGCCAGCACCGCTTTCAAGTTCAGCGTCTGCCCCGGCGCGGCCTTCACCTTCGGCGAATCCACCAGCCCGTAGCCGCGCACAAATACGCTGTAGCTGGCCTTCGGCAGATCGGGCACGAGATACCGCCCTTGCTCGTCGGTGACTACAATCCTCACGAACTTCGTCGGCAGTTCGCTGGTTTCGGCGATCACCCAGACTCCCGCCTCGGGCCCCTTGGAGCTGGTCACGATTCCGCCCACGTCGGCGCTGCCGACGCGCACGGCGCCGCTGTTGGATTGAGCCGCGCCAATCACCGCCAATGTAGCGGCCAGAAGCACGGCGCTTACGATCCAAATTCCAGGATGCAAGGTTCTTTTTCTCACGATGTCAAACCTCCTCGCTTGGGCAGGGATAATTCGGCGCTATTATCCTCCCTCCGGCACCTCAATGCAAACCCGGACACGGTATACTACGGGCCGGTCGAAAATCTGCCAGGAGAAAAAGACATGGCCGGAGCCAATCGGAATTTGCATCTGCGCCTCGCATTGCTGGCGGCCGGGTTCATCAC
Organism: uncultured Solibacteraceae bacterium; assembly: GCA_964438005.1. Taxonomy (GTDB): domain Bacteria; phylum Acidobacteriota; class Terriglobia; order Bryobacterales; family Bryobacteraceae; genus PSRJ01. The sequence continues at coordinate 4,656 of CAYTJD010000188.1, read as the reverse complement.
GCCGGTCCTGACGGTTGCTCAGCCGCCGGTAAAGCATCTCAACCCCGTGATCGAAAAACTGGCCGCCGGCAAGCCCTTTATCGGCTTTCAGACGGGCGATTTGTCTCTCGAAAACGCGCGGACGTTGGCGCGCGCCGATATCGACTACGTGTACCTGGAGATGGAGCACGGCCCCATGGATTTCGAAGGGATGCACCGCTTCACCGTGGGCATGATCGACAAAACCGCGATTCTCAAGAAGGGCAATGCGCAGCCGAACGTGGCGGTCTTCGCGCGCTTTGCCCCCTACGGTCGAGAGCAAGCGCAGTGGTTCGTCAAGCAGGCGCTCGACATCGGGCTGATGGGCGTCATTTTCAATGGAATCGACAATGCCGAGCAGGCTCTGCTGGGCGTGCGCAACATGCGTTACCCGCAGCGGAAGAACTCGAAGTATCCCGATCCGCCCGGATTGCGCGGCTACGCGCCGGCGACCGCCGTCTGGTGGTGGGGTGTGTCCGACACGGAATACGAGCGCCGCGCCGACCTGTGGCCCTTGAATCCCGATGGCGACCTGTTAGCCATCATGATGATCGAAACCGCGGAAGGCCTGAAGAACGCCGATTCGATCGCGTCGGTGCCCGGCGTAGGCGCCATCTTCGTCGGCGCCGGCGGAGATCTGCACCAGTATCTGGGCGTCGAGAGCAACGCGCCGGAAGTGCAGCAAGCCTTCCAGACCATCCTCAAAGCCTGCAAGGCTCACAACGTAGCTTGTGGCATCACAGCCCTGAACGGACGCGATGTGGCCCGCCGCCTCGCCGAAGGCTGGAAAATGATCCGCACTAACGAAGCGGCACTAGCCCAATGGCGCACTCCAGCGGCGACACGCAACTGATGCGGTTGCGGTTGAGATCGACCTCGTCGGTGCCCACGATGCTCACTACTCGGCCCGTTCCTACGGCATTGGCATAGCGCACGGTCGCTCCGAAGAATGCCCGAGTCGCCGCCTGCCCCGCGGTCGGACTTTCCGGGTCCACCGGACTAGTCCACTGCGCGCTGCCCCCCTGGAAGTCCACGATCTCGTATGAGGCTCTGCTCGAGGTTATAGCTGGACCGGATTGGGGTGAAATGGCATCGCGGAGAATTGGGTGACGCGGCACAAGACTTCTACGGCAACTTGATTCAGTTGCGCATCTTCACACTCAGAACAGGACTGCGTTCACACCGTAGTTTGGTGGTTGCATGATACGTTGGACTCGAAGTGTATTTCTCGGCGACCATGACCTGCAAGAGCGCCTGCGTGCCGAAATAGTCGGCCGATGGCCCGAGGCTCAATATCCGTTCCACGTTGAGGTGCTCGCAGAAGAGATCGGTTCTGCATTCGAGGTACATGTTTGGAGTGATACGGGCATTCATATTTTTCAGGAAGCCATCCCCAAATCCGCATCATCACGTGAGGATCGCGCGTTCATTGCTGCGGTCCTCCACACAGTAGAACTGGCTCTGGGAGAAGCAGCCACCGAGAAGTTGGGGGTCAATCGGACGTGGCCGCTACAGCCGAAGGAGTTGCTATGATCCCTGCTGGGCTGAATCCACGTGAAACAGCCCTTGTTGGTGGGATGGGCAGCAACCGGCATCCTCGCTGCCCTCTGCCGCTTTGCTGGCCTTAACCGGTTGTGCCCTTGGCTTTCTGGTCGTCCGGCGCGAGCCGCGCCAGCATGTTCGAACTGGAATCTCTCGGCGCCGGCGGGCGGGCCGGAACGTCAATACGCTCGCTGAGGCGGTCGCGGATTTCGCGCGGCAGCGAACTGCCCAGATACTCGACGGCGAGGGCGCGCAGCCGGCGGTCGTCGGTGTGCAGGGCACGGAAGGCCGTGCGTACCGCCTCCCGCGGCAACACCAGCCCAAGCAGCGCGAATACATGCGCCAAGCTGTGGGAGGAGCCCTCTTGCGACAACTGATCCGAGGCTGGTCTGGCGTCGTCCTCCACAGCGGCGAGGGCCAGTTGGCGGCCGTTCCAGATGCTGCGGCTGACACCCAATTCACGTTCGATGATGAGATAGACGACGGCGGGATCGGGCCGGAACTCCGGATGGCGCTGCAGCATGGATTCCAACCCGCGGCTGCAGCGGAAGCGCAACTCGAATCGCGGGTCATTCAGGCCTTCGAACAGGCCGTCCCAGGCACGATGCGCGTCGCACGTCGCCAGGAGACGGGGAATGCGGCGGCGCACGGAATAATCGAGGGACTCGTCCAGGAGCGAGTCGGCTAATTGGCCGGCGATACGAAACGTGTTGCGCGCCAAGGCCGAGTGCGCCGCGCGGCAGACGCTGTCGGAACCGAGCAGACGGATCACTTGCGGCACCAGGATGGGGTCGAGCATTCCCATGGCGCGCAGCGCTTCTTTGACGCGGCGTGGGTCGCTGGAGCGCAACTCGGTAAGCTGATGCATCTGCGTGTCGGTCAAACCGGACTCGAGCGGCAGGGCCGCCGCGCCCGCCGCTCCTTTAAAGACCAGCGTATTCGAGAAATCCTCAACCGGAGCCGGCTGCAGGTCGGCGGCATTACTCGCCAGGTTTTTCTGGATGACGAGGGAATAAACGCGATCGAGACGGAACGACAGCCCGGCTGCAATCGCGGAGACCGCTCCCACGACGAGCAAAATACAGTACGGCACCGCGGCGGGCGACAATCCCAGGATCAGTTGGACCAGGGCATAACCGGTGCCGTCGCCGGCTCGGTCGGCGCCAATGTCGATCACCGATTTCACCGATCGTTTCTCGGCATCCCGCATGGGAGCGTAGAACAGCTCATATCCGGAGCGGAACAGAGATCCTCGCAACACCTGTTCCAGCGCGCGCGTCAAACCGAGGACGACCGCGCCCGGCGAAATCAAGGCCAGCAGGCTCGCGCCGGCGACGCCGACGGGCAGTGTGGCTACCGTGCGGCCGAGGCCGAACCGGTTCAGCCAGTAACGGCTGGCGCCGATCTGAGCCAAAAAACTCCCAACGGACGTAATGACCCAGAACATGGCGAAAAACTTGGTGAGCGCCACACCCCTGCCGATGTGCGCTTGCGACTGCTGCTTAAACAGGAAGTCGAGCGCTGCCGCCGCCAGATTGACCAGGGCGACCAAGCCCGCGACCTGTAACAGATACGGCGCCCCGGCGAGAGTCTTTGTCAGAGGCGGGATCTCCTGCCGGACAGTACTCGATCTGGGCTGGGGAAATCGCAACAAGACCGCGCCGCAGGCGAGTTGGAGAACGAGAAGAAAACCAAGGACGGCGGTATTGGAAAAAAATGACGCGACTTCACCAACGACCAGGCCGCCGCCGATGGCGCCCAACGTTCCGTAGGCCGCGATCCGGCCGAATTTCTGGCGCGCCTCCAAAGGGTCGAACGCCTCGTTCGCCAGCGCCCAAAATCCGGACAGCAGCACCGATCCCAGCGCCACCACATGCAGGTAGATCAGCGCGGAAACCGGACGAGGGAAGGCGGGAAGAAGCAGCCACTCGGCTCCGTGCAGCCCTACACTCACCAGGTAGCCGGCTGGAATCACGCGGAAGGGGCCGTACCGGTGGAGAATCTTGGCGCTCAGGACAGCAAATAAGACCGCGCATACAGCGGAGCTTCCGGCCATGGCAGGTAAGGCGCGTGCATCGAAGGCGGTGAGGAAGAGACTGTCCCGGATGGTTTTGGAAGAAACCTGCCAGGCCATCATCAGGGCCGAGGCGAAAGCCGCGTCGCGAGCCAGACGAGCGGCAGGATCGGACATAGGTTTAGTATGTTATAAATCGCAGCGAACGGTGAGGCTGTTCAGGCGGGGCAAGGCGCAGGCGCCCCGTCCGACTACGGGGCGCCTCCAAGGAGCAAGGAAGAAACCTAGACCTGGAAAGAGCTGCCGCAGCCGCAGGTAGATTTGACGTTCGGATTGTTGAACTTGAAGCCGGCGCCTTCGAGCGTCTCCACGTAGTCGACCTCAGCGCCGTCCAAATAGAGGAGGCTGGCCTGATCGACATAGACCTTCAAACCCTCATAACTGAGAGTCTTATCCAGCATGTTGGGCTGGTTCTCGAAGGCCATCGAGTAGCTGAAGCCGGAACAGCCGCCGCCAACGACTGCAATCCGCAGGCCGTTGGGCGCGGGATCCTGGCTGGCCATAATTTCCTTGACCTTGCCCACTGCTCTTTCGGTTAATTGAACCATGCGTTTTGAACTCCTTGTTGCCGAGCCTTTAGCACATCCATTATACAATCAGGACCCGTCGGCTCCGCATCCTGTTCAGTTAGATGAGTCCCAGGACAGCCAAGTCGCGAAAAATGGGCATCGAGGGGGAACAAATGGGGTTCACTACGAGTCTGTGTTATCTTTCAGGAAGTGACAACCGCAGGCTAAGCGAAACCGAAATCGAGTGGTTTGCGTCGGAAGCGGTGTATGGGAACGCTGACCGGCGCGCTACCACTCCCCGCCTTTGGTGCTAAGGCTGCGGCGAAATCAAGAGTGGATTACCAGAACACTCCGGAAGGCGCGTTGGTCCAGCGGGCGCAAGCTGGCGAGGAAGCGGCATTTCGCGAGATCGTAGAACGGTACCAATCCAAGGTGTTCTCGATCATTCACGGCATCGTGCGCCAGCGCAACGATGTGGAAGACATTGCGCAGCAAGTATTTGCGAAGGTTTAC
>CAYTJD010000187.1:0-21299 GCA_964438005.1 uncultured Solibacteraceae bacterium | reverse complement strand
CGACCAGACGAAGGTAAGCTTCATTCACCAAGGCCATTGTCTGGAGCGTATTGCCCGGGCGCTCGCTCTTCATGTACCGGCGAGCTATGGCGCGCAATTCGCCGTACACCTGCTCCGCCAGTTGCCCCAGCGCCGCCTGGTCGCCGCCGCTCCAAGCCTTCAACAGTCTCGTAACTTCCGCAGAATCAGGCACCACACGCAGCCCGCTTAAGAACAGAAAAAAATATCATACTCGTGGCCGCTTTCGCCTCCGGTTTCCGCCTGCACCGGCGAAAGGAGATCAGGCGATCGGGAAGGTTGCCTGAATGAAGACGATTATGAAACGAATCGTGGTTTTGATAACCGCCGGTAGCCTGCTCGCGGTTTCCGGATTAGCGCAACCGGCGCGGGCCGGCCATGGCAGCGCGTCTCTGCTTTCCCCCACCATTACAGACGGTGACAGTGGCGAACCCGGCCGGAATCCACTGGTATACGTGCTGACGAATGACCCGAACACCGGAGCGGCGGGATTCGGCGCTCTCCCCTTGGACGGCGGCGCCTTCGTGCAGATTGGGTCGACCCTGCCATCCGACCTGGGACACGCGCTGGCTCCGGCGCAGGACGGATTTTTGCTGAGCATGGCGTATTCGGGCAGGCTCTATGCGATTGACCCGCGAACGGGCACGACATCGGTAGTCGGCGCTACCGGGCTGGGCGACTGCACCACGCCCGCATCGCCGTGCGGATCGAATTCGGCTGTTACTCTTGGCCGCCTCGACGACAGATATTACGCGCTCGACTTCAGCCAAAATCTCTATTCCCTGAATCCGCAAACCGGCGCCACGAAGCTGATTGGTCCTACCGGACTGCCCCAGATTAACTTTGTGCCTTTCAGCACCGACTCCAACGGGAAGTTCAAGTCATATGAAGAGAGCCTGTTCGCCTTTCGCGGAAGACTGTACGCGAATTTCGACAGCGGGCTGATCGATCCATCGACCGGCGCGGAGCAAGGCGTAATACCCGCCGCGCTCTACGAGATCGACCCCGAAACCGGTCAGGCGAGGACGATTGGTCCAACCGATTTGGGCCTCCTCACGATCGTGAACGTGAACGACACCATCTACGCCTTCGATGCACCAAATGATCGTTTCGTGACCCTGGACCCTGCGACTGGCAGGACACAATTCCTCAGTAACGCCGATCCAAAAGCAGGGTTGGTGTGCGGAGCCACGCCCGTGCGTTCCAGCCGGTCACATCCGTCTCGGTGAAGCGCCCCGCCGCGGCGAATTATCCCCCACTTTGCCGCGGCGGCTCCGCCCCGCGGGGCGAGACGTCCGCAGAATTGGTCCCCTCGGAATGCAAGTTGACGTATAGTCCCCATCTCGTACTTGTGCTCTATCTGATATCGCGCACATAGCACGCCCGGTCGATGCCACTTGTCGCTAGCACTCTTACACCGATCTGCCGCAGCCGGCTACCGGACCTTCCATCGGTTGCCGAGGGCCGCAAGCGGATCTCCGGCATCGGGCCGCAATTTCGACTTGGGCTGCGGCGCGACAGGCGTCATCAGCGCTTTCATCGAGAGCGCGATCCGTTTGGTCTTGGGGTCGGCACTCAGTACCTGAACTTTGACGATCTGTCCGACTTTCACAACGTCGGCAGGTTCCTTGATGTATCGGTCGGACAACTCGCTGATGTGGACCAGGCCATCCTGGTGGACTCCCACGTCCACAAATGCGCCGAACTTGGTTACGTTGGTGACCACGCCTTCGAGCTTCATCCCGGGCCGGAGATCCGAGATCTCCCGAATGCCTTCCTGAAAACTCGGCGCGACGAATTGATCTCGGGGATCGCGTCCCGGTTTTCGCAGCTCTTCCAGAATGTCGGTCACCGTGTATGTCCCCGCCGTGAGAGCCGCCTTATCCACCTTCTTCAGCAGGTCCGGCTCCTCGATCAGGCCTTCGATGGAAGAGCCCAGCACGGCCGCGATCTGTTGCACGATGGGATACGACTCCGGGTGCACAGCGGTCATATCGAGCGGGTTGTCGCCTCCGCGGATGCGTAGGAATCCGGCAGCCTGTTCGAACGTCTTTGGGCCCACGCCAGGGACGGCGGTGAGTTGCATGCGCGAGCGGAAGCGGCCGTGGTCATCCCGAAACTCAACGATCTTCTTCGCTATCCGCTCGTTGACCCCGGCAATGTAGCGCAGTAACGCCCAGGACGCGGTATTGAGATCCACGCCCACTCGATTCACGCAGCTTTCAATTGTGGTTCCCAGCGAGTGCTCCAGTTGCCGCTGATCCACGTCGTGCTGATACTGCCCGACCCCAATGGACTTCGGGTCGATCTTGACCAACTCCGCCAGAGGGTCCTGCAGGCGCCGCGCGATCGAGATGGCGCCTCGCACGGTGAGGTCCAGATCCGGAAACTCCTGCCGCGCGAGGTCGGAGGCCGAATACACAGAGGCCCCCGACTCATTCACGGTAACGGTGAAGATGCCCATGGCGTTTTCGCGTTTGAGAAAATCGCGCACGAAGGCATCGGTTTCCCGGGACGCCGTCCCGTTCCCGATGGCGATGGCCTTCACGTGATGTTTGTCGAGGAGCGCTTTCATCGTGCGAGTCGCGCCGGCCGTGTCATTCTTAGGCGCGTGCGGGTAGATGACTTCGTGGGCCAGGAACTTGCCGGTCTCATCCACGACAGCGATTTTGCAGCCCGTGCGTATGCCCGGGTCGATACCCAACACCGCGATCGGACCGGCGGGCGGCGCCAGCAGCAGGTTCTGCAAATTCTCGCGAAAGACCTGAATGGCCTCGGCGTCGGCCCTCTGTTTCAACTCCAGCCGGACCTCTCCCTCGATCGAGCTGTGGAGCAGGCGCTTCCACGCGTCTTCCGCCGCCAGATCCAGCTGCGGCGTCCAGTCTCCCGCTTGTTTGTGGATCTGCGAACGGATGAGAGCCAGAACGCGCGCGGAATCCAGGTCAATCGTGAAGTACAGAATCTTTTCGCTCTCGCCGCGCCGGATGGCCAACATACGGTGCGAAGGGATGGTCCTGGCCGGCTCCCGGTAGTCGTAATACATTTGGAATTTCTGTTCCGTATCCGCCGCGTCCTCAATTTTCCGGCTCACGACCAGTCCTTCTCCGAGCACGGTCTGGCGCAGCCGCTTGCGAATCTCGGCCTGCTCATTGATCATCTCCGCCACGATGTGTCGCGCCCCTTCCAATGCATCTTCCACACTGTTTACACCGAGTCCCGGATTGACAAAACTGGCTGCGAACGCCGCGAGCGGGGTGCCGCGCGGCCGCTGCTCCCAGAGGTACAGAGCTAGCGGTTCCAGGCCCTTCTCGCGCGCCATGGTCGCTTTGGTTCGCCTCTTCGGCTTGTACGGAAGATAGAGGTCTTCGAGTTCGCTTTTTTCGAGGGCGGCTTCGATCCGCGCCTTCACCTCCGACGTGAGTTTTCCTTGCTCATCGATGGAGGCCAGGACGGTCGCTTTGCGATCCTGCAATTCGCGAAAATAGGCCAGTTTTTCTTCGATCGACCGGATCTGGACTTCATCCAGGTTCCCGGTGGCCTCTTTGCGGTACCGCGCGATGAACGGGACAGTGCCCCCGTCATCCAGCAGTTCAATGCTGGCAACGAGCCCCTTCATCGGGACTTGCAGGACTTGGGCGATATGAAGGAGGACTTCGGGCGCCAGCGATTTGAGATTGGACATGGGAGAGTCACCTTCATGGTAAACGGGAACAGCAGAGGCCAGTTGGCGCCGCCCCGCACCGCCGGGCCCGGCTCGGAATTCCAGGAACAATCGGCGACGGCGCGGAACGACACTGTCGCACCCACCCCGTCTGGCTGGAACGCCTTGCTCGCCGATCTTGAGAAGCAGTTGCCGGTTTTGCTCACGCAGGCCCCGGTCGTGTCCGCCGTCTCGATGGCGCTGATCGTCGATGCGAAGTTGCTGTGGCGTGGCGCTTACGGCGTCACTGATTTTGATTCCAACACGCCGATTGATCACGACACCATTTTCGAAGCGGGGTCGGTGAGCAAAACCGTGTTTGCGTACCACGTGATGAAATTGTGCGAGAAGGGTGTCCTCGATCTCGACGCACCCCTGACGAAGTACACGCCGGACCGCCTGATCAAAGGCGATCCTCGCCTGGATCTCATCACCACCCGCCGTGTCCTTTCGCATACTACCGGCTTGCCCAACTGGCGATCCGGGAAGCAGCCGTTAGCAATTGGTTTCACACCGGGCGAACGCTGGAGCTATTCGGGGGAAGGCTACAGCTACCTGCAGTCCGTTGTGACTCACCTGGTCGGCCATGTGAACCCGAATGACTGCGAGACGTTCGATTACGACGGTGTCAGAGTCTGCGCCACAGACTTCGACGCTTACATGAAAGCCAGCCTCCTCGTCCCCTTCGGAATGGTATCGAGCGGGTATCTCTACCGGGAGGGCATGGCACGGCCGCATGACAAGGACGGCAAGCTCAGGTCGAGATCAGGGAGTCATTGGCGTGGGGCCTCGGCTGGGCGGTGGAGCACACGAAAGCGGGCGATCTGATCGCCCACTCCGGAGACAACCCCGGATACAAGGCATTGACTGCTGCATCGATCCAGCAGAGACGAGGTTTCATCATTATGACTAACGGCGATCTCGGGTACGACCAAATCATCGCCAAGGTCGTCATGAGTGAACCCATGCAGCGCTTTTTGCCCACTGCTCTGGTTTAGCGCTTACCGGCGAAAGCAAGCCCGTTAGCTTGCGGATGCCGCGGTCTGTTCGTAGTAGTAAAAGACAATGTCCGTCGCGGGCGGCTTCACGCCGACTTGGCGAAGCATGCCGACGATCTGGCCCCGGTGCAGCGTGCCGTGATTCACCACGTGCATCACGATCTGCCAGGCGGGAAGACCGGCGTCGCCCACGAACCTTGATTTGAAGGGCACTTGCCGGGCGATGTCCGCGTCGGTAGCGGCATCGGCCCAGGCTTCCCACCGCGCTTGCAGGCGAGGCCATTCGTCCACCACGAAATCGAACGAGGGCAGCGCGTCGTGAGAGGGCACGGGATAGCTGGCGTCGGCGATACGCGAATACCAGATGGCGTCGCCGAAATAGATGTGAATCAGCGTTTTCGCGATACTTTCATGAGAAACGCTCATCGGCTTGGCCCGGTCCTCCGGCGAAAGGGCCAGCGCGGCCTCCAGCACCTTGCGCGAGGCCCAGCCGGAATATCGAATGTGCGTGCGAGCTTCTTGGGCGGTCATGTCTGTTTACTTTATATCGTATGCCGGAGTCGCGCTTTTCTACTGGCGACCAGCCTTTCCCTCGATCAATTCAGAGTATGATTCTCAGTGCCAATCAGGAGGACACCGTTGACATACATCCCGCGAACGCCGCGCTTCTCCGTTGCCGCGATTGCATTGGCTCTCATATCGGGAGGTGCCTCGCGCGCGCAGCGCGGGCCGGTGCCGGAGACTCCGTCTGCGCGGCAGATTATTGACATGGCGGCGGCAGCGCTCGGCGGAGCCGACCGGATTCGCGCCGTGCGCAATCTCACCCTGATCGGATATGCGCAATACGCATATCAGAACGCCGGCGGCAACATTTCGCCCTTGCCGGGCGCGCCCCAGAAATACATCGCGGCGAACGACTACCGCCGGGTATACGACCTCGAACACGCCCGAATGCTGCATCAGGAGCGCCGCAACGACCTGTTCCCTTTCGCCAACTACGCCGGCCACGATTTTGCCTTGCAGCGGCAGGGTCTGGACGGCGATATCGCCTACAACATCGATACGCAGGGCCAGGCGGCGCGTGGCGGGGATGCGCGTGACCGGCGCATGTGGATGTACACCAACCCGGTCACCGCCGTGCGCGCGGCGCTCGACCCTGCTGCAACGCTCAGCAATCCCCGGCGGGAGAATGGCCTCTGGCTGGTGGATCTGAAGCTGAAGGAGGGCGACAACCTCACTCTCGCGATCCGGCCTCCCACGAACGTGCCTGACTTCGTGCGCTGGGTCGGGCCGCAGGTCAACCTCGGCGAGGTCATCTACACCACGCGCTTCTATGGCTACCAACCCTACCAGCGCCTGGAATTGCCGATGGGGTACACGACGCGCTTCGATTGGCGCCCAGAGGTGGAGCAGGTCAAGATTTACGTCGACAACTATCTGGTCGACACGCAAATTGATAACCTGGCCGCTCCGCCGGCAGGTAATGGACGCGGGAGTCGCCGGGGAGCAGCGGCGCCGATTGAGGTGACGCCAATGGCCCGTGGTGTTTGGCGCATCACCGGCGGCACCTCGGTGATCGAGTTCGCCGATCACATGACCCTGTTCGAAGTCGACGGCCAACCGGCGCGCATCAAGCAGGTAATTGAGGAGGCGCGGAAAATTGTGCCGCGCAAGCCGGTGACGCAGGTGATCGTCTCCCACCATCACTTCGATCATTCCTCCGGCCTCCGCGAGGCCGTTTCGCAGGGGTTGACGGTCATCTCGAGGCGCGACAACGGTGTCATCTTCCGCGAAATGACCGAACACCCGGCGACTCACTTCCCCGACGATCTGGCGCGCAGCGGAAAGAGGCTCAATTTCATTCCCGTCGATGATCACATGCAACTCAAAGACGAGACCATGACCGTGGACATCTACCGGCTGATCGCCAACAGCCATATGGGCGACGGGCTTTTCGCTTATATTCCGGAACACAAGATGGTCATCGAGGCCGACGTCGCGACTGCCGCCGAGGAACTGCAATGGTGGGGCGATAGCTGGCTGGATAACATCGCGTACCGCAAGCTCGATGTGCAGCGCAACGTCCCGGTGCATCTGACGCCCATGACGAAAGAGGAAGTTGTCGCGATGGTAAAGGGAGGGATCCAACGAGTGAAAGAATTCTGCGCCAGGCACGTCGCCCAAGGCGACTACTTCCCCGGTTGTCCCGCGCCGGTGCGCTAGCCGCGGCGAACGGGCTCCGCCAGCGCGTCACAGGCCCCGTGAAATATCTTTATCCGCATCACCAGCCGGGACTTAGACCCAAAATCAGCCGCCCCGGAAAACGAACTCGCGAGCACCGCCGCGCAATAATAGAGGTGTGAGAAGGTCGACGCCAGCCAGCCCGATCGGGCCTGCGAAGCATCAATGTGGAGTGGAGCGAACCAGTCCCCTTGGTACCAAGCGGCGAGACCCGGTTAACTGGCTTTGTTGCAACAAGCGTTCCCGGAATTCCGCAACGATCGTTGCGGAATCGCTCGGGAAAACGCCGATTTTTGGCAGGCATTTGCCACCAAAGCCGGTTGTCAATAAAATAGTCCGAGTTAGCTCTGGGGTGCCTCCGAGGCTGCAATGGGGAATGCAAGAGGTGGCTTGTATGAATTCGGGCCGTACCGTCTCGATCCTTCGAAGCGGCTGCTGATTCGTGAAGGCCGGCACTTGGCCGTCCCTCCGAAGACGTTTGACCTTCTTCTCCTTCTGGTCGAAGGACGCGGCCGCGTATTCACCAAGAAGGAATTGATGGGCGCTTTGTGGCCCGACACGTTCGTCGAAGAAGCCAATTTGTCGTTCCAGATCTCGGCCTTGCGGAAGGTCCTGGGCGAAAACGGCACGGACTGGGTCGAAACCCTTCCCAGATACGGATATCGCTTCAACAGCGATGTCGTCGAGATCGAGGCCAATGGCCGCTCCAACGGGCATGACGTCGATCTCCACCCACCTGCCAGGATGCCGGAGGCGCCGGCCGCCGCCGCGGCGCCGGCAGCCGTCCGCGCTCCGCGCTGGCTTTTTTGGATTCCGGCTGCCGTCGCCACAATCGCCGCCTTGGTTTTTGGGTGGCTTTATCTGCGCCAGGAGCCGCCCCAGCAGCGTGCTGTCCAGTTTCTCATCGCACCGCCCGAGCACGTCACCACGCCGGACCTTGACTCCATGGCCGTCTCGCCGGATGGCGCCCGCCTGGTCTTCATTGGCGTATCGGTGGACGGCCGCAGGCAATTGTGGCTGCGTTCGCTGGCATCCCTGACCGCCGAACCCCTCGCCGGAACCGACTTGGTGGACTCGGCCTTCTGGTCTCCCGACAGCCGCTCGGTTGCGTTTTTTGCCGCCGGTAAACTCAAGACTCTCGATTTGCAAAGCGGCGCCGCTCAAACCGTCTGCGAAACGCCCGTCGGCCGCTCGTCAGGCACCTGGAACCGCGAAGGCGTCATTCTCTTCGAGAGCACCGAACGGCCTGAGATCTACCGCGTTGCCGTCTCCGGAGGAGAACCCATACGCCTGCGGCCCGTCAACACCGCGAGCGGCGAGATCCGTCACTCCGCCCCGCAGTTCCTTCCCGACGGCCGCCATTTTATTTATTTCGTGCAAAGCGAGCGCCCCGAAAACGCCGGGATTTATCTCGCATCTCTGAATTCGACCGCCGGCAAGCGCCTGGTCAACTCCAACACCAACGCTGTCTACGCCGGCCTTGGCCGCGGACCCGGTTATCTGCTGTTCACCCGCGGCGCTGATCTCCTCGCGCAGCGTTTCGACTTGGCGAAATTGGAATTGACGGGCGCACCATTTCCCGTGGCCCAGCGTGTGTTGATTGGCGTTGCCGGCGGCGTCTCGCGCGCCGCCGTTTCCGCTTCGGAGAACGGTGTCCTCGTCTATCGCACCCGCATCGACACGGGCTCCACCGAACTGGTTTGGCTCGACCGTCAGGGCAAACAAACCGCACAAATCGGTGCGCCGGCCGACTATTCCAATCCCTCGCTCTCGCCCGATGAGAAGAAGCTGATCGTTTCCAGGATGGACCTGCGGAGCCGGACCCGCGATCTCTGGCTCTTCGACGTGGCGAGCGGCGCGTCCTCCCGCTTCACGTTTGATCCGGCCGACGAGACCAATCCCGTGTGGTCTCCGGATGGCAGCCGCATCGCCTTCGACGTGGTACGCAACAGCATCATCGACATCTACCAGAAGGAGGTCGCCGGTGCCTCCCAGCCGAAACTGCTGCTGCACTCCGCCGAAAACCACTTCATCCACCAGTGGTCTCCCGATGGGCGCCTTCTCCTCTACCGGATTGGACCCATCACCTGGGCGCTGCCGCTCGAAGCAAACGGCAAACCCTGGGGGCCTTTTGCCATGGAGAACGCCAGAATCTCCCCGAATGGCCGTTGGGTGGCGTATACGTCGAACCAGTCCGGGCGATCGGAGGTCTACGTGCAAAGCTTCCCGCCCTCGGAAGGCAAGTGGCAGGTTTCCGCGGACGGCGGCATGGAGCCCACTTGGCGAAAAGATGGGAAGGAGCTGTACTATATCAGCGGCGACAAACTGGTTGCCATGGATGTGAAGACGGACACGCCGATCTTCCAGCCGGGCGTGCCCAAGCCCTTGTTCGCGGTGCATTTGGAAGCCACCACGCGCCGTAGCCGGTATGAAGCCGCGTCCAACGGCCGCCGGTTCTTAGTCAACCTCCCCGTGGAATCGTCCTCTCCGCTGTCGGTGGCGATCAACTGGCTCCAGGGCCGGAGCCCTTTAAATCCAGATAAATAGGGATTCGATCAACCAGCTTAGAATTTGCTTCAAGTACGCTAGCTAATCCTCAAGCGACTTCGGCCTCTGTCTCGCCTATACTACCAGGCAACTCAAGGTCTGTGTGCACTTTGGCGGAGGGCAGCGTGTATGAAGCAATCCATTCCTAAAGTACGGCATATTATCGGGATAGCACTGATCATCGCCGTCGGCGCCTTGATCAATGGGACGCTGCCTCCGCGCGTTCACGCCCAGGCGCAGGCTGTTTCCGCCAACGACGTGCTTCCGGTAGTGCAGCGCTGCTTCCAATGCCACGGGCCGTCACTCAAAATGTCGAAGCTGGACCTGAGCAGCCGTGACGGCATGCTCAAAGGCGGCGAGAAAGGCCCGGCACTGGTTCCCGGCAATGCGGACGCCAGCCCGCTCTACCGGCGCGTTGCCGGGTTGCAGCAGCCCGCCATGCCCATGCCTCCGGTGCCCGCCTTAAACGCCGCGGAGGTTGCCCTGCTTAAGAACTGGATCGATCAGGGTGCGAAATGGGATTCCGCCACTACCTCTCCGGCCAGCCCGGCTGTCTCTTCCTCCGCTCCCGCGGTTCGAACTCCCTATGGGGTGTACACGGAACGTCAGATTACAGAGGCCGACCGCCAGTGGTGGGCTTTCCGGAAGCCGGTGCGCCGCAACCCGCCCGCCGTCAGCGATGCCCGGTGGAGCCGTAACCCGATCGACGCTTTCATCCGGGCCTCCATGGATGAGAAGGGCCTCGAGCCCGCTCCCGAGGCCGATCGCCATACGCTGATTCGTCGCGCTTACCTGGACTTGCTCGGCCTGCTGCCGCCCACCGGGGAAGTCGAAGCCTTTGTGAAGGATCCGGCCCCCGACGCGTATGAGAAACTGATCGACCGTTTGCTCGCTTCGTCTCATTACGGCGAGCGTTGGGGCCGCTATTGGCTGGACGTGGTTCGCTACGCCGACAGTTCCGGCTTCGAATACGATCTCGATATCGAGAACGCCTGGCGCTATCGCGACTACGTCATCAAGGCGTTCAACCAGGACAAGCCGTACGACCGGTTCGTGGTCGAACAAATCGCGGGCGACGAGCTCGACCGGCCTGACTTCGACAGTCTCACCGCCACCACCTATTACCGCGTCGGCCCGCGCGTCAGGTTCCGCGAAAAGAACTACCCGTCCTACCGCTTCGACTACATGGACGACATGATTCGGACCACCTATCAGGGTTTCATGGGGCTCTCGGTCAATTGCGCCCGTTGCCACGACCATAAGTTCGACCCCATCACCCGCATGGATTATTACCGCTCGGTCGCCGATTTCTGGCCTTACGTCGAATACGACCAGCCGCTGGTTCCGAAGCCGCAGGTGGATGAATATCAGCGCATCGAAAAGCAACTCGGCGAGCAGATGAAGCCGCTGCTGCAGGAGATCGCCCGGATCGAAAAACCGTACCGTGACAAGCAGCGGGAGCAGCAGGTTCAGGATGCGTTGAAGAAGTTCCCGCCGGACATTCAAGCGGCCATCAAAACACCGGAGGCGCAGCGCACTCCGGGCCAGAAGCTTCTGGTTGCCCAGGTTCTGATCGGGGCCGACGATGTCAACCCGGACGATGTCAAGGTGGACGTCCATGCTTCGGCCAAAGCCAAAGCGCGGGCGAAAGCCGACCAGGTTTTTGGAGTCACCGACTATGGCAAGCGCGGGCTGAAACTCAGCGACGCCGACGAAGCAAAACGCGCGGCCCTTCAGAAAAAGATCGAGGAGCTGGAGGATAAACTGCCGGAGCCGCTGCCGGTCGCGGATGGCATTCGCGACGGCGACTACCGCCTCTCGCCCGACGGGCTCGGCGATTCTCATATTCCCGGAACGGGCCGGCCCACGTACGACGTGAAATGCTGCTTCATTCCGGCTCCGGGACAGAAGTTTGAAGTTCCGCCGGTGTACTTCGCGGCTACCGGGGAGGACATCAAGGCCGACGAAAAAGGCACGCTTGTCGAGCCGGGTTTCCTCACCGTGCTCAGCAGCGGCTCTCCGGTGCTGACCCCGCATTCACCCAACCGGCCGGATTACGCCAGCAGCGGACGCCGGCGCGCGCTGGCCGAAGCGATCGCTTCCAAGGACAACCCCCTGACCGCGCGCGTCATGATCAACCGTGTCTGGGGCTGGCATTTCGGACGCGGCATCGTGGGCACTCCGGGCAATTTCGGAAAAATGGGAATGCTGCCGTCGCATCCGGAGCTGCTCGACTGGCTGGCCGACGAGTTCGTGCGCCAGGGCTGGAGCATCAAGCAGATGCAAAAGCTGATTATGACGTCGGAAACCTACAAAATGGCCTCGGCTTTTTCTCGCGCCAACGATCTCGAAAAGGATCCCACCGACGTCTATCTGTGGCGATTCCCGGTGCGGCGCCTGGAGGCGGAGGCTATCCGCGACGTAACGCTTTCCGCCGCCGGCACCCTCAACCTGGAAGCGGGCGGTCCGCCGTTCTTCCCCGCGATTCCCGTATCGGTGCGCGCGGATCAGCCTCGCGGCACCTGGGAGCTGACCAAAGAAGAGCCTTCCACCTGGAGGCGCGGCGTCTACGCCTACGTCAAGCGCGGGTTGAAGTATCCCATGTACGAAGTCTTCGACGAGCCGGATCTCAATGTCACCTGCGAGCGCCGCTCCGTCAGCACCGTGCCGACCCAGGCGCTGACCATGTTGAATAACGAATTCCTTCTCATCCAGGCGCAGCACTTCGCCGAGCGCGTGGAGAAAGAGGCCGGAAAGGATCCCGGGGAGCAGGTCAAAGCAATGTACCGCATCGCCCTCAACCGCGAACCTTCGCCGAGAGAGCTGGAGAACAATGTGGCATTCCTGAACCGGCAGCGCCGGCGCGCCACGCCGCAGAACGCCAGCGTTAACGAGGAAACGGCGATGCGATCGGCGCTTACCGATCTGGCGCACGTGACCTTGAACCTTAACGAGTTTATCTATATTGAATAGGGGAATCTTATGCCTGACCTGCCGGACAGCGTGAGCGATCACGAAAGAAAAAGGGAATTTATCTCTCGCCGGAAATTCTGGATGGAAGCCGGCATGGGCATCGGCGGCCTCGCCCTGATCGACTTGTTGAGCCAGGAGCGGCTCTTGGCCGCCGAATGCGTGGGCTCGGCGGGCGTCACGGATTCTCCCTTGATGCCCAAGGCGCCGCATTTCAAGCCGCGCGCCAAGGCGATGATTTCGCTCTTTATGAGCGGCGGCGTCAGCCATCTCGACACCTTCCAGTACAAGCCCGCGCTCGAAAAATATAACCGCATGCCGATGGAGGGCAAGGGCGACGTAAAAGTCCGGCAAGGTTATCCCGGGCCGCTCATGAAGAGCCCGTTCAGCTTCAAACAGTACGGGCAATCGGGCGCCTGGGTATCGGAGATTTTTCCGAACATCGCCACCAAGGTCGACGACCTGGCCTTCATTCACTCCTGCCAGGGCCTGTCGAACGACCACGTCATCTCCCACTATGAATGGAACACCGGCTCCATTCAGATGGGATTCCCTAGCGTGGGCGCGTGGGTGACGTACGGGCTTGGCAGCGAGAATCAAAACCTGCCGGGCTACGTGGTGGTGCTGGATCAAAAGGGCGGGCCGTATGCCGGCCCTCCGAACTGGCAGGCGGGCTTCCTGCCGGCAGCCTACCAGGGCACCGTCTTCCGGTCCAAGGGAGATCCGATCCTGGACCTGTCGGCCCCGTCCAGTTACATGTCCCCGGAACAAGAGCGCGCCCGGCTCGATCAGCTGGCCCTGCTCAATCAGAACTTCAACGAGAAATACCCGGGCATCTCCGAGCTATCGGCCCGTATTGCGTCCTATGAGCTGGCCTACCGCATGCAGGCGTGCGCTCCCGAGGCCGTGGACCTTTCCAAGGAAAGCGAAGCGACCAAGAAGATGTATGGCCTGGATGATCCGGTCACCGCGGCATATGGCAGACAGTGCCTGCTCGCCCGCCGCCTGGTGGAACGGGGTGTTCGGTTCGTGCAGCTCATCAGCGGCGCATACGTCAGCATCGAAGACACCTGGGATGCCCACGCCAACATCGTCACCAACCATCGCCTGCATGCCCAGGAAGTCGATAAACCGATTACCGCGCTCATTACGGACTTGAAGCAGCGCGGCCTGCTGGACGAGACTCTGGTGCTGTGGCACAGTGAGTTCGGGCGCATGCCGATTTCGCAGCGAGGCGTAGGCCGCGACCACAATCCGGGCGCGATGACCGTCTTTATGGCCGGCGCCGGCATTCCAGGAGGCCAGCAGATCGGCAACAGCGATGATGTCGGCTACAAGGCGGAAGAACAGAAAACGACTAACCATGACCTGCACGCCACCATCCTGCACCTGCTCGGCATCGATCATAAGCGGCTGACCTACTACTTCAACGGCCGCAATATGCGGCTGACCGACGTCTCGGGTGAGTTGATTCCGCAGATTGTCGGCAACGTACAGGCTAAGGCGTAACGGGTGAGCGACAATAGGCCGCGCCGCACTTTTTTGAAACAGGCTGGCGCCGCGCTGTTCGGCGGGGCCGTGAGCGAAACGCTGGCGCAGGCACACGACTGGAAGAAGCAGATCGGTCTCGAGCTGTACACCGTTCGCGATCTGATGGCTGCCGACTTCGAAGGCGTGCTCGCCAAAATCGCGCAAATCGGTTATCGCGAAGTGGAACCGGCTTCGGGCTACAACAACATGGAGCCGAAGCAATTTCGCGCGATGCTGGACCGCTACGGCCTGCGCATGCCGAGCACGCACTCCGGCGCCGTGGGAACAGGCCCGGCTTTGGAGAAACAGCTGGAAGGCTTCCAGACGATGGGCATCCGGTACACCGAGATTCGTGCGGAGGCCCCGCGTGCTCCGAGCCGGCCCCTGCCGCCGGGCGCCTATTACAATCCAGGAACCGGCGTCACGAGCAACTCGTTCAAAGAAACGCAAGCGTTCGGTCCATACCAGCCGCCCGCCAAAATGGAATCGGTCAAGCAGACCGCGGCGCAACTGAATGCGAGCGGCAAAATCGCCCGGAAGTACGGAATGAAGATTCTGGTCCACAACCATACCGGGGAGTTCGAGAGACTGATCGACAGCGACCGCACCGCCTACGACGTTCTGTTGGCAGAGACCGATCCGGAACTGGTCGCCATGCAGCTGGATATCGGCTGGGCGATGATTGCCGGCATGGATGTTGTCGAGATGTTTCGAAAGAATCCGGGACGGTACGAGCTCTGGCATATCAAAGACATTGTCGGCCTCAAGACGGTAGACCGGTCGCTTTCACCCAACGCGCGCGTGAGCAATATGGCATTCGTGCCGGTGGGGGCCGGCCAGATCGACTACAAGCCCATATTTGCGCAGGCGCAGCTGGCCGGCCTCAAGCACTTCTGTGTCGAACAGGATAATGCCGCGTCATGGGGAGACTCGCTAGCGGCCGCCCGCGTATCGTTCGAGGCGTTGTCGATGATCCTCGCGTAGCTCAGTGTTACCGGCTGGGTCTTGTGATTAATCAGCTGGAGGCAAGCCCTGCGTCAACTCAATTCTGGTCCCCCAGGGGTCGGTGAGAAACGCGATTTTCAGGCGCTGCGAGTTGGGGCTGGACCGGACCGGCTGGTCAAGCGGGATTCCCTGGGCAGTGAGCTTTTTGGCGAACTCCTCGAGGTTGGCCACTTCGAAACCGATGTGGTCAATAGAGCGGCCGGCTGTGGCAGCGCGACGATTTTCGCTCGCAGCGATAGAAAGATTCACGCCCGGAAGGTCGTCGCAATCGATCCAGTTGCCGGGCCGTGCCACACTCTCGCGCTTGCCGGGCACGCCGCCGAAGGCCTTCGCGTACCAGGCTTGCATCGCGGCGATGTCCTGCTTCGGGGGAAAGAAGTGGATGTGATTCATCTGAACAGGCACCGGGAGATTGGGGTCTCCAAACACCTCGACCCGGATGCCGTCCGGAGCGGTGACATAACTCTGATTGGGATTGGTGCCAGTCTGTTCGACGCGCAGACCGTCGGCTTTCCACTTGGCGATCGACGCGGGGAGGTCCTTCAGGACAAAACCGAAGTGGTCGACGACCGAGCCGGCGGGAGGGCCGCTGGGATCCATTTCGCGCAGGATGATATAGACACCCGGAAACTGGATCATGGCGAGCTTCTCGTTGCTAACGGCTTTGCCGCCCATCATGGTGGTCCAGAACCGGGTCTGCGTGCCCACGCTCTTGACATACAAATGGACGTGTCCCATGGTGACGCCGGATGCATTCGGGGGGGCGAGTTGCCCAACCAAAGGCACGGCGGCGAAGGCTGCGAGAGCGAAAAGAACTAACCCTCTGGCTCGGAGTGGGGGCAAATGGTTGCGAATCAATTCCAGGAGAGCGTCGTCGCATCCGGGCTTTGGCTTGTAGCAAGCAATAGAAATTGATCCCATGCGGGAAGAGTATCACGCCGGAGCCGGCTAAGTCTGACGATCGAGGCGGTTGTCTCGAGGACTGGGAGTGAACCGTCTTTCGGCCCATGTACGAGTCGGCGTCCGCCGGTCACATCCGCGGGTAACGCGTTTTACGGCCAAGTGACCTTTTTCTTAACGCCGCCCGGCGCTGTGAATCGGCTTGAATCCTCGCTCCAGTTTCCACGACATAAACAGGCTCGCCAGAACAAAACCAATAAACAAATAAAACCCCGGCAGAATCTTCGAACTGTCGGTCGGGATCGCCAACAGTGCTCCCGGCCCCGGCAGGCTGCCTATCGCGTTCGAAATCACTCCGTTGAACGCGACATACGACATAAAGATCGCCAACGCCATGACATCCGCCATGGACCATTTCGACGACTCCAGCGCGAAGAATCTCACGATCCGGTATTCCCGCAGCCAATCTGGCCGCTTCAGGCAGAACCCCAGCGTCAGAATCTTCAACATCGGGAAGACCATGCTGAACATCAGCACCAGCACTCCCACGATCCACATCTCCGGACGGCCCATCGTGATCAGAGTCTGGAACACCTCCAGCACAGTCTTGCTCCGGAAGTACAGTACCTGCTCCGGGAACGAGACTGGCTGCCCAAAGAACGTCAGCGTTAGGGACGACATCTTGGCTTCCACTTCGATCATCGGCGACAATACGCCACCAGCGAGCAGGCCCACGCAGAACAGCAGCAGCACCAGGACATCGAACCATCGCAGTACCCGTGTCCCGGCCAGCAGCAGCACGAAGGCCAGCGCCGTTGCTCCCAGCGCAGTCATGTACCAGCGCTCAATGCGTTCATTGGCTTCCCGGATCCGGTTTCCCAGTTCCTGCTGGCACGCCGCGGCATCGGCGCAGCCATACTGCTTAAGAATGGCCGAATACGACGTCACATCCACGTCGCTGAACGTGCTTTTAGCGCCCTCGGCGACTACACCCGCGACGTACTTCTTGACGGCCTGTTTGTTCTTTGTGCTTCCCAGTTCCGTCAGAACTACGTCTGCAAACTGGGGTACGCGCGGCCGAAAAACTGTGATCATCATGTTGGCAATCATGGCGTTCGCCTGGGCCGCGAATCCGCTCGTAGCCGCGCCCGGAGCCGGTTTCGAGCTCTGTTCCTTCACCTGGTCAAGCAGCCGGTAAAGCGCCTGCTCCACGGTTGGCCGCAGGCTCACGCCGGTCTGCGCCGTAAGATCCAGCGCATCGATCCTGCTGTTGAGAATGGGCAGAATCTGATCCACCCAGCGGTCCGCATTCAGCATGCTGTAGCGAACATGTCCGATCTCGGCCTGGTCCATGCGCAGCAGCCGGCGCTTGGCGAGTCCATCCATTGTGCGCCAAGTAAAGAGGGCGGCTGGCGCAAGCAACAGCAAAGCGGCGACGAAGCGAAAGTCGAATTTCCTCTGGGAACCAGTTGGCGTCATCGGAATCGAGACGATTATACCCGGCGCGCGGCGCGGCTAACCACCCCACATATGACGCCGGAAAGCCATATGAGCGGAAAGTCGCCTATGGTGAGACTATCCCGACACGGCTTGCGGATGGCGAGACGGGAGGCCCGCTAGACTGCAGAGGTTGCGAAATCTCCGACCTTATGGTTTACAGGTAGGGAGCACACTGTGTTGCCCCACGCATCGCGGCGGCTTTCTGATCTAGCAGCGGGTGGCCGCTAGCGAGCACCTCTGCCCCTCTCGGGGTTCACGGTGTTTTGCATGTTGATGAGCTGATAGCCGCCCATAGCGAGCCGGACATTGGGTCCGGCAGGCGCCTCGGCCGCCATTTGGTGCCAAGTCATCGGCGCAGCGTAGAGCACGTCGCCTTCGACAGCATGAAATTCGCCTACATTTTCAAATTTGCCGCTGATCTGGCCGACTTGCACAATCCACCATTCCGCCGGGCCTGCGTGCAGGTGGCCGAACACGGAATGGGAATCGAAAGCAGGATCGCCGGCCCGGGCAGGACCGCTCCCGATATTGCCGTTTCCATTGCCGCACTTGTTCTCGGCTGGGTTCAGGTAGCCGAGCAGCGGGGCGGCGAAGAGGTGATCGTCCAGAACAGCCGGTCCCGGTCTGCAGCCCGCAATGGCGTCGGTGAAGGTGTTGTACAGGAACCGATTCGGCGGCGTGTAAGGCGCAGGAGCATGAGCGAACGAAACCTTCACCACGGTCCCGTCCTTGCTAGGCGCCGGTTGCGGTCCGTCCGCCGGATAGACCGTTTTATAGTTGGTGGGGTTCACTTCCACCCACAGCGCATTCTGATCGCCGGTCACCTCGTAGGCGAAGACCGTGGACTTCATGATATTGATAATGGAACCGCGAGTTGCGGTCGCGGAGTCCTGGCCTTCCACGTCAAGGTGCAATTGACCAGCGACTACCACCAATACGGTAGGAGTGTCTGGGTGCATGCGTCGGGAATATTTCGTCCCGGGCGCGCCTGAGTTATACGTGGCGTCCTGTTCCGGGTCGAGAATAATCTGTTCTTGCCAGGTGTTCTGGCCGGCATGCGTCTGCTTGAGATCGGAGAGTTTCCACAGGGGCCGATTCGGCGGCTTGTAGACGCCCCCGTCAGTTTTATTCACCCACCAGGTCTCTGCCGCGCGGCCGCGGCCGCCGCGTGCCGCGCCCGGCTCCTGCGCTGAAATCACTGCGAAGAATGCGGAAAGCCCTGCGGCTGCGAATTGGAGTGTCACTTTCATCAATCTTCTCCATTGGAAATGATACTTGTTTTGAGGGTTGCCGCAAAAGACTGCATCGGCCTCAGCGGCTAATTTCGACGGACTGTGATTTCTCCTATACTCCTGGACGAGTCGCCTGGTCATTAGAAAGCGATCCGAGTTGACAAGGAAGTCGCCGATTGTTCTCGGTGCCGGCCGCCGCCTGCAAGCCGGTCCACATGGCGGGAGGCGCGTTACGCGGCCAAGTGCCAACGAGAGAATTGCCTGGCTTCACGCCGATTTGTGCAGCTAACTTCGCTATGGCGGTTCGATGTATCCGAGCAAAAACGTGTAGCCGTTAATCATGCATCGACCGCCGACCGCCTTCAATGAGCATTGCCGCGCACAGCGAACTCGACAGCGCGAGCCCCGCTGCCATCCACAACACGGTGCGATAGCCGGCGACAAACGCTTCATCGATCACCTGGCGAACACGCGGGTCGTGGGTTTCGGCCGCAGCCAGTCTGGATCGCTGGGATTCGATTTGCGCGAGTTCCTGCGGCGCGAGAGCGAGGCTGTCAAGGCGGCGTTGCAGAGAGTTCTGGAAGACCCCGTTCAGCAACGCTCCGAAAACGGCCACCGCCAGCAAACTGGCGATCCGGGAGACTGCGTTATTGATCCCCGAGGCCGTTCCCGCGTAGCGCTGCTCGACGGCGTTCATCACAGTGGTCGTGAGAGGAGCGACGCTGATTGCCATTCCGAGACCGAGCACGAGGACTGCGGGGAAGAACGTGACCCAGTACGAACCGCCGATAGCGGGTCTTGTGAACAACGCGAACCCGCCGGCTGCGACCAGGGGACCGATCACGAGCGGGGGCTTGGGTCCATATCGATCCATCAGTCCGCCGGACCAGCGCGACAGCAGGAACAACAAAAGTATGAGGGGGAGCAGTGCGGCCCCGGCCTGGGTCGGCGAATAGCCTTGCACCTGTATCAAATTGAGGGGGAAAAAGAAGAGAATGCCGCCCAACGCCGAGTAAAGAAAGAAGGTCAGCAGGTTGGCTCCGCTAAAATTCCTGGAGCGAAACAGGTGGAGCGGAATCATGGGCGACGACGCCCGCCGCTCCCAGTAAAACAGTCCGAAAAGGGCGAGCGCGCCAAACGCGCCTGCGGCGAGCACCGACTGAATGAAACCGAAGACAATGCCACCAAAGCCAAGCGCAGCGAGCATGCCGCCCGGGAAGTCGGGCCGCTGGCCTTGGGCGCCGGCCCTGCTTTCCGGGATTTTCCGCAGAGCGAGTGACAGGACGGCAAGGCCCAGCGGCAGGTTGATGAAGAAGACCCATCTCCACGAACCGTGCTGGACAAACCAACCGCCGAGTACGGGACCAATAGCGGCAGTTATGGACGTGAAGCCGGACCACGTTCCGATGGCGCGACCGCGCTGATCCACTGGAAAATTGACGCTGATGAGAGCCAAGCTGCCGGGGACGAGCAGAGCGCCACCTATGCCTTGGAGACCTCTGGCAACGATGAGCTGCCCGATATTGGGCGTGAATCCGCACCAAACCGAAGCTGCCGTGAAGAGCGCGACGCCGGCGGCGAAGACTTTTCGGTGGCCGTACCTATCTCCCAAAGAGCCGCCCGTGAGGAGGAGCGCCGCCAGAAAAAGCGCATAGGACTCCACGACCCACTGGACGTCCGCGAGGCTTACGCGCAGGGCCGATTGCAACACGGGGAGAGCTACGTTCACCACTGTGCCATCGATGAACGCCATGCTGGAACCGAGGATGGCGGTGGCTAGAATCCACGCGCCGTTTGTGAGGGCCGGCGCCTCGCAAGGGCGGGCGAGGATGGCGGCTTCGTCGCAAGGAGGTCGGGCAAGGTCAGCCATAATCCATTCTCGCGGATAGCCTCGATCAAACCAACGATGTGCCCGGTAGAGTCCCGCTGTCGGCCGTGGTGGTTCGTAATTACGCGCGCCATTGCTGGTGTTCTCCGTGCGGCTGCCGAGCAAGAATCGCCGCTTACTCCGGTTCTGGCGAAGTACGAACCGGTGTCACGGGACGTATCGTCGCTAACGGTGAGAAGTGCCAGTTCGGGATTAGGAACGCCAAGCCGGCGGCGAAGGCTGCGAGAGCGAAAAGAACTGGAGTTCTCATGGCACTCAACGGTATCAAATCCTGACGCTGCCGGCGAGGCTCGTGCTGCCTTTTCACTCGCGGCTTCGCCGGTGCCACAGAACGATCGGGATAGCTGGCGATAGCGTGAAATTAATGTGCGGAAGAGGTGGGTCCCATCGGTTCCAATCACCGTTCCAGCGACTATGTGTCAACTTGGATTCGTAAACGCGACGGCGCTGCGCCCGATCAAGACGGCAAGACGAGCCCTTAGAGCGGCTCGAAGACTTCAATAATGCTCCCATCGCCGGCGCGCATGACTATTGAGGCGCGATCTGTAACCAACCCTCTGGCTCGGAGTGGGGGCAAATGGTTGCGAATCAATTCCAGGAGAGCGTCGTCGCATCCGGGCTTTGGCTTGTAGCAAGCAATCGAAATTGATCCCATGCGGGAAGAGTATCACGCCGGAGCCGGCTAAGTCTGACGATCGAGGCGGTTGTCTCGAGGACTGGGAGTGAACCGTCTTTCGGCCCATGTACGAGTCGGCGTCCGCCGGTCACAT
>CAYTJD010000186.1:0-33857 GCA_964438005.1 uncultured Solibacteraceae bacterium | reverse complement strand
ATGTTCCGGTGGAATCGCAGCTTGTCGTTTTCTCCAAAACGAGCTTGCAGCAGCAGATCATCAGCGCGACCAATCCGCGGACGATCTTCTTTAATGATTCGGTTGCGGTGGCGTGGGTGCGGGGCGAGCCGTTCGTCGAGGTGGCCGCGCAAGACGCGGAGCAGGGCGCAGTCTTCTACACGCTGGATCAGCGGGCCGCGGAGAAACCGGTCTTTGTGCGGCGCGATTTCTGCCTGCAATGCCACGAGGATCCGGCAACTCTCGGCGTGCCTGGCATGCTGGCGCGCAGCGTGTACCCCGCGGCAGACGGAATGCCGATCCGGCCGCTGGGAGAGTTCGTTTCCGATCATCGGAGTCCTTTCGCGGAACGGTGGGGTGGCTGGTATGTGACGGGCAAGAGCGGCGGTCTCCAGCACATGGGCAACTTAACGTTCGCGGACGCCCATGATGCGCCGCCCGTCCCGAAGGCTAGGGATATCAGTTCGCTCGACGGCAAGTTCGAAACGAATTCGTATCTGTCGCCCTACAGCGATGTCGTGGCGCTTTTAGTCTTCAATCATCAGATGCGCACGATCAACCTGCTGACGCGCGTCGGTTGGGAAGCCCGGTTTGGCGGGGACGCGGCGTTGCTGCGTGATGCGGCCCGCGAGTTGGTCGACTATCTTCTCTATGTGGATGAAACGCCTTTAACGGGGCGCGTGCAGGGAACGTCGGGCTTCGCCGAAAGATTTTCCGGGCAGGGACCGAAGGACAGCCAGGGCCGGTCATTGCGGCAATTCGATCTCGAACGGCGGATCATGCGCTACCCATGCAGTTACATGATTTACAGCGCGGCCTTCGACGCACTGCCGGCGGCGTTGAAGGAAACAGTGTACCGGCGCCTGTGGCAAATTCTTTCGGGCGAAGAGAAGAGCAGGAAATACGCGCGGCTTTCCGCGGCCAGCCGGCAGGCGGTGCTCGAAATTCTGCGCGAGACCAAGAAAGACCTCCCGGAATATTTTCAGGTAGCCGTGCGCTGACGGAGGGCAGGCCGGCGGCCTGCCCTCCGTGAGAAGCAATTAGAAGTTGAAGCGGGCAGCTAGCTGAAAAGCGCGCGGACCCGCGGAGCCAAAGGTCTGGGCCGCGCGAGCCGTCGGCTGACCGAATGTGAACGTTTGAGGTGCTCCAGCGGCGGCCTTCGCGTCGATTTGGAACGAGTAGCCGGTCAGATTCGAGATGTTGAAAGCGTTGAATACCTGACCGGTTAGCACGAAGTTAGCTCGCTCGTTGATCTTGATGGTCTTCTGCAGGGAGAAATCCTGCGTGATGGTCGGATCGCCAAGCTGATAATCGCTCGGCAGGATCAGTGGAGCAATCGTTCCGCCCTGGGAATTCTTGGTGCCGGCGAGCGTGCTGTTGAAGTTGTTCACGGCGTTCTGCAGATCCGACTTGTCGCAGCTGACACCAAAGCAGTTGTAGGTCAATCCCGGGATCGGCTCGTTGCCGGCCGTGCTGGCGGGCGCGGTGCCGGGTAGATTCAAACCGGAAATATACGCGTTTACCGGAAGGCGGCTGATATACGCCATGTTCAAGCTCAGCTTAAAACCGGCCGGGAGCTCGACGGAACCAGCTACATTCAAGGTGTGGCGCGGGATCTGCGGGCCGTAGCTGCCGTAGTAATTGAGCAAATCCTGAACCGCGGTATCGGCGTTCAACTTGGCGAACTGATACGACGCCGTAAACTGAGTGCGGCTTGACAGGCGCTTGTTCAGCTTCATGAGCAGCCCGTTGTAGCGCGAGCGGCCTTCTGGAGTCCAGAAGGTGATCGGGCCACTGGAGCACTCCTGACCAACAACAAATAGTTGTGATGGAGCACAGGAAGGAATGACTGGTGTGCGCGCGCCATTGATGAACCGGGAATTCAGGTTCCAGTCCAGCTCGCCTTGGCTGACGTTCTCGCCCTGGCGCATCGCGTAGTCAGCGGTAAGAACCATGTTGTGACCCAGGTCCCGTTGGATGCCGACGTTCACCTGGTAGCTACGCGCGATCGGAAATTGCGGCGGGAAAATCTCGATGCCGGATTTCGTAACATCGATGCCGCTCACTGTGTACGGGCCGCTGGTGGGGGGCGTTGGAGCAACCTTCGCGGTGATTCCGGCAATCTGCTGCTGGTAAATGTTGTCGAACTGGCGTAGGGTCATGTTCGTGAAGGCGCCCACCGGAATCGGCTGCCCGACCGGGATCGGCTGGCCCGTAAACAGATTTACAATCCCGGGATATGTGTTCAAGAAAGCTTGGCTGCTGAGCGTCGCACGGCCATCTCCGACAGGACCAGTGGACGCGTAGGAACGGTTATGGTAATAACCCGGAGGGCTGTCCCAATAGATGCCTCCGCCGGCGCGAATCACGGTTTTGTTAGCCTTGCCCGGGCTCCAGGCGAATCCCACAATGGGCTGGAATTCTTTAAAGGCGTTCGGGGTGACGCCGAGGTTGTTGGCGCCCAAAATCGGCGCCAGGAATTGCGGTTGATTCAGGGGAGTGAAATAACCCTTCTGCGCATTCCAGGCGAGGCCATAGTTCACCGTGAAGTTGGGCTTGATTTTCCAGGTGTCCTGAATGTAAAGGCGGTACTGGGATTCGGTAATCGTGTCGGCGCGGTTGTACGCCGGCGGCTGTTCCGAATTGCCGACGCCGATGCCCGTAAAAATGCCGCTGCTCAGACTATAAAAAGGTGAGTTCCAGAAATCGTTGGTAGTCGAAAGAGTCTTCGGGAAGCCCAAGGCATTGACAGTCGCCGGCGGGAGAAAGGCATTGAAGAACCCCGGCCCGACAATGCCTTCGCAATAGGGAGTGCAGAAACCCCACTGGCCGACGCTGGGCACGCGCATCACCTGGCCGCCAAACTTGATGCGATGCGAACCCTTCGCCAAATTCACGCTGTCATCGAACTCGTAGCGCCGCGTATTGCGCGTCTGCGGTGCATTCGCATTGGCACCCACTTCGGCGCCGCCAAAGCCGAGGTTCGTGCCCACCACAGCCAGAAGCGCGGGAAGCCCGCCACCGATACAGGCAGGCTCGACGCAATCCGAGGGGAGCGATAACAGATTGTGATTGCTCCAGTACATGTACTGAATGCGGGCGTCGTTCACAAGAGTCGGAGTCAAGGAACTAGTCAGGCCAATGATGCTTTGATCGGCCCAGTTGACATTTCGCACCCAGTTCGAGGGATTAGACTGCGGCGAGAATACTTGGCCGAAGCCTGAGTTTCCGTCGTGCGAATAGCGAGCAAATAAGGAGTGCTTCGCCGAGATGTGGTAATCGATCTTGCCCGTGACCTGGGTGCCGGAATAGGGCATGTTGTAGACACCCGCGACTGCCTGCGCCAGCACGGTATTCGGCTGCGTGATATTGGCTTGGACTTGATTGGTGTGCTCGATGTTGAAAAAGAAGAACAGCTTGTCTTTGGCAAGCGGCCCACCGAGGGTAGCCCCGGGATTCCGGCGGGCGAAGAACGGATTGGGAGCCAAGACCTGCCGCTGCAAGCCCGGGTAGGCCGACATGTTGTGGTCGCGATAATAGAAATACGCGCTGCCGTGATACTGGTTGGTCCCAGAGCGGGTGACGATATTGATAGCGCCGCCGGAGCTGATGTCGGTGCCAATGTCGAAATTGACTGAAGAGAGCTGGAATTCCTGAACTACGTCCTGCGGCAAATTTAACGAAGAACTCCCGCCGCCGGTATCGATGTTATCGGAGATATTGCCACCATCCACGGTGTACGCCGTGCGATTGCCGGCGCCGAGCACGCTGACCGTGAAGAGGGCATTGAACTGAGCAGTGGAGCCGCTCGCGATGGTCACTCCCGGTTCCAGAACCGCCAACTGCATGAAGCTTCTTCCGTTCAAGGGAAGGTCTTGCACGGCCGCTCGGTCAATAACGCCCTGGACCGAATTGCTTTCGTAATTAATTTGAGTGGAGGCGGCTTCCACGGTAACGACTTCCTTCGACTCGCCTAACGTCATGGGCAGGTTGACCGTAAAGATGCCGCCGGCCTGCACGGTGGATTCGCGCTCGATCGTTCGAAATCCCTGGGCCTCGGCGCGCACCTGGTAGTCACCGACGGGCAGCGCCGGAGCGCTGTACAAACCCTGCGAGTTGGTGACAATGGACCGGGTCGATCCGGTGGCCTTCTCCGTGATAGTGACCGTGACGTTCGCCATGGCGGCGCCCGACGTGTCGGTGACGATTCCGGTAATAGTTCCGGTAGGCGCTTGAGCAAAGACAATAAAGCCCAGCGCGAGCAGTACAAAAAGCGCGGTCAATGGCCGCGAGATCAGATACGTCATCGTCCAACCTCCCCGAAGCAGACTAGAAATCCCTAAAACCGACCGATCGATAGTTAGGTGGAGTAGGTATATCAGAGGTCTTATATAGTTGTCAATACCGCACGTTGCACGGTTGGAACTGGCGGCCAGGCGTCGCCGACTTCTACTACTCTGATCGCAGCGTCCATCAGCTCGGATCGCACCGGGCGGACCAAGGTATCCGCCCCAACCCATATAGCGAGGGTCAGACCTATTGCGGGGTCCGGATGGGGTCCTGCTGGCGCATGTGCGCGGAGTCTTTTTCGTTCTCCAGGCAGTAGTAATCGATCAGCTCACTGTCGAGCACCAGCGGCTGGTTCACCTTCACGGTCCAGGGAGCGGTATACGCCTTGGGATCATTGATGGTCATCTCGACTTCGAGATTCCCATAGTTGGGGCGGCGGATCCTCTCAGTCATTTTGCCTTGCTCCGTGAGTGGATCGCCGCGGGCGTCGAGCCAGAGATCATCCCGGAAACCGCTGGTCTCGACGACCAGGGTGTCGCCTTCCCAATGGCCCGTCGAGTAGCCGTTCCAAACCGGATTAGGGTCCTTGGGAAGCGCGCGGCCGTCGGTGAAGATCTGCCGGTACTGCATATTGCGCTCGGTCAGGATGATCATGCGGCCCGGGACCATGAAGATGCGCTTGTAGTAATCGTCAGTCCAGATGCGCGGTGCGCCGCGCGGCATACAATGCACGTTGGGATCGAGACCCTGCTCGACGCTGCGTTTCTTGACCAGGTCGGCCGCCCACGGCTGGTAGGGCAAGGGACTCTTGAGCGACGCGGCAATATTGATGAACTCGCGGGAGATTTGTGTGTCGGTGCACTCAGCCCCGCACCACGTTCCGATGTTGATCCATCCGTACATCCCCGAGAAATCGGGTTTGCCGTCGGCGGTGCGCGGCGCCGGAGCGGCAAGGTTGGGCTTGCCGTCGGCGGTGTGCGGGACACCCGGTGTGGGATAACCCAGGAACTGGGAAAATGCAGCGGGAGCGGCGGCGGCGTACGCGGCCATTATTAAGGATCGGAAAAAGCGGCGATTCATTCGATATATCCTCTGGTCGTCAAAAGGCCGGCCGGGAGGCCGCCCCACAAAATTCTCTCAAAACTGGAACCGCATCTCCAGCGTGCCCTGCCGCGGTGGCAGGAACGTCGAGCCGCCGACATAGTTGATGAAGCCGAATCCGCCGGTGTACTTGCCGGCCGTCGCCGGATTGGCGCAGACCGCGCCTGTGCCCGCGGTACACGTCGTAGCGGCCAGCGGATTCGTGGCTGTCGGATTCGAGAGCTGCGTCCGGTTGAAGATGTTCTGGAAGTTCATCCGGACCGTCAGGGCCATGCTTTCCTTGATCCGGAAGACGCGTCCGAAGCTCATCGATTCGGACGGCCGCCGCTCATATCGGTAGTCGTTGTAGTACGGTGCGGCAGTGCCCCATTGGCCGTCGACGGGGTTGCTCCACGCCGCCGGGTTCAGCACCAGATCCTTCGTCGGATCGATGCAGTGGCAGTTCAAATCCTTGAGAAACAGCGGGACGCCCGGGTTGCGGTTGAAGAAAGTCGACCGGAACAACAGTGTGGTCAGATTGTTGGTCGATGTGGGTGCAAGAATCGGCAGACCGCTGGCGTAGTTCAGCACTGAACCGATCGTCCAATCGCGGACAACCTGGGATAAGTACTTGTTCGATCCCCATGCGGGCAAGCGGTAGCTGGCTGAGAGAACGCTCACAAACGGGCGCGAGAATCCGGAGAGAGTCTTGTTCTGCATTCGGTTTTGATAATCGTTGACGGTGCCGAGTTCAGTACCGAGCTGCTCCTCCTTGGACCAGGTGAAGGCGTAATCGAGGATCAGGCCATGAGAGTACCGTTTGGTGACTTTCACCTGCAGCGAGTCGTACCAGGTGCGTCCTTGCGGCGCCCACAGCGGCGTCAAACTCGTGCCGGAAAACTGAGGGAAGGGCCGCAGAGACTGCGCCACGGTGGAGGCAAGCGGAAATCCGGCGTAGGGCAGCTTGTTTTGGAAACGCCCAGCGGCAGTGGATCCGATGGTGGCTCGGAGAAGCGCGCGATCCGTGGCACTGTTGATATCCAGCCCGTTGGCGGCCAGGATCTGCGGAG
This sequence comes from uncultured Solibacteraceae bacterium, assembly GCA_964438005.1. Classification (GTDB taxonomy): domain Bacteria; phylum Acidobacteriota; class Terriglobia; order Bryobacterales; family Bryobacteraceae; genus PSRJ01. Next base: position 27,399 of record CAYTJD010000186.1, on the reverse strand, counting down.
TCAGAGCATTGTAATTGTCGAGGATAGTGCTCAGCCACCACGCGCCGCGGTTGCCGACGTAGGCGACGTCCAGAGCCAGGTTCGGGAAGATCTCGCGCTGCAGGCCAACGCTCCACTGAACCTGGCGCGCCGGCCGGCCGGCGTTCTGATCCACCACGGAAGTCGGCCCGTTCAAAGCGGCGGGGAAATTGGGATTGGGGAACGCCCCGGCGGACAGATTGGGCCAAGGCAGCACGTACTGCTGCGGCACGCCCCCGGCCAGCGTCATGGACGCATCGCCAAATCCGGGCGGAGTGAAGTTGTTAGCAGGAGCCGAACTGGCGGTTCCGGTCTGCGCGGTGGCGGTGCCATCGTAGGCGATTCCGATGCCGGCGCGGAACACCGTTTTGGTAGTGATCTGGTAGGCGACGGCAACGCGCGGCCCCAAAGCATACGCATAATTGTGGGCAAAACTGCAATTGCACGTGGCCTCGTAAACCACGCCGCCGGGCCGTCCTCCGACCGTCGGGTTCGCCAGTCCGGGCGCCAGGGTCGGCATGCGGCCGTACTGCTCCTTTGGATAGGTGTCGTAATCGTAGCGCAAGCCATAATTGAAGGTCAGCTTGCGGGTGACCTTCCACGAATCCTGCGCGAAAAAGGAGATGAAATGTTTTCCGGTGCGCAGGGCCGCCGGCGGATTCACGGTCCCGCTGTTCACCAGACCCAGCAGGAAACTGGCGTAAGGAAAACCGACCGTGCGGCCCCCGATGGTCGAGGACTGAGCGTACGGCTGGGCGGTCTGATTCGCCGCGAAATTGAATGCGCCATTCGTCGCAGCCAGACCCAGGAGCGGGTAACCGAACTCACGAAACTCGCCGCCGAACTTATACGTGTGATTGGCCTTCACCCAGGTGAGAGATGCCAGATAAGTCGGCGTCATTTGTTTGGTGATCGACTGTGCGCTACTCACTGCCGGCGGTACGGCTCCGGGGACGCTGACACTGGGACCCATGTTCATCATCCCGCCCGTCCCGGCGCACGGCGAAGTGTTAGTGCCGGCGCCCGTAGGGCCGGTACCCGACAGGCACAATCCGCCGATGCTGGGGAACCGTCCGGCGACATTGGGAACGCCGGTCAGCCCAATCGCACTGTCGCTAAAATTCGTAGTAGGTGAGTGGTCATCGAGCAAGTAATTCAAAATGCCCGCGCCCACGTGCAGAAGCAGGGTGGGGCTCAGCGTGTCGTCGAAATTCAGGCGCCATTGTTGGGATCTGCTGAAGCTGCCCCGTGTCGCGGTAATAGTGGCGGGCAGCCCTTCGGAGCCGTTCAGGCTCTGCGAGTACTGGGTGGAGGTGGCGTTGGTCAGGAACAGACCGCTGATTTTCATCTTGCTGTTTAACTGGTGATCCAGCTTGACCGATTCGTTGGTAGTGACACGATCGTTGGGAAACGAGGGCAGATAGTTCAGCGAGTTGTTGCCGTTGGTGGGATTCGGAATCAGGCTCTGGATCGCGAGAGCGACCTTATCGAACCGCGCTTGCGGGATGACATTGTTCGAAAACTGAGTCCGCACCAGCTGCCCATTTACGGGTTGCACCGAAGCCGGATCGTATATCATCCCTTCCTGAATCGGGCTGCCCAGCGGATCCGTTCCGAGGTTGACGCCAGTGAGAGCTCCGGCGAAGTTGCCGCTGCGGTACGCCGCGGTGGGTACCGTGATGAACGTGTCGTTCACCACAAAGAATTCGCGGTACTGCTCGCGGTTGTAAAAGAAGAACGTCTTGTCCTTACCGTTGTAGACCTTGGGGATACGCACGGGGCCGCCGAGATTGAAGCCGTAATCATTTCGCCGGATGCGCTGCCGGGTGTTGACGAACGGGGTGGAAGCGTTGAAGGCTTCATTGGAGAGGTAATCGTAGCCGGCGCCGTGATACTGATTAGTGCCGGAGCGCATCGTGAGGTTGAACAGCCCGCCGCCGACCGAGCCAAATTCCGGCGAGAAGTTGCTGGTCTGAATGGCGCTTTCCTGGATCGCGTCGACGCTGGCTCCTGTGCCGGCTTGCACCGCGTTGATCTGGTTGGTGCCATCCATTCCGTCAATCTGCGTGCGCCCAGTGCCATTGGGGGCGCCGTTGACGCGGACTCCGAAGATAAATCCTGAGCCCGGCGCCGACGCCCCGGGTATCAGCGCGATCTCCGCCTGGTAGAAGCGCAGGCCCTGGCTGGAGGAAAAGGTTCCGCCGATGCCGAGGAGCCCGAGATCCACCAAGTGCTGGGCCTGGATCGTATGGCTGATTTCGCCGCTTTCGGTTTTGAGGAGCGTGGCGTCAGCTTGCACGGTCACGGAATCCGTAGCCGCGCCCACCTCCAACGGGATGTCAATACGAATGGTCTGTGTCACCTCTACAGTGAGGCCAGTCCGAACATATTTCTTGAAACCCGGTACCGTGACCGAGACTTCGTAGACTCCAGCCGGCAACTGCGGAATGGTGAAGTTGCCGGTATCGGTGCTGGCCGCCTGGAACAGCACGCCCGTCTCCGTGTTCTTGGCTTCGATGTTGGCGCCGGCAACTACTGCGCCTGCAGGATCGGTCACGGTCCCCGTAACGGTTCCGCGATCGCTTTGCGCCAGCACGGCGACAGTCAGCGACAAAGAGCAGACGAGAGCCCGCAGATTCATACGCACCCCTTTTCGCGAAGAACTCCCTGAACCTGCATACAGCTGGTATGCAGCTTAACGGAATTCTAGGTCGGGTTAGTTAACCATGTCAAGCAGAATTAAGGGTGGAGATTCCAAGGCTTGCATGCACCAAGGCCGGCACGATACGATTCTGTATGCAGCGAGAGACAAGGAGATCCCGTGGCCTCTGACGAGTTCCTGACGCCAGGCACGCCCATCAGCGAAGCGGCCTCGCAGAACGGCCGGGCCTTGTTCCGGCTTCGGGAGATGCTGCTGCGCGGCGATCTGCGGGCGGGAGACCGTCTCTCGGAGATCCCGCTGGCGGCGCGGCTGGGTGTGTCGCGCACGCCGGTGCGGCTGGCGCTGGAACGTCTGGCCCACGAAGGCCTGCTGGAGAATCTCGCTTCCGGAGGTTTCCTCATTCGCCGTTTCGACCTGGCGGATGTCTGGGACGCGATCGAACTGAGAGGAACGCTGGAAGGAACAGCGGCCCGACTGGCAGCCGAGCGTCTCGTCAACGCGGCGGATCTTGAAATCATCAGGGGCTGCCAGGCGAGGATGGACCAGATTGCCGGCGATTCGGCCGGCGGGTTTGCCGCCTACATGGATCTGAACGAGGCTTTTCACTCGGCGCTCGTGGACCTGGCGAAGAGCCCCATGCTCCGCCGGTCGATTGCGCACGTGAATACGATTCCGTTCGCATCGCCGAGCGCCATGGTGTTTGCGCGCTCGCGATTGCCCAAGGCAGCTGCAATGTTCGCCATCGGGCAGGAGCATCACCACGCGATTCTCGAAGCGATCTCGCGGCGGCAGGGAACACGCGCCGAGGCTTTAGCCCGCGAACATGCACTGCTGGCGCGGCGCAATCTCGAACGGGTAGTGGGGGACGAGGCGATCCTGAACTGTGTTCCCGGCGCGTCGCTCATCCGTCTCGGGCACGCACGGATGAATCGCAGCTAGGGGAGAATCGCCCTCCGGCTGGCGCTCTGCCGCGCTTGAATCCAAGGGCTTTTCCTCGTTGACTCAACCGGACTTCGATTTCTTGCAGCCGGGTATTTTTGGCTCAGCCCGGACGCAGTTTGTGCCGGGCGAAGATGCCGCACATGGTAAACTCTCAGTTTTCAACCGGGCGCAGAAGTTCCAATCCGTGCCAATCGAAGGCTCCAGATCCAAGCGGCGCAAAACGCCGCACAACGACCGAGGTCCTCGAGGTACGCCGGTCAAAACCGCGGCGGCCTGGACCTCTCCGTTAGTATTCCTGGAACGTCACGCCCTCGTCTTAGTCCTCGCATTTCTCGTGGTCGGCTCAGCGCGCATCATTACCACGTACGACGTGTTCAGTCACACGTGGGACGAGCCCGGGCACATCGCCGGCGGCATCGAATGGTTGACCAAGGGCACTTATCAATTCGACCAGCAGCATCCACCATTGACGCGGATTGCCTTTGGCCTGTTGCCAGCGTTTATCGGAGTTCAACCGCCCGGCCCGACGCAACCTGGGGATGACTGGATGTTTATCGAGTCCCGTAAAATTCTCTATGACAGCAATCAGTATCAACGGGCGTTGTTCTGGGCGCTGATGGGCAACTTACCATTCTTCTGGATCGGCTGCCTTGTCGTATTTCTTTGGGGAAAACGATATTTCGGGTTGGGTGCGGGCGTGTTCGCGCTGTTTCTCTTCAGTTTTCTTCCTCCGGTGCTGGCACACTCCGGGCTGGCCACTACCGACCTCGGATGCACGGCCATGCTCGGCGCGGCCTTCCTCACCGCATGCATTTTGATCGAGGAGCCTTCCCGGTCTCATGCCGCCGTCTTCGGAGTGTGCGGCGGACTCGCAATTCTTTCGAAGTTCTCGGTCCTCGCATTTTTTCCAGCCAGCATTGCCGTCGCTCTAATTTGGTATGGAGCGGTGGCGCGCCCACGGATGTACCAGATTTTGCAAGCGGGGAAGACTCTTGCGCCATTGCTCGCGATTTCGGCGGCCGTGGCCTTTCTGATCGTCTGGGCGGGCTATCGATTCTCTTTTGGCCATGGCATGCCTGCGCCAGCACTGTGGGACGGCATCCGCGAGGTGGCCCGCCATAACACGAGGGGACACCCAGGCTACCTAATGGGTCGCACGGGGCGCTATGGCTTTTGGAGTTTCTTCCCCGTAGCTATCGCGGTGAAAACGCCGCTGGCGTTTCTCGGCTTGGCGTGTGCCGGAATTTGGCTGGCAATTCGCAGTCCGCTGCGGGGGCGGGCCTTCCTTCCCGCGGCTTATGCAGTCGCCATTTTGGTCGTAGGCATGGGTAGCCAAATCAATATCGGGCTGCGCCATATCCTGCCGATCTACATCGGCCTGTCGGTGCTAGGGGGAGCAGCGGCCATGCAGGTGTGGAATGCCGTGCCGTCAAAATGGGCCCAGGCCGCAGTCGTCCTGCTGGTACTCTGGCTCGCGGCATCGTCGGTTTGGAGTCACCCCGATTACTTGGCTTACTTCAACGAGCTAGGCGGAAGTCAGCCGGAACGAATCCTGGTGGATTCCGACCTGGATTGGGGACAGGACGTGGCGCGTCTCGGTATGCGCCTCCAGGCCCTGGGAGCGCGCCAGGTAACATTCCGCCCCGGGGATCCGATCGATTTCACGAAGCAACCCGGCTTCGGCGGTATTGCAGTCAACGAGACGCTGAACTGGCAATCTCCTGCTCCTGGCTGGAACGCCGTGGGCCTGACCTTCTTAAAACAGGGACGCCTCGGCCTTTACGACACACATCCGGAACTGGCCCTGTGGCCGGACGTGATACCCCCCTTGGAGCGTGTCGGCAAGTCAATTCTTCTTTGGTACTTCCGTCCTGGCGACAGAATTCCGATCCTTCGCTTCGGTTCGGGACGGGACGCCTCACAAAGCGAGCGCCAGTGAGAACTGGAGTTCAGCTTCGATCCAAGCGACGGCGAGGTTCGGCGCCGCGGGTTGATGCGCCACCGGATTTCTCCAAACCAACCGGGTCCGTGAAACCTCCCGTCGCCTACATTCTGACTTCCCTTGTAGTGCTGATCCCGTGTTTCTGGCTAGCCCGCGTACAGGCGGGCGATTTGGGCAGCCACATTTACAATGCATGGCTGGCGCAGTTGGTCGAGAAGGGACAGGCGCCCGGACTGGCAGTGGTCGGACAAACAACAAATGTGCTTTTCGATCTTTTGCTGGGCGCGCTGTTCCGCGCGTTAGGCGCGGCGGCGGCGCAGCGTATCTCCGTTTCCGTCGCTGTTCTGGTCTTCTTTTGGGGTGCGTTTGCCTTTGTGTCGGTTGTATCGCGCCGCGCATGGCCGGTGGCGCCGGTGTTGGCGATGCTGGCGTATGGGTGGGCCTTCCATATGGGCCTTTTTAATTTCTATGTCAGCCTGGGCCTGTGCTTCTGGGCGATGGCCTGCACTTGGAAGCCGTCGCGACGGCGCCTTTCTGGGGCAGGCGTGTTGCTCGCCGTTGCCTATGTGGCACATGGACTTCCGGTAGCGTGGGCCGCCGGCGTACTCGCCTACGCCTGGCTGTGGCGAACGCTGTTGTCGCGGGCGCGTAACTACATGCTGGGGTCAGGACTGGGAGCCCTGGTATTGTTTCGCATCGTGGTTGCCAGTTCGATGCCGACTCTCTGGCTGCGTAGTCAGCTCTGGGACATGTTAGGCGTCGAGCAGCTTTGGGTCTACGGTCACAAGTATGTGTTCGCGGCGGTTGCGCTGTTTGGTTGGTGGATCTGGATGGCCGCAAACCTCTGGGCCAAGAGGGCGGTCGTTTCACGCCCCCACGGGGAGTTGCTGCCGATCTACATTTTGACGGCGGCTGGTATTCTGCTGATTCCGACCGGGATCATGATTCCGTCCTACCACCACCAGTTGTTCTTTCTATCGCAGCGCATGTCTTTGCCGTTAGGAGTGGTAATCTGCGCCCTACTGGTTACTGCCGCCGTGCGGACGATCCACAAGGTAGCAGCTGTTGGCGTCGCCCTGCTCTTCTTCGGGTTTTTGTACGCCGACGAAAGCGTTTTGAATGATTTCGAAGACCAGTTGAATCAGGTTGTGGCGCAGCTTCCGCCGGGCCAACGGGTGGTGCTCTCGGTTGATATCCCGGATCTCAATATGAACCCGGTGATTCACATGATTGACCGCGCGTGCATCGGCCGCTGCTGGAGCTATGCCAACTACGAGCCATCCAGCACGCAATTCCGCGTACGCATTACGCGCCCGACTACGATCGTGGCGCCCACTGACGATGACGCGAACCATCTTCAGCAAGGAAATTACGTGGTAAAGGCGGGCGATCCGCCCCTCATTCAAATCTTCCCGGATCCGGCTGGACAGCTGCAGTGGCGTATGCCCTCCGCCGGTGAGAGGTTAAGCCTGGCCCGTTGGGACCAATTGTAGGGCCCGCCGGCTGCGCGGTGTACACTGAACTCAGTGCGCCCCCCTGGTCCTAAACCGCACTTTCTGATCGGAAACGTGCCGCTCGCCAGCCGCAATCCGCTTCGGGTGTTCCAGGATTGGGCTGCAGAGTACGGGGACATTTTTCATTACCGCGCGGCATGGATTCACGTTTATTTTCTGAATCACCCCGATTTCATCGAGGCGGTCTTAGTACGCCAATATCAGAGCCTATTGAAGGACCGCGTCATTCGGAATAGCCGCTGGTTATTTGGAGAAGGCCTGCTAACCAGCGAAGGGGAGACGTGGAAAAGAGAGCGCCGGCTGACGCAGCCGGCCTTTCACCGCGAGCGCGTCGCCGCCTACGCCGGCATCATGACGCAATACACGGAGCAGGCAATCGCGAACTGGCAGGACGGGACGGTCGTGGATCTGCACCGGGAAATGATGCGCCTGACGCTGGCGATCGCGGTGCGCACCCTCTTTAATGTAGAGCCGGAAGGAATCCGCGAGATTTCGCAAGCCGCCGATATCCTGGTGCGAAACATGACCGGGGCGCGCCTGCTGATGCCGTCTTTCGCGCGCTTTTTGCCGGCGCCCGGCACGTGGGAGATGCGCCGCGCGGTGCGGCAGCTGGATGAAACCGTCTACCGGATCATCGACCGGCGCCGGCGGAACGCACAGGACTCTGGGGATCTGCTCTCGATGCTGCTGGAGGCGCGGGACGAAGACGGTAGCTGGATGGATAACCGGCAAGTCCGTGATGAAGTGTTGACGTTTCTCATGGCGGGTCACGAGACCACGGCACTGGCGCTCTCCTGGGCCTGGTATTTGCTGGCGGAGAATCCAGATGCGGACCAGCGTTTGCGCGACGAACTGGACTGTGTCCTCGGCGGCCGCGTGCCTACGATTTCCGACTTGCCGTTATTGAAGTACACCGAAGGGGTTATCAAGGAAGCTCTGCGGCTCTATCCGCCGGCTTGGGGCGTTGGGCGGACGGTGGCGAAGGAATTCGAACTCGGCGGTTATCGGGTTCCGGCGGGCACGAACCTGGTGATGAGCCAATGGGTCATGCACCGCGATCCCCGATTCTTTTCCGAACCGGAAAAGTTCGATCCCAGCCGGTGGGGTACGGACGCCGCGCGCAAGCTGCCGCGGTTTGCGTATTTTCCATTCGGGGCCGGTCCCCGGCAATGTATCGGGAACGCGTTCGCGATGATGGAGGCTGTCCTTCTGCTCGCGACCATGGCCCGGTGTTTTCAGCCGCGTGCGGTCCCGGGGCATCCGGTCGAGCCGGTGCCGAGCATCACCCTGCGCCCCAAAGGCGGGGTGTGGATGGAGCTGAAAGCGCGGCGTGAGACGGCTGTCCAGCGAGCCTGATAGAATCTATTTGCGATGCGACTTTTGGGCAAGAGCTGCCTCATTGCGGCGACTGCCGCCGCCGTGACGGCGATTGTGTTCTCTGTGACCGTGCGGCGGGTGACGCCCGCTTCGGCGGCCGGTCCCGACACCGGCGGTCGTATCGCCGGCAAGCCGGATTTCAACGGAATCTGGGAAGCGAACAACACGGCGAACTGGGACCTCCTGACCCACCAGGCGCGTCCGATGGTGGCGCAGCCCGGGCTGCTGCCCAATACCGTGGTTTCGGCCGCGCCGGTGGTTCCGCTCGGCGCGCTCGGCTGGGTCCCGGCCGGGTTGGGCGTGGTGGAGGGCGATGAGATTCCGTATCAGCCTTGGGCGGCGGCGCGCAAGAAAGAGAATCAGGAACATTGGCTCGACCGCGATCCCGAGATCAAGTGCTTCCAGCCCGGGATTCCCCGGGCGATCTACATGCCGCATCCGTTCCAGATCATCCAGAGCGCAACCAAGATTCAGATGATCTTCGAGTTCGCCAACGCACAGCGCACCATCCATCTGACCAAGATGGAGCCGTATCCGAACGTGCTGTGGATGGGGTACGCGCAGGGCCATTGGGATGGAGATGCGCTGACAGTCGATGTCACGAATTTCACCGATGCCACGTGGTTCGACCGGGCCGGCGATTTTCACAGCGACGCGCTGCACGTCACCGAGCGGTATACGGCGGCCGGCAGGGATGTAATTCACTACGAAGCCACGATGGAAGACCCTCAGGTTTTTACGAGGCCGTGGAAGATCAGCATACCGCTCTACCGGCGGCTCGAGCCGAACGCTCAGCTCATGGATTTCAAGTGTGTCGAGATGGTGGAAGAGACTTTGTACGGGCATCTGCGCAAGCAGCAGTTGGTCAAGCATTGGGAAGGGCGAACCATGAATGTGGACATCACGCGCAAGATTCCACCGGGCGAAGAAGTTTACGAGCGCTATGTGTCGGGCAATCCGCCCGCCAAGAAGTAGTTTTGGGAAATGAAGAATCAGGAGACCCGTTCTATGCAAGCGAAGGTCATTGCGGGAGCCGCCGCCGTCGTTGCTCTGCTGGTGTCCGCGTCCCCGTTGCGGGCGCATCATGCATTCGCGGCCGAATTCGATGAAAAGAAGCCGGTGCACTTCCCGGATGCCACTGTGACCAAGGTGGAATTCATCAATCCGCACAGCTGGATTCACGTCGACGTGAAGCAGCCCGATGGCACGGTGGAGAATTGGGCGATCGAGGCCGGAAGCCCGAACATTCTGATGCGGCGAGGCATCACGCGATTCACGCTGAAGGCTGGCGACAAGATCGTCGTAGACGGCTATCAGTCGAAGGATGGAACGCATCGCGCTAACGGCCGCGATCTCACGCTGCCCAACGGGCAGAAGCTGTTCCTCGGATCGCAGGAGAACACCGGCGCGCCGTACGAGGTGCCGCGTCCGGGTGTGGATACGCAGAAGTAGGCGGCGATGACGCACCGATCTGCAATGTTGCTGGCGGGCGGCCTGCTGTGTCTGGCAGTAGTGACCATGAACGGCCAGGTTCCGGCGGCGCCCAAAACAACCGGCGCGAAATCGGGCGGGACGTCCAAGGCCGGGAATCCTCCGCGCACGGCGTGGGGCGATCCGGATCTGCAGGGCACGTGGTTTGTACTGTATGACGTGCCGCTGGAACGCTCCGCGGCGAATGCAGGCAAGGAGTTTCTCACGGATGCGGAAGTGGATGCGGCCGACACGCAGAAAGGGATCAATCCCGGGCGTAATGCCCGCGGGGCCGCCAATTCTGCGCAGGACGTCAGCGGCGCCTACAATGCGGTGTTCAACTCGGTGTTGAAGACCGGCAAGCGTACCTCGATGATCGTCGATCCGCCGGATGGGAAGATTCCGCCGTTGGTCGGCGGGAACGCTACGGCCCGCGGCGGACGAGGGGCGCAGGGAGGGCCTCCACCCGGCGGCTTTGGCTTGGGAACGGCGCCTGGGGTGAACGACAATCCGGAAACAGTTCCACAAAATCCACGGTGTCTCGGCGTTCCCATGCCGTTCCTTCCCCTCAATACGCTATTTGCCCAGGGCACCGTGATGCAGGTAGTCCAGTCGCCGAAATCTCTCGGGATCTATATGGAAGACGATCACGCGGGCGGCGGCAACCGGGTCATTTACATGGACGGGCGCCCGCATGCGCCGTCGAAGGCGCGGTTCTACCTGGGAGATTCGCGCGGCCATTGGGAAGGGAACACGCTGGTGGTCGAGACGACCAATTTTTTGCAGGGTTTTCGCGGGTCCAACCCCGAAACCTATAAGATGATCGAACGCATCACTCGGGTGGACGCGAACACCTTGCGGCGGGATGTCACGTTCGACGATCCCAAGACCTGGACCAAACCCTGGACGGTCACCATCGAGATGGGGCGGGCTCCAGACCAGCGCCACATGATCTTCGATTCGGCTTGCCACGAGGGGAATTACGGCATGACCGGCATCCTTGTGGGGAATCACAAGCAATAGCAGGTTGGTCCTTTTACTTCCGCTCGCGTTCGGCAGTGGCTTCGCGGCGCTCATTTACGAGGTGGTCTGGTTCCAGCAACTGGAGCTGGTGACAGGCTCGACCGCGGTCTCGCTCGCCATTCTGCTGGCCACGTTCATGGGGGGAATGTGTCTCGGCAGTTGGCTGCTGCCGCGGTTCATTCCGGCGCTAGCACGTCCCCTGCGGGCATACGCTGTAATCGAATTCGGCATCGGCGTGTGCGCGATGCTGGTATTGCGCGTCATCCCGCTGGTGAGCGGTGTCTCGACATTGCGTGAAGAGGTTGCCGCCGCCTGCATACTTCCGCCGACTCTGTTGATGGGCGCGACGCTGCCTGTGCTGGCGCGCCATGCCGACGCGGCTGCTGGCCGAGTGTCATGGATCGGCTTCTTCTACGGTGCGAATCTGGGGGGAGCGGTATCGGGATGCCTGCTCGCGGGCTTCTATCTGCTGCGCCAGTACGACGTGGCTGTGGCGACGTCCACCGCAGCGGCAATCAACTTGTTGGTGGCCGGGATGGCACTCGCGGCTGCTGCCAGCACCTCGCCCGCAGGCGCTGAGGCGCCGGCGCCGCGGATGGACGCGAGCGCAGTCCACATTGCGATCGGGCTCTCCGGGTTGTGCGCGCTTGGGGCGGAAACCATCTGGACGCGCCTGCTGGCCCTGCTGTTCGGCGCTTCGGTGTACGCCTTTTCGATCATCCTGGCGGTCTTTTTGTTCGGGCTGGGCCTCGGCAGCGGCGCCGGGTCCTTCCTCTGCCGGACGATCGCACAACCACGCCGGGCGTTGGGCTGGTGCCAGATGCTGGCGGCCGGCGCGATCGCCTGGACCGCCTACAATCTGAGCGCGGCGCTTCCTGATTGGCCGATCAACCCGATGGCCTTATCGAGCATCCGGTTCCACTTCGAACTCGACTTCGCGGTTGCTCTCTGGGCTCTGCTCCCGGCAACCTTGCTCTGGGGCGCAAGCTTCCCTTTGGCGCTGGCGGCGGCGTCGCACGGGCAGGAGGCCGGCAGGCTGACCGGCGGAATTTACGCGGCGAACACGCTCGGCGCCATTATCGGCGCGCTCAGCGCGAGCTTGCTTCTCGTCGCCTGGATGGGATCGCAACACGCGCAGCAGGCGCTGATCGTGTTGTCTGTGATTGCCGGGCTGGTGCTTCTGCTTCCGGTCAAACCCCGCTGGCCGGGTGTGGCGGCGGCGCTCGCGGCCGTGCTCTTCGTCTACGCGGTGCCACCGGTCGCGAAACGGCTGATCGCCTACGGGCGCTACGCGGAGAGCTGGGTAGGTAAAGGAGAGATTGTCTACGCCGCTGAAGGACGGGACTCGTCGGTGGCGGTTTCTAGTTTTGCAAACGGGGCCCTGACGTTTCATGTCGCCGGCAAGATCCAGGCGTCGAACGTGCCGCGCGACATGCGGCTGCAGCGCATGCTGGGACATCTGACGACTCTTCTGAACGCGCACCCGCGCTCGGTGTTGGTGATCGGCTGCGGCGCCGGCATCACGGCGGGGGCTGTGTCGATCGATCCGCGCGTCGAACACGAGACCATTGTGGAGATCGAGGCCTTGGTGCCCAAGGCTGCGGACCGGTACTTCCACGAGCCGAATTTCGGGGTTCTGCACGATCGGAAAGTCCAGGTGCGGATCGACGACGGGCGGCATTTTCTCGTAACGTCGAACGAGCGATTCGATGGCATCACAATCGACCCGTTGGATCCATGGATCAAAGGCGCCGCGAACTTCTATACTCAGGAATTCCTCGAGGCCTTGAAGCAGCATCTCAACCCGGGCGGGATCGTGACGATGTACGTTCAGTTGTTCGAGACGGACCTCGATGCGGTCAGGAGTACCGTCGCGACTTTTTTCGAAGTGTTTCCCGACGGCACGATCTGGGGAAATCCATACCAGGGGAAGGGGCACGACATGATCCTGCTCGGCGAAGTGGAGCCGTTGCGGATCGATCTCGACGAAATGGAAGAGCGCGTCGGCTACCACGGCGGCAATAGCCGGGTGGCGTCATCGCTCGCGGAAATCGGGGTGAACTCGCCGGTGGATTTGTTCGCGACGTATGCCGGACGGAAATCCGACCTCGCGGAGTGGCTGCGCGGCGCTGCGATCAATCACGACCGGAACCTGCGCATGCAATATCTGGCAGGGCTCGGCCTGGATCGGGACGACGCGGCCGCTATCTACGCGGGCATGCTGGCGTACCGGCGGTTTCCGTCGGACATCTTTGCCAGCTCCGAAGGGCGGGTGGACTCCTTGAAACAAGCTATTCGCCGCGGCCCGTGAAGCCGCAAGTGTTCATCCAGCCTTCGCGACAGGCGAGTGCATACAGTGCGGTCGGCCGGCGGTCGCGGATTTCGCCTTTGGTGCCGCGCAAGATAACCGGATAGTCGCGAAGGGTTGGAAGGCCGCTCGCGAACTTGCCGCCAGCTCGGGTCAGGACGATGAGATTCCTGCAGGCTGCTGGAAAACCGAGCGCGCATCCGGTTTGAAACGGAGCGGCGGCCCCGGCGGGATCGAGGCGGCGCAGATCCTCCCCCGAGCGAGACAGGGCGATGTGCATCAGGCCGGCTTCGTTACATGCCCATCCCGAGCCTTGCTTGCAGTAGCCCAGTTCCAGGTCCGCCAGGTAGGGGCAGGCGTACGCACGGCCGTCCTGACACGCCTGCCGCCAGAAGGGCAGCCATTGGCCGGGATGGCTGTCGCCGATGCCCTGTGCGGCACTCATTCCAGCAAACACTACAGTCCAGATGGACAGGTACGCGAGGTTGCGTCGGCGCGGCGCCAGCGCCCGGCCAAGGGCTGCCGGGTCGAGCGCGCGCAGCCAGCGTGAACCCATGAGCTGGTCAATTGCTTGGACCAACAGGTTCAAGAGCGGCACCTGGAGGAGCTTGTCATAGAAGGTCGGCATTCCCATGCTCCCCAGCAGCTGATACAACCCCACCGTGCTCAGGCCATACAACACGCCGTAGAGGATGCGTCCAAGTTCCGTGCGCGGGGAGGTGGACGGATCACAGAACAACAGGTGCATGCCGAGGAAAACGGAGATGGGAATATAGGAGTCGTAAAAGAAATAGATTCCGGTGGCGGCGTGATAAATGAGGCCAAAGACGTAAGTCGCCAGCACGGCGGACATCGTCATCGAAGTCACGCCAAACAGGAATTGTCCGGGCAGGCCGATGAGAAACAACACCAAGTACATCTGCGGCGGATAGAACTGGGTGCTGGCGATATTCTGGCCCCAGGTCAGGTTGCTGGAGCCGGTCGCGAGCAGAACCAGCGAGAACACCGCGAGCGGAAACGACGATGGATTGAAGATGTGAACGCGCCGGCCGTCCTTATTCCAGCGAATGAGGTCCTTGGCGGCGAGCCCGACGGCCACCATGACGAACTGCAAGTAGAACCAATCCGGCTTGAACCAGAGGAACAAGTTGATACTGAAAACGACGGGAAATTGCGAGAAGCCGAGTGTGTAGAGGCGGCGCTGCGACCAGCCGAGCAGCATGTCGAAGGCGTAAGCAAAGAGGAGTTGGGCGAGGAGGAGGTGAGCTGAAGCATAGACTTCGGGCCAATACCAGCCCCAATACAAAAACACCGAACCTTGTGCGCACGCCTGCAGGTAGTGCTGTTTTCGCAGGACGACTTCCAACTGGAGTGTCCGGGAGGCGCGGCTGGTCCTGAGCAGCAGAGCCATGTTCCAAGCGGCCAGCAAGCCCGCGGCGCTCAAAAAGGTCCGGAGGAGTCTGGGGTTCTGGCGGACCGGCGCGAGAAAAACCAGAAGGGCAAGAGCGCAGACGAACGCCAGGGGCAGGGAGAGCTGCCGCGCGGCTGGCGGCCGGACCACGGACGCAGGATTTGCTGCGGACGTCTGGCTCAAACAAGGATGGTATCGAATCGCGGCGGAGCCTGGTTCATAATGAGGTGTTCCTCCCGATGGAAAATTTGCGATATGGCGAAGACTCGGCTGGTTGTTGATCTGACCGAAATCGAATTTATCGGGCTCACTGCCCAAGCGCGTGCCAGCGGCCTGACGGTAGAAAATCATGTGCGCCAAGCCTTGGGCGCCGAAAAAGTGGAGATCAAAGCGAGGCCGGCGCGGAAGCGGGCGCCGAAGGCAGCTTCCAGGAAGCGAGCGCGGAGAGCCGTTCGACGAAAAGGCCTGCGCAAGAACCGGCGCTAGTGTCCGACTACCGTGGGCCGCGCTCGGGCGGCAAATACTTCATCATGGAACCGGTGGCCGCAATCTGGGCGCCGTAGTCCGGGTTCCAGAACCATCCCAGGGCCGTGTAGACCCAGTTGGTTGGCTTGCTGACGCCGCCGGACGTTCGATTCTCCAGGAACAGGTTGAAGGAACGCAACGCAGCCCACTTGTACAGCGCGTCGACGTTCCCGCGGCGAAAGGCTGACGCCGTAATCGTGCCCTTGAGACTGACTCTTCGGTTTCGACCGGCGGTGATTTGCTGGCCCGCCGCCGCGACGTCCGCCTCGCCGGCAAACACTTGTAGAACCCCGGCGTCCGCATCAAACCCGTACAGGCCCGTCTTTTTGAATTCGGTGCGAGCGTCGCCGCACTGGATTTGGATGTGGTCGTCTTTGAGGAGTTCCACGATCTCAACCAGCGCCCGGCCCTTCTGGATGTCGAGAACCGTATTCTCAAGGCGGTTGTCCAGCATGCGCAAGGCGCTCTGTTGTCCCAGTCGCAGAAAAACACCTGGCGCCAGCAAGACCTCCACACGTCCGCGGCCGGTTCGCAAACCCTGTTGGTCCTTCAACACGGGAAATGCGAGCGGCGCTTTGTGAAGCCCTTGCCCGTCGACGTACACGTTGCCAACTACAAACTGGATGGATCCAGCCTGCGCGCTAACGACGTACTGAGCTCCTGCCGGCCCGGAAAGGGACAGCAGGAATATGCCGAGCTTAAACACAACGATTATTCCAATCGGGACCGCCTGTTATCGTATCAAGCGCGCGCCGCGGCGCCCGTCCGGCTTCCTGGTATACTGCGCGTTTGAAATGAAGGTAGACATCGCATCGTTACAGAGCTGGATCGGAAAGACCGAGACTCGCACCGATCAGATCACGATGGCGCCGATCGCGGCGCTCTCGGCCACCTTCGATCGCGACGACCCGGAGCCGCGGCCAGGCGATCCACTGCCGCCGCTTTGGCACTGGCTGTACTTTCTGCCGTGCGACCGCCAGTCGGATCTCGCACCCGACGGCCATGCACGCAAGGGCGGCTTTCTTCCCGCGGTGCCGCTGCCGCGCCGCCTCTGGGCGGGGAACAAGCTGGCGTTTCGCCGTCCGCTGCGCGTGGGCGAGACCGTTACCCGTACCTCGAAGATCGCCGACGTTCGGTACAAGGAAGGCCGCAGTGGGCCGCTGGTGTTCGTTCGCGTCCGCCATGAGGTGGGCGATGCGTTGGTGGAAGAGCACGAGATTGCGTACCGCGAGGAGGCCAAGCCCGGCGAAGTGACGCCGCCGGCCGAGCCTGCGCCGGAGCGGTCGCAATGGGAGCGCACGATCCGGCCCGATGACGTGCTGCTGTTTCGCTATTCGGCGCTGACGTTCAACGGACACCGCATTCATTACGACCGCCGCTACGCCACCGAAGTGGAAGGCTATCCCGGGCTGGTTGTGCACGGGCCGCTGATCGCGTCGCTCCTGGCGGATTTGTTGCGCCGGAACCTGCCCGGCGCGGATGTGGCCGGCCTCAGCTTTCGCGCTATGAGTTCGTTGTTTGACACGGCTTCGTTCACCGTCCGTGGGCAGCCGGAAGCGGATGGAAAGACGGTTCACTTGTGGGCCCGCAACGCGAGAGGCGGCCTGGCGATGGATGCAACCGCGACGCTGCGATAATGGTTCGTCATGGAAGCTCCGCTTGCGCGCTCGTACCTGTTCGTGCCGGGCAACCGTCCCGACCGCTTTGACAAGGCCTGTGCCGCGGGTGCGGGCGCGGTCATCATAGACCTGGAAGACGCCGTGCCGCCGGCCGAGAAATCCAAAGCGCGGATGGCCGTCGAGGCCTGGGTGAATCCGGCAAATCCGGTGGTGCTGCGCATCAACGGTGTGGGAACCGATTGGTTCCGCGACGATGTTACCTGCGCGCGGATGCCTGGCATTCAAGCGATCATGCTGCCGAAGACAGAGAGTGTGGAGCACTTGCGCCGAGTCGAAGAACTGCTCGGTCAGACAATTCCGATTCTGCCGCTGATCGAGACCGTGCAAGGATTCGTGAATGCATTGGAAATCGCGCGCGACCGCGCTGTGCACCGTCTTGTGTTCGGTTCGCTCGATTTTCAGCTCGACGCCGGCATACCCGGCGACCAGGAGGGGCTGCTGTATTTCCGGTCGCAGCTGGTGTGGTTCTCGCGACTAGCGGGCATCCTGCCGCCGGTGGACGGGATTAGTACGGCAATCGATAATCCGGAGGTCTTGCGCGCCGACACGGTGCGCGGGCGTCTCCTCGGTTTTGGCGGCAAGCTCTGCATCCATCCCAAGCAGATTCCCGTTGTGAACGAAGGCTTCCGGCCGACGGACGCGGAGGTTGCCTGGGCCCGGCGTGTGATCGGCGCGGGCGAGGCCTCACACGGCGCAGCCGTGGCGGTCGACGGGCAGATGGTTGACCGTCCTGTGATTGCCAGAGCGCAGCGGATCCTCGAAGAAGCCGAGCGCGGGGTGGGGAAGCCTGCCGCCCGGTAGCGCTCTGTGTATGCGGCTGATCGGTTTTGCACGGGCCGGCGCATTCCGGGCTGCCGCGGAACCGTGGCTGGCGGCGGCCGAGCGCGACAACAATCTTCTGATCACGGCCATGGTCGCCGCGATTCAAACGAAAACCCCGTCGAGGGGGTGGCTGGTGACGTCCGGCGAGGCCCCGCAACTCGCTCTCTTTCAGACGCCGTCGCAGTATCTTCTGCTCTCGGAAGGCAACGCGGAAGCGGCAGGTCGGGCCGCGACTGACGTCGCGGCCGACCTGCCCGGAGTGGCAGGCCCGGCCCCGGTGGCGGAAATCTTCGCAGAACGATGGTCGGAGCGAGCCGGTTGCGCCGCCAACCGGAACGGGGAGATGACGTTCTTCACCGCGGAATACATCGTGCCGTTCCGGCGCCCGAGCGGCTCGTTCCGAAAGGCCCGGGCCGATGAATTTGATAACCTGCACCCCCTCGCGGTGGCAGCGGCACGCGACATGAACCTTCCCCGGCCCGAGCAGAATTCCGGGACCATTGCGAAGGGCCTGCGGCGCGCGATCGCGCAAGGCAGGCAATTCGTTTGGGAAGACGGGCCCTCGATTTGCGCGATGGCCTCCTACGTAGCGGCGCTATCCTGCGGCGGCGCGCGTATTCGCGGCGTCTACACGCCACCGGAGTTTCGCGGTAGCGGATACGGTACGGCGGTCAGCGGCGCGCTGGCGGAATGGTTGCTCGGCTCTGGACAACAGTGGGTCTCGCTATTCGCCGATAACGCCAATCCCGTCTCGACCGGCATCTACCGGCGGCTGGGCTTTCAACCGTGGCGCGTCTACCTGTCGGTCCGGTTTGAGTGACTCGGGCGGGCGGCCTCTTTCGGCACTTACCCCTCGTAGACGGTTTTGCCGCCCACCACCGTGCGAACGATTTTGACGTCCTTGATTTTGTCGACGGGGATCGAGTAAAAGTCCTCGGCCAGCACCACGTAATCGGCGAGCCTGCCCGCCGCAATCGAGCCCTTGGCGTCTTCTTCATACGAGTTATACGCGCCGTTGAGTGTGTTCACACGGATGGCGTCCTCGAGTGAGATCTTTTGGTTGACTCCCCAGGTTTTGCCGTCCCAACCGGTGCGGGTGACCATGCCCTGAATTGCCATCCGTGGATCGAACGGACCCGGGCTGAAATCGGATCCGGCGGCGACGTGAATGCCAGCGTCGAGGAGCGTGCGAAATGCCATGCAGCGCTTCATCAAGTCCTCGCCGTAGAACTTGAACTTGTCGGAATTGTAATACGCGTACGTCGTGAAGAGCGCGGGAACGGCATTGAGGGCTTTGATGCGCCGGACCAGGTTGTCGTTCATCACCGTGCAGTGCGTGATCTTGGGACGGGCGTCGGTGCGGGGAAACAGTTTCTGCGCGCGCTCGCAGGCGGTAAGGTACATGTCAATGGCGACGTCTCCGTTGGCGTGGCAGTTGACCTGGATGCCGGCGCGGTGGACTTTCTCGACCCAGGCGTTGAGATCATCCTGCGTGGTGGTGACGTTGCCCTTGTAAGTTGTGCCGGGGTAGTGGAAACTGAGCGCCATGGTGCGCTCGGAGAAGGAGCCGTCGACAACGTGCTCGCTGGTAGCTCCGAAGCGCACCCATTCGTCGCCGAAGCCGGATTGAATGCCGGCAGCGATCAGGGCGTCCAGCTCCTTGCCGGCGGCTTCGTAGCTGATGCGGTGCTTCAGGTCGCCGTTGGCGCGTACCTTCTGTATGGCCGGGAGACTGCCGCCTTCATGGTGCACGCTGGTTACGCCGTAGCGGGCGAACATTTTGGAAATGTGGGCCAGGCCTGCGACTTCACGCTCCAGCGACGCGGCGGGAGCGTCGAGATTGCTGTTCTCCATCGTGGCAGTCTGATGCTTGCCAACGCGACGGAAGGCGCTCCTGGCGTTGTCTGTCACTCGGCCGTTGAGCGCGCCGGTCGAATCCCGGTCGAAGGTGCCGCCCGGCGGATTGGGAGACTGCCGGTTTACATCCGCCATCTCGAAGGCTTTGGAATTGTAGTAGGACGTGTGACCGCCGCGATGGTGAACGGCGACGGGCAAGTCTTTCGAGACCTGGTCGAGGTCCCGAATGCTGAGCTGCCTCCCGTCCTTCACTTTCGTGTCGTCGAAGAAGTAACCCTCTACCCAGGTGTCGGGCGGGGTCTTCGCGGCGCGCACGCGCAGCTTCTGGATGATGCTGTCAATGGTGACGAACTCGACTTCGAAGGGATTGCCGACCAGAACTTCGTTGAGCAAGGTGGTGCCGGGAGCGTGGTTGTGCGTGTCGATGAAGCCCGGTACGATGAAGGCGCCTTTGGCGTCCCAGATCGCTGTGCCCCGCCGGACCAGATTGCGCACATCAGCACTGGAGCCGACGGCCGAAAAGCGGCCGTCCTTGATGGCGAAACTTTCCGCGCGCGGCTGGCGTGAGTCGATGGTGACCACGCGGGCGTTGAATACGACAAGGTCGGGGCCGCCCGAGGGCGCGGCTGGTTGTTGCGAAAAGAGCGTAGTTGGAACCATGCCGGCTCCGGCGAGCGCCAGCAAATCTCGGCGCGTCGTGCGATGGGGCATTTGGGCAGACCTCCAGGCTGGAAAAAATCAAACATACCAGACGCGGCGGGGGAAGACCATCCGGGAGCCGCCGAGGGGCGGGTTTTACTTCGATTCCCGGATGCCGAAGTGCGACGCAAGGAGCGGGAAGGCGGCGCGCAAAGATACCACCACACTGGGGACTTCATCCAGATCGGTGCGCAGGGCCACCATGATTCCTTTCACAACGCTGACACGGCGCAGCACGGCCACGCGCGCGGCCTGCTCGGCGAGGAATTGCACCTGCTCCAGATAGATGGTCCGGTCATCGGGGAGTTGCTTGGCTTGTTGAACGGCGGTTGCGAGACGGCGTAGACCGTTGGCGAGTTGCGGATTGCGTTCTTCCAGGTCGCCGATGACCTCGTCCACCTTGCGCAAGAGAGCGTCGGGCGCCAGAGCCGGCGCGGCCGAGGTTTGCTCCGACCGCGACACGATGCCGACAGAAGCACTCCCCGAGGCGATCCGCGCCGCCGGGCGAATGTCCCCCTTCCCCGCGCCGCTATGGGAAATGTTGAGAGAGAGCGCGGGCAGCTTGGGCTGCATCCGTACCGGCGACGGCATTTCCTGTTTCAATCGTTCGATGCCCGCCTGAGCGCGGGCATGCACCTCGGCAAATACTTCCGGAGGCGCCACCAGACTGTGTCTCCGGCACTCGGCCCGCAGGCTTCTCACATCGGCTTGGATGATTTCCTGGAGATGACTCAATTCCGTCGGCGATCCAAGCTCGGGATAATGGCGGACCAGGTCCTTGCGGATCGAAATGCGATGCTGGATCACCTGGTTCAGGCGGTCCAAATGAACTTCAAAAATTGCGTGCAGCCGTGCATCGGAATTCTGAAGGCCTCGGCGCGTCATCTCGGCCTCGAGGCGCGACAGCCGTAGCTCCTGCTGCGTTTCGAGTTCGCGCAGGGCCTTTTGGAAGCGCCCTGCTTCCACGGACCGGGCTTGTTCCAGATCAGTCAACGGGTCGGAGCTGTCCCTTCCTGCAGTGCACGTAGAGCATACGCAGCATGTCATCTACTAGTTTGCTGAAAGCCTTCGCAAACTGGAAGGTTGCCAATCGTTAGGTTAGCGTTCAGGGCAAGAAGCTTCAGCGATTGATGCCGCGGAGGAGGCGCCGCGCGGAAAAGCCGGCTATGGCGAAGAAAACCGCGAAACTGATCGCAATCACGGTGATCTGGCGGGGGACCGGGAGGCGCGTGACTGCAGGGCCAGGCGCACTGCCAAAGTCTAAAGATACTCGCAGATGGGCTTCGGTCGGGCGGCCGGCGCTCAATCGGTTATCTATCAGAAGTATGTAGTCTCCCGCGACCCCGATCTGATACCGCAGCCTCCCTTGGCCGGCCGGGTCCGTGGCCGCCAACACTCCGCTGGGACGGTCTTCGCGGAGACGCTCCATATCTTCGCGGCGCATGAGCGCAAGGCGGACCTCGGACGACCCCGATTTCACCTCAAAATCGGCCGCAACAAAGGCCGGCTTTTGGCGGAGCCCGAGCTCCACGTAGCGCCACTGGCCGGCGGGGATTTGATAGATGTCGTCCACCAAATCCACGTGCGAGGTGGTGGCCAAAAGGATGAGTGCAACTGGAATCATGCAGACTGCGGAAGGGGACCCCGGCCCTTGCCTGCGGCGTGAAGGGCTAAAATAGGCTCCATGAACGACAGTATGGCACAGCCGAGAGCGGAGCTTTCCGCACTGGAGTTACCCGGCTGGAAGACGGCGGTCAATTGGATTGGCGCTTGTGCCTTGGCGGTATTGTTTCTGGCATCGGGCCTGTGGAAGGTCATCGACTCTCCAGGCTGGGCCGTGCGGCTGACGCAGTTGAAATTTCCCGAGGCATTGAGCCTGGCTGCGGCGATCGCCCTGGGGATCGGAGAAACCGTTGGAGGCGTGCTGGTGCTGGTTCCGAAATTCCGCCGCTGGGGCGCCATGCTCACCGGCTTCCTGCTGATCGCCTTCATGATCTACATGGGTTTCAACTATACGGCGCTGAAGAGCGCGGACTGCAGCTGCTTTCCTTTCTTGAAGCGAGTCGTGGATCCCATGTTCTTCCTGGAAGACGGCGGCATGCTGGTGGCCGCGGTGGCTGCGGGCGTCTGGGCGAAACCGGCGAGCGGGCTGCGCAGCGCTCTGGTGATCTTGGGGGCTGTGGCCGTGTTCGCGGGCGTTTCCTACGGCGTGGCGGCCGCCCGTCAAACCGGCACCCAAGCGCCGGACACCGTAACTGTTGATGGGAAGCCGTTCTCCCTTCAGCACGGTAAGATTCTCCTGTTCTTCTTTGACCCGGAGTGCATTCATTGCTTGAACGCGGGCAAGGCGATGTCGCACTACAACTGGGGTGACACCAAGATCGTCGCGATTCCGATTCAACAGCCGCAGTTCGCGGCCGGCTACCTGGAAGACACCAAGCTGAAGGCGGTGGTTTCTAACGATCTGCAGCAGCTCAAGGCAATCTTCCCGTACGTAGCGGTGCCGGCGGGCGTCGCCCTCGAAAACGGCCGCGAGAAAATGCCCCTCACAAAATTTGAGGGTGACGAACCAGCCGCCACCCTCAAACAACTCGGCTTTATTCAGTAAGCTTTAGCGGAACTGATCCGGACGCCGCTTCAGTGTGGGCCGCTCGTCCTGATCGGGCTTTTGCTTGTCGTCGCTGCTGGTGGTCTCATCCACGGGTCCCGTGCCGGTCCCCGGTGCGCGTCGCAGCCGCGGACGGTTGGAGTCTTCCTTGGTATCCACTTTCCGGCGGTTATGCAGCATCGCGAGCCGGCCTTTGACGTCGTTGAATTCCGAAGTGTTGACCACGTACTCGGGCTTGGCTACCAGAATCTTCTGAATCTCTCCCTGCGCCGCCTTGATCCGGTCATCCGTCATCGGGTGGGTCGAAAAGACCTTGGAGACCGTTCCCGGCTTCTTCTTCTCGAGCGATTGGATCTTCTCGAAGAAGTCCACGAACGACGTCGGATCATAGCCGGTCTTGTAGAGGTATTGCAGACCTAAATAATCCGCTTCCCGCTCGAACGCGCGCGAGAAGTTCAGGAATCCTAGAGGAATCGCCAGACCCGCGCCTTGGCGGATGGCGTACCCGGTCCAGCCGCCCATGAAGATCAGAGGAATCGAGGCCAGGTTGATGATCTCGCCGCGCGTGGCCTGCTTTGTCCCGTGCCGCGCCGCCACGTGAGCAATCTCGTGCGCCATGACACCGGCCAGCTCCGATTCGCTGTCGGCTTTCAGAATCAGCCCCGAATTTACAAAGAAAAACCCTCCGGGCAGTGCGAATGCGTTGATTTCCTCCGTGTCCAGGACTTTGATCGTGAATGGGACCTTCGCATCGGAATTCCGAACCAGGTTCTGTCCCACACGGTTGACGTATTCGGCGATGATCGGATCGTCAATGATTTTGGCTTGGCGCTCGACTTCCTGCGCCAATTGCTTCCCGAGGGCGATCTCTTTCTCGAGAGAGTAGAAATTCACCCCCTTGCCGACATCGCGGTTGCCGATCTCGTCGGGGTCATTTTTCTTGTCCTTGGCGTAGATGCTGCCGGCCAGAAGGCCCAGGGCTGCCACGCCTGACACGAGTGCGGAAGAACGGCGGTTCATGCCGGAAACTCCTGTATAGATACACTATAAGCCATTGCGGGCATATTGTGCTCCACTTCTAATAACGTCAGCGACTTTCGCTACGTTTCGTTTCCGGATTAAAGATGTTGCGCTTGTTAATAGAGGCCCAGACTGATGACTTTTCCACCATGATCGACCAGCACGTCCAGCTTCCGGTTCAGGTAGGAATAAAAAGTGCGGCCGTTCTTGGTGCGTGTGGTGTTGACGTTTCCGCCCCAGATCTTGCGGCAGTCATCCCAAGTCATCTGGTTGGGGTAGGCGAACACCGTGCGCAGACTGCCTGAATCGGAATCGAAATCGAGTTCGAGTTCCTTGTAGCGGCCGGTGGGATCGGCCCAGGCGAGAATCTGGCCATTGGCCTTCCGGGCCTCGTCGTAAGCGGGACGGGTACGGGCGGGGTCGCCCAGCAGTGCCTCGGCGTCGCGCTTCTTCCAGATTCCGATAACTCGTTGGAGATAAACCGAGCTGTCGCTCTTGAAAGCCTCCGGGAGTTCCGGCGCAGGCGGCTTGGCTGGCTCGGGCACTGCGGGCTGGGGCGCCGCTTCCTGGGGCGCGGGACCGGGGAGGGTCAGGATCACGGTATCCGCCTCATCGGCACCATACAGAGTGCCCAGTAAGGTGGCCAGGATCGGGAGAAAACGACGCAGATTCATAGGGACCTCTGAGATCACCGTAAGTGTACCTGGAGGTTGGGATTAGAAATGTCTTGAATTTGGATGACGAAAGTCCTGCTCTCCGAAGTTAGGGCCGTCTTGCTCGCCCGCTGACAGCCTGTCACTTGGCCGGCCTCGACGGTGACACAGTTCTTCTTTATTTTCAGTCGGTTGGATTTGGACGGACACGTGCTCCTCCAAGCGGCGCCCCGATTAGGGCGGCGGTATCATGAGACGGCTCGGCACACTGGGATTTTGGCTATTGATCGTAGGCCTGGCGTTTGCCGACAAGTCCTCGGCACCGCCGTGCCGCCTCCGCCCGTACCGGGCGCGCCTCAGGCTGCGCCGACTGCGCCCCCTGCCGGAAAGATATCGATCGACCTGCAAGACATTATCGCCGTGACGCCCCCCTCGCCCACCTCACCCCAGCCTTCCGTCACTACCGTGCCGGTGATCGTGCAGTTCTCCACCCCGGCGACCTCATCTGACCAGCAGTCCATCCAAAACCCGGGGGGGCGTCAACACCGGTGATTTTGCCTTGATTCAGGCCACCGCAATTACGGTTTCGCCCGATCGAATCTCCGAACTCGCCAATCTGCCCAATGTCGCTTCATCACGCTGGACCGCCCGGTCGCCGCCATCGAACGGATATACGGATTCGACGGAGCCGGGATCGGCGTGGCCGTGATCGACAGCGGAATCTATCCTCACGGCGACCTGAAAGGCGACGATTTTAAGTCCCGCATCGTCTACCGGCAAAGCTTCACGGCGGCCCCGTTGGTGGAAGGCCGGGATTGTCGTGGTAGCGGCTGCTGGAAACTTCGGCCGGAATGGATACGGCACCGTGACAGTGCCGGGGAACAGCCCGTACGTGATCACAGTTGGTGCGATGAACATGAAGGTACCGATTCGCGCGCAGACGATCAGATCACCAGCTACAGCTCCAAAGGGCCGACCCACATGGACCTGGTTGTCAAGCCCGATGTGGTCGCGCCTGGCAACACGATCGTATCGCTGCTCGCGCCGCAATCCCGGTTGGAGCAGATGTTCCCCGACAACCGAGTGGACCCCTTAAATCCGAGCGGGCCTTTCTTCGACACAGGCAATCAATATTTCCGGCTGAGCGGAACCAGCATGGCCGTCCCGGTGGTGAGCGGCATCGTGGCATTGATGCTGAACAGCGCGGACATAGCCAGCCTGCCGAGTCTGTCTCCGAAGGTGACCTATGACCCGGCGAGCGGCACAGCGCATCTCATCTCCGATTCGTCGGCGGCTTGGGCTCGTCGGCCGTGTGGAGTAGTTCCGCGGTGTAGGGCGACCACGTATTTCAACCGGCTCCCGCCGGCATCACGGCCCCTTCCGGAGCTTCCGGGGTATGGGGATCATCGGCCGTTTGGGGTTCGTCCGCCGTTTGGGGAGACTCGGCGGTGTGGGGTTCCTGAGCCGTGTCGGGCTCGAGCATCCAAGGCGGCGGCGAAAAGTATGCCGCAGTTGAATCCGATCGCACGACGCCGTATTCTGGCGGTCATGCGATGGCTTCGAATCGGCGCCTTTCTCCTATTACCGATGGCGGTGGTGGCGGACGACTGGGGGCCGCTGGAATTCTTGATCGGGCAGTGGACCGGGCAGGGAAGTGGTTCGCCTGGCACTGGCGCCGGCGCTCTTTCGTTCTCGCCCGATTTGCAACGCCGCATTCTGGTGCGCAAGAGCTTCGCGGAGTATCCTCCCGCGGGTGGGAAGCCCGCCTTCCGCCACGATGATCTGCTGATCGTCTATCGCGAAGGCACTGCCGCGGCGATCCGGGCGATCTACTTCGACAACGAAGGCCATGTGATCCGTTACAGCGTGGAAGCTGCCGCGAATCAGGCCGTCTTCACAAGCGAGGGCAGCCGGAACGAACCTCGCTACCGCATAACGTACCGCGCCGCGGGTCCGAACCAGCTCGGATTCCGCTTCGAAATCGCCGAGCCAGGCAAGGACCTGGTTCGGTACATCGACGCGGTCTTGCAGAGGGAAGCTACTGCGCAAGCGAAGTAGCGGGCGAGAGCCTTACTGCGGCCGGCGGAACAGACCTCCGTAAACTGCCTTCGCCAGGATGTGGCCCTGAATCGCTTGAATGACGTTGCCGCGGGTTTCGAATGCATCACTCGAGGGCTTCACATCCAGCTTGGTATCCAGCGCGTACAGCTCGAACACGTAGTGGTGGAAGGGACCATTGGCGCCGGCGCCCGGGCCGCGGTACATCGTTCCCGTGGCGCTGATCTGGTAACTGCCGTCGGCCATCTGCGATCCCTTGGGCACCCCTTCCGGAAAGCCGGTCGCCGTTGCCGGAATGTTCCAGACCACCCAGTGCACTTGATCGTCAGTCGTTTTATTGCGGGCGAGATCCATGTCGTGCATGTTCAGCACGAAGCTTTGCGTGTTCGCCGGTGCATTGGCCCACTGCATGGCCGGAGACGTGCCCTCGCCGGGTGCAACGCCGGGAGCGGCTTGGCTGAACTTGACAGGAATCTGGCCGCCGTCGGGAAATCCCGGGATGGTCATGGTCATGGCCGGCGCCGGCGGTTGACCTCCGCGTCCAGCGTTTTGAGCAAGCAACAGAAGAGTAAAAGCCAGTGTGATTGGCGCGAGGAGAAGCAGTCGCATACGCTTATCCTACCGAACTGGGAGAGCGGGTTGCGACCGCGGCGCCGTAATCCGCATCCATTTATCTAAGGAGATGAGATGAATGTCTTATCGTCCGACGATCGGCGGTAGGCTCCGGGAGGGACTTCCGGAGTAGACAGGTCACAGGCTGTATCGGGTTGCTGGGGCATGGACCCCGTTAAGGAGATTGGTCAGACCTGTG
>CAYTJD010000185.1:0-14507 GCA_964438005.1 uncultured Solibacteraceae bacterium | reverse complement strand
GCCGGCGGGCGGAGAAATCCTGTTCGACGGCGTCGCGTTGCGTTCCATCCCGCGGCGCGAAGCCGCCAAGCGCATTGCGTATGTGCCGCAAGCGCACACGCTGGCTTTCCCGTTCACGGTGCTGGAGGTGGTGCTCACCGGGCGCAGCCCCTATACGCCGCGCTTCCGTTTCGAAGACGAGCGCGACCGCGCGCGGGCTTTGGAGGCGCTGGCGACGGTGGATGCCGCGCACCTCGCCGAACGCCGCGTGACTGAGCTTTCGGGCGGGGAGCGGCAGTTGGTTTCGGTGGCGCGCGCGCTGGCGCAGGAACCGCAGTGCCTGGTGCTCGACGAGCCGTCCGCCGCGCTCGACCTGAAACACCGCGCGGCTCTGGTGCGCACCCTGGCAGCCCTGCGCGACGCGCGGGGGTTGACCGCCGTGGTCGTGACGCACGACCTCCACCTGATCGACCCGCTCTTCGATCACGTCTTCGCGATGCGCGCCGGCACGCTGCTGGCGCAAGGCCGCCCCGACGAAGTGCTTACCGATTCGGTTCTCGCCGGTGTGTACGAAGACCCGCACGTGCGCACGCGCCGCATCGACGGCCGCACGTTGATCTGGTCCAACTGATGCTCCAACACGCGCAGTCGCAAACCACCGCGGTTCGCCTGTGGCGCGCTTTGGCGTTGCTGACGGTGTTGCTGCTCGTTGTGATGGCCTTGGGGTTGTGGGCGGGCGGCCGCACGATCGATTTCACGGATCTCCGCTCGGACCCTCTGACGCGCACGCTCTTCTTGCGGCTGCGGCTGCCGCGAGTCCTGATGGCAGCGCTGATCGGCTCGTCGCTGGCGGTGGCGGGCGCCGCGCTGCAGGCGCTGTTTCGCAATCCGCTGGCCGAGCCGGCGACGCTGGGAGTCTCGGGCGGCGGCGCCGTGGGCGCCAGCATCGCCATCGCTTTCGGATGGGGCTCCGTGGTGTCCGGCGTTCCTATTGTCTTTGTCTGCGGGTTCGGCGGTGCGATGCTTGCGGTGCTGCTGGTGCACCGGATCGCGCGCAGCGGCGCGCTCTTGCTGCCCGGAGCGTTGCTGCTGGCCGGAGTGGTGGTGAACCTGATCGCATCCGCTGCGGTTCTGGCCATTCAATACGTCACCGATTCCTCGCGCGCCCTGCAGATTCTCCGCTGGATCATCGGTAGCCTGGAGACCATCGGCTTCGACACTGTGTGGCGCATGCTCCTGTTTCTCGCGCCATGCTGGCTCGCACTCCTGGCATTTTCACGCGAGCTGCATTTGCTCGCGATGGGAGAGGAAACCGCGGGGGCGCTGGGCGTGAACGTCGAGCGTTCGGAAACCGTGGTCCACGTGATCTGCTCAATTCTGGTCGGGGTGACGGTGGCAGTGGGCGGCGCCATCGGGTTTGTGGGTTTGATCGTGCCGCACGCGGTGCGGCTGATGTTCGGCGAAGACTTGCGGATCGTGCTCCCCGGCTCGCTGCTGCTGGGCGCGGCGTTCCTGATCGCCGCCGACCTGGTGGCGCGCACGGCGCTGTCGCCTGTGGAACTCCCGGTGGGTGCGGTTACCGCGCTGCTGGGCGGACCGTTCTTTCTCTGGCTGCTGCACCGCCGCCAGCGCTACTCGGCGCTATAGGGCGCATTACAGGCCGAGATCCGATTTCCGCATGCCAGGAAACTCGGGAAACGCTGGCCGGTCTGGCGACGCCACGCATCCCGGCTTACTGTGGCGCCACAGGGAGATAAATGTTGTCCTGCGTCTTCTGTCCTCCAATCTCGATCACAATCGGCTGGTCGCCGCTGGCGAGATCTGGCGTCGTCACGTTGAACTGATACAAGCCCGAAGTCACCAGGCCTGAGTATTTCGAGTCCGCGGAAACGTCCCCGATGCGGATCGCCGCAGGTGCGATCAATGATGCGGGCTGGCTGACCAGTTGCGCCGACGGGCTCGAAGGATCCGTCGCGCCGAACCCCGTGCCGAACAGCGAGATGGTCTCACCCGGGCTGGCGGGCCGGGTGATGACACCGGGAATCAGGCCGGCAGGGGCCACGTACATCCCGTCGGCGTGCACGCCGGCCACATACTTGCGGCCTCCCTGGTCAAACAGGAACAGGGCCGGCGAGAACCGGTTCCTCTGCGCCATGACCACGTTGCTCCTGCCGCCCGGCGTGTCGACCTCCACCGCTACGGCTTCAGCCAGGTAGTCGGGTGCGAGCGCGTTGATTTGCGTCGAGCTGACGTAACAGATATACGCGGGTTTGCCGTCGATGGTGACCGAAACCCCGGCGAGTTGCGTCGGCAAGCGGTCGCCCACGAGATCCTGCAGGCTCCAGAGCCGGGTAACTGGCGCGAGGTCCGTTCCGAAAATGGAGATCCACGTCGCCGCTGCGATGCCAGGCTGAAAGCTGGCTCCGTTTACAACTCGATTGGCTGAAATCACCGGCGCGGTCCCGGCCGTGGCGGACTGGGAAACCGAGAACGTCTGTCCGGCGATGGTAATGGCGCCGGTGCGCGGAGCGGCGGTCGTGTTGCCGGCGACCGAGTAGCTGACCGCCGCTCCGCCCGACCCGCTCCGAGCCGAGGTGATCTTGATCCAGGGCGCACTGGAGCCGGCAAGCCAGGGGCAACCGGGGCCTGCGGCCACGGCGATGCTTCCCGCCGTTTCATTTTTGCCGACACTGGCGTTGGCTGGGCCGATCGAATACGAGCAGCCGCTCTCCGGGACGGTCCAGCTTCCCTCGATTCCGCCCACGTCAATTTTGGACATGTTGTACAAACTGCCCTGCACGGACCAGGTCCCGGCACCATAAAAGACCATCGGAAACGTGATCTCCACGGAGTTTCCCGATGAGGCGACAGTGATACCGGAGACATCCACGCCGCATTGGCTGTTCTGCAGGGTCACGCTGGACCCCATCGTGACTCCTCCGGTGAACGTCTTCTGATCGTCCGCCAGGAAAGTCACAAGTCCCGCCGGCGCGAAAACCCCGGCGAGCGTAGTAAAGGACTGAAGGACCAAAGAAACCTGGCAGATGAACATGTTGCTGCCAAATCGGATAAAGTCCACATCGATGTTGCGCAGGTTCGCGGCCCCGTTCGGATCGGAACCGCCAAAGGTGAAGGTCTGGCGGTTTCCGGCGCCGGAGTTCGGGGCCACCCAGTCGATGGATGGCGGCTGGTTGGTGGCGGGCTGGTTGAGCAACGCCGCGTCCTGCGTAACTGTGAAGGTCTGGTAGCCGGCGAGAATCGCGCCGCTGCGGACGGTCGGCGTGCCGATCGGCGTCGGTATGGGGTTGGCTTGCACGGAGTAGCTGACCGTGCCGGATCCGGACCCGCTCTGCCCGCCCGTGATGGCAATCCAGCCGGCGGTGCTGGTTGCCGTCCAGTTGCAGGTGGGCGGGGCGGTGACCGTGAATGTGCCGGCCTCCGCGCCCGCGCCGTGGCTGCGGCCGGTTGGATCCACAGTGGCGCACGGAGGGCTGTAGGTCACGCGGACCGACAGGCCGGCGGGGCCGGCGGTCGTAAGGCCGATCGTGAGGGAGCTATAGGGATCCGACCAGGCTTGCCCAGCCGAGAGCGCCGCGTCCGTGAAGACATGCGGGGTGTTCGGCGTGAAGTCGAGCAGAAACGTGTAGTATGGCGGGTCCGGCTGGGCCAGTGACGGATCCTCGTAGTGAATCAGCGCGCCGGAGAATTGCCGGTCGCCGATGGCGGCCAGAGCCGCATCGTATCCGATCGGCTGGCGGTATTCCAGCCAGAGCCATTGATTGCGGCGGGACCGCGGCGGACGCGCAGGGCCCGCAGCCCCGTCGGACTCTCGAACGGCTGGAGCAGGAACGTGCCGTCGCTCTCGACGTTCTGCACACTCCCGGGGTCCAACCAGCCCAGGCGGGCCTTGTGTGGCGCATTGAACTGGGCGAACGCGCCGATCCCCTCGCCGCCTCCCATCTCGGCAAACGGGTCGCCGTACTCATTGCGGACTCCGTCGACGCCGGGAGGCCCCAGAGCCTGAGAACTGTAGTCCAAGGTAGAGGCGTGATTGAGCCCTAGGTTGTGGCCGGCTTCGTGGGCAGCTACCGCGGCGATGCCTTCACTGGGCAGGCGCGTTCCCACCGCAAGAATGACGAACGTGCCAATGAAATCGCTTTTGGTGGGAGAACTTAGATGCTCGCACAGAAACTCGCCCACGCCTCCCCAACCGCCGGCTCCGGGAACCGGCCAGATCAGGACAATGTGGTTGTAGATACTGAAGTCGACCACCGAATCGGCGGCGCGAATCGCGGCAAACAACGCTTCGGGCTGCTCGGTCGCGTAACTGTAGTTCCGGTCGAGCTGGAACGGGCCGAACACATCGCCGGTGGCGAAGGCCTTGCCGTACGATGCTTCGCGCAGGAAACCATCCAGTGATCGTTGGCTGCCCGAGAAGTATGCGTCATGAATCTCCGACGGAGAGACGACGGTATACGGGAACCCAACATTGGGGAATTCCAGCAGTAAGACGGCGGTCTTCTGCTCCCCAACGGGCCCGCAGGCGGAAGGAATGACTGCTGCCTGGGGGACGTCGGTCAAAGTCGCCGCCATTCTCTTTCCGAGGCGGATGCGGCGAAGATGAACGGAGGTTCCGGAGATCAGGTTGCCTGGGACATCCGCAAAGAACACTTCGCCGCGCTCGGCGCCTAGGTCGATCCAATATCTCGTGCGGCTGATCCCTCGCGAAAAATCGTCCTCCTCCGCCACCGTCAGAGAGCCTTGCCACTCTCCCTGGAATTCGAGTTGACCCGCCCCATCCGGCGCGACTGCGGCCACGCGCGCCGCCTGGGCGGTTGATAGCGAAAGTCGCCGAGCTGCCTGCGGGTCCGATTCCATCAATTCGAACATTTTGGCGGAGCGCTGCGCGAGAATCCTGGAGATCGTCGCGCGGTTGGAGTCGAGGGAGCGGTCCAGATCCTGGTTGAAGGCGCGAACGTTCTCGCCGAGTGCCGCGCGGCCGGACTGGCCTTGCGCTCGCGAGATACCCAGAGCCGATGTCAGCCCAACCAGCGCGCACACAACCCGCACAATCTGTCCGGAAAACGTATTGCTAACCGACTCCACCGTTCGAGCCTCGGCACCGATCAGTATACGCCCGGACGCAGATAGGTTCAGGCGAGACGCCGCCCTCCGTCCGAGAACCTCGGTGACTGGCTTTACTGCGGAAACTCGGTCGGAGGCTCGATGCCTTGCCAGCCTTGGCCGCTTAATGCCTTCAGGAACGAGACCAGATCCTTCTTCTCCTGATCGGCCAGGTTCAGCTTGCGGATGTTCGCATCGAGGTTCTTGTTCGGAATGCCGCCTTTATCGTAAAAGTCGACGACTTCTTCCAGCGTTTTGAGGCTTCCGTCGTGCATGTAGGGCGCGGTGTGCTCGATTTCGCGCAGCGTCGGCACCTTGAATACGCCCCAGTCTCGTGGGTCTTTGGTCTCCGCGAACCGGCCGACATCCGGTTCGGGCTTATCCATGCCAATGCCGATATTCGAATAGGCGTTCAGCGTGAAATTCGAATTCTCGTGACAGCGGTCACACTTCGCCTTGTCGAAGAACACGGACATGCCTCGAACCTGCTCGGGCGACATGGCTTTCTTATCGCCTTTCTTGTAGCGGTCGTATGGCGCGCTGCCGGAAAGAACGGTACGCTCGAAGGTGGCGATGGCCATCGCGATGCGATCGATATTCACCGTGTCGCTGCCGAACGCCTTCTCGAACAGGGGCTTGTAGCCTTGGATTTTGGCGATCGTCGCGACGCAAGCGTCATGGGTGTTGCCCATCTCGATCGGATTGGCAATGGGGCCTTTGGCCTGCTCTTCGAGCGTGGCGGCGCGCCCATCCCAAAACTGCGCCATGGAAAAGGCGCGATTGATGACGGTTGGCGCACTTCGGTTGCCTTTCTGCCCGCGGATGCCGGTGGAGACAGCGGAGCCATCGGTGTAGCCGTATTTCGGTTCGTGGCACGTGGCGCACGAAACGGTGCCATCGGCGGAGAGCCGCTTGTCGAAATACAGCAACTTACCTAACTCCGCCTTTGCCGGCGAATACGGATTGTTCTTGGGCCACTCGATGGAAGGTAATCCGAGGGGTGAGCGTGGCCGATCACCGGCCCACGCTGCCAGGCAAAGGGCCGTGAGCGCGACCGCCACGGCCCCTTGACGGGACGAAATCGTAGACATTTTTACTTCTTGGTCAAGCCTTGAACAAAGATCGCGTTATATCCGTTTACTGAAGCTTCGGTACCGTTGACAGTAACGATGTGCCCCATGTGATCGGCCGCCACGGAGCGGATATCCACCCCACCATCGCGGCGCGGATCGTGCTCTTCGGCCATCAGCATATAGAGAGCGCCGTCCTTGGTCAGCAGACCGGCAGCATTTCCGTTTTGGACGCATTTCTGCCCGCAGGCGCGGTGCTTTTCGCCATGCTTCCCAACCTGCAGGTAGCAGGAAAAATCAACAATCTCTCCAACCACACTCACCGGCTTGCCGGGCTGTGGCTTGCTGTCCACGCCGGCGGCCGTCGTGGTAGCGGACCAGGGCTGACCCGGTTTCTCGCCGATCGTCGCCATGGGCTTGTCATAGCTTCCGTTTTCCACGGTCATTTCCGGATGCAGAATCTTGCCGGCGGCCCAGGTCAGGGTAGCCAGACCGGCTACCGCGGACAAACAGATCAACATCTTGCGTGTCACGTTCTTGCCTCCTTGTGGACTCCTCAGGAAAAGACTAACACACTACCTGTGAAACGCATCACCGGGTTTCCAGCCGGGTAGCGCATCCTGGTTGGCGACGTCGCTGCCGAGGATGAAGCCAAACTCGGCCGCCTGCTCCAGCGCTGTGAAGTCCCAGTCGGAGTGGAACTCGTCGGAGGGCTGATGATAGTGTTTCGCGTTGAATTCCTGCCAGGATTTGTCGTAAAAGTCGGCAGGCTTACCGGCGAACTGCGTGGCATGGCCGATGGAAAACGCGGGGATCCCGACGTGCGCGAAGGAGAAGTGGTCGGAGCGGAAGTAGTGGCCCTGCTCTGGTTCGGTGTCGGGCGTGATCGTGAGATTGAGGCGTCGGGCGACGGCCTGGGCGGTGGACCAGACGGAGGTCCGGTCGGCGCCAGTGAGGACCACATCTTTGGCTCGGCCCCAGGGGTAGATGGCATCGTAGTTCAGGGCGAGGGCGGTTTTGGCGGCGGGAATGAGTGGATGGTTGGCGTAGAATTCGGATCCACGAAGTCCGCCTTCTTCGGCGGTGACCGCCAGAAACAGGGCCGACCGGCGCGGCTTGTGGGGCAGGGCGGCCCAGGCATGGGCTAACTCCAGAAGGATGCCGCAGCCGGTGGCATTGTCGACGGCGCCGTTGTAGATGTCATCTCCAGCGACCGGATCGCCTTTGCCGAGGTGATCCCAATGCGCACTAAAGATGACCAATTCGTCCTTCAACTGGGGATCGCTGCCGGGTACGAGCGCCGCCACGTTGCGGGAGTTGATCTGGCGCACCTTGGATTGGAGGGCGCCCCGAATGCGGACGCCAAGAGGGATCGGGCGGAAGTTTCGAGAGTCGGAGGCTGCCAGCAGTTCGTCGACAGTTTTGCCGGACAGGGCGAGGAGTTTTTCGCCGGCGTCGCGCGACACCCAACCGGCCAGGGCCAGCGCTTTTTCATCAGGTCGGAGCCTGACTTGCAAGTCCTCGCGCCCCCAGGAGCTGCGGACGACATCCCAGCCATAGCCGGCGGTAGGAGTGGTGTGGATGATGATGGCTGCAGCGGCGCCCCGGCGGAGCGCTTCTTCGTACTTGTAAGTCCAGCGGCCGTAATAGGTGAGCGCACGGCCGTCGAAGAAACCGGGGTCGTTGGAATTGGGTTCGTTGGTGAACAGCACCAGGACCTTGCCGCGGACGTCCACGCCCTTGAAGTCGTCCCAATTCCATTCCGGGGCTGTGATGCCATGACCGACGAAGATGGCCTCGGCTTCGAAGCGGGTGTCCGGCCGCTGCTCCTCGCTGGCGCCGACGAAATCTGTCAGCCAGTTGAAGGAGACGGTTTTGCCGGCGGCGGAGGCGGTCAGCTGGGCGCCCGGTTGAGTTTCGACGCCGACCAGCGGAACCGTTTGAAAATACGTGCCGTTCTCTCCAGCCGGTTGGGCGCCAGCCAAGGCAAACTGGGTAGCGATGTACTCGGTAGCGAGGTCGCCGCCGCGCTGGCCGACGCCGCGGCCTTCGAGCAAGTCGCTGGAGAGAAACCTGACGTGCTCGCGGATACGGTCGGCCGAAACGGGCCCGGTTTGGGCCAGCAACCCGGCGCCGGCAATCACCATAATGCCGATAGACTTCATAATGATTGTGTTGTAAGCTGAATTTATTGGTCTAAACCCCGACCATAGCACAAAGCCCCAGAACCTGATGACCGACCGGACACTGACCCATCTGCGCGCTCTGGAAGCCGAGAGTATCCACATTCTCCGGGAAGTGGCGGCGGAGTTTCAGAAGCCGGTGATGTTGTATTCGATCGGCAAGGACTCTTCGGTGATGGTGCGACTTGCCCAGAAAGCCTTTTATCCGGGGAAGATTCCGTTTCCGCTGCTGCACATAGACACGACGTACAAGTTTGAGGAGATGATCGAGTTCCGCGACCGGTTTTGCGTGGAGATCGGGGCGAAGCTCATCGTCCACACCAATACCAAAGCGATTGAAGGCGGCGCGAACCCCTTTCGATTGGGGACGCAGAAGTGCTGCGCGCTGCTGAAGACGCGGGCGCTGTTAGACGCGCTGGAGCAGGGCGGCTTCGACGCGGCGTTTGGGGGGGCGCGGCGCGACGAGGAGAAATCGCGGGCCAAGGAGCGGGTATACTCATTCCGCGACTCGTTCGGGCAGTGGGATCCGAAGAACCAGCGGCCGGAGCTGTGGAACCTGTTCAACAGCCGGATCGACAAAGGCGAGAGCATCCGCGTGTTTCCGCTTTCGAACTGGACCGAGCTCGACGTGTGGCACTACATCTACCTGGAGAACATCCCGATTGTTCCGATGTATTATGCGAAACCACGGCAGATGCTGGTGCGCGGGGACACGCTGATCCCGCTCGAGCACAACATGCCGCTCCTGCCCGGTGAAAAGCCACAAACGGTGATGTGCCGGATGAGGTCGCTGGGATGCACGTACTGCACGGGCGCCATCCGGTCGGAGGCGGATACGCTGCCGAAGATCATTGCGGAGATGATCCAATTCCGGCGGTCGGAGCGCGAGAACCGCGTGATCGACCACGACCAGGAAGGGTCGATGGAGATCAAGAAGCGCGAGGGATATTTTTAGATGGCGGCGGCGACGCGCGTGGAGATCGAGGCCGCGGACTGGCTGACCGAGACGGCGCGAACCGAGTTGCTGCGGTTCACGACGGCGGGTAGCGTGGATGATGGAAAGTCGACGCTGATCGGTAGGCTGCTGTACGATTCCAAAGGTGTGTATGAAGACCAATTGGCGTCGGTGCGCAAGGCTACGAAGAACCTGACGACCAACGGGCTGGACCTTTCGCTGCTGACGGACGGGCTGCGGGCGGAGCGCGAGCAGGGCATCACGATCGATGTCGCCTACCGCTACTTCGCGACTCCGAAACGGAAATTCATCATTGCGGATACGCCGGGGCACGAGCAGTACACGCGCAACATGGCGACCGGCGCTTCAACGGCCAATCTGGCGGTGATCCTGATCGATGCGCGATACGGCGTTCTGCCGCAATCGCGGCGGCATGCGTACATCGCAACCCTGCTGGGGATTCCGCACCTGCTGGTGGCGGTGAACAAGATGGACCTGGTGGAGTTCCGCGAGGAAGTCTTCACTTCCATCCGCGCGGAGTTTGGCGCATTCGCCGAGCAGTTGACGGCGCACGATATCCGGTACATTCCGATCAGCGCGCTCGAGGGCGACAACGTGGTCAAGCGGAGCGAGCGCACGCCATGGTACACGGGGCCGAGCCTGCTCGAACATCTGGAAACGGTGCCGATCGACAGGGATCTGAATTTCACCGATCTGCGGTTCCCCGTGCAATATGTGGTTCGGCCGGACCTGGATTTTCGCGGCTTCGCGGGACAGATCGCTTCCGGAGTAATCCGCAAGGGCGATTCGATCACAGTGCTGCCTTCGGGCCGAAGCAGCCGGGTGAAGTCGATAGTGACCTTCGACGGCGAGCTGGACGAGGCGTATGCGCCGATGTCGGTGACGGTGTGCCTGGACGACGAAGTCGATATCAGCCGCGGCGACATGCTGGTGCACACGGACAACCGCCCGCACGCGGGGCGGCGCTTCGAGGCCAAGGTGGTGTGGATGAATCAGAAGCCGCTCGAAGAGCACCGGCCGTACCTGCTCAAGCACACGACGCAGATGGTGCAGGCGCGGGTGCGAGAGATCCGTCACAAAGTGGATATCCAGACGCTCGGGCCTGCGCGGGCGAGCCAGCTGCAGCTGAACGAAATCGGAGTGGTCAGCGTGGAAGCGCAG
Organism: uncultured Solibacteraceae bacterium; assembly: GCA_964438005.1. Classification (GTDB taxonomy): domain Bacteria; phylum Acidobacteriota; class Terriglobia; order Bryobacterales; family Bryobacteraceae; genus PSRJ01. The sequence goes on along the minus strand of CAYTJD010000185.1, from coordinate 4,014 downwards.
CGCCCGGTGTTTTTTGATGCGTACCGCAAAGACCGCGCCACCGGGAGTTTCATTCTGATCGATCCGATCACGAACGAGACGGTGGGCGCGGGGATGATCACGCGGGCGGACGCACACCGGCACTCGGGCCCGGTGACGGGCGCCGAGCGGCTGGCGCGGATCGGGCACCGGCCGTTTGTGATCCGGCTGACTCACAGCAATCTGGAGACGGCGCGGCTCGTGGAGCGGCACCTGTTCGATTTGGGGTACCTGGTGCACGTGGTGGAAGCGGCGGAACATCTTGAACAGGCGGTGCGCACGGGGTTTGCAGCGGGTTTGGTCACGATATTGTGCGACGACGCGGCGGCGCTGCCCGCAGGCTTGCCGGGCGACCAAGTGGTGATGTTGGACCGGGAGCAATTCGAAGAGGACACAGATCTGCTGGAAGCAGCGGTTGCTCAATTGGCGAGTGGAAATGCCGGCAATGTGCAATTGACTGATGGCGGCGGGATTTAAGGGCAGAAACGTCCGCGGGTTTTACTGGCTGGCGGCGGAGGCGACGGGAAGCAGGGACTCGGCGGTTGTGGAGTCGGGCCCGCCAAGGCTGAGATAGACGCTGCCGTCGCTGAGGCCGGCGGGTACCTGCACGTTGACCTGATACAGACCGCTCAATTGCGGCGCGAGGCCGTCGAATTGGACGGTAGCGGGTTGACCTCCGATGGAAGCAGTGATGGCATTCACCGCCGAGCTGAATGGATTCACAGGCCCCGGCGCGGCGTCGCCGACAGCCGGGCTCACGGCGCCCAATCCGGTCACAAAAACCTGAATGACTTCCCCCGGTTGAGCGGGGCTGGCGGGCGTGACCAGGGAATAATCACCGTGTAGCGCGGCGGCATAGCCGAGACCGCCGGAAGGCACCGTGTAGACGCCGGGCGCGGTGCGGTTGACGAAGGTTGTGACCGTGTTCGAGGCCGCCTTGTTGCTCATCACCAGGATGGAGGCGATGGACTCCACAGTCGCGAAAGGGACTAATGCCGAGATCTGCGTGGGGCTCACGAAGATCAGGCGCGCTGGGCGATTGTTGACCGTGACCTGAACCCCGGCGAGAAGTGTCGGGAATGTGGGGTCGTACTGGGTTTGGGTGGCGAGGCCGGTTCCGTAGAGCGTAATCAATTCACCCGGAGCGATGCCGGCGGTGAAGGGAGCGGAACTAGCGGCGTTGGTGATCTGCGTCGGATCAATAAAGGGCGCGGATCCGGTTAACGCGGGCGCATGAAGCGCGACGCTGATTCCCAAGAGAGGATTATTGCCGAGTCCGATCCGGATCGAGCCGCCCGCGCCGAAGAAGAAGTGCTCCTGATCGCTGGAATCGTCGGTGCCGGTGGAGTTGATGGAGTAGGAGGCGGCGTAGGTGGAATGGGCCGGAGATGCCGTGGATCCGGTGAGCACGCGCCGGTGGCCCAGGATCTGTCCGCCGGGCAGCGCATTCAAAGCGCCGTAGTAGGTGTCGAGCGTGGCGGAGCCGCTGGCGGGATGTTGCGCGGTGGCCGGTTGCACCTGGCTGTTGTCTTCATCCAAGCCGGCCTGGTAATACAACCCGCTGAACTTCGGCAATGTGGTGGCGGCGCGGACGCCGACGATCAGGTCCCAACCGGTCAGCGAGCCGCCGAAGACAAAGTTGCCGTCGGGCGAAAAATAGAGCGCCTTGGGGCCGGAGATCAAGTTCGATGGCGCCAGGGCCCCGCCGAAGTCGATCGCCCCGACGCCATTGGTTACCGAGTAGGTGAGGCCGGAAAAATACTGGCTGAGTGGCGCGAGGCCGGTGGCCGTCACATAGCCGTAGGCATTCGCTGTGCCGTCGGGATTGAGTTGCAGGAGACTGTCGCGCGCGTCGAAGATGCTGGCGGTCGGAAAGTCGAGATCGGCCAGCGTGTAGGATCCCTGAAAAACCGGTGTGCCGAGTTGCGCTGCGATGAAGAGGTCGTGATAGCCGGTGTGGTTTTCCGTGCTGCTGCCGATGAAGATGCCCTGCGCCACCAGACCATTAATCTGATCTCCGCTGAAGAGGGGGCTCGAAAGAAAGCCATAACCGCTGGCAGCGATAGAAAACGTGCCGGAGGTGGACGCGTTCACGGGCGGCGAAGCGGTGTCGGCGGTGTGCAGGTTCGTGAGAGTATACGTGCTGATCCCATCAAAGTTGATATTGCCCGAGATGGAGATCTCGCGGTTCAGATTTCCCGAACTGTCTCCCACCTGCCAGACCACTTGACGGAAACACCAGGTGCCTTTTAGGAGCGCGTTTCCGCTGGAATCCCAGGTTTGAGCGGCGGCGAGGGACGCCACGGTGAGAAGCAAGGCCGCCGTCACCGGCAGGGTAGGGCGCATCAATAACGAGATTAACGTCGAAGTCCTAATTTTCGTGTCAGGCGAAACGGTATATTTTTCGATAACTTTTGTCAGCGTGCGTTCAGTTTTGCGATAGATGCGCGATAGAAGGGCGGCGGTGAGATTGCGGCGCGATACGGCGCATCGGGGAGCGCTGCGCTGCCTGCGGAGCGATCGTGGCCCCGCTAGCGGTGCCGATGGGGAGCACAACCTCAGAGTTGTAGGTGTCAGGGCCGGAAATATCGAGGTAGACATTGCCTGCCGTGACACCGCTCGGCACCGCCACGTTAAGCTGGTACCCGCCGCCAACGGTGGACTGGGTTCCGGCGAAGCCAACGGTTGCGGCTTGACCGCCGATGGAAGCGGTGAACTTCGCAGTGGCGTTGCCGGACGAATCGACAGCGCCCAAGCCGGTGAGATAGACCAGCAGCGTCTCGCCGATCTGCGCAGGGCTAGTTGGCGTCACCATGGTGTAATCGGAATGCTGAATAGCGGGAAGGGTGACACTGTTGAACACTCCCGGCGCGGTCTGACCGATATAGTTGATTACTGTGTTGGACTGGCCGCTGGCGTTGCTCACCTGGATGGAAGCTGTCGGCGTGGTGATACCAAAAGGAATAACCGCGTTGATTTGTCCCGGCGAGACGAAGTAAATGGGGGCAGGCGTGCCGTTGACCAGGACTTGGACGCCATCCAATGTCGTAGGCAGCGATCCGTTTGTGTCGGTCTTGCTGGAGAGGTTGGTACCGAAGATGGAAACCAGCTCGCCGGGCGCCCAACTGGCAGTAAAGGGAGAGAGGCTGCCGGCGTTCACGACGCCGGTCGGGTTGACATAGACGCCTTGTCCACTCAGAGGAGGCCCCTGCACGAGGACCTCGATGCCGAGGCCGGGTTGTTTGGCGAAGCCGATTCCGAAAGCGCCGCCACCCCCGAACGCATACTGGGTAAACGAATCGGCCAAGCCGTTGGTGACCGGCGACGCGACGTCGGAGTATGTGTAGTCAAAGGGCCCGCCGCCGGAAGGGGTGACCGACAGCAGGCGCTGATGCGCGAGAATCAAGCCGTTCGACAGAGCGTTCAGCGAGCCATAGCCGCTATTAAGATTCACGTAACCGGCGGATGCGGTGGAATCGTCTTGAGTGAACCCGGCCGTGTAATAGAGGCCGCTGAAATTCGCGGCGGCGCCGGAATTCTGGCGCACACCGACGATCATGTCCCAGCCGGTGGGTGAGCCGCCGAAAATGAAATTACCATCGGGCGAGAAGTAGAAGTATTTTTGGCCGGACATCAGATTGGCCGTGACGTTGCCTGAATTCAGTTCGCCCGCGAACTGCACGACCGCGGCGCCGCCGCTCATGTGGTACCGAATGCCGGAGATAGTGCCCTGCCTCACCAGATTGGAGCTAGCAGCAAAGTAGCCGGTTGGCTGCACGCTGCCAATGCCGCCGTTGCCATCGGCAGTCATCGAAAGACTGTATGCCCTTGTGTAGGGGACACTGCCCTGGACGAGCGGCGGAGAATCCAACCCGACGACGGAATAGTTCCCAGAAAGATTTGAGTTGGACGAGACCGGCGCGGCGATGAAGAGGTCATTGTAACCGCCGGCATTGTCGGTGCTGCTGCCAACGATGACGCCGTTGGAGACCAGCA
>CAYTJD010000184.1:0-4877 GCA_964438005.1 uncultured Solibacteraceae bacterium | reverse complement strand
CTCACCCTCGCGCTTTCGTAAATTGTGGAGGCGCCTCTCATCCGCTGGTTTAACCCGCCACGGCGCGGGACCGCTATTTATGGCGCGGCGATATTGCGCCCCATCGCTCGACACGTTTGCGCGGAGGGACTCGAGTACTTTCGCGCGCGTAGTGGCCTGACTTCCAGATGGGTGAACCCGGCTTCTTGATTGCACTTTACCAGCCAGGGCGGCGGGAAGGCGCGGACCGAACCTGTAACACAAACAAGAAATTGGCCGTTAATGAACGCGAATTTAGGGATTGTCGAAGATGTAGACGGCGCCTGCGCCGGGGGCGGAGGTATCGTTTTGGTTGCCGTTGATGCCTTTGGCGGCGCTGGCTTCTCCGCGGGCGCCCACGGCCATTACTTTGCCGTCCTTGCTGAGAGACGCGGTGCTTGCAAACTCGGCATAGGCCTTCGCATTTGAAGCCTTGACGTAAGCTTTCTGTACCCAGGTGCCGCCGCTGCGGGAGAACACGTAAAGTGCGCCGGCGTCCTCGGCCGATTGATCCTTCTGATTTCCGTTGATGCCCTTGGAAGCGCCGTTTTCAAGCTGGGCGCTCACGGCCAGCGTGTTGCCGTCGCCGCTGATGTTCAACCGCGACCCGAACCAATCTTCCTTATTGGGGTGCGACGACTTGATGAACGCCTGCTGCGTCCACGTTCCGTTATTGCGAAAGAACACGTACACCGCCCCGGTCGAGCTGTCCAGTTTGAGATCGTTGTCACAGCCCGGCGGATTGATTCCCGGTGTGAAGCAGTCTTCGTCAGCCGCGCCTCCGGCGATCGTATTTCCGTCCTGGCTGATCGCCATATCGTATCCCAGTGAGTCGCCCGCCTCCGCGTTCGAAGCCTTCAAGTAGGCCGTCTGCTTCCAGTCCGCGCCTGTTCGCGTGAACACGTAGATGGCTCCTGCGCCGCGTCGTTTCTTGTCCATGACGCCGTTGATCTCGCGCGCCGAGCTGTCTTCGTCGTAGGCGCTCGCCGCCAGCGTGTTGCCGTCTGCGCTCAGGCCCACCGCATACCCGAATAGATCGTTCGCATCGGTGTTTGACGCCTTGATGTAAGCCTGCTGCGTCCACGTCTGCCCGGCGCGCGCAAACACGTACACCGCACCAGACGATTGCTGCGAGTTGTCGTTCTGATCGCCGTTGACCCCGGTGGCGCCGCTGTCTTCCGAAATCGCTCCGACGGCGAGCGTGTTGCCGTCCGCGCTCACGCCCACCGAGAAACCGAATTGATCTCCCTTCGAGGGCTGATTCCCCTTGCCGGCCTCGCCCGTATTCGACGCTTTGATATACGCCTGCTGGCTCCAGCTCTCCCCGTTCCGCGTAAACACGTAAACAGCGCCCGCCTGCGGGATCGAGTGATCGTTCTGGTCGCCGTTGATCCCCTTGGCCGCGCTCGCTTCGAAGTGCGCCGACACCGCCAGGGTATTGCCGTCCTGGCTCAGCGAAAGCTCGTGTCCGAACCGGTAGCTCAAACCCGGATTGGAAGCCTTCAAATACGCCTGCTGCATCCACTTGCCGTTCCGGCTCACGAACACATACACCGCGCCGGAGCTGTAGACCGAGGTGTCGTTCTGGTTGCCGTTGACGCCTTTCGCGCCGCTGCTCTCATACGGCGCGCTCACCGCCAGCGTGCGGCCGTCGCCGCTCAGCGCGACGCCTTTGCCTTCCAGCGTCCCACCGTTTCCGAAGTGGTCGTTGGCCTTCGCGTTCGAAGCCTTCAGATAGGCGGCTTCGCGCACCTGGCCGGCCGCAAGGGCGGCCGCCAACAGGAACAGCAGAATTGGTTGTCGCACGTTACGGGTTGGTCAGACCGGCCGCCGGGCGCTTGCGCTCCTCGGTGCCATAGTTGTTAGTCCGGAAGATTTCCTTGCCGCCATCGGCCATCACGATATTGGCCCGGTCCGTCAAATTCATATACGGTGCGCCGCTCTTCACCTTGCGGCCGGTCATCGTGATCTTGTCGCCCGGCTTCAAGGTATCCTTCGTCCACCCGAAATCCCGGATCATGTTGGTGCGCGATCCCAGTTCCGCCTGCCACCGCACGGTTTTGCCGCTTTCATCGGTGACATCGAGCACGATAATCGAATGCGGCGTGATCAGTTGCAGGTCGACCACAGTTCCCGTGAGGACGGTCAGATTATCCTCGTACCGCCCCGCATCGCCGTGATGGGCGAAGGCTGGCAGGCATAGTGCCGCCGCAACCAACAAAGCCTTGATCTTCATGGACAAAAGGCGCCTCCTGATGGGCCTTATTATATCGAAAACGGCCGTCACTTCACGTTCTTGTTGAGCCACCCATCAATGAACCGGATCACCTCCTGGCTGTTCCGGTCCAGAAACATCTCGTGCATATTCCCGTGGATCCCTACATCCTCCAGTCGCACGAAATCATCCTTCGCCCCGGCTTGGTTCAGCCACTTCGGAATACACACATCAAACACCCGGTGATACGTCCCCTCCGCCGAAATTGACAGAATGTGCATCCCCTGGTAGCTCGCCAGCTTGTGCACCGGTTCGTCCTGCAGGTAGCACCCCACCTCGTCCCCCGGCCGCTCCGACGGCTCCAGGTGCACTTTGATTTCCTTCGGGCTGGCAAACGGCGGATCGTATTTCATTGCCATCGGCGTCAAGCCCCATGAATCCGCGTTCACGCGCGTGTACGCCACCTTGGCCGTATCCGCCGTGCCGATCTGCGGCCCGCCCGGCTCGATCGCCACCATGCCCGCAATCAACTTCGGCCGCGCGTCCGCGACATTGAATCCGATCCCGCCGCCTTGCGAATGCGTAATCAGAATCACCGGGCTCCCGATCTGGTCCAGCAGCGCAATCCCCGCCGGCACCGCCACCTCGGCCTGGTTGTTGACGAACTGCACCTGCCCCTTCACGAAATTGTCGAACACCGGATCGCCCATCATCCCTTTCTTGGGCGAATCGCTTGGCCACTGCGTGTACTTCTGCATCCGCGGAAAGTTGCCGCCGGAAGTTGCCGGCGCCGTCCAGATCTGTTCCAGATCGAGCGCCGTGCGAATCCCCAGCTTGCCGTCCACGCCCGGCACATACGGCGACCGGCCGCGCGCCGGGTAGTCCACCATATATACCGTGTACCCCTGCTCCACCAGGGAATACGCCCAGCCGGGACGCCCGTCCGGCGTCTGCCGCCACACCGCCCCGGTCTGCCCGTTGCCATGGAAGAACACGATTGGATACCGGTGCTTCATCTGCTTCGGCACCCAGACCTCGGTGTACATGGCATCGCCCATCGTCTCTTTGCCGGGCCCGCCCACATACTTGCCGCCCGCATAGAAAAAGCCTTGGCGCGCGATCGCATCGGTCGGGAACGTCGGAATCGACGAAGGCGGCGCCGCCAGGCTCGGCTTATCCTTCTGCGCGACATTCTTCTCGATCCACTTGTCCATAAACCGCGCGAGGTCGTCGCTGTTTTTTTCGAGCATCATCTCGTGGCCGTTGCCGTGGATGCCCGCCTCCTCCAGCCGCACGAACTGCGTCTTCACGCCCGCCTGGTTCAGCCACTTGGCGAGGCAGTGGTCGAACACGCGGTGATACCCGCCTTCCGCGGAAAGATACACCACCGGGATCTTTTCCAGGTTGACGAGCTTCCGCGCCGGCTCCTTCTGTAAATAGCAGGGCACCACGTCGCCCGGAATATCGGATTTCTCTTCCAGCGCCACCTGCAATTCCGACGGATTCGCAATCGGAGGATCGTAGTGAACGGGATCATTCGCGATGCCCCAGCTCAGCCCGCCGCCGGCGTTGTAGGCCACCTTCGCGGTATCGACGCTCTTGATCTGCGGCGCAGCCGGCTCGATCGTGACGATCCCCTTCACCTGTTCCGGCCGCGCGTCCGCCATCAGCCACCCTACGGTGCCGCCTTGCGAGTGCGACAGAATGATCACCGGCGTGTGGATCATATCGAGTAGCGCGACGAACGCATCGCGACTCAATTGATCCTGCGTGGCCGGCCCACCGCCCTGCAGAAACTGCACTTGGGTTTTCGCGAATTCGTCGAAGATCGGATCGCCCATCAACCCCGTGCCCGGAAATTGTGTGTGCAGGTGCGCCCTCGGAAAATCCCCCTTCTTCGCCGACGCCGTAAAGGTGGATTCCAGCGCCGCCACATTGCGGATGGTGAGAGTGCCGTCATGATCCGGCACATACGGCGACCGCCCGCGCGCCGGCGAATCCACCATGTACTGCACATACCCTTGCTTGGCAAAGTAGTACGCCCATCCCGGACGCCCATCCGGCGTCTGCAGCCAATCGGTAGCCGTCTGTCCCGCGCCGTGGATATACACGATCGGATACGGATGCCTCACCTGCTTCGGCACCCAGACCTCGACGTACGCGGAGCCGCCCATCACTTCCTTCCCCGGCGCGCCGGCATATTTCCCGCCCGCGTAAAAAATCCCTGTACGCGAAAGGTCAGCCGTAGAAAACGTCGGGATCGCCTGTGGCGGCGCGCCCGCGGCGGCCTTCACTTTCAGCGATTGCGCACCAGCCAGGCTGGCGCAGAGTGCGGCAAGCAGGAATACATTTCGGATCATGGATCACTCCAAGAGTGCTCGTGGAATCACGGCCAGTATACACCCGGCCGCGTCACTACCGGTTCTTTGCGGGGTTAGGAGCTAGACCGAGGTTACAGCACCGCCAACGCTACTTCTTGACAAACTTCGTCACACCCCGCAGGTTCGCTTCCGCCGAATAAACATTCCCCGCGGCGTCGATGGCGATGCCTTCCCCCATCGCGCCGTCCGCAGAATTCGGCACCGCGTGGGGCGGGATGAACATCGTCACCTTCCCGTCTTTGACGCTGCCGATGCGCACTCCC
>CAYTJD010000183.1:0-23755 GCA_964438005.1 uncultured Solibacteraceae bacterium | reverse complement strand
CGCGCCGACAGATCGATCAGGAGACGACGCCTCCTGCCTCTGACGGCCCAAGCCCGGTGAGCCCGGCGCCGCCGCAGCCAGCCAAGCCGAAACGATACCACGGTACGGTTGTTCTTGACCCTGCACGGGTCGGCCGCGACGGCAGCAGGCGCCCCCGACAACGTCGTGCGGACGGTGACAGAAAACAGCCGAACCCTGAAGTTTGGGAGCAACAGCGGTTTCGAGACGGAATAGGCGGCAGGGGCCTGCGCGGCCCGCGGGTTACACGCAGGGATCAAGTTGCAGAAGCTACCCATATCCCGACCAAGAGCCTGATGCGCATGCTCGGCCCAGCCGGCAACCCGCGCGCGGACAATCTCTTTGCAGTCGTCAGTTTCCTACGGCAGCGCGAGGGAGTGCGCTTCCACGTTAAGACAGAGCGGGCTTAGCCGTCCACATATCGTCGACCTCACCAGGCACTGTCCGCCAAGAAAGGAGGGCGCGCCCTCACGCCCGCTGCGATTCTGTATTCACGATCCACCCGTCGGCCAGGTTGATCACGCGGTCCGAGTACTCCGCGTTGGCCTCTGAGTGAGTCACCTGCACGATCGTGGTGCCTTCGCCGTTCAGCTTCTTGAACAACTCCATGATCTCTTTGCCCTGGCTGGAATGCAGGTTGCCCGTGGGTTCGTCGGCCAGGATCAGCTTGGGGCTGGCGATCACGGCACGCGCCACTGCCACGAGTTGCTGTTGCCCGCCCGAGAGCTGATTGGGGTACAGATCGCGCTTGCCGACAATGTGGAAGCGGTCGAGCGCGTCGCAGACGATCGAAGCCCGCTCGGAGGATTTCACGTTCCGGTAGGAGAGCGGAATGTCCAGGTTCTCGTACACCGTCAGGTTATCGATCAGATGGTAACTCTGGAACACGAAGCCGATATACTTCTTATTCAGCTCTACGCGCTCCTTGGGCTTCATGCGGTGCACCAGGTGCCCGACGAATTCGAATTCGCCGGTCCAGGCGCCGTCCAGCATGCCGAGAATACTCAGCAGCGTCGATTTGCCGGCGCCCGACGGGCCCATGATGGTGACAAACTCGCCTTCGCGAATCTCGGCGCTGATGCGGCGCAGCACATACGTGCGGCCGTATCCGCCTTCATAGAACTTTTCTACGTTTCTCAGGATAATCATGAGGAGGGCTTACAGGTCCGGCCGCGCGTGGTGGCGGCTCCAGGTAGAGTGTATCGAAATTCCGCCGGTTACGTTGTGGAGCAGGATCTGCGGGCCGCCGTTCCCCAAAACAGTCTGCAGGCGATGGCTGGTCAACTGCGGCGCCGCGGTGGCGAAATCGTTCTGAATCTCGCCGCTCCGATTCTGGGCAATCACCTGCGCGTTGGAGCCAGAGGGGATCGAAAGCTCAATCTTGCCGTTCACCGACCGCAGGGAAATGGGCTGGGAAGCGCTCACCCGGTTAAAGCCGGCTTGCACCCGGCCATTGATGGTGGCCAGATCCGCCTTCCCTTCCAGATGTTCCGCGCGAATGTTTCCATTCACGGAACTGGCCTTAATAGCGCCGCTCACGCCGCTGATGGAGAGTGCGCCGTTGGTCAACCGGATTTCGTCCAGGGTCGCCGTGCGCGGCACGGTAATCCGGTACTCCACGCTGGCCGGTTCGTCCGACTCCACTCCCGCATATTGTGTGCGGACCGTCAGCCGTTCCGCCGTGGCATCGACCACGATGCTGGCATCGTCCAGGCGCCCGGCGTCGGCCGCAGTTTTCACGGCTTCGATACGGACTTCATCGCGATCCCACGCGGTAATGCAGACATCGCCGTAGCGGTTCTCGATGCGGATGCGGCCATGCGGAGACAGCGCATAGCTGCGCTGGAACTGCTGGCGTGTCGGCGCGTTATCGGCGCGAAGAATCGCTCCGCCGCCCAGCGCCAGGACCGCCGAAACAAGGGCCCCGTTGATGCGCTTCATAAATCAATTCCGGCTCGCGGCCTCGCGGCTTTCTTCCACGATCCGGCCGTCGAACAGGCGGATGGTGCGGTCGGCGAACTCGGCATACCGCGGATCGTGGGTCACCATGCAGATCGTCGCGCCGCCCTGGTGCAACTCGCGCAGCAAGGTCATCACGGCTTCGCCGTTGCCCGAATCCAGGTTCCCGGTCGGCTCGTCCGCGAGTAAAATGAGCGGGTCGCCGCCCAGCGCGCGCGCCACCGCCACGCGCTGCTGCTGGCCGCCGGAGAGTTGCGAAGGATAGTGTTTCATGCGGTGCGACATGCCCACGCGCTCTAGTGCTTCCTGGACGCGCCGCTTCCGCTCGGAGGACGGCATGCCGCGGTACGTCAACGGCAGCTCGACGTTCTCATACACGGTGAGATCGCCGATCAGATTGAACGCCTGAAAAATAAAGCCGATCTCCCGATTGCGGATGCGCGCCCGCTCCGACATTTTCAGCCCGGTCACCGGCTTGCCATTCAACGAGTAGTTGCCGTCGCTGGGCGTGTCGAGCAGCCCGAGAATCGCCAGCAGCGTCGACTTGCCGCAACCCGAAGGCCCCGCGATCGACAGGTACTCGCCCTTGTTGACGTGGAAATGAATGCCCGATAAGGCATGAGTCTCCACCTCGTCAGTCACAAAGACCTTGCTTACGTTATCGAGTTTGATCAGCGGCTCTCCACCGTTCTCCATCGGCATTTCCCTTCCTGCGAATATGGCGCGGCTAATTCAGCCGGATTCGATCGTAACTGTCGTAGGCGGACATATCCGACAGGATGACCTTGTCGCCTACCGCCAGACCGTCCTTGACCTCGATCGTGTTGACCGAGCTGCGGCCGAATCCTACCTTCACCTTGTTGGCATATTTGCCGTCCGCCTCTACTTTGAAAAGCTGCACCGTGGCATCCTGCTGCCCGAAGACCGGCCGCTCGACGAACACCACGTCGTTCAGTTTCTCCAGTTGAATCGTGCCATCGACGCTCAGGTCGGGACGCGCGGCCGCCGGTAGCGGGCCTTTCAGCGAGACATCCACCGTTACCGTGCCGTTGAGAACCGAAGGATCAATCCGCGAAACTTTGCCGTCAATCAGGCCGTTGCGCGTATCCACCGTGGCGGGCAAACCGAGGGCAATGTCCTTCACCTGCGTTTCCGCGATCTTTAGCTCGGCTTTCAGTTTCGACGGTTGAGAAATCTTCGCCAGCGGCGTCCCCGCAATCACCTTCTGCCCTTCTTCCACCGGCACAGGCAACTGCTGCAGCATACCGTCGACGCCGGCGCGCACTTTCAACTGATCCACCTGGCTCTTCTTCAGGTTGTATTCGGCGCGCAATTGCTCGACCTTGACTTTCTGCGCGGCTAGCTGCGCTTCCTCCGCCTCGGTGTTAATCGTCAGGCGCTTCTGCTCGAGTTGATAGCGGCCGCTCAGCTGGTCGGCGGCGACGCCGGAAATCTTCGCGTCGACTTCGGAGTAGAGACCTTCCTTGGAGAGCGCGGCGTCGCGATCGGCCTTGAGTTTGGCGGTGTTGTAGTCAGCGCCGACTTGCGCCACCACGGCCTGCATATCGAGCTCGGCCTTCTCCAACGTCACTTTCAGGTTTTGATAGTCGGCGTCCGCAGCCTTCAAGGAATATTCGGCGTTGAGCAGCGCCGTGTCCAACTCCTGGCTGCTCAGCGTCATGATGACCGAATCCGCTTTGACGGAGCTGCCGGGCCGGATGAGGATGCGCTCCACCCTCGCATCGGTGGTGGCGGGCACCAGCATAGTTTCCTCGGGGACCAGCGTCCCCAAGCCGCGCACCTCGCGCAGCATCTCGCCACGCTTGACGGTTCCCGGCCAGAGCGTCGACATCTCGACGCTGGGAGCGGCGGGCTTGAGCCGCGAGAGCGCGATCGTCACGGCGGGAATCGCGGCTGCCAGCACGATTCCGACGATCACCCCCCGGACAATTTTTCTACGGCGCACGCCGGTACGTTGTATATCCATGGCGGTTTCCGTCAGGAAATGGCACGAGGTTTGCCATTTCCTATCCTTCGTAACATTATGACGTTTCAGACGATTAAATAGGAAGCCCGGTTCCCGGTGTCCGTTTTTGGGAAACCCGGTGCCAAGCCCGAACGGCCGTTTACCGGAGGGTGACGACCGTAGCTCCCCAGCCGCCCGCCTCGGCTGGAGCATCCCGGAACTCGGCCACAAACTGGGTTCGCGCCAACACCGCCCGGACGATTTCGCGCTGCACCCCGATGCCCCGCCCGTGTATGATCCGCAGCGCCTTCAGGCCCAGCTGGTTCGCCTCGAACAGGTACTCCTCGACCACCGCCTGCACGTCGCGAGGCGGAACGGTATGCAGATCGAAGACATCCGTGATCGGGATGCGGATGGGTTCCGATTCCATTTGAGGGCCAAAAATCAAAAAGCCCGGTCCGCCGAAGCGAACCGGGCCCATAAGGCTAGCGAACTGCGCGCATCCGAAGTCAAGCGACTCTTTGAGCCCGGGATTGGCTCATGATCGCTTCCATCTGATCTTTCAACTTGAGTTTCAACTTCTTCAGTTGCGTCTCCTCCACCTGCTCTTCATAAGTCAGATGGGGCAGCGCCCGCAGGCTGTCCAGCTTGGTTTTCAGGTCGGTGTGCTGGGTGACCAGGCGGCGAAACTCCTCGTTGGTTTCCATCAGATGCGCTTTCAATTCATCCTGTACGTTCATTTTCGGCAAATCCTCCTGAGAGGTTGCCACGCCGAGTCGGGTGAAACCGAATCAAGGCTCGGTGGGTAATCTCTTGCTCTTCTGAGTAGACAGTTTGCACCTGTCTACTGGCACCTTAACATGAATGAAACTTCATGACAATACCTGTTTCGAGTGGGCAGGCGTAGTACTCCGGCCGGGCGACGAATTCCTGAAATCCCAAGGACTTGTAGAACTTTTGCGCAGTCAAATTAGACGCGCGGACCTCCAGGAAGATGTCGCCTGCGATTCCTTGCATCCATGCCTGGATTAGAGTACGCGCCACCCCTTGCCGGCGGTGTTCTGGCGCGATGGCGAGATTGAGAATCTCCGATTCACCCGGAGCAGGTGTACGGGTGACCAGAAACCCCACTACGCGGCGGTCGGAGGCGGCGACCCGCAAATCGTATTGCAGATAGTCGGAAGGGGGCCACTGCGCAGCCTCGGGGCTGGCGGTTTGAATGGCGCAGATCGCGTCGAGGTCGGACGGCTCGCCGCGCCGAATCAGCACCGGGGAATTACATCTTGGGGGCGTAATAGCCTTTGCGGGCGCGCACGACCAGGTCTTTGCGGCCCTTCACGCGGAGATCGACGGTATGGTACAGACCGTCGGTTTTCAGAGGCTCTGGCCGGTAGAAGATGTTGTACTGGTGACGGAGCTCGTTGGCGATGTTTTCAAACGACTGGTCGAGGTCCTCCACTTTAAAAGGGAAGAAGGCCCGGCCTCCCGTTTCCTGTGTCAGGTATCTAAGGACCTTGTCGCCATCGGTCTCGATGCGCGTAATGTTCGTGGAAATCGCATAGATGACCACGTCGGCCTTTTGCGCCATTTCGAGCGCTTGGTCGCGCGAGTAGCGGCTTTGATTGTCTTCGCCGTCGGAAACCAGCACGATCGCGCGGCGGAATTTGTGACGCGGCTGGTCTTGCAGCAGTTTATCGCGGCAAGCGAAAAAGATGGCGTCGTACAGTGAAGTGCCGCCGCCCGGACGCAGGCTGCGGATGGCGCTGTCGAGCTTGAGAGGGTCGTCGACCAGGTCGGCAACCAATTCGGCGGAGGTATCGAAGCTGACCACCATGGCCTTATCCGCTCCGGGATGCACCACGCTGTTGAGGAACTGGACGGCAGCTTCCTGCTCGAACTTAAACCGGTCGCGGATGCTGCTGCTGGTATCGACGAGGATTCCGATGCGCAAAGGGAGATCGGTCTCGGCAGTGAACTCCTGGATCACCTGCGGCTTCTTGCCCTCGATCACTTCGAAATCGTCTCGGTTCAGGTCGGTGATGAAGCGGCCCTTCTTATCGGTGACGGTAAACAACATGTTGACGCGGGTGACATCGACCAGAATACGTGTGGTCTCGTCGGTGGCAACCGCGGCAGGCGGCTGCCCAGGGGGAGCGAGATTCTGGGCCTCACTGCCCAGGGACAATGCAAACACACCCAACGCCAGGATGGCGCCCCAGAATTTCATATGTCCAATTATATCCCGTCAGGCTTTGAGCGAGGCCATCCACGATTCCAATTCGGGCGGCAAGGGGGACTCGATGGCGATCTCGCGGCCGGTCGAGGGTTGGTGGAAGCGGATGCGGTGCGCGTGCAGAAAGTATCGCCCGAGCGGCGGGCGGCCTTCGACTTTCACGGCCGCGCCGTAGACCGTGTCGCCCGCCACCGCATGGCCCAGGCTGGAGAGATGAACCCGGATCTGGTGCGTCCGCCCCGTGCCAATGCGCACTTCCAGCAGCGTGTATTTGGCGAAGCGGCGAAGCACGCGGTATTCGGTCCGCGCCTCACGTCCTTGCGAGAGCCGCGCGGTCATGCGCGTGCGGCGCACCGGATCGCGGGCGATCGGGCGCTGGATGCGGCCACTCTCGGATTTGACCCTTCCGTGGACCAGCGCGATGTAGACCTTTTCGATCTGGCGGCCGGCGAACTGCGCGGCAAGTGCCTGGTGCGCGGAGTCCGTTTTGGCAACCAGCAGGACTCCGCTGGTGAACCGATCAAGACGATGAACGATGCCAGGACGCAGCGGCCCGCCGGCGCCGGAGAGTTTGCCGAAGCGATGCAACAGGGCGTTCACCAAGGTTCCGGAATGCACGCCGGCGCCGGCATGCACAACCATCCCGGCGGGCTTATCGATCGCGACCAGATCGTCGTCTTCATACAGGACGCGGAGCGCGATGTCTTCCGGTTCGGCGCGCAGCGGAGCAGGGTCGGCGGGCTCCACCTCAATGGAGTCTTCGCTACGAATCAGGTACGCAGCCCGGCGCTCGGAACCATTGACGCGCACGCGCCCGCTCCGAATCCACTCTTGGATGCGAGACCGGCTGAATTCAGGCAGGCGTTCGTGGACCACCTGATCGAGCCGCTTGCCGGCATCGCCGGCTTCGGAGACGAACCGCACTCTTGTCAGTCTACAGTGATGCGTGGGAAGATCCGGCGAGCCCGACGGTGGCGCGCGAAAAAGCATTTGCTCCAGCGGCAGAAAGCGAGTCACAATAAGAAATTACCCCTTCGCCGTTGCGACCCACTATGCTCGACCGGATTACGGTGCATGGCGCGCGCCAGCACAACCTGAAGAATATCGATATCGAAATTCCGCGCAACACCCTGACGGTGATTACCGGGTTGAGCGGCTCGGGGAAGTCCTCGCTGGCGTTTGACACAATCTACGCCGAAGGCCAGCGCCGGTATGTCGAGACCCTATCCACGTACGCGCGCCAATTCCTGGACCAGATGGAACGGCCCGACGTGGATTCGATCGACGGGTTGAGCCCGGCGATCTCGATCGAGCAGAAGACCACGAGCCGCAGCCCGCGGTCCACCGTCGGCACGATCACCGAAATTTACGACTATCTGCGGCTGTTGTACTCATCAATCGGAGTGCCGCACTGCCCGATGTGCGGCAACGAGATTTCGCGTCAGACCACCGAGCAGATTCTACAGCACGTGCTGGCGCTCAAACCCGAAGACCGCATCATGGTGATGGCGCCGGTGGTGCGCGGGCGCAAGGGTGAATATAAAAAGGACTTGGAAAAGTTCGCCAAACAAGGTTTTGTCCGCGCTCGGATCGATGGTGTGCTGCGCTCGCTGGAAGACGAGATTCCTCTCGACAAACGCAAGAACCACACGATCGAAGTGGTAGTCGACCGGCTGCTGGTGAAGGGCGGCATCGAGAAGCGGCTGGAAGCTTCGATCGACACGGCGACGAAACTGGCCAACGGGCTGGTGCTGATCGCGGTGGTGAACGGCGAAGAGCGGCTGTATTCGCAAAAGATGGCTTGCACGGAATGCGGCGCGAGCGTGCCGCAGCTGGAGCCGCGCTCGTTTTCGTTCAACAGCCCATACGGAGCCTGCGAGGAGTGCAACGGGCTGGGAAGCAAGTGGTCGTTCGACGAGGCCAAGGTGATTGTCGATCGTTCGAAGCCCTTATTCGACGGGGGCCTGGGACCGGGCGGCAGTTCCTGGTTGATGCAGCACCGTCTGGCCGAACTGGCGAAGAAGCATCGCATCGACCTCAACACGCCGTTCGATCAGTTCGGGGCGAAGACTCAGCAATTGCTGATCAACGGCAACGACGAATTGCCCGGCATCTTCGGAATTCTCGACGAAGGCTACGAATCCTCGGGCGATAACTACCGCGAGTGGCTGACGGAGTATATGTCGCCCTCGCAATGCCCGGCCTGCACCGGCAAGCGGCTGCGGCCGTCGAGCCTGGCGGTGCGGGTGAAGAATTTTTCAATCGCCGAGTTCACGGCCCTGCCCGTGGCGCGGGCGCTGGTGACGGTGCGCAACTGGGAGTTTCACGACCGCGAACTGCAGATCGCCGGCCGCGTCCTGGACGAAATCCGGCGGCGGCTCGAGTTTCTCTCAGCCGTGGGCCTCGACTATCTCAGCCTCGACCGTTCGGCAGCGACGATTTCGGGCGGCGAGGCGCAGCGCATCCGCCTGGCCACGCAGATCGGCTCGAAACTGCGCGGCGTGTTGTATGTGCTGGACGAGCCGTCGATCGGGCTGCATCCCCGCGACAACGGGCGGTTGTTGGAGACGCTGACGCAGCTGCGCGATCTGGGCAACACGGTGGTGGTGGTGGAGCACGACGCCGAGACCATCGAACGGGCCGATTACGTCATCGACCTCGGTCCCGGTGCAGGCCGGCTGGGCGGCGCGCTGGTGGCGCAAGGCAAGCCCGCGCAGATCTGCGCCAGCCGCGAGTCCCTGACCGGTCAGTACCTTTCGGGCGAGAAGGAGATTCCGGTGCCGGCGCAGCGGCGCCGGCCGAACGGCAAGGCGCTCGCCATACGCGGCGCGCGCGAGCACAACCTCAAAAATATCGATGTCGAGATTCCGCTCGGCCTGCTGACGGTAGTGACGGGCGTATCGGGCAGCGGCAAATCCACTCTGGTGAATGAGATTCTGTACCGGTCGCTGGCGCAGGAAATTTACGGTTCGCACGAAGAGCCGGGTGCACACGACTCCATCGAGGGCATCGAGAACCTGGATAAGGTGATTCGCATCGACCAGGCGCCGATCGGGCGTACACCGCGCTCGAACCCGGCTACCTACACGGGTCTGTTCACGCCGATTCGCGACCTGTATGCCATGCTGCCGGAATCCCGCGAGCGCGGCTATAAACCTGGCCGTTTCAGCTTCAACGTGAAAGGCGGGCGCTGCGAAGCGTGCCAGGGCGACGGGTTGAAGCGCATCGAAATGAACTTTTTGCCGGACGTATACGTGACCTGCGACGTGTGCCGCGGCCGGCGCTATAACCACGAAACGCTGCAGGTGAAGTTCAAGAACTATTCGATTGCCGACCTTCTGGATGCAACCGTCGAAGAAGCGCTGCCGCTGATGGAAAACCTGCCGCAGATCAAGAGCAAGCTGCAGACGCTGTACGATGTCGGCCTTGGATATGTGCACCTGGGCCAATCGTCAACCACGCTCTCCGGCGGTGAGGCGCAGCGCATCAAACTGGCCAAGGAACTCAGCAAACGGCAGACCGGGAAGACGTTTTACCTGCTCGACGAACCAACCACCGGACTGCACTTCGACGATGTGCGCAAGCTGCTCGACGTCCTGCAGCGCCTGGTGGAGTTGGGCAACACCGTAGTGGTCATCGAACACAATCTAGACGTCGTGAAGACGGCGGACTGGATCATCGATCTCGGCCCTGACGGCGGCGAATATGGCGGCCGCGTGGTGGTCTCCGGCACGCCGGAGCAGGTCGCGCGCTCGAAGAAGAGCTACACCGCCGAAGCTCTAAGGAAAGTGCTGGCGAGCGGCACGGCAGCATAGCCGTTACTGAGGCGCTGCTGGAGATGCACCCGCAGGTGCAGTGATCACTTTTCCATTTGTGACTTCGACTTCGCGGCCCGCATACCAAACGGTGCTCGTGCCGGGCGCCGTCGTGACCAGCATGGACGGCGGGCCGAAGCGGCGCACCATTTCGTCGTATTCCATTCCGGCCTGAATCAATCGCGGATCTTCATAAACCGGGGCGGGCGCCGCCGCTGCCGGGCGATCGGCCGGCCTGGCAGACTTGGCTAGCGCGCGGCTCCTGGTTGTGCGCGCCGCGGGACGCCGTGTTTCCGAGCTGGACGGAGAGGATTGCGATGACGCCGCGCTCGAGTCAGCGCCGGCCGCTTTACTCAAATTTTCGAGCGCGCCGGCGATGGCGCCGGCGGCATTGCGAACTGGAGCGGCCGTGGTGGCTGCCCGGCCGGCGCCGAGGCTGTACTCGGTAACCGCTTGACCGATAGCCGGCGGGCATACGGTGGCCACCGGAAGAAAGGAAAGCACCGCGAAGATAGAGGATCGCATGGGGCCTGCTCCCTTCCCTGATTCTGGAGCGAGAGAGACCAAAGTGAAAGATTCTCGAACGTTAATGCCGGCCTATCGAGACCGCTATTTCTCTTCCGCCTGGGTAGTCTTCGACGGGCCCATGCCGACGATTTCGAGCAGGCAATCGCCGGTTTCCGGCTTCGCGCCGTCCCAGTGTATCTCGCCCGGATGATCCACGACGTAGCTGCCCGCAGGCACCGGGTAGGTCTGAGCTGGGTCGTAATGCGGGCCGGTGCCGACCCACCACGTCCCCGCGATCACCCAGATGTACCGCTCTTCGGCGTGAAAGTGCGGGCGGCTCATGTGCCCCGGATGCCACTTGATCAGTTGAATGTAGATGCCGGGCTTGGTGGGGTCGCCTTGAATCGTAGCCGTGTCATTAGCTTCGCCTTTGCGCCATTGGATTTCATCGGGCAGCTTGATGGAGACCAGCTTGGAATCGGGCCGGTCGGCGGCGCGGCTGGGAATCAGCGGAATCAAGACGGCGGCTGCCAGTGCGGGGAAAAACAAGCGTCGTAAAGCGGGCATGGCTCCTCCTGGTGATCTTCCCTACCCTATCACGCCGCGGGCGGTTTACGGCAGAGCCAGCAACTGCTGAAAATTCCAGCCGGGGGTGGTGTCGGTCTGAGTGCCCACGATGACTCCGCGATGGTCGAGCCAGTAATAATTGGAGCTATTCTCCACTTTGAACTCGCGGCCGGACGCGGGATCGATCACATCCACCGTACCGATGGTGGCGTTTTCGCGCCGGCGGCTGATTTCGTCACCCACCTGGTTCTTGTAAGTGAAGGTATCGGAGATCATCTTTGAGACGTGCTGCTGGGTTTCAGTCACGATGCGCGAAGTGGCGGCTGTAACATTTTGCTGCATCGCCATCCACTGCGGATTGTCCTCGTAGGTAGCCAGCATGTGGGCGACGATCCGCCCGGCCTCCACCGCTTTCTCCCGAGCGGCGAGATACCCATAGAGATACTCGATGTGCCAGATTCCGCCGGGCATGCCGGCCGCGCCGGTGCGGAGCGAGCCGGCGAAGTAGTAGCCGGCCGCCGGCCGGCCTTCTCGCTCGCATGTGAATCTGACTTCGCCGGACTGGATCTGCATGATGCCGCCCGAGGCGGCCAGCCCGCTCATGAGCCGGTTTAACGGAGCATCCACATCGGGACGCTCGCGGCTGCCGGTGAACGTGAGCCTGGGGCAGCCACGCGCTACCCGCGCGGCGACATATTCGCGCGCGAACTCGGTTCCCGGCATGTAGCGGCGCACCAACATGTTGACGCCGTAGCCCGGCGAATACCAGGCGCCTTCGCGGAAGCCAGCCATCGCCAGGACGGCTGTGGGTTCGGTGAACGGCGGCAGTTCGGCATCCCCGCTGGTAATACGAATGCTGCCATCCGGAGACGACGCTTCGAGAACTTTGCGGATGTCCACCGACGCAACACGGAAGGCGCCGCCGGTGACCGTCCAGCCGGCGGGCACTTCGAGGCGGAACGCCTGCTCGCGCGGATCCTGCCAGGCAACCCACTTCACGTCGCCCGTGGCGGGCGCGGTTCCTCCGACGGCAGCCCCGGATGCTCGGAAGCTTGCTAGGACGCGGCCGAGTGTCGGCAACTCGGCGCGGTAGGCAGCGGCAGGCGCGGCGGCGATATACAGAAACCCAGCGGTGCCGCCGGCGCTGCCAAACCAGGCGAACGAACTCACGACGATCCGATCGCCCATGGTTCCGGCCATTCGAATTGCATTGGCAGAGATCGCTGCTGGCGGCTTCCATTGCCCATCGACTCCCGCGACGGCCGTCAACTGCTGCAACAGGGCTGGCGCGAGGCGCGCCTCCACGGCGCCCGGCACGAAGACGGGCCAGATGAGGACTTCCTGGCGGGCGGGTCCGGAGACGAGGACGCGCCCAGTGCGGGCGTCGCTGGAGGCCTGCCACCCGGGCGGGACCTCGATGCGGAATCCGCGTGGATCCCTGTGAGTGGACCAAGCCTGTCCGGCACAGGAGGCACAAGCCAGCAAGACGCCGGCACAGGACGCAAGCACAGACTGCCTCATCTCCCTGCTTATCGGAAGGAATCGAGCTGAGCGATAGACGGCCTTATTTCACGTTGATGGTGCCGCGGCAAGCTTTGGCGCCGCAGCAGCATGGGATCCGGTCGATCTTTTTCGAGAACAGATAGTCAACCGTGAGTTCTTCGCCGGGCGCAATGTCGCGCTTGCTCCAATAGAGGATATGTCCCTTGTGGATGGTGCTGCGGAGGTTAGGCTCGCAACTGTGGTTGATAATTTCGGCGCCACTGCCGCCAACCGCGCCGTCGATCGTCCAGTAGTCGTCGAGAGTGAACAGATACGTGAGTGAATTGTCGCCCCGCCGCTTGGCTTCGCGGCGGTTGACCCGCTCCCCCGTGTACTCAATCACTTTCCGTCGCTCGGGGATAAATTCGACAGCATAGACGCCACGCTTGTGAATCTTCGACCGGCGGATGACCAGCCGAAACGGGGTATAGCGCGGGTCGATGACTGGCGCAGCGATCAGGGCGGTTGCCATAGATAGCGGTTTCTCGCATTTTAGCCAACCCGATCCTCGCGAGGAAAGACCCCACTGGCAAGTTGTGCTGCCTGGGCCGATAAAAAAATCCAATCCCTCCAATAGAAACGTTCGCTTGGTACAGCTCGGAGCAGTGTACGACAATGAGATTTTTGCATCGCCCCTGTTTGGCGAAAGGTTTCCACGATGAAACATCTAGAGAAGTTGTGTGTGATGGGTCTGTTGATTGCGCCGGCCGCCCTTTGGGCGCAGGCTAACCCGGATGTTCAAACGAGGTTGGCGGCCGTGGAAGCAGCCGCGAAGTCCGCGCAAAGCGCGGGAGATAACGCATGGATGCTGGTCAGCTCCGCGCTGGTGCTCCTGATGACGGGGCCGGGGCTGGCTCTGTTCTATGGCGGGCTGGTTCGCAGAAAGAACGTGCTGGCCACCATGATGCAAAGCTTCATTCTGATGGCCGTGGTTACGGTGATCTGGGCCGTAGTTGGATACAGCCTGGCGTTCGGCGGCGACGGTCCGATTCTCGGCGATTTCCGGTTCGCGCTATTGAACGGCGTGGGCGCGGCGCCCAACGCGGATTATGCCGGCACGATCCCGCACCAGACGTTCATGGTCTACCAGCTCATGTTCGCGATCATCACGCCGGCCCTGATCTGCGGAGCGTTCGCGGAGCGGATGAAGTTCAGCGCCATGCTGCTGTTTATGACGCTCTGGATGCTGCTGGTTTACTTCCCGCAGGCGCACATGGTGTGGGGCAAGGGAGGGTTATTGAACGCAGCGCTGGGCGGAAAAGTGCCGACCTTCGATTTCGCGGGCGGGACCGTGGTGCACATCACGTCGGGAGTTTCGGCGTTGATCTGCGCGCTGTATCTGGGCAAGCGATTGGGCTTTCCCAGCGATTCGATGAAACCGCACAGCCTGGTGATCAGCTTCATCGGAGCATGCCTGTTGTGGGTGGGCTGGTTCGGATTTAACGCCGGCAGCGCGCTGGCGGCTTCGAGTTTGGCCAGCAGCGCGTTTGTGGCGACACACTTCGGCGCGGCGGCAGCGGCGCTGGGATGGGTGATCGCCGAGTGGCTGCACAATGGTAAGCCGAGCGTGCTGGGCGGCATTTCGGGCTGTGTCGCGGGACTGGTGGCGATCACACCCGCCTCCGGCTTCGTGAAGCCGTTTCCGGCCCTGCTGATCGGATTTCTTGCGGGAATCGTGTGTTTCTGGATGGTGGCGGCAGTGAAACAGAAGTTCGGATACGACGATTCACTCGATGCTTTCGGCGTGCACGGCATCGGCGGCACGCTGGGCGCTCTGTTAACCGGCGTCTTCGCCACCAACGCGGTGAACGACAGTTTTAAGGACTCCTCGGGAAAACTGCTATCGCTGGGGTTGGTCGATGGGCATGCCGGACAGGTGGTGAACCAGGCAATCGGAGCCGGCATTGCGTGGGGCCTGGCGATCGTGGGCACGCTCATCATTCTAAAAATCTGCGACGTAGTGATCGGCGTGCGCGTCAGCAAAGAACAAGAGATTCAGGGGCTGGATGTCAGCCTCCACGGAGAAGAAGGATATATATTCGAGTCCTAAATCCGCTCGCACGGTCGCGGTTCCGTGGGATGCGGTCAGGCAGAGCTGAACCGCGGCATTGGCGAACGGCGCTTCCGGAAGTTAGGATGAGGCCATGAAGAAGATTGAAGCGATCATCCAGCCGTTCAAGTTGGACGAAGTCAAAGAGGCCCTGAAGGGCATCGGGATTGACGGAATGACGATTAGCGAGGTCCGCGGCCACGGGCGGCAGAAAGGGCACAAAGAGGTGTACCGCGGCCAGGAATACAACGTGGACCTGCTGCCCAAAGTGAAGCTGGAAATGGTAGTGTCCGCAAGTCGCTCCGAGGAAGTGATCAAAACGCTGGCGGTTGCGGCGCGGACCGGCAAAATCGGCGACGGCAAGATTTTTGTTTATGACGTGGCCGAGGCCATCCGCATCCGGAATGATGATCGTGGAGAAAGCGCACTCTAGTCTGGCGACGATTCAACAGGCGTTTCTGGCGACCGGCGATTCGCTCACCGCTCTCGCCGAGCGAACGGCGCAGGTCGATTCGATCGTTACCGAAGCGGCGGCGGCGCACCTGTTTCCCGCGGCGCCCTCGGGATTGGCGCTGCTTGCCGTGGGCGGCTATGGCCGGCGGCACCTGTTCCCGTATTCGGATGTGGATCTGCTGCTGCTGTTCGAGTCCGACAGGCTGGCGCTCGACAGCCGCGAGGGGATTTCGGCGTTTTTGCAAACGCTTTGGGATGCCGGAATGCGCGTCAGCCATTCGGTGCGCACGCCGAGCGAATGTACCGAGGTTCACAACGACAACATCGAGCTCAACGTGAGCCTGCTCGATCAGCGCTACCTGGCGGGGGACCGGGCCCTCTATGCAAAGCTCGCCGACAAACTGCCGCGGTTCATAGCGGCCAACCGCGATTCGCTGATCCGGAACCTGTCGCAGCTGACGCGGGAGCGCCACGAGAAATTCGCCAACACGTTTTATCATCTCGAGCCGAATGTCAAAGAGACGCCGGGCAGCCTGCGTGATTATCAGCTGCTGTGCTGGTTGACGCAGATGCGGGAAACCGAGCCGCCGCACCTGGCGCAGGCCGATCTCGGCCCGGAACTCGGGAAGGCGTTCCGGTTCCTGGCGCGGCTCCGGTGCTACCTGCACAGCCGTTCCGGCCGCGACAACAACGTGTTGTCTTTTGAAATGCAGGATGCCATGGCGGACCAGTGGCGCGACGGGGATCCGGCGCAGTGGATGCGCGAGTATTACCGGCATGCGCGCGGAATCTATCGCGCGGCGTTGCAGCAACTGGAGGCGAACGAGGCCCAATCCAGCTCGCTATTCGCGCAGTTCCGCGACTGGCGTTCGCGGCTGTCTAACGTCGACTTCAGCGTGCATCGCGAGCGGGCGCATTTTCGCGCGCCGCAGCGGCTCGACGTGGAGCCGGAACTGGCGCTGACCCTGTTCGAGTTCGTGGCGCGGCACGGAATCCGGCCATCGTTCGAGGCGGTGCAGAAGATCGAATCGCGCCGCGCGAACCTGCGCGAGCATTTCGCCGACTCTCGGGCCCTCTGGCCGGCGCTGATTCCCATTCTGACGCTGCCTCACACCCCCGTCGCTTTGCACGCCATGCATGAGACCGGGGCGTTGACGGCGGTCTTCCCGGAGTTGGAAGGAATCGAATGCCTGGTGGTGCGGGATTTCTATCATCGCTACACGGTGGATGAGCACACGCTGGTCGCGATCCAATCTCTGTGGAGCCTGAAGGACACCGCCGAACCGGCGCAAAAGCCGTTTGCGGATCTCTGGGCGGAGATGGCACCGCCGGCTGCCCTCGTGTTTGCGCTACTGTTCCACGACTCCGGCAAGGGCAAGGGCGAGGAGCATGTCGAAGCCTCGCTCCGGCTGGCCGAGACGGCTATGAAGCGGATTCAGATGCCGCCGCAAGACCGCGAGACGGTCCGGTTCTTGATTGCCAAGCACCTGGCCCTGTCGTCCGCAATGCAATCGCGCGACGTGTTCGATCCCCAAGCGGTGCGCGACCTGGCCCACCAGGTGGAGACGGTGGAGCGGCTCAAAGCTCTTACTCTGGTGACCTATGCCGATATCAGCGCCGTGAATCCGACCGTGATGACGCCGTGGCGGGCGCAAAGTTTGTGGCAGCTGTACCTATCGGTCTACAACGAGCTGACACGCGAGTTGGAGACGGAGCGCATCGAGACGGATGCGTCGGCTTCGCCGGAGCGGCGCGCGTTTCTGCAAGGCTTTCCGACGCGGTACGTGCGCACGCACACCGACGCCGAAATCGACCAGCACATGGCTCTCGAAGCGCGGAGCCGTCAGCGCGGCGTTGCGGTCGACGTCCAAAAGGTGGAAGGCGCCTATCAACTGACGATGGTGACATCCTCGGACCGGCCGGGTTTGTTTGCGGCGGTGGCGGGAACGCTGTCGAGCTTCGGCATGAACATTCTCAAAGCGGAAGCGTTTTCCAACCGGCGCGGGCTGATTCTCGACACCTTCACCTTCGCCGATCCCATCCGCACGCTGGAGCTGAACCCGACCGAAGGAGATCGCCTCCGCGCCACGGCGGAACGGGTGATTGCGGCCAAAACGGACGTGCGCGAATTGCTGAAGAACCGGCCTAAGCCGGTTCTACCGAGCCGCCACGCGCGGATTGACGGCCGCGTAGCCTTCGATGGCGATGCTAGCGGCACGGCGACCCTGGTGGAGATTGTGGCCGAAGACCGGCCGGGACTGCTCTACGACCTGGCTTCGGCGATTTCGCAGACAGGCTGCAACATCGAAGTGGTGTTGATCGACACACAGGCGCACAAAGCGATTGACGTGTTCTACGTGACGGCAGCGGGACGGAAGCTGGACGCGCAGCGGCAGGCAGCGTTGGAAGCGGAGCTGCAAAAGGCCGTCACACCGGCCTAAGGCACAGCGCGTCGCCGTTACCTGCTTTTCTCTTCGGCCCGTGCGCCGCTCAGGATTCCGCTCAAACCGTAATTTCCTTCGTGGCAGGCATGCTCGAAGATTCGGTCCTCGCTGCGGATCATGGGAATCTCCGCGCGCCACGGCCGGGTGAACGCGGTCGGATCGTCCATCGTAAATTCGTAGAGCAGCGTGTCCGAAGCGGTGCGGGTAAACCGCTCCGTCAGGTGAAGGTTTTCATCGGCGCCGCGGAATTTCGTTTTGTCCGTGAAGTTCGTAGTGTCGACGACGAGAGCATCGCTCTCCCAGCGGCCGCGCGAATCCCCGAGCCACTGGCGGACACCGGCCGGCACGTGCGGGCGGCCATCGAGCGGAATGCGCCGCACGTCGTGATTCAGCTCCACGACAAGAACTACGTAATCGCGGGTCTGAAGGATCTGGTAGTTCGTGGTGAGCGCGCCGAACTGGGAATTGTTGTAGAAGCTCGGGAGCATCGGCGGGCCAGTAGTTGGAAACAAGAGGCAGCGCTCCATCAACGAACGGTCTTCGGGACCGTCGGCCGGATGTTGCCGGCTATACTCCCGATCGGCGGCGACGCGCCGTTGCGCGGCCGGCGTAAGCGGCGGAATCTTTCCATCGGCTGGGTCGACGATCAAAGAAGTACGAAAATTCCGGGCGCGCCTGGAATCGGCGTCCCACCAGAAATCGTTGTAGGTGCCGACCGCACCCGCAGCGGGGGTTTTATCGCGCGACGACCGGGCGAAGACTCGGGCCTCATACGCGGCCTTTTCTTCGGCCGTGAAGAATTGCTTGCCTTCCAGCTCCTTCGGCCGCTCAAGCGGGACGATGGAGGCGTTACTCCAGACTCCTTCGATTTCCGGTTGACCCTCGGGAGTTCGCGGAGGACTCCACTTCTGAGAGGCCGGCGTGCTCTGAGCCGGCGCCGGCGCGTGTAGCGCGGCCAGGGCAATCACGAAAGCCAGACGCATCGGACCCTCCTTGCGCGTTCCAGAATGCTTGTAATCAGGATACTCCGCTCAGCGCCTCTACTCGACTTTCACGGGCCGTTTTAGGGACGGGAATGCAGTTGAATGCGCAGAATCAGGATCAGGTTCCAACTCACCACCGCCGCAAACCAGTAGTTCAAGAAGACGATCACGCGGGTTCGCCGGAACTTCAAAGCCGTAGCGACCAGCGCCACTCCGAGTATTTTAGAAAGGAGCAGGCCGGCGATCGGACCGACGTTCATGAGGCGCCCGACGAAGATACTGGCTTCCTGTGCGCCGATGTTGATTCCGATGAGTGTAGTCAGCACATCGAGCACTTGCAAGGCGACAAACGCGGAAAGCGACGGCGCGGGAAATTCTTTGCGGAAGCGGGCGGGAAGTACGCGGGTCAGTCCGAGGCTGAGATCCACCACTCCATTTTGAAGAGATCAGGGCCTCGATTCTATCCTGTCTTTCGGTAGCGCCGGTGGCACATCGGCGGTAACGGCGTTGCGCGCAAAGGCCTCGAGATACCGGAGGACTTCCGCTTCCGGACGATGGCGGGGCGCGCTTTCCATCGCGGCGATCGTGCACCGCAGATCCTGGCGGCAGGCGCGGTAGACCAGGTACAGCGCCGGGTAATCGCGCGTGTAGGTGTAATCGAAGGCGATGCCCGCATTGTTCGCGACCGGCGCACAGCGATTGAACGAACGCGGTTCCGGCTGCAGGGAGCGGCACTCCCCAAGGAGAGCAGTCATGATCTGCCCTTTCTGGTCCAGCGCGCCTGCTTTGGAAATGGCGCCGGCGCGTGCGGACTTATAAAGCCCGCTCAGGCGCTCGAAATAGCGATTGAGCATCACCGCTTTCCTCAGGAAGATCTCGGCTTCGTCGCGCAATCGGGTATTCCCGAGAGTCTCCGCGGCGGCGGCGCCCGCCAGAAATCCGACCAGAGTCGTGGCGGCTTCGGCCACCCGGTCCGGCAGATCGGTCACCTGGAGATGAAAGTCCTCATGCGGAACAACCGTGGCCAGCCGCTCGACAGACGCCGCGGCGAGCGCCTGCGTCACCGGAACGTGGCCCGTAGACACGGCCTCGATCGGGTAGAAAAAGACGTCGTACTTGTCTTCATCGAGCGGGCAGCCTTCCTTGGTGCCGTCTTTCAGTTTCAACTGACCGTAAGACTGAGGCAGTTCCAGCTTGCCCGTGTAGTAACAACGGTAGTAGGCCGTGACGGCCGGATCCAACCGCGCAAAATTGCCGCTGGGCTTGATGCCGGCTGCCTGCTCTGCGGCTTTGATCGCTTGGATAGTCTCCCGCGCATCGCCCGGCTGCGGAATAGCGCAAGGCACCGCCGCAAGCAGAAGGAACAGGCCGGTTGGAATCGTACGCAACACGGCCGGCTTCAGAACGTCGCAATCGGATTGATTGGCGAGCCGGTGCCGCCCACAATCGCCAGCGGCGCCGCCGTCAGCAGGAACTCCCACCGCCGGCGCGAAGCCGCGGCGTTGGCCAGAGCCTCCAGGTCGCAGTTGTCGAACAGGTGCACGCCGAGGTAGAGGAGAGCGAAATCGTGAACCGCGCCGCGCAAAGCCGAGGGCGCCACATATTGTGGATGATCGCTGCCGAGGATGGCAATGTCCCGCTGCCGGAGCCACGGAATCACGGAAGGATCCAGGCCTGCCGACCGGCCGCCCTCAGCGCGGCCTCGCAGCCACGGGCCCAACGCTTTGCGCCGCGCCCAGACGCCGGTGCGCACGAACACCGCGTCGCCCGCCGAAACCTTCACACCGGCTTTCTTTTCCCAGGCTTCCAGATCCTCCACGTAGATCGGCGTGCCCGGCTCCAGATACGGCACACCCTTCAGCCGGGGAATATCGATCAGGATACCGCGTGTGAAGATCCCGCTCTTCACGTTGTGAATCGAGTTCTTTTCGTGCCCCTGCTGCATCACCTTCGCGGCCTCCGGCTGGTAGCCGTTATAGAAAACGCCGTTGTCGTTGATGTGCGCCAGCGAATCGAGATGGGTATGCGCGATGCCGTGATAGTTGACCGCGATCTGGTCCATCCCGATGCTGAGCATCTTGAGCTCGAACGGATTGGGATTATCGACCGCCTTGACAGTATCGACGTCGGCTGCCATCGATACCGAGACTCCTTCCTTCACCAGGCTCGCCGCCTGTTTTCTTTTCGCCGGCGTAATCAGGTTCAAGGCACCGATCTGATCGTCCTTGCCCCACCGTCCCCAATTCGAGAGGGTCTTCTTCCACTGTTCGTACTGGGCCGCATTGACCTCGTGGGAGGCGGGTTTGGCGGCCTGAGACGATAGCGGGCCGGCGGCAAGCGCGGCACTGAGAAGAATCAACAGACTCCACGAGACGGTTTTCATCGGGACTCCAGTCGGCCGGTGTGTTCCGCGGACCGGATCAAATTACATCACCGGCCGGCGGCGAAAGGCAAGCGGCGGCTACCGCCCTCTCCTGCCGAATCGACGTCCCCCGCCGCCACCGAAGGACCGATGTGGCGGCGCCCGTGGCGCAGGACGATACGAGTGCTCCGGCGGCGCGGCGTGCGGTTCTTCTGGGCGGGAGTTGCGGCCGAAGGTTCGCGGCGAACGGTCGGCATCCTGGTTCCGCGCCGCCGGAGTCGCGTACGGCGAGTCGCGGTACGATCCGCTCTTGGACGCGTACTGTGAGTCGCGGAAGCCGCCGCCCTTGGCATAGCTGCTGCCGGAATAGCGTTCCTGCGTGGCGGTTCCACTGGTGCCGTACTTCGGAGCGCTCGCGCCCGGCTCGGCTCCCTGGCCATAATAGGTCCGGCCTTGCGCGCGCTCGTTGCGGTAGCTGTCCCACTCGCCGCGTTCGAGCGGCCGGTAGGAACGGTTGAACAACAGATCGCGCAGCAGCGCGTACTGGCCGTAAAACACCCAGAAGCTGTGGCCGTCATGATGGTCCCAATAGCCGTATTGATTGGAGCCTTGGGAGGGCGGCGCCATGTACGCGAACCCCGCGGGCTGGGCCACATGGTCGGCTTCCGCATCGTACTTGCCGGCAGGCTTCTGTTCGATCGCCATGCCCAGGTCGTTGTGCATGGCGTCGTAGGTCGCTGCCGGAACCCGAACCCACTGATCGTCCGAAGTGGTGGTTCCCTGATGCGTGCGTACGGTGCGGATCTTCTGGTTGTAGTCGCGGCTCGATCCGAATCCGCGCACTTCCATATCGACCAGAACCTTGTCCCAGGAATCGTAGAGCTGGCCTGCGAGCGATTCCAGTTCGGCGGCCTGTTTCGGCAGCGCGGCAGCCGAGGCCTTCAGTTCATCCGCCGCGTTGAGAACGGTAGGGGCGTCGTCGCGCCTGCTGTCGGCGGCTTGCCAGATCTCGTCACTGTGACCGACAATGCCGCGGACGGACGCCAGGCGCGCTTCGAGATCGGATTTCTTCTCCGGCCAATCTGCTTCCGCGCGCGCGACTGTAGCGGCGAGGGGAGCAAGATCGAAGCCGTGGATGCTGCGATAATCGCGCTGCATCTGTTCGAACTCGGCCGGAAGCTGCTGCTTACGAGTGAGCCAGCGCCCCGCGTCGGCCTGCACGGCCGAAGCCTGTGCCAGCGCGGAAGCCCGCAGTCCGCGCTCGTCAGCCAGCAGGTGCTCGACATGTTGCCGGTCGCGATAGTGGCCGTGTTTTTCGAGATCGGAAAGCTCGTCGAGGTCGTGGCCGGCCGACTGCAAAGTCCCGGCCGCTTGCTGCAAGAGGCCCGGCCATTGCCGGCTGGCGGCAATCGCCGCGAAGAAGGCGGCGTCCGACTGAGTCTCGCGGGCGACGGCGTCCTGCGCGGTCTTCAACTGCCCCTGGGCGGAGTTGAACGCGCCTCGTTCGGAATCAATCTGCGCGCGTACGCTGCCCGGCAGGCGGTCGAACGCGCCCACCAGCACGACGATGATGAGAGTCGTAAGAACCACCGCGAGGATGCGCAACGCAGACCGGCTCATGACTTCACTCCACTCCGGTAGATCGTGACATCGCCCGCGGGAATTTCCGTGTACACGGCGACGGCAAACGGCTCGCCCTCGGACTTGCGTACAGCGAGCAGCCGCTTTCCGTCGCGCTCCTGAAATTCCCAGTAATAAAAACCGGCGGCTTGCGGCTCACTGTCGCGCCACGCCTTCACCTCACGGCTGCGGCGATACTGCCAGTCTTTGCTGTCGAACTCGAACACATCTTCGGGATTTTGCCGCTCATCCATTGCAGCGAGATCGTCTTCGCTGAGGGCCAGATCGGCCAGCGTCAGCTTGCGCGGATCGGAGTGAACGGCAACCTCCGGCTCCTCGTCACCCGCCACGCGCAGCGCGACCCGCCGCTCGCGATAAGTGCCGCTCAACTCCACCCAGCGGTACGCGCCGGCGTCATAGCGTGTGCGGCGGTCGGCCGTGAAATCGAGATCGGTCAGGTTGTCGCCCGCTCCGGCGATCGAGATAACATCCCCGGCGCAGGCGTCTGTGACTTTGAGATTCGCCAGATCCGGTCCAGTCGGCGGTGCCGGTGGCTTCTTGAAGATCTGCATCAACACCACTCCCAACAACGTGCCCAGCACGGTGAGAAGAACGACGGTTGCCATTGCAATTTTTCAGCCCCGTGCGTGAGCGCGGGGTTTTGGGAGCGGCCCAGCCTAACCCTTATCCCCTGCCGCCAGCGTCCGGCTGGGCGCAGGCAGTTCTTTCGGAAGTTCGGGCGCCTTCTTCTTCCGCTCCTGCTTCAGCGCCTCCAATTCCGCATCGACGCTGTGTCCGCTGAGTTGCGCGAACTGCTCTTCAAGCTTGTCGTCCTTACCGGTGGAAGCCAGCTCGTCGAAAGCTTTCGCCGTGGCTTCTTCGCGCGTCACGGACTCCTCGTACCGGTTAAGCGCGGCAAACGCATTGTCCGCGTTGCCCACGCCGGCCAGGGCCTCCGATACCTTGCGCTGCGCGGCTGCCGCATTCTTGCGCGCAACCAGCGTGGTGGCGGTGCGTTCGCCCTCATCGATGCGGTGCTTGAGGTCGGTGACCTGCTGCTTCAGCTTGTCGCTGGCTTCGCGGGCGGAATCGACCGCGGTCTGCATGGAGCCGACCTGCTTGTCGCATTCGGCTTTGCGGGCGAGGGCTTTGCGGGCGAGGTCTTCGTTGTTGGCGTCGAGCGCCTGGCCGGCGCGAGCCTTCCACTCCTGCGACTGGCGAACGTATTTCTGATAT